>JAGBIM010000006.1 GCA_017934975.1 Clostridia bacterium | reverse complement strand
TGCGCTATCGTGAGCCTCCCCTTAGTAAGGGGAGGTGGCACGGCGTATCCGATCGCCGTGACGGAAGGGATTGACCGCCGAAGAGATTCTTTCCATACGGAATTGTGGAAAGTAACAGTTTCCGTGTCAATCCCCTCAGTCTTGCCTTCGGCAATCCAGCTCCCCTTACTAAGGGGAGCCTCAACGGAGGTGCCACGTTCAATTTATGAGTTCTGCACAACCGTTTCCTCTCAAAACTCTTTTCGCTTTGAATTTCTACTCATCGGCAAAAGCCGCTATTGAACCACGCGACTATCGCGTGGTTTTCTGTATACAAAAATACGCCGCCCGAATCGGGCGGCGCTGTTTTTTGAGGAACGGGTCACAGACCCTGCGAACCGAGATATTCGGTTTTCGTAATCAAATTTCCCGCGTAATCCCGCACGGAAAGGCTGATATACGTGTGTCGGTCGGCGGGAACCGAAATTGCGGCGCCTTTGGAGTGGGGAAAGGGGAAATCCGCCAACGTGCAAACCTTCATGTCTCGAGGAACGGGGAGGGTGACCACAGTGTCCACCGTAAACCGCGCAATTTCTTCTTCCGATTCGGTACACAACGTGAGGGCAATCTCGTCGTCCAGGACGAATTGCGTGCTCTTCTGATAGAAAAAGACGGTCAGTAAGCCGCACTTGGGCTTGATGGGAGCGCCGCAATGGACGCAAGTGGTGGCGCGGTCGGAAAGAGATCCGCCGCAATCGGGACAGGAAATCAATGGCATTGTTTTTTCCTCCTAAAATCAAAAAATGCGCCAACCGAAGTCGGCGCATAAAAAACGCACACTCCGATTGTCGCCAAACAACCGGATAACATAGCTTCCTTGCGAAAAACTAATAGCCCGTATCGGAGTTGCGTTTTTTGCAAATCCTTTGAACTATTAGTTTTTTCAAACGCAAGGCAGAATATCCCCTCTTTTCAGGGGATGAAGCTTGGTTATCAGATTGTTTGGCACTTACTATTATATCATAAGAAGTCCGTTTTGTCAAGGGAAATTTACGGAAGCGCCTTCTTTTCCCGCAAGAGCATAAAAAGGCACACTCCGTAAAGAAGTGTGCCTTTTTGTTTTTGGTTGATTTACTTTTTCAGGGTGATGCCGTCCACGGTCAGTTCGCCGTTCTTATAGGTGAAGGTGGAGGCTTCGTCTTCGTCAAAGTCTTTATCTTCGCTCATGTAGATCTTTTCGCCTTCCAGCTTGTAGTACTGGGTCATGGAGACCTTGCCGTCCTTCACGGTGCCCATCTGCTTCACGCTTTCGTAAGCGCCCTGCAGAGCGGTTTCCTTCAGATCGTCCAGCGTCATGCCCATTGCTTCCATGGCGGTTTCCATCTCATCCACGCTGATGCCGCTCATTTCGGCAATCGCTTCCAGGTCCAGGCTTTTGATCATCTTCTCCACGTTCATAGAGACGATAACGGTGCCGTCATCCTTGAATTCCATGGAGCCTTCCATGGCAACGTCCATACCGAGGAGTTCTTTTGCGTTGGCCTCGTAGGTCCAGACGCCCAGAATGGTGTCGGCATTCAGTTCTGCGGGAGAAGAATCTCCGCAGGCAACCAGTGCGGTAAGAGCAAACAACACGACGAGAGTCAGCGACAACAGTTTTTTCATGATACATTTCTCCTTTTTTGTTTTAAGGGATTACCTTACTAATACAATATACCATAAGAAATACGGAAATGCAAGGGCTTTTCGAAAAATGAAAGAAACAGTTTGCATTTCCGTACGATTTCACGACGTTTTCCCTGCCAAAAGCCGTTGGATTTCCCGAACCAATGCGGCGGTGTCCGCCTTTTGGGCGGTCACGTTCACCTCGATGCGCGGGCCGTTCAGACGGAAATTCCCCATCCCCGCGTCCACGAAATGGCGGCGGAAAAAGTCCTCGGTCATTTCGGGCGGAGGACCGTCCTCGGGGCAGGGCGGATAGCGACGGCAGAGGGCGTGGGCAGGATGCCGCAACCCCTTCCGATCCCGTTCCACGTAGCGGCGGTGGAGAAGCTCGGGGTCTCCCGTCAGAAAAATCGTCACGTGACGGCATCCCACGCGGGCCATCATCTCTTCCACCTGCGGAACGCTTTCCGTATCGAAATTATTCACTAAAATCAGAGAATTTCCCGTCGAAAGCAGACTTTCGGCGCAACGCAGAAGGATTCGGTTGGCCGCAAGACCCAGTCTTTGCCGCGCTTCCCCGTCGGCGTAGCCCAGCGTGTCAAAAAGGGCTTCCTTAATTTCGTCCTTCTCCAGAACGGGAAGGGACAGGGCCTGCGAAAGGGCCTTGGCAAGGGTGGTCTTCCCCGTGGCGGGTAACCCCGCAAGGATAATCAGATCCACCGTTTACACCCCTGCGGCCTTGATGGATTCCACCAGTTGACGCACCGCCTCGTCCTCCGTGGCCCAGGAGGTGCAGATGCGCACGGCGGTGTGCTCTTCGTCGGGCTTGCCCCAGACCTCGAAGGCGTATTTTTCGCTGAAGAACGCCAGAATCTCGTTGGGCAGAACCACGAAGGTCTGGTTTGCACGGGTTTCGTACAGAAGGGGAAATCCGCTCTTCTTCAACGCGTCGCGGATCTTGTCCGCCTGACGGTTTGCCTTTTCGGCGATTTCCGTATAAAGTCCGTCGGTGAAGAGGGTCAAAAACTGAAGCCCCAGCAGACGTCCCTTGGCAAGCATGGCTCCCCGCTGCTTCATCAGATAACGGAAATCCTCTTTATATTGGGGACGCAGAATCATCACCGCTTCCCCGAAGAGGGCGCCGCATTTGGTGCCGCCCACGCTGAGAACGTCGCATTTGGCGGCGATGTCCTCCAGAGTCAGATCGTTGCCCGCCGCCGTAAGGCCGTAAGCCAATCTGGCGCCGTCCATGAAAAGGGGCAGGTGATAGGCACGGCAGATGCGGGACAGGTCGTAAAGCTCCTGTCGGCTGTAGAGGGTGCCGTTTTCCGTGGGATGGGAAATATAGACCATGCCCGGCTGGACGATGTGCTCGTGACTGCCGTCAGCGTAATGGGCGTTGACGTAATCCTCCACCTGCTTGGCGGTGATTTTTCCGTCCACGGCGGGAAGGGGCAGAACCTTATGCCCCGTTGCCTCCACAGCCCCCGTTTCGTGGGCGTTGATGTGCCCCGAATCGGCACTCAGAACCCCTTGATGGGGACGGAGCAGAGAGGCGATGACGGTGGCGTTGGTCTGGGTGCCGCCCACCAGAAAATGAACGTCCGCATCGGGAGCCTTGGCCACCTGCCGCAGCAATTCCCGTGCTTTTTCGCAATAGGGGTCGCAACCGTATCCCACGGTCTGCTCCAGGTTGGTTTGGGTGAGGGCTTTGAGAATGCGGGGATGGCATCCTTCTTGATAATCACAGGCAAAACGGTACATAGCATACGTCCTTTCTTCTACGTAAAAACGAAATTAAAGCATGGGAGAGATCCAGTTCCACAACCACCAGAGGGCGGGAGCAAACACCAGCGCGGGAAGATAATCCGCCACCTTCAGCTTGGTGGCACCCACGAGGTTCAACCCCAGCGCCACCATCATCAGCGCACCCGCACAGACCATGGCGTCCACGGCCCCTGCCGTCAGCACGGGCTGGAGCACCCCCGACAAAAGCACCAAGCCTCCCTGAAACACCAGTACGAACAGGGCGGAGAACAAAACCCCGATCCCCAAAGAGGCGGCCAGCATGGAGGAGGAGACGAGGTCTAAAAGGGATTTGGTCAGAAGGAGGGTGTAATCCCCTTCCAGCCCCGCCTGCAGAGAGCCCACCACCGTCATGGAGCCCACGCAAAAGACCAGAGATGCGGTGACGAAGCCTTGGGCAACGGTGCCCTTTTGGGCGCGGGAAAATTTCCCCTCCACCCACGTACCCAGGCGGGAAATGCCGTCGTCGATGCGCAGAAGGGCACCCACAAACGTCCCCAACACCATGGCAACGATGATGATCAAGGGCAGAGCGCCGCCGTAATCGGGATCGATCATGCCGTCTACCCCCAAAAACACGGTGCAGAGCCCTAAGGCCACCATGACCTTATCGGAAATACTCCGCGGAAGGGCTTTGCGGAACAAAAGACCGCAGGAACTGCCGACGAGCACCGTCAGCACGTTTACGAATACGCCGAACATAAGATTTATTTCTCCAAACAACGAACCACAACCCACAGAATTCCGTACAGAACGGGCTGGTGGAACAGATAGATCCAAAGGGATTTGCGGCCGATGGGGCCGAAGACGTAATCCTTCTTTCCCCGCAGGGCGGGAAAGAGAGACTGCTTGTTTTGATAAAGGGTTTTTCCGAGAAAATAGCCGATGAGGATCACCCCTGCGCAGGGGAAAATCGGGAACCAATCGGCCCCGTAACGAAGCGTTCCGAAGGCCACGGAGAAGAAATCCTCCCAGCCGAAATACTTCAGCGTGGGGGCCTCGTACCACCGCAGGCAAAACCCGATGACCACGAACAAAACGCCCACTCCGAGGGCGATCCATTTCCCCCGTTTTTCGCCGAAGAGGGAGGCGATCCAACAAAGCACCGCCCCCACCGCCATCACCGAGAGAACCCCAAAGAGGATGGTGGATTTCATGCGGAACAGAAGATCCAGCACCACCGTGGCAAAGGTGATGATAAGCGCGGCGGAGCCAATCTGTAAAATCCGTTTTCCGTGATGCTTGGTCAGGGCGGACCCGATGCCCGCCAGAAGAAAAAAGAGGGTGGCGAAGATATAATGCAGGGCAAAGCGCCAATCGGAAAAGACGATGCTTTCCCCGATTTCCTTCATGGTATAGATGGCCGTGGTGTTGGCGTCGGAAAACCAAAGGGGCGCGTAGACCAGATCGTAGGCAAAATGGTCCAGACACATCATCGTCAGGGCAAGCCCCCGCAGAAAATCCAGTTCAAAAATGCGGTCTTTACGCAAACTCATTTGGGAAACTCCAGGCCCAGATGGCGGCAGGCCGCTTCGGTGACGCAACGGCCCCGTTGGGTGCGGATCAAGAAGCCGATCTGCATCAGATAAGGCTCGTACACGTCTTCCACCGTCACCGCCTCTTCCCCGATCATGGCCGCCAGCGTTTCCAGTCCCACGGGTCCTCCGCGGAACTGCTGCACCACGGCGGTGAGCATCTTGCGGTCCATGGCGTCCAGCCCCAGCTTGTCAATGTCCAGACGGCGCAGAGCCTCGTCGGCAATGGAGTCGGTGATCACCCCGTCTCCCAACACCTGAGCAAAGTCCCGCACCCGCTTGAGCAGGCGGTTGGCAATACGGGGCGTGCCCCGGGAACGGGAGGCGATCTCGTGGGCCCCCGCATCGGTAATGTCAATGTTCAGAATGGAGGCGGAGCGCTTGACGATCTGCTCCAGCTCCTGCACCTGATACAGCTCCAGCCGAAGAAGAACCCCGAAGCGGTCCCGGAAGGGGGAGGCCAGCTGGCCCGAACGGGTAGTAGCGCCGATGAGGGTGAATTTGGGCAGGTCAAAGCGAATGGAGCGGGCGGAGGGACCTTTGCCGAGAATCACGTCGAATTCGTAATCCTCCATGGCGGGATAAAGAATTTCCTCCACCGTGCGGGAAAGACGGTGAATTTCGTCGATAAAAAGAATATCCCCCTGCTGAAGATTGGTCAGAAGGGCTACGATATCCCCTGCTTTTTCCAGAGCAGGGCCGCTGGTGATGCGGATGGAGACCCCCATTTCGGCGGCCACGATGTTGGCAAGGGTGGTTTTTCCCAACCCCGGAGGACCGAAGAAAAGCACGTGATCCAGCGCGTCGTTGCGCTTCTTTGCCGCCTCGATAAAGACCCGCAGGTTTTCCTTGGCCTGCACCTGCCCCACGTAATCGTCCAGCCGCTGGGGACGGAGATTTTCCGGATCGTCGTTGGCCTCGACGGCGCGGGTGGAAACTAAGCGTTCATCAAATTCCATAGGTCCCCTCCTTTATACGTTGGAAAGCATCCGCAAGGCCTGACGAACCAGATCCTGGCTGTTGTCGGCGGTGCATTTTTCCAGAGCCTTTGCAATATCGTTTTTGTGATACCCGAAGGAGGCCAACACGGCGGCGGCGTCCTCGAAGGCCGCTTTATCCGCCACGGCGGCAGCTGCCCGTTCCTCGGAGACCTTCACGTCGGCCTTGGCCAGCTTATCCTTCAATTCCAGACAAATCCGTTGCGCCAATTTGGGGCCCACCCCGTTTGCCTTGGAAATCTGGCGGTAATCCCCCGTCAGAACGGCGGCGGCAAAGGTTTCGGGCAGCATTTCGGACAGAACCGAAAGGGCTCCCTTGGGGCCCACGCCGCTGATGGAGATCAAAAGCGTAAAAAACTGCTTTTCCTGCTCGTCCGCAAAGCCGTAGAGGGTCATGGCGTCTTCCTTCACGTGGAGATAGGTATGCAGCTTCACGTGAGTTTTTCCGCTGATTTCGTGATAGGTATTGGTGGAAATATTGCAAAGATAGCCGACTCCGCCGCAATCAATAACGGCGGTCTGCTGATCGCAACGGGCCAGCTCGCCCCGCAGATAATCGTACATAAAAAACCCTCTTTCTTATCGGTTTTGCAGTTTCGCATTCAGCCGCGCCATGCCGAGAGAATGAGCACAGCACACGGCCAGGGCAAGGCCGTCCGCCGCATCGTCGGGGCGGGGCAATTCCTTGAGATTCAGAAGCATCTGGGTCATGAGCATCACCTGCTTTTTCTCCGCGTTGCCGTATCCCACCACCGCCTGCTTGACCTGAGGGGGCTTGAACTCGTAGCAGGGCAACCCCGCCTTCTGACAGGCCAGCATAATCACGCCGCGAGCGTGGGCCACGGCGATGCCGGTGGTAATGTTTTTGGAGAAAAACAACTCTTCAATGGAGACGCAATCGGGCTTGAGACGGTCGATGAGCTTGGTCAGATCGTCGTAAATCATCTCCAGCCGCCGCTCCAGAGGGATTTTGGGCGGGGTGATCAAGGCTCCGTATTCGGGGTTGGAAAAGCGGTATCCGTCGTAATGAACGAACCCCCACCCCACGGTAGCCACGCCGGGGTCAATGCCGAGAACCGTCATGATCTGCCTCCTTGGTCTACTCAATAATAACTCATTTTATATTATAACATACTTTTCGGCTTTTTGCAAGGGGGCAAAGAGAAAATAAAGCAAAAAAATTCTTGCCGGACCGTGCCGCAAAAAATCGCAAATTTTTGTGAAAGGTCTTGCGTCGGGGAAAAAAATCCGATATAATAAAATCAGAACAAGACGGAATCCGTCGAAACACAAACACACAAAGGAGGCCTCGGGATGAAACTTGCCCAAACCATGACCAAATTCAAAGACATTTTCGATCTGTTCAAAAAACAGGAAAACGAAGACAAAGCCCAAAAGCGAAAGAAGATTCTGATTCTCGTTGCCGTAATTCTGGGCGTGATTTTGCTCGCCGTAGGCATCGTGTTGCTGGTGCGCAAGCTGAAAAAGCGCCGCAAGGAAAAAGAAGCCGCCGAGGAGGCGGAGGAATTCTACTCCACCGACCCCGACGCGGACGAATTTGACGAAGAAGACGAAGAAGAATAAAACCGAGCCCCTCTGCGGATCAACCGCAGAGGGGTCGTTTTTTGTTTTTTTGCAGGAATCCTGCGGGGCGTGCCCCTTCCCCCGCGGCTCCGCCGCGGGCCGCTCCCGCCCACGGCGGGAGCGGTGCATTTTCGGGAGAAATTGCGGAAGGGGCGGCCTGCACCCTCAAATCAACCGCAGAAAATCCTCGTCCTGCAGGAGCAGGAGGATTTCCCGCTCGGTTTTGGTTTTGGCGTCCACGAAAATCACCGCCTGTCCGTCTCCGTCGGAAACGGTAAACTGCCAGCAGAGAACCTCCGTCCCGTCTCCCCCCGCCAGAGCCGCAAGATCCGTGTCGGTCACCTGCAATCCCTCCCGCAGAATCGCCGACGCCTCCTTGGCGGTCACCGAGGGGGTAAAGGCACGGTCGGGATTATGGGACAGAAGATATTCCGTGGCGTTGAGGGCCAGAATCTCCCCGTTGTCCAGCGCAAAAGAGACCGTCACCCGATCCCCGTAGATCAAAACCCCCTGCTGACGGGGCACGAAGACGGCACTGAGGATATTTTCTTCCCGCCGCCACGCCAAAACCTCCATGGCGGGGAATCCCAATTTTTCCAAAGCCTTCGTCCCGTTGGAAAGGGTCAGATCCACGGACAGCTTCGATTCCGTGGGCACCCGATCGATCTCCAGAGCGAAGAGAATCCCCCCTCGCACGGAAAGCGCCGCTACGGCGTTTTCGGACTCACAAATCCGATAGGGAAAGGGCTTTCCGTAGGGCTCGGACGTCTTCAGAGATTCTGCGGAAATCCCCAAAATCTCCCCCACGCGGGGGGCGAAGGTGTTCCCGTCGGCTTCGGGCAGACTCTCCAGCCAGGAGGAGGTGCGCTGACCGTACCAGGCGGAATAATCCCCGTCGTAGATCAAGGGCTCGTCCTCGGCAAAAATCCCCTCCAACGCCTCAAAGCGGGAAGGATCTTCCCCTTCCTCGGAGGGAGAAAGCAGCTCCTGCATGGCGGCAAAATCCGGATTCTCGTCCGCTACGGATTCCGAAAGAGACAGCACCTCGTCCGCCAGCTGACGCGACCGCAAGGCCAGCGTTTTCAAGGATTGCTTCTCTTCCTCCTCCAAGGTCTCGCCCCGCATCTGCTTGCGGGCCATTTCCAACGTGAATTCCCCCACCTGATTCAGAAAGGTTTCGGTATTTTCCAGACGAGATTCGTATAAGGGAAGCTCCTCCAACGCCGTGCGGGCGGCGCCCGCCTCGGCAAAGACCTGCGCCGCCCAGGATACCGCCTGATATTCCCCCGAGGCGAAGGTCCCCTTTTGCAGATCGGTCTCCATGCGCTGAAGAGCGTCGGACAACTCCGCCACGCTCAACCGCCAGCCTGCCGCCACCTCCCCCTCGTATCGGCTCCGATCCCCCGACCGAAGTCCGTCCATCCCGAGAACGGCACCGCAGAGCCCCAAAATAAGAAGCGCAAACAGAACCGAACGAAGAATAAGTGTACTTTTTCGGATTTTTACATACATTGGAATGCCACCTTTTCCTTTTTTTGGCTCTATTTTTGCCCGTTGCCGCAAAAAATATGCACAAATCTGTGCTTTCCGAAAAAATGTACTTGCTTTTTGCGTAATTTTATGGTATTATTATACTGTATAATTATCTCTTAAGGAGACTTTCATGAGCAAAAAGCGTTTTACCGTCATTTTATGCAGCCTGCTCGTCCTCTTCGCCGCGGGGATTCTTCTGTGGAATCTGGCCGACGGAGGGCTGAAGCGGGTTGAAAACGAGTATCTGACCACCCTGGAAGGGGAGTGGGAGGGCGCCAAGGACTTTTCCGAAGGGCTTGCCGCCGTGCAGAAGGACGAAAAGTGGGGCTTTATCGATACGGAAGGGAACCTGGTCGTGGACGCGAAATACGACGGGGCCTTCTCCTTCTCCCAAGGCCTTGCCGCCGTGCGGCAGTCGGGTCGGTGGGGCTTTATCGACAAAGAGGGGAAAACCGTCATCCCCTTCCTCTATCAGTCGGTTCAATCCTTCTCCGAGGATCGGGCGGTCTACCAAGAGGGATTGTATTACGGCTATATCGACAAGACGGGCAAGAAAATCACCGACGCCCTTTACAGCGAAGCCTCCCCCTATCGGGAGGGCATCGCCTGCGTGCGGCAGGATTCTTCTTACGGATTTTTGGATCAAGACGGAAACCTGCTGACCGAAATCGTCTACGGCGAATCGTCCAAGGCCTCCGAAGGGCTGGTGGCGGTCTTCTCCGACGCGGGAACCGAATCTTTGAAGACCGGATTTCTCGATCTTACGGGAAAAGAGGTCCTCGCCCCCACCTGGTACGACACCAAGGACTTTTCCGAAGGGCTCTGCGCCGTACAGGACAAAGCCTTCACCACCCCCTGGGGCTTTATCGACCAAACGGGAAAAAAGGTCATCGAAGGGGAATGGGACGCGGTGGAATCCTTCTCCGGCGGTCGCGCGGCGGTGCACGATAAAAACGGATACCGCTTTATCGACAAAACGGGCGCCGTCGTCAGCCAAACCTACGAAAAGGCCTATTCCTTCACCGAATCGGGCTTTGCGCGGGTGGCAAAATCCGCAGGCACGGGCTGGGATTTCGGCTTTATCAATCAAAACGGAGAGGAAACCGTTTCTCTGAAATACGACGCCGCCCGCGACTTCTACAACGGGGCCGCCGCCGTGGCAAATTCGGGGAGATGGTTCTTCGTCAACGCCCAAGGAACGGAGCTGTGCGACGGACTCTGGGACGATGCGGGAGACTTTTCCGCAGAAGGCATCGCGCGGGTGCGCAACGGCGAAGAATACGGCTTCGTCAAACTGAAATAAGGAGATTTTGTCCGATGAAAATCGTAGTTCTTGCGGGGGGCTATTCCCCCGAACGTGACGTTTCCCTCTCTTCGGGAAGCCTGATTGCCAATTCCCTGATGCGCTCGGGCCATCGGGTCCTTTTGGTGGACGCCTTTCTGGGGATGGAGATTCCCGAAGGGGTCTGCCCCGATTCCCTCTTCCGTAAGGAAGGAGACGGGGATTATTCCTACACCATTCCCGAAATCGCCCCCGACCTGGAGGAGTTGAAAAAAGCCTCCCCCAACGGCTCCCTGGTGGGCAAAAACGTGTTGCGCCTCTGCCACGGGGCGGACATCGTCTTCCTGGCTCTGCACGGCGCCATGGGGGAAAACGGGCAGATGCAGGCCATTCTGGAGGCGGAGAATATCCGCTTCACCGGCTCCACCCACGTGGGGTGCGTGCTTGCCATGGACAAAGATATTACCAAGAAGTTGCTGGCCGCCGCGGGGATTCCCGTGGCCAAGGGCATTACCCTTGATTTAAGCAAAGAAACCCTTCCCGCGGACCATCCCATGCCCTGCGTGGTCAAACCCTGCTCCTGCGGGTCCAGCGTGGGCATTTCCATGGTGCAAAGCGAGGAAGAACTGCAGGCCGCTCTGGAAGAGGCCCGCAAATACGAGAATCTGATTCTGGTGGAGCAGACCATTCCCGGACGGGAATTTTCCGTGGGGATTCTGGACGGAAAGGCCCTGCCCCCCATTGAAATCATTCCCAAACAAGGATTTTACGATTATAAGAACAAATATCAGTCGGGTGCTACGGAGGAAATCTGTCCCGCCCAACTGACCGACGCTCAAAACGCCCGCCTTGCCGAATTGGCGGAAAAGGCGGCGAAGGTTCTGCGGCTTGGCACCTATTGCCGTATTGATTTTATTCTTCATCGGGACGAAGGGGACTTCTACTGTCTGGAGGCCAACACCCTTCCCGGCATGACCCCCAACAGCCTTCTGCCTCAGGAAGCGCGGGCGGCGGGCATCGACTACGACACCCTCTGTCAGACCATCGTGGATCTGGCGCCTCCCGCAGGAACGGTGTAATTCCAAAAAACGCAAGCGAGGTTTTCCTCCATGTACGCAAGTTTGTTTTTTCCCGCCCCCGCCGAGGACGGGAGAATGATCGGCTCCGAGGCGGTGGACGGTCTGCTGGAAAAGCAGGGCGTTTCCTCGGAGGATCGAAGGATTTTAACCGAATATCTGGGACGCTTTTCCTCCGACCCCGCCGTGTTGCAATATCGCGGACAAATGGGGGCGGAGTTGGCGGCCTCGGTTCCGTTGCAGAAAATTTTTACCGCCTTTGCCGCCTTGGGACGGAATTGGGACCCGACCACGCAGGGCAACGAAACCGATCAGCTTCGCCGCGTTGCGCGGTTCGAACGGTTCTCCCGGGAATTCGACGCCTTCTGCCGCATTTTGGGGGACGTGATTCCCGAAAGCGAAGGGTTCCGACGCTGTTTCCGCTTCCTGAAGCGATACGCGGAAAGCTACGAATACAAAGAACTGAAGCACAAAGCGGCGGAGCTGGTGGAGGCCTTCGGCTTTGACGAAGGGATCTGCTACGCCGTGGGACGCCCCGACGAAGAGGGCTCCGCCCGCCTCTTCCGCGCCGAGGATTCCGACGGGGTCTTTGCCCTGACGGAAGCGGTTCTGCGGGAATTCGATCTGCCGAAAAAGGAAGCGCCTGCCCCCTTGGCGCGGGAATACACCCCCGTGGAGCGGGCCGTTCTGACGAGCGTCATCCGCGGATCGAAGGAGCTCACCCGCCGTCTGGAAGAATTTTTTGCTCTCTCCGCCGCCTGCGGAACGGAAGATCTGCTGCGTCTTTCCCGGGAGGCCGCCTTTTATACGGCATTGAACCGCCTCTACGGAGAAGGGCTCCGTCGGGGCTATTCCCTCTGCCTGCCCCGCTTCCGTCCCATGGGCTTTTATACCCAAATCAAGGGGCTTTGCCATCCCTCGCAGGAAGAAACGGTGGGACGCACCGATTATCGGTCCTCCCCCATGGAGCCCGTCACCGTGCTCTGCGGCCCCGACTCGCAGGACTTTCTCCACGCAATCGCCCTTGCCCACGTGATCGGCTCCTTCGGGGGGCTGATCTTCGCCGAAGAGGGAGAAATTTCCCCCATCAACCGTCTGGTCACCGATCGGGAGGGACAGGTCTCCACGGAAGGGCTCAACGAGCACAGTCTCTGCCTTTGCCGCAACCTCTTCGACGCCATGCTTCCCCGACAGGAAGAGGCGGCGGTGGGAGAGGTGATCCGCCCCCTGGCGGAAGGCTCTGCCCGCGGCGTGATCCGCATCCGCAGTAAAAGCAATCTGGCGGCGCTGCAACGCCGTATTCAGGAAAAAACCCTGCCCCCCTGCGTCCTTCTGCAGGTGGGCACCGACCGAACGCTGGAGGACCTGCTCAAGGAGCACAGTCTGACGGCGGAAGAATTGGAGGGATCGAGCCGTGCCTGACCGTTTTCCCCGTTTCAGCCTTCTGTTCGCCGATCCCGACACCCCCAAAGAAGAAGGGTATTCGGCCGAAGTCTTCGGCTTTCTCGGTCCCCTCGGCGGGGAAACTCCCGAAAAGCTGCAACGAATTCTTTCTTGGAAAACCTCCCGCAAGGATCTGCAGTTCCGCAAGGAAATTTTAGAAGATTTTCTGCAAAACCCCACCCTTCTGACCAAGATTGAAGGCATTCTGCGCCGACTGGAAGGGCTGGAAGAAGCCGCGAAACGGGAAGTAATCCCCCCACAGGACGCCTCTTGGGAGGAAGCCTTCTCCGCCCTGCAGGAAAACACCCGCAGTCTGATGGAGCATCTGCGTTTTTTGCGTCTTGCCCACGAGGAAACGGCGAAGCAGACCCCCGAATCGGGTGGGCTTTTCGCCTTTGCGGAATACCTCCGCCTCCACGGAACCTCTCCTGCCGTCAAGGCCCTCACGGAGCAGATCGCGGGATACCCTCTCCTGCGGAAAGAATCGGCAAAATGCGTGTTGCATCTTTCTCTGGACCGCTACGGCCGATGCGCCGACGGACAGGTTGCCTATCTGGGGCCCGACGAGGAAAAATATCGCAAGAAGCATCCCGTAAAACGGGAGGATCTCTCCCTGACCGTGCCCAAGGAACGGGCAGAAGCGCTGACCGCACAAGGGCTGATCAACCTCTGTGACGGCTTCTGCCGCATTACCGCGGGGATCCGCCTTCGGTTTTCGGCGTTGGAAGAAGGCATGATCTTTTACCGCTTCGCCCTCTCCCTTACGGAGTGGGCCCGCAGTCGGGGACACGCCTGGTGCTTTGCCACCCCCGTCAACGAGCCCGGTCCCGTGGGACGGGGAATCCGCGATTTTGCGGAATTTCGGGACGGAATTTATCGGCCGCCCATCACCTGCACGGCGCGGGAAACGGAGAGCTTTGACGGAGATCGGGGATCGGAGATTCTGAAGATCCTCGCCCGCGTACAAATCTTTGCCGCCGCAGGACTTCCCCTTGCGGCAGAGCAGGTGCTCTTCTGCCCCGAGCAACGGGTCTGCGTCTATTCCTCCGAGGGAAAGACCACGGAGGAAGAGATCGCCGCCCTTGCCGCCCTGTATCGGGACACCCGCAAAGGCGACCTGCTTCTGTTGGACCGACCCCTTATCACCGTGGGCAAGGCCCCCGCGGCAGAGATTCTGGGGAATTTATTGCGCGCATTCCGTAAAAAAGGAGCCGCTCTGCGGCTGGCCACCGATCTATCCATCCGTTGAGGAGACGTTATGAAACTACGATCTTTATCCACCTCGGCACGACTCTCTTTGGGGGGAGCGATTTTACTCGTTGCCCTCTGCGCCGTTTTTGCCCTCTTTGCCGCCTCGGTGCAAGAGCCCGTCGCGCCGCCCCCCTTGGATACGGGCAAGAAGGTGCAAACTCTTTTGGGCGCAGAGCAAGGAAAAACCATGCTGCTGAAAAACGCCAACGAGGTTTTTGCCGCCAACTATTTCCCCACCCTTCTGGGGGCGAAGGGGGACGGAATTGCCGACGATACCGCCCCCGTTAAGCTGGCCCTGGAGCTGGCAAAGCAGACGGGAGGAACGGTCTATCTTCCCCGTGGCGTTTATCGCATCACCGAGCCTCTGATTCTCCCGGCCGGCGTGACCCTGCGGGGGGAATTCTCCTCCCCCGACGCGGTGTCCAACGACCGAACCGTCCTCATGGCGGGAGACAACGAAATCCTGCGGAAGGATCCGCTGATCACCCTGGAAGATACGGCGAATCTGGTGGGAATTACCCTTTATTACGAAAAACAGACCCCCGAAGCCGTCATAGCCTATCCCGCCTCGGTCTACTGCACGGGAACCGCGACGGTACAAAGCCTGGCCCTCATCAACCCCTATCACGGCATCTGCATCACCGGATCGGGGGACGTGACGGTGCAGGGCGTCTGGATGTCCCCCTTGGATTACGGAATCCTCATCACCGAAAACGACGCCTCCGCCTATCTGGAGAACATCTCCGTCTCCCCCACCTATTGGCTGAACACCGTTCCCGATCGGTTTACAGAAAAGGGAACCTATGAAATTCTGACCCGATACCTTCACGAGCATCTCCACGGCATGATCTTGGAAAAGGTGGCCGACGTGGCCCTGAACCGCTACAACGTAGAGAGCGCTTACGTGGGGCTTTTGCTCAACGTGCCCGCAGAATCCGACGGTCTTTTGCTGGCAACGGAATTATCCGTCACCTCCACCAACCGTCCCCTCTATCTGCAATCCCTGCCCGCCTGCGGCGTTTCCTTCTCCAACTCCACCTTCCGTCCCACGGGCGATACGGGATCGGACACCGTAGCCCTGAGCGAAGGAGCAACGGCACCCGTAATTTTTGCGGGTTGCACCTTTGCGGGAACGCCGAAATCCGTGGTACACGGTCACAACCCCTCCTTCCTATCCTTCTATCATTGCGATTTCGGAACCTGGTGGAACACCTGCTTTGATCTGTCCGATTCCACCTTCCTTGCCGTCGCCCCCACCTTCCGAACCCACGAGGACAAGGCCGCTCTGGGCAAAAACGCCTTCGGTCTTCTCTACGGAGGGGAGGGAGACGAGGATGCGGCGGAATTGCTCTTCGCCGTCTCGAAGGACGATGCAAAGCCCTCGGCCTTTGAACGGATTTTTGCCCTGTCCGACGCATCGCGGGTGCTTCCCACGGAAATAATCAACGGGCTGGACTACGGAATGTCCAAGGAAGCGGCCAACAACTCCGAGGCCCTGAAAAAGGCCGTGGACGCCGCCCTGCAAAAGAAAGCCCTTTTGTTCATCCCCGAAGGGGAATATAACTTCACCGAAGCCATCCTGTTGCCGAAGAACCTGCATCTGACGGGAGTCGGGCACACGGGGACCTACAAGACCACCTTTACCTTCCACTCCGCCGCCAACGGAGAAGGATGCATGATCCGTCTGGAGGAAGGGGCGTCTCTGGAAAATCTGGAGGTGCTTCAGGCCTGGAACGGCTCCGACCTTTACGCCGTAGCCTGCTCCGCATCCAATGCGGTGATTCGGAATCTTTCGATTCGCGCCCCCCGCGGGATTTTCCTGGAAAAGGGCGAAAAGATCACCGTGGAGCAGGTGAACCTGCAGGCCTCCGCCCAAGGAATTTTCCTGCAGAAGGCCGACGCAAATCTGCGCCGCATCACCCTGACCGATCCTGCCGCCAACGGAAAAGGAATTCTCTGTGCGGACGGAAGGGTGACCCTGTCGGGCATTACCGCAAAATCTCTCTCCAACGCCCTGACCGCCACGGGAACGGCGCAGGTAACGGGGACGTTGCTGTCTTTGGAAGACGTGGCAACGGGAATCCTCACCGCCGATTCCGCCCAAGTGACCCTGTCTGCTCTGGGCGTATCGGGACGGGGAACCGCCGCCTCCGCCTTTTTGTATAACGGGGGAGGATCCCTCACCGTCCAGGGCATGATCTGCCGCGGAGCGGATCAAGGGAACGTTCTGTACTCCGCAGCAGGCAACACCGTCCTTGCCGCCTCCCTCTTCTCCGCCGAAATGCCCGTCACCCTTCAATCCGCAGGAGGCGAAACCAACGTGATGGGTTGCGTGTGGAACAAAACCCCCGCCTTCCACGCCGCCGCCACCGCAGGCACCGTCACCCTCAACGGAAACCTTCTGCCCGCCTCGGCGGTCTTTGAAGGAATCGAGGGCAACTACCTCACCGTCTCCGCCACGGAAAGCGGAGAAATCGAGGACGGGGTCAACGTCATGGACTTCACCTACGTGGAAGGGGAAGAAGACGCCGAATCGGGCTCGGGTGCCTCCGACGCCCAAACCAACAAGCCCCCGCTGGAATAATCCCTCAAAACGAAACTCCCGCTTCTTGCGAAGCGGGAGTATTTTTTACGGTTTTTCGTCAACGGAAAAGATTTATTTTCCCCCAATAGTTCTCGTTGGGGAAATGTGTTTCTCGCCACGTTTCGTCGTACTTGTGGTTATAGCGCGAAATGCTCCACGATTTTTCGTAATGCGATCCTGCCGACATATGAAATCTTTGTGCAAAGTTATAACTGGCGTAATACAAAACGAAAAGGGAAAAGGTTTCTGCAAAGGGATCAAATTCTTCCAAAAGATACAGCTTGTGCGTATATTTGTAATTACTCGTATTCAGGTATGTTTCGACCAGACCGATTTGTCGGTCCCCTTGGTAGATGGAAACGTAGTCAAAAGACCCTTTCGACCGCGCGTAGCAATGAAAAACCTCTCCCCCATCCAAGGTGATCACGTAGCAACTTTTATAGAATCCGTGCTTCGAAAAAACGATGTTTCCGTAGGGACGTTCCTCGCGGTACAGGTGAAATACACGCGTAAGATTCGCCCTGCCGAAAAGCCACCTGAAGGGGACGTAGTTTCCCCACTTGGATAAGGAGAAAACGCCCTTTACCGTGGTTTCTTGATTGGACAGGGTTATGGTTTGCAGGCGACTTACACGGCCCGTTTCCCCGTGATAATATCCGTTTTCGGTTTTTACGTCATAGGTTTGTTTCAGGTTTGACTCCGTTTGCGACACTTTAACGATCATTCTGCAAACGCCTCCTCTCTTCACAAATCCGATTTGCGGGGGTTAAGCAAGGGCTCAACACCCTTATTCTTCCTGCAGGGGCATAAAATACTGAAACACGGGACACTTCCCGGAAAACGGTTTTTTACATCGTTTCGGGTCCTTTCTTGGTAAAAATCTTCTTTCCAAGCCGTCAAAAAGCCAAAAACATCGCCAACAGGGGGATCAGAACAACAAAGGACGCAAAATAGGAAATCCAACTTTTGGTGTCGGAATGAAGACAGAGTTTTATTTTTTTGTTGTAACACTTTACCAAAAGCAACAGAAAAAAGGGAGCGTAAAGCAACAGAATCTGCTCTTTTTCCGTAAATACCACGGAGGAACAGTACGCGTCGTCATCGCCCTTTTTCCACCACCACAAACAGAACGGGGCTCTGTAGTCCATTTGCCGAATCTCTTCCCAAGGGATGCAGCCCCCGGCATAAACGAGGCCCTCCTTGGTTAAAACGCACACCACCTCGCCCCATTGAAAAAGATTGAAAAACGAGAAAAAGGCAAAACCGACGAGAAGCCACAGGAAAATCCGCAAGGGAGCCCTGAAATCACGTATGCTTTCTCCCAGCGTTATTTCCGGATCCGCAAGGCCAAGGACGCAGGCACCGAAAAAGAAGAACAGAAAACAGGCAAAAACCAACAACAAGGGCTTGTTGAAAAACTGCCGTCGGATCTTGATCCCACGAACCTCTTCCAACTCTTCCGGTCTCATAAACAACCTCCTTTGAAATTATCCCAATAATCCCAGCGCAACGCAGAGAAGCAAAAAGAACCCGCTCAAGGACAGAAACCTTTTCATCCGTTTGTATCGAAACTTTGCGTTTTTACAGTTCCGAAACAGATAAAAACACATCAAAAGCGAAGGATGTTCTATGGAGATCCGCAGTTCGTCCCCCGCATAACAGTCCAAGCAGCACGGATCGTTGGAGCCGAACCGACGTACCGCTCCGCTATCAAATTCTATTTTGGTGACGTCATCGTATCGTACCGTGGTCTCTCCGCGGGAAAAAGAATCGTCAAAAAGAAACACGGTATGCTTGGTAAAAGGATACGTAACGAGATTCAACAAGCAACAGAAGACAAGAATCAGAGCACAAAGCAAAAAGAAGACGGGGATTATCCCGAAAATTTCCCGTGCCGAGAACCGATATTCCTCTCCCATAAAAAACCCCATGACGGGAATTCCGATCCCAATGGCGGGCATCATTTCAAGCATGGCAAACAAAAAGGTGGTCATCTTGTTGGGTCTGAATTTTTTCATTATAAGGCAGACGCCTCCTTTCACCGCTATTATACTACAAAATCAGTTGTTTGTCAAATGATGCATCGCCTGCGGCGATATGATGTTTTTCGCTTCGCTCAAAATGATGTTGCTCCCGTTGGTCGCAATGATGCGATGTTTGCCTAACGTGCCTCAAGGCACACATCATTCGCAAAGCGAGCATCATTCGGCGAAACCGTCATCATTTGCCGAAGGCAAACATCATGCAAAAAACGCACCTTTGTCTATCGACAAAAGTGCGTTTTTTGTTGGCAGGGGCACTAGGGATCGAACCCAGGACACGCGGTTTTGGAGACCGCACACAGACTCTCTAAAAAATCCAGATTTCCCAAGGTTTTTATGCTTTAAAAAAGCTCTTGACAAATGTTTTGACAAATCCAAACGTACTTTTTACATTTTTACCGGTGCTTTGATTCACTCTTTTTTTGATGTACTATTTTTATTGCCTCTTGTTGACAGATTTCGACATTTGTATTATAATATGGTTGCTAGACAATCTTATAATTTGCCCTTAGAGAAATCACCTTGAGAAAAGGTGCTTTCTCTCTTTTCCGTTGCTCTCTAAGGGTAAGGATTGTCTAGCAGCAATGAGGGAAGCTCTTTTTAGGTGTGTCTCTTGTTGAGGCACACCTTTTTTTATATTCAAAAATGACTTGTTAAGAAAATGTGAAATTAAAAATTGTTTAAATCTTTTTTTCGTTCCGGATCGTCTTATAAGTGAACACGCCAAAAGCGGTGTACAGAAAATCAGTTCTTTATTTTTATCTTACTATAAACTTATTCATACAAAGGGGAGGATTTACAGCTATGACTTGTGAAAAATGCGGTAAAGAAATTCCGGAAGGACAGCGGTTCTGCGGGTTTTGTGGGGCGTCCGCAGAAGTAAAAACCATTGCGTTGAGTCCGGAAAAAAGAAGAATGGCGGTTGAGCGCCTGCACCATGCGCATGACATTTGCGTACAGGCCTACGAGCGGATTCAAAAAGGAAATGAGTTGTGTTCTGAAGCAGAAGAACGGCTCGCACCACTCAAAACTCGATTCTACAGGTTGCTCTTTTTGACCTTGGGAATTATCCTTCTTGTCCCAATCCTTGTTTTTGGGTTTCGCCCTATCTTAATTGCTCTTAACGCTGGAATCTTTGCACTTTACGCGATCATTCCTTTTACCTTGATTTACATTCTTTTTATCTTTTTGCCCAGGCGGAAGGGAACGGCCTTGCAAAAAGAGGGAGAATCTGTGCATCAGGAAGGTGTTAATATTTTGTCGGATAATGCAGAGATTCTTTCGATCCTCCCCTTTGAATATTGTTATCCGCTGGCCACCGAATACATTGCAAGACTCTTTGAGACCGATCGGGTAGATACCATGCGAGAAGCCTTGAAAATGTTTGACGAGCAAAAATACCGCTGGGCAATGGAAGAAGGGCAAAAACAAATTCTGAAAAATCAGCAGATGCAATATGAAATGCTGTGCTCCATTCAAGGTGACGTCAAATTTTTGGTCTGGTCGGACCTTTTGGATTAATAATTCGTGGGATAATAGGCGACTATCGCTTGTTATCCCTCTGCCTTTTATTGAAATTGTAAACAAAATGTGAACTCTCAAAAAAATTAAATCTTTTTGCCCGCCGTCGTCGTCTTACCTGTGAAAGACGCGAAAGGAGGCGGCAGAAATGGAAGATTACCGTCGGATTTCAAAGTTAATCCGGGACTTCGTTTCCGGTTCGGTTTTGTCCAAACAGCGGGCGAACGTCCTGTGGAGAAACATCAAGGGAGGTCTTCCCAGGGCGTCTTTTCCCAAACGATATTTTTTCCTTCGGAGGCGATAACGCATGATGGATCAAAGCTTGTTCAGCAGGCGATGAACGGAAACGCAAAGGCAACGGAGCAACTGTTTACCGAAACCTACGCCAAAACTTACGCCCTTGCCTTCCGCCTGTTGCGAAACGCACAGGACGCGGAAGATTTGGTGCAGGAAGCCTATATTTCCGCGTTTTTGAATCTGGAACGGATCCAGGATCCTTCCAAGTTCGACGTGTGGATGAAGCAGATCGTTTCAAACCGCTGCAAAGACCTTTTTAAAAAGAAACAGCCCACGCTGTTTACCGATTTGGAAGCGCCCGAAGAAGACACCCCCCTTGAGTTTGAGGACACCGCCACAATCTTTTCCCCCGAGGCGGTGGCCGATCGGGAAGAAACGGCCAGAATTGTACAAACCTTGATGGAACAACTGCCCGAAGAGCAAAGAATCTGTCTGCTCATGGTGGACGGTGCGGAAATGACCTCGGCCGATGCGGCGGGCGCTCTCGGGATTCCGGAAAGTACGGTGAAAAGTCGGGTACGGTACGGGCGAAAAAAGATGGAAGAGCTCGTATCGGACTACGAAAAGAAAAACAACATCCGCCTGCATAGCCTCGGCCCCATCGCCATTCTCGGATTGTTGCGGTGGATCCAAAGCTCCTCTGCGGCGCAACCGACGGCAGAAGCGGTTTCCGCCGTTGTTCAAGGAGTTTCCAGCGCAACCTCGGCAGCCACGGCAGCGGGGACCGCAACAACCGCCGCCGTTACGGCAGGGAAAGTCGGGGCAACCGCAGGGGGGCTCGGTGTCGCAGGAAAAGTAATTGCGGGGATCATCGGCGCAGGGGTAGTCGCAACGGGAGCAATTGCGGCCGTTGAACCGGAACTGTTATACCCCATCGATTTTCTCGGCATTATTACCCCAGACCCCGTTCAAGTGGTACAAAAATTCGAAGATTCCATTGACGATTGGGATTACGACGACCTGATGAGCTGCATCGATCCCGAAATCGTGGTACAGCTTGACAAGAACGAAGAGGATTGGGACGGGCTTCTTTCCAAGATCGGATTGCGAATTCCCTTTGCCGACGCCGTGGGCTTCGTGAAGGATCTGGCAGGCTTTGAATTTGATCTGGATATCGGAGAATGCGTCTATTACGGGGACGATTACGCCGTAGTGAAAACCAATTGCGAAATCTCCACCTCCCTGTTCGATATAGACGAGGGAGGCCCGTGGGCGGTCTGTCTGCGTAAAATTGACGGAGATTGGTATATGTCTACCGAGCTCCCGGATTACATTATAAAACAATATTATCAATAATCAAAAACCGAGAGGAGAAACTGTTATGTTCTGTATGAAATGTGGGAAAGAAATCAGCACTGAATCGAAATTTTGCCTCCATTGCGGGAAACCTGTGGAATCCGCAACCAGCGAAGGCGGCACGGGGGTCTTTATTCCGCCCGTCACAACGGTTGCCGCCTCTCAAAGCGCCCCTCAAACAAAATGGAAACTTCCGGCGAGAACGGGAGCATCCCAAATGGGAACCGGGTTTGGGTGGCTGGGTTTTGGGATATTTTCCATCCTTGTCTACGGCTTTTTCGTTGCGGTGTTAATGCAAGAACTCTTCGCTTCAAAATATGTCCGTCCGCCTTTTGGTGAAATCTTCGGAATGTCCCTTCTGGTCGGATTGATTTCCTTCGTACTTTTCGCCGTGGGTTATTGGCTGCTGCATTGCATTCACCATCAAACCTTCGCCAACTTTTGCCAGACGTCGAACGCGCTCGCAGCGTCCCTCGTCCCCCTCACGTGCGCATATCTGTTCAGCATGCTGTTGGGGCTGTTCTGGGCGGACGGCATCATCCTGGTTATTCTGTTCGGACTTGTTTATCTCGTCGCCTCTCTGTGGCAGAAATTGCAGGCCATTGAGGTAGAAAACCGCGACCCCGTCTGGGGCTTTGCCCTCATGACGACGGTCCTGATCGTTTTGGTCGTTTTGATTGGAGAAGCTTTGTACAACGCTTTGTTCGAAAGCATGACGGGCTTTGATGTCAGCAAAATCTTTAAGATGTTTGACTAAGGAAGGGTGTTTTTTGTGAAAAAGTTTTTTTCTCTTTCAATTCTTGTTTGTATGTTATTCTGCCTTGCAGCCTGTGGGGAGGAGACGTCAAGCAATTCCAATGTTATCATCAATTCTGATTCACAAATTAGCGACCACGTTCACAAATATGTCAAAACGATTGTCCCCCCGCAGTGTTCGACGAGGGAATACGTTTTTCATAGTTGTGAGAGGCTTGGATCGATACATGAAGGCCCCTGCGGAGCAGGTTATCTTTTATACAAATGCTCCTGTGGAGAAGGCTATAAAATTTTATACACAAAAAAGCAGACCTATAAAAACGGAGAATTGATTTATGTCCGTGAGTACAATCAAAACGGGAATGTGTTAAAAGAACTGGAATCAAATTACGAAGGAGGTTTTGATACTACCGAAAATACTTATGACAATCATGGTAACCTATTAAGCGAAACCCTCACTCGCGCCGACGGATATGTTATTGCCAATGAGTTTACCTACGACAACAACGGAAACCTATTAAAGGAACATAGGATCGAATCCGATAAGTTTTCTTCACTCATAGAATATACCTATGACGAATACGGGAAATTGTTAGAAGACCATTTCTTAGGTTATACCGGAGTTTCGAGCGTTACAAAATATACTTATGACGAGAAAGGGAACCTGCTAAAGAAACTTGACATGAAAGACGACGGAACCGGATATGAGGGGATTCGAGAGTACACGTATGATAGCAACGGAAACTTGCTAAAGGAAAATTATACAAATTCCGAAGGACGCGTCGATACAACTGAGAACACCTACGATAATAATGGAAATTTATTGAAGCAAGTTAAAACAAATTGTTACGGAGAAGGCTCCACCACTACAACAACGACCACGGAAAACACCTATGACGACAATGGTAATCTCGTAAAAAAAATCACAACAAATTCTTACGGATTCCGTAGCGTAACATTGTATGTCTATGATGATTGCGGTAACATCTTAAAGGAGACTAATCATAATAGTACTGATAGCTGGGAGCTCGCGTATATCTATGATAACAACGGAAATCTCATAAAAAAAACGTCAAATAAGCGCGGTGAGGTTTCTGTTATCGAAGAATATGCTTATGACGAAAACGGCCATTTGTTAAAAGAAATCGGGCATGGATTCGAGGGTGGTCCTTTTGAAATCACCTACGATAAATACGGAAATAAAATAAAAGAAGACAGAACAGATTCTCGGGGAACTGTTACAACCTATGAGTATACATATGAAGACATTCGCGTAATTCCAGTTCCTGCTGGGGCGTAAGTTACGCTGAAACAGTTTTCTTATACGTAAAAGTGACCTCCTGCGGAGCAATTCTGCAGGAGGTTTCTCAAAATTCCAAAGAAGTATCCTCCTTCTCCATTATTATACAAGAACCTAAGGAAAATAACAGTTGGAGCAGTACCTATAGATGTTGCTATAAGTTTGTTGAGTATTTTTATGTTTGCAATATATCAAAAATAATTAAGAGGGTGTAATCTTAATTAACTTTATACAAAGAGTAACTTTTGCATAAATCCTCATAAAATTAGCCTTTATTCACAAAACCAAACGCATCACCCGATTGTTGGAATATATAATCATACTCCTGAAAAAAGATGTTCCGTCGAACCCGTTCTCTGCGGCAATATTCGTAAACACTCCAAGTCAACAAGGCTTGGAGTGTTTTATTAATAAAAAATATTGAGGATAATCGTTAACCCATTTTTCGAAAAATCTTAACTTTTTGTGACAATGCCGCCTTTTTGCAGTTGTGAAAGTCATTCTTCAACACGATTCGACAAATATCAAAAAAATACTGTAAAAACGGCCTTTTTTTGATAAGAAACAAACGAAAATATGCTATTGACACGAGACAAAATTTGTGCTATACTTTAATCAACAAAAGCTTTTTTGGTTCTGAAAATTCTGAAGCAAGTCGAATTTTGCATATACAATTAAATATCGTCAAGACAGGATACAACCATTTTTTTGTTTTTGGGTATTGCGGCTTTGCCGTTGACATACAAAAAAATCAGAAAAGGAGAATCCCAGATGAAACACATTTCTATAACCCTGAAGTTTTTCGCCGTGTTTCTTGTGCTTGCGTTCTGTCTTCAAATTTTACCGCAAACCGTACTGCGGTCTTTTGCGACAGAAGCGTTGACGCAGGAAACGGACCAGCAGGTTGTCGCCCCTGCAGATGAGAACATCGAATTCTCCGATCTCCCGCGTGAGCCGGAGGAAATCGTTGCAAAGCGAACCGAAACAACCAAGCATTTCCGTATGCCTGATGGTATGATTTTGGCTGCGGATTATGCAATGCCCGTCCACTATGAAAAGGACGGAACCTGGACGGATATCGACAATACGCTCAATCCGTCGGAAGGCGAATACGTTTCCCAAAACGACGTTACGATTCGTTTTGCGGAAAACGGGAACACCCATAAACTGGTAGAATTACATAAAGATGATTACAACGTTCGTTTCGGGCTTTCTTCTTCCGCAAAAAGCTCGGTCGGAACGGTTGTAAATCCGGGGAACAACAACGACAAGACCCATTTGATCAAGCTTGTCTCCGGCGTGTATTATCCTGAGGTTTTGGATCACGTTGATCTTGAATATCAGCTGATCGGAACCCGCATCAAAGAAAATATTATTATCAAAGAACCTCTGGAATCTTACACCTTTGCCTTTGATCTCAAGTTGCAGAATCTCTCTGCAGAACTGCAGGAAGACGGAGGAATTGCGCTCAAAGACGGGGAGGATATTTTGTGGTTCATGCCCGCACCGTTTGCATACGATGCGGATGGGACCGAAACGACAGACGTCTTCTATACGCTTGCTCAAAAAGGCAACAGCGACAATTATACGCTGACCGTAACCCTTTCTTCCGAATGGGTGCAGTCCGCGAAATTTCCCGTAGTCATTGACCCCAATATTTTAAAACAAGGATCTGCCGGAATTGCCTCCTTTGTCGGAACGCGTGCCGGTGTTAACAGCTATTACCTCAGCGGAGAAACCGATACCATTGACGTAACGGTTAAGCCCCTGAGTGAGATTGGCGTGCCTTCCCGCGCGCTGATCAGCAAAGCAGAATTGATCTTCCCCATAAAAACGGCACCACAGGCTAACGTCACGGTAGGAGCCCGTGAAATCGTAAACGGAGAAGTGAATTCCGCCCTGGCAAGCAAGGCCGACGTGTCTTCGATTTCAACTTTCATGAAGCTCGACGTCACGGCCCTTGCAAAGGATTGGCATGAGTCCGGTGTAAGGTCGGTTCGCTTGAGCCAGACGCAATACACGGCAGGCTCTTGCGAAATGAGCGTGTACGATCTAAGCGCGGATTACAGCTACCGTCCAAAGGTACAAATTTTTTATTACGATTCCGTGGGCTTGGAAGAATATTTCACTTATTCGGAATTCGATCTTTCCTCCGCGTCTTTGTTCGTAAAGCATGCAACGGGACAGGCGACGGCGGTCGTAAGTTGCCTTACCCCAACAAAACCCCTTTCCATCGTAACCGTTTCTGCCGTTTATAATACCGATATCGCCGAAGAATACGATCCTGAACAGTATTTCTACGGATTGCCCGGAAACGGCTGGTCCTTCTCGAATTACGAATACCTCGTTTACAAAAGCGGTTCATATATTTATTTGGACGGCGATGGAACGGCCCACTATTTCACGGGAGACGGTTCCGGTGGCTATTATGACGAAGACGGTCTCGGATTGACCCTGACCGTTGATTCTTACAATCTCTCTGCCACAATTACAAGCAAAGAGGATTACGTCAAAATTTTCAATCGCTCGGGCGCAGATGAAAACTCCCATTATTATTACCTGCAATCCGAACGTTCCCCCGCCGGTCAAAGCCTACAGTATTCCTATAATCAAAGCGGGGACAAAGTACGCATTTACGAAATTACCGCATTGACTACCGGTGTGGATGAATACGGCATCTACGAAGATTCCGTTGAATCCGTTGCGTTTTCCTACAACAGCAACGGGACGCCGTATCGGATTTATCATTCCGTGAGCGGAACGCGCTATCAAACCAATCTCAATTACAATTCCGCCGGAGAGTTGTTCGCCATCGTAAATCTTTCCGTGATCGGATCTTCTACCGGGGTAATCGGCACTACCCGATTCCAGTATGCCGACGGCCGCCTTTCTGCCATCTACAACGACGCATCCCGTTATAATCTGACCTATGCGAACGATCGCGTCTCCTCGGTGCAGAATTACGGCCGGGTTAATCTCTCCAATACCGCAGGTGCGACCGTCGGATTTGAATATCAGCCCGGCTTTACCACCGTTCGCACGGGCGGCGCAGATGATATTTACAACAACGCCGACGACCTGTTTACGTCCTATATCTACGATCAGTACGGACGCACCACCGCATCCTACTCCCGAGACAACAACGGAAAAGTATTCAACGCCTCGTCTTACGAATACACCGCCCCCACGGGAAGTGCGGTTAATTACAAGCGCCACAAGCTGTATTCTTCCGTTTACGGCGGCGCAAACACCTTCTATTCCGCCAATCAGACGAGTGGTTCCGTAGAACAAAACCTTCTGTCCGATTCTTCCTTTGAAACGGACGGATCCTGGACGCTCACGGCAGCCCAAAGAACGTCCGAGCAGGCGAAATACGGAACGAATTCCCTGAAGATCACGGCAAACGGAAAGGCAAGCCAGACCTACACGGGTGCCACCTACCAAGGAAAGCCCAAAGTGTTTCTGATTTCCGGGTGGGCGAAGGCGGACTCCATGAACACCGCCGATACGGGTGCCGCCTTTGCACTCCGAGCCAAGATCACGTATAACGCTTCCCTTTCCGGGACGGCTCCCGAAACCTTCACCCGTACCGTAGACATCCCCTTCCAATGGCTCTGCGACGAATGGCAATACGTAGCAGGCTCTTTCATAGTGGAGTCAAAACCGGATATCGAAATCACCTCCATCGAGTCCATCACCGTGGAATGCGTTTACGAGAACAACGTCAATACGGCATACTTTGACGGAGTAACCCTCACGGCGGGAGTTTATCAAAACGTCGATTACGATAACAAAGGCAATGTGACCGCCACACGCTCTTCCGTAGGAAGCGACCGTTCTTATTCCTACGATAACGAGAACCGCCTCGTCTCCGCATCCCGAAACAAGGCGGACGGAACCTCTGAAAGTGCATCTTATTCTTATAGTTCGGGGTTCTTCAATCGCAATATCACCTCTGCAGATCTGCCTCTGGACCTGCACACGGAGTATACCTATAACGGCTACGGCCAGGTCCGTTCTTCGGAAATCACGAGTACCGCCGAAGGCGTTACCGATTCGTCGGCCTTCCGCACGGAACAGACCTACACTTCCGAGGGATTCGTTTTCAAAACCTACGATACCACGGGGAACACCTCTGCAAGCTACTACTACGCAAATCAGCTGATTTCCTCCTGCAACGCAAACGGAATCCTTACCAATTACGAATACAATCCCAACGAAACCTTGGCAAGAACCTACATCGGCGGCATCGAAACAAGCGACGGCGTCCTTTCCTCGAATGCTCCTGTAACCTACACCTACAACGAGTACGATGCCCTTCTCTTGGAAAAGGTTTCCACCACCAAAAACAGCTTTACCTTCTCTCGGAATGCCTTCGGAAACCTGATTTCTCTGAGATCGGGCAACACGAATCTCGTCACCTATACCTATCAGCAGGGCTACGGGAAGCTTGCTTCCATGACCTATGCCAACGGTTATTCGGAGCAATACGGCTACAATGCCCAAAATCTCCTTTCCGCAATCTACCGCAACGGAGCCGTCACGCCCTCCTTCGTCTTCTCCTACGACGACAACGGAAATCTTCTACGGAATCAGAACAATCTGAAGGGGTATTATACCGACTACTCCTACGATACCCTTTCCCGCGTCACGGGTTACACTCACTATACGGCGGCAAACGTCCCCGAAATGACCACCGCCGTCACTTACGATGCGGAAAATCGCACCTCCGGTCTTAATTATACCTTGGGGTCCACCTCCCTTTCCTACGTCCCCACCTACGGTGAAGCGGACCGTCTGGAAAACTGGAGCATTACCAATCGCCTGACCCGCGCGTTGAATTACGATTATCTCCACCGTTTGAACAACGTCAGCCTGCGCAACGCCGGAGGAACGGAGCTTTTCAAAACGACATACTCCTTCCGTCCGGGTTGGAACGGCACTACCGGCTATTCTTCGGACGTGGTGAACGCGGAAACGAACTCCGCACTGAACGAAACCTTGTCCTACGAATACGATTCCGTCGGTCGGGTCATTCGGGTTCTGCGCAACGGCCAACTGATCAACAAGTATACCTACGATAGCGTCACCGGGTTCCTCATTCGGGAAGACAACGCCGATGCGGGGATTTCCTATACCTACACCTACGATACGGTCGGCAATATTCTCTCCCGCAGATCCTATTCTTTCACCGTGGGCGATCTGGGTGAAGAAATTGAGTACACCGCAAAAGAATGGAATTATATCGGTATCAATTTCTATGGCATCGGGGAGCGCAGCAGCTCCTTCTACTACGATGCCATGGGGAACGTTACCTGGGACTTCGACACCTCCTACACCTGGAACGGCCGAGAACTGACTTCTTACTTCAGCAGTGACGTTCTCCACTACTATTCCTACAATTCCGACGGAATTCGAACCGACAAGGTTCGGGAAGAATACGGACAGATTACCGAAACCGTTCACTACGTACTGGATGGCAGTACCATCGTTTCCGAGACGCGCAAAGACGGCTATGATACGGTAACGCACCAATTCTACTACTATTACGATGAAAACGGTGCACCCATCGGGTTGAACTGGAACGGGCAGGATTATTACTATTACAAGAACATTTTTGGTGATATCCTCGGCATTTTCAATTCCGCAGGGACTTTGGTGGTTCGTTATTCCTATGACGCCTGGGGGAATAGCATTTCCCGATCCGGCTCCATGGCAAACACACTGGGAATCTACAACCCCTTCCGTTATCGCGGTTATTACTACGATAACGAAACTGGAATGTACTACCTCAACGCCCGCTATTATAACCCCTATTGGTGCCGCTTCATCAGCCCGGATCCTGTGCTTGACGCCAGCAACGCCGTAGGATGCAATTTGTTTGTTTACTGCAATAATTCTCCCGTGTGTTATTTTGATCTCACCGGAGAAGATGCAATTTGGTTGCAAGATAAAGATGCCGTTGGCGGATTAGGGCATTCAGGCCTGTTACTTCAAGACGAAAATGGACAATGGCTTCATTTCTATTGGGGAAGCAATCGAGGCGGTTTTTCGGGAAAAACTGGCTCCTATGAATTTTTAGAGCCGTATGGTGGCGACTTATCTTTTGAGGGTATAAACAAGCATTATTCGGCAAACGATCCTGAAAAAGGATATGAGAAAATGATATATTTTGAAGGAGATTTTTCTGGAAGTATTTCTTATATATACGATCTTCAACGCAAAAATTTTTCTTACGACTTATTATATCGTAACTGTGTACAAGTTACCAAAAGAGCTTTGTTACGAGGAAATTTTAAGAAATATGACTTTTTTTATAAAAAGATACTAAAAGAGGACAATGCACTTATACCCAATCTTTATTTTAATCATGTAAATTCCGAGGTCATAAAATTAAGAACAGCAGAATTTCTTTTTTACGTAAGTCGCGCTGCAGGTAAGCGGATTGCAACAAAATTGATAGGAGGCCTGTTTTCATGAAAAAGTTTTTTTTGATCTCTTTGGGTGTAATCCTTTTTCTCCTCTTCGTTGTTGTGCTTCTATGGTTCTTTGTTCCTCGAAAAATTCCGAATGTGTTGATTTCTTCCAATTATTCGAAAACCAATTCAAATAATTATATCAGAAATGAAAATTTCTTGGACAAGAGCGATGACTGTGTCGCGATTTGGAACACAAGGCTATTCATTCCTTGTATTACTGTGTGGGAAAAAGATGGTGCCCGAAGAACCGTGTACGGCGTAAACAAGTTTATGCTTGACAACGGATATTTGTATTACCTCGACGGAAATAGCCTTTACCGCATGTCTATAGATACCGGGGCTTCGGATGTTGTAATGGATCCCGTTTATGATTTTTATGTTCATAATAATAATCTTGTATATATTTCTGGTGTAGAGGGAAGATTTTTATTTCAGAACTTCTCAACAGGTCAGAAAAAAGAAATCGCAGAAGATGTTTATTGTTTTTGGGTAAACGGAGACCTTATATACTATGTAGGAGAGACCAACAGAGAATTAGTCGTATATTCTTTAAATACCGGTGTTGTAGACAGTTTTAACACTTCGTATACAGTTAACCCATATTACGATGATCTCTATTTTTATGAGGATACAGTTGTTCATTTTGATGACATTTCAGATTCCATCAATATTCTTAATCTGAATAGTTTCCAAGAAAAAGATATTTCGTTGTTTGGGGAACCCATTCCAGACCAAAATCACATTAGGATTGCGGTTAATGATAAATATTTGTATTTATCTTTTCAAAAAAGAAACTCATCCGGGTCCGTTGTTTGGAATGTTTCAGATCTGGAAACAAACGGCTTATGGTGCATTGATCTTGAAAGCGGAGAAAAGAAACGGATTTCCGAAAAAACATTTGACAGTCTCTTCGTAACGGATTCTCATTTGTTCGGAATAACGCCACTGCAAGAACTCTATTCAGTTGATTTGAAAACCTTTATCGTAACGAAAGAGTAAAGCAGCAGATGAAAACAAAGCACCAGCGCGGGAATTTCTTATCGGAATCCGTACTATGGGGTAACGATGGAAACCGTCACTACGTGCTGGACGGCAGCACCATCGTCGCAGAAACCCGCAAGGACGAATACGGCACCGTAACCCATCAGCTCTATTATTACTACGATGAGAACGGTGCCCCCATCGGCCTGAACTGGAATGGGCAGGATTATTACTATTACAAGAACATCTTCGGCGATATTCTGGGGATTTTCAATTCCTCGGGCACGCTGGTCGTCCGCTATTCCTACGATGCCTGGGGCTGCAATCTGGGCGTTACGGGAACCATGGCAACCACCCTCGGCCGCTACAATCCCTTCCGTTACCGTGGCTATTACTACGACACCGAAAGCGGAATGTACTACCTCAACGCCCGCTACTACCGCCCCTCCTGGTGCCGCTTTATCAGTGCTGACGAGCCTCAATACTTGGGGGCCGACGGGCTTGCTGTTGGCTATAATTTGTTTTGCTATTGCTTCAATGATCCCGTCAACTATGCAGACTATACCGGAAATTGGCCGAAATGGATAAAAAAAGCCGTTGGTTGGGTTAAAGAAAATATTATTGATCCTGTTGTCGAATTTTGCGAAGACATAGTTGAAGATGTCAAAAATTTTGATATCGATAATCAAAGTGAAGATACTGTTTTTGAATCAAATTATATTTCCGGATATAAAGGCGCTCTTGTAATAAAAACACCTCTTGATACATCCTTTTCATTCGGAATTATTGGTTTAAGCAAATCACAGCAAAACGCAAACACGCTAAACCATGAATACGGACATGTTTTACAGTTTAGAGAAAAAGGAATTATTAACTTTACTTTTGAGGTTGCAATTCCTTCTGTTACTATTAGTATTTTAGACCAAAATGGGAAATTGCCTTACGACTATTATTCTTATCCGTGGGAAGCAGAAGCAAACCGGCTGGGGAACTCAACGTTGACACAACGCAGAAAACCGTCTCTCCCTCCCGGACAATACACCTCATACTGGAGTTTAATTCCGTTGTTTTTCAAGTGAGGAGAATTTATATGACTAAGAAAATTGCTGTTTTTGTAGTGGTTTTTGTTCTTCTTTTCTCATTATGTAGTTGTGGTTTCTTTGGGCCTTCAAGATATATCTGCAATCCCGACAACGTAAAGTCGGTCCAAATCGTCCGTCTTGATCGGTATATCGAAGCAGAGTATGAGTTCGAATATACGGTGCTGCACGAAATAGCAGACCGTAACGGATTTCTCAAAAAACTCAACGAAATAAAACAGAGTAAAAGTTGGGGCCCCCCGCTTTCCATTGATGAGGGATACGTCGTTGTCCGAATTGAATATTACAACGGAGACTATGATTTCATCTATCACGATTCTCAATCATTTACACGTTCCAATAAAAACAATTCCGGATATTTCTTTTTTGATAAAGAAGAGTTTGAACAACTCATCGCAGAATACATAAAGTAGAAGTTCCCGGCACTCTCCTTGCCGCACCGATAAGGTTATTGAGAATGCGGGCATGATTACGGATACGGTGCACTACGTCCTGGACGGCAGCACCATCGTCGCAGAAACCCGCAAGGACGAATACGGCACCGTAACCCATCAGTTCTATTATTACTACGATGAGAACGGTGCCCCCATCGGCCTGAACTGGAACGGGCAGGATTATTACTATTACAAGAACATTTTTGGTGATATCCTCGGTATTTTCAATTCCTCGGGCACGCTGGTCGTCCGCTATTCCTACGATGCCTGGGGCTGCAATCTGGGCGTTACGGGAACCATGGCAACCACCCTCGGCCGCTACAACCCCTTCCGTTATCGCGGTTATTACTACGATAACGAAACCGGAATGTACTACCTCAACGCACGGTATTACAACCCCTACTGGTGCCGCTTCATCAGCCCCGACCCCGTCATCGACACGGGCAGTGCCGTAGGCTGCAACCTCTTTACATATTGCGGAAATGATCCTATTAACCGCATCGATCCTACAGGGTGCAGCCCTGCCGCAGCAGGGTGGGCAGCGTCTATGTGGTGGCTTTGCGGTGCTGATGGAGTCTTGCCTTTTGGAGAAATCATCTATCTTGTCGGCTGTGCTATTGCAGGTTATAGTATAGCAGACTCAATTACACAAAATCCTCCGGTGACAGCGCCGTCAGCTTCCATTCCAAAATCAGATTCCAAAAAAATAACGAAAGAATTAGCAAAAGATATTGCTATACCTAAGAAAAAGAAATATGAATTTGGAGAAACGTATTATCACGTTACCTCGCTGGATGCACTAAAAAAAATACAAACAGAAGGAAAGTTGCGAGGGAGTCCCTGGGAAGGTGATTATGTGTTTGCTTGGAAGCATTCCCCTAGTGATTATTCAATAGCACGTTCTGGAGCGCACCTTGGTGTTGTGATTTCTTTTAAAACAATTGCTCCTTTCGCTAGGGATAACGGAATCAAGAATTTTATAGTGCAACTTGATAAGCCCGTAGTGTCTGTTATGCCAGGGCCAATTCCCATTTGGGACATAAAATTTGTGAGGTTTACAGGATGAAGAAAGAGTATATAATATCTTGCGATGGACTTGTGAAATGCCACTCCGCCTTTTTTGAAGCTCATGACGGTTTTCAATCCGAGGCGTACGAGTTTCGAAAAGGACGCAATATTCTGAATGGTGATATTGATTCCGGGGCGTGGGCAATTTCTTATTTGTTGTCCATGTACCATTGTCGAAAAAAGGATTTTCTTCTTTTTGAACAACCGAAAATCCTTGGAGAATCGGAAGAAATCATGGAAGAAATTATGGAAAAGTCTTGTTATATGGATCCGTCCTTCCCATTGTTTTCCAAACGAAAGAGTGTCCGAAAACTGATCGAACAAGGAATCAAAAAAAGCAAGTCCGATTTCACTTCGGAAGGGCTGAAGGAATTGTTTGGCCTGGATGACCAACGGTTTGAACGGCCCTTGTCCCAGGTCGGAAACGAGCGATACCAAGCCATGGCGGCAATCGGAGTTGCGTACGGAATGGAATGGTTCTGTTTTCCATGGTTCAGTCAAAAACTTGTGGATTACTTTCAAATCCGCTTAAAGCATACGATCAAGACCTTGGAACAGATGGGAAAAGTTATTATTTTCCCTGCAAATATTTAAAAACCTAATTTCGCAACTGCAGGTAAACTTCTTACTTCAGCAGCGACGTTCTCCACAACTATTCCTACAACTCCGACGGCATCCGCACGGATAAGGTTCGGGAAGAATACGGACAAATTACCGAAACCGTTCACTACGTGCTGGACGGCAGCACCATCGTCGCAGAAACCCGCAAGGACGAATACGGCACCGTAACCCATCAGCTCTATTATTACTACGACGAGAACGGTTCCCCCGTCGGTCTGAACTGGAACGGACAGGATTATTACTATTACAAAAACATCTTCGGCGATGTTCTGGGGATTTTCAATTCCTCGGGCACGCTGGTCGTCCGCTATTCCTACGATGCCTGGGGCTGCAATCTGGGCGTTACGGGAACCCTGGCAACCACCCTCGGTCATTACAATCCCTTCCGTTATCGTGGTTATTACTACGATGTCGAAAGCGGGATGTACTACCTCAACGCCCGCTATTACAACCCCTACTGGTGCCGCTTCATCAGCCCCGCCCCTGTGCTTGACGCCAATAGCTCCGTTGGGCACAACCTATTTTTCCACAGCGAAAAGAATCCCCTTAACTGCAGTAACGCGACCATTAACGTTTTCCTAAAAAACAACCAGCCCCCGATGATTTCTTCGGGGGCTGATTGCGTTTGCACGGTATTTATTTTTCGTTGTTGTCTCATACGGGGATGGAAATGCGAAAGAATTCTGGGACATCGGCGGGGCTGTCGTATAACAGTTGGTAGTTGTCGTTGGGTTCGATATAAAAGCCGTTGTAAAACGTTCCGCCGGATTTGATGCAGATCATTTCGCCCAGCATCGCAATTTTATCCTTGGAAGCATTTTCAAATCCTTCGGGTGCTTTCCCTTCCTCCTCGGTGCTTGTGTCCAAAATCATCTTGCCCAAAGCGTATGCATCCGGGATCTCCGCGCACACCGTAAAATTATGGACGTTCAACGCGAGATTTATGATGGTATCCATCGTGTACTTTACGCAAACCCCTGCTCGCAACAAAAATTGATACAAGGCATATTCGTCCCGCGTGAAATTTTGTGCTAGAGCGGCATAATAATTTATCGCCGACAAATTCTTGCACGCAGCAATCGCAAAGGCCTCTTCTTCGTTTTGAACACAGATTCCGGATATTCCCCACGGGGTATCTGGATGCCCGTCGGACAGATCGTACAACAGTTCCTTAAATGCTTTTTCCGTCGTGGGGAATTGAATTTTCGCACCCTTTCCCGTGTGTTCCGATTTTAAGATTCCGGTCATTTTGTATTCGGTCATCATCTTTCCTCACTTTCTTCGATCCGAAGTTGATATTGTTCGGGGATCGTTTTTGGGTCCCCGTTATAGATGGAGTTCCAAAGATCATTTTGTTCCACATAATACCCGTCGTAAAATTTTCCGTGCTTTTGCTTTGCGTACTGCTTTCCCGCATTACGCAACGTTTTTTCGCTCGGATCCGCAAATGTAGGATAATTTGGATTTCCTTCTCGCAGAAATCTTCCCAGTTCTGCGTACGATGCGATCTTGAAACAACAGTAATGGTTGACATTTGCGGCAATGTTGATCAGGTTTCTCACGGTCTCCCATTCCGCCACGCCGGCGTCAAGCAAGAATTGATACCGTCGCCAATCCTCGTCGGAAAACCGGGAAACAATATGCCCGTAATAATTGATTTCGGACAAATTCTTGCATCGTTCGAGAGCTCGACCTTCGGCGGCGGAACAGACCAGAAATCCGTCAAAGGACCACCGTCCATCGGGGTCGTCCATAGTCAACTCCCGAATCAGTTTTTTGAATTCGGGGCGGGCGATGGGGAAGTCCACCTCCGCGGTTCGCCCGCTGCTTGTTTTGATGATTGCATGTAATTTACTCATTTTTAATCTCCTATCTTTTGTTTTTTTGGTTGTGCAAACGTGAATCTCCAAGATTGTGTTTACACTCTAAAAACAGTATGGAAGAAAACGATGTCGGATAAATGTTTTGATTCATACAATAAGATTAAAAGAAACAAAACGATGAAATTTATGAATTTTACAAAAAAGCCCTTGACAAAACCCTATTAAATAGGGTATAATATAAATACAATCGTGATATAGGAGCAGATTTATGACCAGAACGTTTGTAGAGCTTCCGCACTTTCGCACAAGGTGGAAGAAAATCGGATTAAACGATGCAGACCTTCGACGCTTACAGGAAGAATTGTTGGCAGATCCAACGGTTGGTGCGGTAATGCGCGGCACCGGCGGCGTGCGAAAAATGCGGTTTGCTTTTGAACAAAGAGGGAAAAGCGGCAGCATACGTGTCATTTATGTGGATTTTGAGGTTTACGAGAAAATATTTTTGATAACTGCATATCCTAAAAATGAAAAGGATAATTTAACAGATGCGGAGCGGGCTGAGATTAAACAAATGATTCAAGCCTTGGAGCGTCAACTGCAAGAAAACGAAGGGTGAAGGAGTTGTTTTTATGAGCATTTTTGACGATATTAAAACCGGACTCGGACAGGCAATTGATTACGAAAAAGGGAAATTAAAGGCAAAAACCACAACTCTGACCGTGGAGCCCGTAGAAAAATTTAAGCCCGAAGAAATTCGAACGATTCGTAAAAACACCGGATTAACGCAGATGCTTTTTGCAAAATATATGGGAGTTTCGGTAAAAACGGTAGAAGCGTGGGAGTCCGGACGAAATCATCCGGAAGGGGCGGCCTGTCGGCTGTTGGCAATGACGCAAAAAGATCCGTCTTTTCCGAAAACGTCGGGAATCGTTTCCACACACCCCGGGGTATAACATAGTATTCGAAGAAGACCGAGAGTTTAAGGCTTTCGGTCTTTTTATGAAAATTATCACCATCCCCCATCTTACATACTTATTGTGGAAGGGCGGTGGTAATCAATGATTGACCCAAATCGAATAAGAAAGAACGTGCGACACTGTTGCAATTATGTAGGGGGCAGATGCATTCTTGCGGATGCGAGGTGTGTGCAATGGAAAGTAGCTCATAGTGTGGCATGCAAAGTTTTTGAGCAATCCGTCCTTCCTTCGGATAAGGAATTATATGAACAGTACTTAAAGGTAAAAGGATAAGATATAGACTCTCTGTTTATATGCAGAGAGTCTTTCCTTGTCTTATGGGAAACATTGCTATTCTATATATTTATATTTATATTTATTTTTATCTATGTCTCCAGGCCCGCAGGCCTGCTCCGCTGCCCGTTCCCCTTCCATGCCGCCATGACAGATGCGGAGGAGCACGCCGGAACACCCGCAAGAACGAAGAGGAAAAAGTGCAAAACTTGCTGGAATTGTAAAATAACCAGACATCCTGTTGACAAATGTTAGATTTTATGGTAAAAGTATATTGTAAAGTGTTCCGCGTATGCCATTGCATCCGCCACTCACATACATAAACATATGTCGACGGATTGGTTCCCAAGACAAGCTGCTTGAGAGTTTTCTTAAGCGCACATAGGACGCCGCGTAGCGCCCATTTAGGCTCAAAAGAGCCGCTATACATATTTTTATTAATCCCAACCAAGGGATTAGTGCGTATGTATAGCGGCTTTTTCTTATGCCTGAAAGGAGGTGTTACGATGGCGTCTGTTTTTATTTTCGGATAGAAAAAATGTCGAAAATTTTTATTCAAAAACAACTTTTTAATTTTTTCGTTGCTCATACTTATAACGAAAACAATAAAATAATTCAAAAAAGAAAGGAAAAAAATTATGTCTAATTTTTACAGAACCTTCCGTTCGGCGAACTGGTCCAATCTGGACTTTCGCCAAATGACTTCGGACGAAAATAGTTTTGTGTATACTTCTCACCGTTGTATTTGTTTTTTAACATATTTACAATTTCCACAAATATTTTGTATATAACATTATTGAATGAAATTATCTCGGATTAAAAAATCTGACAAATGTTTTGACAAATTTTGTGCCCGAAAAGGGCGGAAAAGTAAGGAAAAAACAGGAAAACATTTGTCAAATGACATGAAAAGATTTGTCAGCCTGCAAAATGGCATAAAAAGAAAAATCCCGCAACCTGTTGATTTGCAACGGTTTGCGGGATTTTTACTTGGCAGGGGCACTAGGGATCGAACCCAGGACACGCGGTTTTGGAGACCGCTGCTCTACCGGCTGAGCTATACCCCTGTATTTCGTTAAGGTCGAATCTCTTCGACAGGGTTCTATTATACCACAAATCGAAGCGTTTTGCAAGGGGGGATTGTGAAATTTTTCTTAAATATGCGGGGTTTGGGAAAGAATTCACGCGCAGGGGGCCCTTCCGCATTTTCGGGAGAAAATGCTCCGCCCCCGCCGCTTCGCGGCGCGGGGGCGGCCCGCGGCGGGAGCCGCGGGGGAAGGGAGGGGCAAAGGGCGATAGATCGCTCCGCGATTCGATCTGTTCGCCTTGCGGCAAATTCCGTTTTTTCACCTTCCCCCGACGGATACAATCCGTCGGCTTCGCTTTTCTTTCTTTTGGTACTTTTCTTTCTTTTCCCGTGAAAAGAAAGAAAAGTACACCCCCATCGAAAAAACCCGAGAGGAAAAACTCCTCTCGGTCTTGCACTTCGTAATTTATCTTTCCCCCGACGGATACAATCCGTCGGATCACGCTTTTCTTTTTCTTGGTTCTTCTTTTTCTTTTCCCGAGAAAAGAAAAAGAAGAACACCCCCGTCGACAAAAAAAGACCGAGAAGAAAACTCCTCTCGGTCTTGCACTTCGTAATTTATCTTTCCCCCGACGGATGAAATCCGTCGGCTTCGCTTTCCTTTCTCTTGGTCCTTCTCTTTCCTTTCTCGAAAGGAAAGAGAAGTACACGCACCTCGCTCTTACTCAATCCTATCCGAGACAAAATGCTCGTACCGCTGTGCGTAGGCGTCTTCCCAAACCTGCGAATTCCCGTAATCGTGTTCGCCCAAGCCCACGCAGTTGTAAAAGGCTGTGTTATCCGAATGCAGGTCGGAAGCCCGGTTACACTCGGTCAGCGCGCGGCAGTTTCCGAAGGCCAGCATCCCGATTTCGCGAAGAGACGCGGGGAGAACCGCCTTTTTCAGCGCCGTGCAATCGTAGAACGCCTTGGGGGGAATCCGTTCCAGGCCCTCGGGCAAAGCGAGCTCTTCCAGCGCGGAGCAACCGTAAAAAACCTCCAGCCCCATCTTCTCAAGGCCCTTGCCGAAGGTGACGGTTTTCAGAGAGGTGCATTGATAAAACGCGCTCATTCCAATGGTTTTCAGCGAATCGGGAAGGACGACTTCCTTCAGAGCCGAGCAACCGTAGAAGGTCTCCGCCCCCAGTTTCGTCAGCCCCTTGCCCAGATTCACCTGCTCCAGATTCGGACAGAATCCAAAGGCGCATTTGCCGATTTCGGTTACTCCGTCGGGGATGGTAATGGATTTCAGTTCTTCACATCCGCTGAAGGCGTCCTGCCCAATGGTCTGCAGGCTGGAGGGCAACACCACCTCTTCCAAGCCCGACAAAGCGCTGAAGGCCCCCGCGCCGATATGGGTCACCCCTTCGGCAACGATGACTTTCTTAATCTCCACGTTCGCGGAATTGGGTTCCTCCTCCGTACCGGGATCTTCCTGGGTCCCTCGGAACCAGGGAGGCATAAACTCACCCGTGTCTTCTCCGATATAATCGGGGATCGTTCCCGAAACGGAGAGAACGCCGTCCTTGAAATCCCAGACCAGGGGTTCCGCTTTCACCAGCCGGAAGGTGCGGGTGAAGGAAAGGGGGCAACGCCAGGTGCCGCCGTTGTTGTCTAAAATCGCCCAATCGTGCCGTGCATCTCCAAAGACGTCCAGCAAGACCGAAAGAAGGGTATCCTCGTTCATGCCGATGCCCACGTGCAGGGTGGGCAGATAAATTTCCACGCTGAGATCGTCGGGGGTATTGCTGTTCCAGGTTGCGGAAGCACCCACGCCCACCAGAATGTAGGCATCCACGAAATCCACCACGTCCAGGAAGGAGAGGGTAATATCCGGTCCGATCTGAACGCCCAGATTGGCGCTGACGGAGATTTCCGTGTTGCAGGCGGCAGAGCCCGAAACCCGCGGCAAATAAGAGCCGGAGGCTTTCTGAACGGAGCCGCGGCAATAAATGGTGGGTTCTACGGAAACTTCGCCGTCGATGGAAATGACCACGTACAGATCCACCCGTGCGGAAAAGCCGTAGCCCAACTGCAGAGGGATGGAGCCCAGTTTGAAGGACTGTTGGGCGTTGCCCCGCAGGCGGAAATAGGGGGTCACCTTCAGAGACGTGCTTACGCTGAATTCGGAGGCATAGATCAAGCCCTTCCAATTCAGAGCGCCGCTGATGCGGAAATCGCTCAACCGCAGGCCGCATTCCAACTCGAAGCCTGCGTCAAATTTGCTCTTTTTGTTGTTGTTTTCGTCCAAAAAGATCCCGTCCGCCCGATTGTCCGCTCCATTGAAGGAGCCTCCGGGAAAGTCGGGGTTCACGGTCAAAGGGGTCTTGTTCCCGAAAGGAAGATCCTCGGAGGAAACGGTGATACTGCGGTCAAAGAAGGTTCCGGAAATTCCGGAGGAAAATCCACCAAGAGGTTTTACCGTGCCTGCCGCAGGGGTCCCCGGGGGCAAAATTTGATCCGACCCGCCGAAGATGGAGGGGTTGATGCTGACCAGCAGATCTTCTCCCTCCGCGGTTTGTTCCACGGTGATGCCTTCCGCGGGGATGAAATCACCCGGTTCGGGGGTTTGAGAAAATTCCAGAGTGAAATTCTCGAAAATTTCTTCCAGAGCGGGGGTGGAAACGGTCAGAACGTAGCCGTCCCCATCTCCGTCGACAATCGCCTCCACCTTGCGGGCCACACCGTTGGGATAGTCCTTCGTGGGACCCAGCAGGAGGATCTCGCCCACCTGAACGGGGGCTTCGGTTTCCAGAGTCAGAGTGTTTTCCGTCAGGGTATATTCGGTTTCTTCCAAATTTTCCTTCACGGACTCCTGCTTCTCGGAAACGAAAGAGTTGCCGAATTCCCGGTTCAGCCATCCGTCGTGCAGTTGGGTCAGCCATTGGGAGGCCTGGATCTGCGTAAGGCGACTGTCGCCTTGATATTGGGCGGAAAGGGTGACGGCAGTTCGGATGTAGTCCTTGAAATCCTCCGCCGTGGGGTCGGCTTTCTTCAGACGATTTGTCAAATAGGTTTCGCCGTAAATCTTTACGCCGTCCGCAAGCATTTCGTCGAAAAGGACGGGGTTATCGGCTTCGAAGGCCCCTTCGTATTCCAGAATCCCATCCTCTTTCAAGGCCTGGACCGTAGAAAAGAGAGGGTGGTCGGAGGGGACGTCGGAATAATAGGGCTCTTTTTTGGAGCTTTCGTAATAGCCAAAGGTTTCGCCGAGAAGCGCTGCCCATGAACCGCGAGTCAGTCCTTCGTCGGCAGGCTCGTCTTGATCGGGTGCGAGGAGGGGGATCAGCACAGCGACCCCGAGAGCAAGAACCAAAACAGCTGCAAGAACCGATGCGAGGAGTTTGTGGTTTTTCCAAATTTGCTTCATCAAATCGACCTCCTGAAAAGGATTTACAAAAAGACTCCTTTTTTTCATTATATCATATCGTAAGGGATCTACGCAAGATTCCATTTGTTAAAAATAATAAAACTTTTGCAGGGGGCCCTTCCGCATTTTCGGGAGAAAATGCTCCGCCCCCGCCGCTTCGCGGCGCGGGGGCGGCCCGCGGCGGGGGCCGCGGGGGAAGGGCGGGGCAAAGGGCGATAGATCGCTCCGCGATTCGATCTGTTCGCCTTGCGGCAAATTCCGTTTTTCTCCTTCCCCCGACGGATACAATCCGTCGGCTTCGCTTTCCTTTCTCTTGGTCCTTCTCTTTCCTTTCTCGAAAGGAAAGAGAAGGACACCCCCGTCGACAAAAAAAGACCGAGAAGAAAATTCCTCTCGGTCTTGCACTTCGTAATTTATCTTTCCCCCGACGGATGGAATCCGTCGGATCACGCTTTTCTTTTTCTTGGTTCTTCTTTTTCTTTTCCCGAGAAAAGAAAAAGAAGAACACCCCCATCGAAAAAAACCCGAGAGGAAAAACTCCGCTCGGGCTTGCACTTCGTAATTTATCTTTCCCCCGACGGATAGAATCCGTCGGATCACGCTTTTCTTTCTTTTGGTTCTTTTCTTTCTTTTCCCGAAAAGAAAGAAAAGAACACCCCCACTCCCGTCCCCGCCGTCACTCCTTCTTCGCCTTGACGTAAGCCCGGGGAGAGAGTCCGAAAAACTGCTTGAAGGACTTGGAAAAGTGGAACAGATCCTCGTATCCCACGGACAGGGCCGCCGTAGAGGGACGCTCTCCGTACCGCACCATCAGCTCCGCCGCCCGATTCAGACGATAGGCCCGCAGATAATCCCGGGGCGGCATCCCAACCTTTTGCGTGAAGAGGGTGGAAAAATAACTGCGGTCCAGATTCAGCCCGTCGGCGATGGTCTGCACGTTGATGGGATTGGCGTATTCCGCGTGAATATAACTCAGCGCCTTGTCCACGTAGTCGGGCTTTTTGGTTTCGGATTCCAGCAAAAATCCAACCAATTTCCAAAGACAGGAGGTCAGAAAGGCGCTCCGTCCGCCCTCGTATTCCTTGCATCTTCGCATTTCCTCGAAAACCCCCTCCGCCTCGGGCACGTGCAACACCGCCTTGGAAAAACATTCGGGAGCGGCTCCGTTGACCGTAAAGCCGATCCAGACGTAATCCCACGGGTCCTCCTCGTCGGCCTGATAAAAGGTCTCTTTATAGGGCGGAATCACAAAGACTTCCCCCTTCTTGACCGGAAAGGTTTCCCCCTCCCGCACGAAAACTCCCTTCCCCGACTTGACGTAATGCAAAAGCCAATGGGTCCGCACCGCAGGCCCGTAGGAATGGAGGGGCGCGCAGGTTTCCCGTCCGTACTGCACGGGATTCAACCCTCCGTAGTTTTCGTTGATGACAATTTCACTGTGTGTCATACAATCCCCCCCTATATCTAACAATTATACAAGTTTTTGCCACGAATATCAATGGAATATTTGTGAATTCTTTGCTACAATAAAGAAAAAACCGCAAGGAGGATTTGATATGGCTAAAATTACTTTTATGGGCGCGGGAAGTACCGTTTTTGCCCGTAACGTCATCGGAGACTGCATGTGCTCCGAATCTTTGAAGGACAGCACCTTTGCCCTCTACGACATCGACGGGGATCGGCTGAAGGAAAGCGCCACCATTCTGGAGGCCATGCGCAAAACTCTGGGCAGCAACGCCAAGATTGAAAGCTATCTGGGCGTGGAAAACCGTAAGGACGCTCTGCGCGGCGCGGATTTCGTGGTCAACGCCATTCAGGTGGGGCTCTACGATCCCTGCACCATCATCGACTTTGAGGTTCCCAAGAAATACGGCCTGCGTCAGACCATCGCCGACACCCTGGGCATCGGGGGCATTATGCGTGCCCTGCGCACCATTCCCGTCATGGAGGATTTTGCCCGTGACATGGAAGAAGTCTGCCCCGACGCATGGTTCTTGAACTACACCAATCCCATGGCCATGCTCACCGGCTATATGCAGCGTTACACCGGCGTGAAGACCGTGGGTCTCTGCCACAGCGTTCAGGTCTGCTCCGAATCCCTGTTCAAGACCCTCGGACTGGACACCGCCCGTCTGGAAGGGGCAAAGGAGCTCATCGCCGGCATCAACCACATGGCTTGGCTGCTGGAGCTGAAGGACAAGAACGGGGTGGATCTGTATCCCGAAATCAAGTCCCTCATCGACGCGAAGATCGCCGATCCCGAATGTAACAATAAAGTCCGTCTGGAATATATCAAAAATTTCGGCTACTACTGCACCGAATCCAGCGAGCATAACGCGGAATACAATATGTTCTACATCAAGAGCAAGTATCCCGAGCTCATCGAAAAATACAACATTCCTCTGGACGAATATCCCCGCCGCTGTGTGAACCAGATCAACGGCTGGAAGAAGGAATGTCAGGAACTGTTGCAGAACGGCGTGAAGGAGCACAAGCGCTCCCGGGAATACGCCTCCCACATCATGGAATCCATGGTTACGGGCAACCCCTATAAGATCGGCGGAAACGTGCTGAACAACGGGCTGATCACCAACCTGCCCGCGGAAGCCTGCGTGGAAGTGCCCTGCTTGGTAGACGCGTACGGCATCCACGGTTGCCACGTGGGCGCCCTCCCCGTGCAGTGTGCCGCCATGAACATGACCAATATCAACGTGCAGTTGTTGACCATCGAAGCGGCTCACACCAAGAAGCTGGAGCATATCTATCAGGCCGCCATGCTGGATCCCCACACCGCCAGCGAACTGGACATCGACACCATCAAGAAGATGGTGGACGATCTGATCGTGGCCCACGGCGATTACCTGCCCAAGTACCACTGATTGGGTTGAGGGGATGGGGAACGTGTACTTTTCTTTCTTTTCGAGAAAAGAAAGAAAAGTACCAAAAGAAAGAAAAGCGAAATCCGACGGATTTCCATCCGTCGGGGGAAAAACGAATTTTTTTATGCAAGACCGAGAGGAGTTTCTTCTCGGTCTTTTTTTTGCGGACGGGGGGGGTGTACTTCTCTTTCCTTTCGGGAAAGGAAAGAGAAGTACCAAGAGAAAGGAAAGCGTGATCCGACGGATTTCATCCGTCGGGGGAAAGGTTTTATTGAATTCCCCTGCCGCGCAATTCTATTGCAAAACTTTTTAAGGAACATCTCTCTTAACGCCCCTTGGCAAGGCTCGCCCTCTGTCCTCGCCGTCCACTTCCTTGCCAAAGGAAGGGGAAGGGGGACCGCCGCGCCTGCCGTAGTGCGGCGTGGTGGTGGAAGGGGTTTTTGCACGTCTCTTGAACGGTGTGCAATCGATAAACGATGCGCAATCGTAAGCCTCCCCTTAGTAAGGGGAGGGGGACCGCGAAGCGGTGGAAGGGTTGTTTGGGTCACAAAGATTCTCACACCCGAAATATAAAAAAGCCCCGACGGAAACATTTCGTCGGGGCTTGTTTTTCCATTTGATTATTTCTCTCTTTTCTTAAACAGGGTCTGCCGCACGCTTTTGTCTTCTCCCCGCAGGGCACGGCGCAGGCCTTCCACGTTTTTATAGATCAGAACGGCACCTGCCAGAGCCGCCACGAGAGCACCCCACAGATCGTGGAAGAAAATTCCGTAGAGCAGGGGGAAGAAGATCCCCGCAAAGAAGGGGGTGACCACCCACACGTCGGTCAGAAGCACCAGCACCGCGTCCACACCTAACAGAAGCAGGAACAGACGCCAATCCACCGCCAGCACCAATCCGCCGAAGGCCGCAAGGCCCTTGCCGCCCCGAAATCCCATATAGAAGGGGAACACGTGGCCCAGCACGGCACAGGTTCCGCTGACCATGCCCGACAAAGGTTGCAGGGGGAAGATCCACTGAGCCAGATATACGGCGAAGAAGGCCTTCAGCATATCGAAGATCAAAACGAGAACTCCCCATTTTTTGCCCAGCACCAAAAGAGTGTTGGTGGCACCTAAATTCCTCGTGCCTTTTTTCCGCAGACCCGCTTTTTTGATCTTATCCAAAAGGGCGGCGGGAATAATATTTCCGATCAGATACCCCAAAAGAGCGCTGACCGACAGTTCAAGAGCCATAAGAAGTCCTCCTTTCCCGAAATCTTTGTACTATTATAGAATATGATTGTTACAATCTTGTTAAGGACTTTTGGGAATTTGTCGAAATGTGTCAAAACAAATAGGGCAACAGATTGCAGGCGTAGGCCCCGAAGCCCCGATCGTTGGGATGCAGGCAATCCGCCGCGAAATAATCGGGATGATGGGGCACCAAGGTCAATCCGTCCACAACGGGAATATCCCGCTTTTCCGCTTCCTGCCGAATCATGGCCATACATTCCCCGTAAAATCCGCGGATCTCTTCTTTCAGAGAGTTTTCGCTCCGCCAGATGGGCAGGATGCAGAGCACCTTTGCGGGCCCGAAGGCGGCAACCAGCTTTTCCAGATAGTCCCCCGTCTGCTTTCGCAAAGTTTCTCCGTCAAAGCCCCAGGTGGGGTCGTTGGTGCCGAAGGCCACGATGACCCGATGGGGATCGAAATACTCGGGCTTTTCAAAGGCGTCGGGATTAAAATACGCGCCGCCCACCCCTTGGATCAGACAATCCGCGTTGCAGGCCGCCGAAACCTGCAGGGCAAAGGCGCAGGTGTCGTGTTCCGCACAAAAGCCTTGGGTGATGGAATCGCCCAGAAACAGAAAACTGCAATCGTAGGCGTGGGGCGTGGCGGAATATCCTTCGGGCAGGGTCAGGTCGTGGACGATGCCGTTCTCGTGCAGGGGATACCACATGGTTACCCGATGGTCCCCCGCAGGCAGGGACAGAGAGAAGGTTGTTTTCTCCATTGCCTCCCATTTTCCCGCAAACAGTCCGTCCAACGCCACCGTAAAGGTGCCCCCCGAAAGGGTGAAGCAGACGGTGGGGGCGTCGGTGTGCAGATCGAGGCGCACCCCCGTGGGGAAGGAGGCGTGGGTCTCCAGCCAATCGGCCTTTTCTCCCCAGATTCTGCGGATTTTTTCGGGAATGGGGAAGGCGCGAAGGCCCCCTTTTTCTTCCCGCGTTTCCACGGCGCCGAAGAGAAATTTTCGGATTTCCCGCAGGGTCATGCCTCTTCCTCCTGCAAAAAGCGGATGAGATTTTCCGCGTACAGACTGAAGCCCAGCGCGTTGGGATGCAGAGCGTCGGCGAAGAAGGTTTTGTTGTGAGGCACCAGATCCAGCCCGTCGATGACGGGAATGCTCCGCTTTTCGTATTCTTCCCGAATCACGTCGATGCATTCGTCGAAGGTGCCCATGGGCTTGATCCAGGTATCGTACCGCCAGATGGGGGTAATGCCGTAGATCTTTTTGCCTCCGAAGGCCCCGCAGACCAGGTCCAGATAATCCGACGCGGCGGTATGCAGGTCTTCCAAGGTCTTGAAATGACCGAAATCGTTGGTCCCGAAGGCCACGAAGACCCGATCCGGATCAAATTTCGCGGGCTTTTCGAAGGTGGAGGGATAGAAGCATGCGCCCCCTACCCCGTAAATGCGGCAGTCCGCGTTAAAAAACAGGCTCGTGCGCCAGGCGTAGGACAGAGAATCAATGCCCGAATTCCAGCCCTGGGTAATGGAATCCCCCAAAAAGAGGAATTTTTCTCCGTATTCGTGGGGAGTGACCGAAGCGCCGTCACAGACCTCCACCCCGTGGATGCGGGGAATAATCCCGTTGTGAGAGGGGAAAATCAGGGTCACGCGGTGGGGCTGACCGTCCAAAGTGACGGAAAAGGCCTCGGGGGAATCGCTCCCCTCAAAGCGGTCGGTGAGAAGGCCGTCCACCAGACAATCGTAGGGGGTGCCCGTCAGGGTAAAGGTGACCTCCCCGCTGTCGGTGACAAAGTCCAGACGGCATCCCGTGGGAACCTCCGCCCGCAGTCCCAACCCCTCCTCCAGAGCAAACCACGCGTCGCGGGTGGGCTTGGAAACTTTATAGGGGGTGAGAATTTCTTCGTTCCATTGAAGTTCCTCGGCACCGAAAAGCACCGATTCCAGTTGTTGCTTCGACAGTTTCATCGCAATCCCTCACAGTTCGTAGGTTTTCCAAATTTCCCCCGCCAGGGTTTTCCACGCCAGGCGGGTCCCCTCCAGGGTCATATAGCCCCGTGGAGAATTTTCCTTGGGAATGGAGACCGAGCCCGGATTGAGATAGAGCCAGTCCCCGTGATCCACGCAGGCAGGCACGTGGGTGTGTCCGTTCAGAAGCACGCTTCCCTTGGCGAAGGGGGGCGGATTCTGCTCCCCGCAGTGATGGCCGTGGGTGGCGTAGATCATACGGTTTTCCGCCCAGAGGAGCATATAATCGCCCAGAACGGGAAAGTCCAGCACCATCTGATCCACCTCCGCCTCGCAGTTGCCCCGCACGCAGAACAAAACGTCCTTGCGGGCATTCAAAAGGGCGATGACCTCCTTGGGGGCGTAGCCCTCGGGCAGATCGTTTCGGGGGCCGTGATACAAAAGATCCCCCAACAGAAGCAGACGGTGGGCCCCTTCTTGGTCAAAGGCGTTCAGCAGCTCTTTGCAATATTTCGCCGAGCCGTGAATATCCGACGCAATCATCCATTTCATCATACGGTCTCCTTAAAAGGTAAAGGTTACGGGTCGTCCCGCAGGCAGGGTGCAGTACAGAATTCCGTCTTTTACGGTATATTCCGCCGAGGACGCGGGCTTTTGGTCTCCGATCTTCCACCGAAGAACCTTTTCTTCGGGGCAGGATACGGAAACGGCGGTCAGCTTGCCCTGTTCCCAGGCAAAATCAAAGGTGAAATTGCCACGGGCCTTCAGCCCCTTTACCGCGCCTTTTTCCCATTCCGCGGGCAGGGCGGGCAACAGCTGTACGATGCGGCTTCCCGCTTCGCCCAAATGGCTTTGGAGCAGCATTTCGTTGATCCCCGCCGTGGCCCCCAGATTTCCGTCAATCTGGAAAATATGAGGGGGATGCAGGTCAAAGAGGTTGGCCTCCGTATTGGTGGCAAAAAGGGCGTAAAGATGCCGCAACGCCTCGTCCCCTTCCCGGAAGCGGGCGTAGAAGTTGACGGTCCAGGCGCGGGACCAGCCCGTGTGACCGCCCCCGTGGCTCAGACGGCGGGCGATGGTCTTTTTTGCGCCTTCGAAAAGAACGGGGTCGGCTTCGGTGATCTGGTCTGCGGGATGGAGGCCGAACAGATGGGAAATGTGCCGATGCCCCGGCTCCACCTCCTCGTAGTCCCGAATCCATTCGCAGAGGGTGCCGTACCGCTCCGAAATCCGCAGGGGCGGCAGCTTTTTCAGGGTTTTCCGAAGTTTTTCCCCGAATTCTTCCTCCTCGCCCAGCATCTTGCAGGCGTAGACCGTGCGGGTGAACAGAGCGTAGATCACCTCAAAATCGAAGGTTGCCCCACGGGTCAGGGTCTCCTTTTTGCGGGTGCCGTCGGGATGATCGTACCAGAACCAGTTTTCGGGGGAGTTGGAGGGCGCGGTGATGAGGTTTCCGTTTTCGTCCTCGGTCAGATAATCGCAGACGAACTCGCAGGAGCCCCGCAGGATGGGCCAGATTTCCTTCAGATAGTCCAAATCGTCGGAATATTCGTAATGCTCCCACAAGGACAGGCACATCCAGGGGCCCGCCATGGGGAAGAATCCGCAGCCCACGTGGTCGTGAACCCCCGTGCGGCCGAAAATATCCGTGGTGTGGTTGATGGCCCAGCCCTTGGCGTTGAAGAGGTCTTTGGCGGTTTTTTCGCCGAATTTCGACAGCATCTTCACAAAATGGGTCAAGCTCTCCACCGTGTGGGACAGGTTCCCTGCCTCGGCGGGCCAATAATTCATCTGCACGTTGATGTTCGTGTGGTAATCGGCACCCCAGGCGGGACGGAATCCGTGGCTCCAGATGCCCTGCAGGTTGGCGGGGAGGGTGGAGCGCTTGCCCGAGCTTTCCAGCAACAGATAGCGGCCGAAATTATAATACAGTGCGCACAGATCCGGGTCCGACGCGCCGCGGGAAACCTCCTTCAGCCGACGGTCGGTGGGCAGGTGCGTTTTGTCGGGCCCCGCCAGAGTCAGGGAAAGACGTTCGTACTTCGCCCGATGATCCCGAATATTCCGATCCAGAACCGATTCAAAGGAAATCCCCTCCAGAGCGGAAAGCGTCTCCTCCAGCCTTGCCCGATAGTCGATGCTTTCGTCTATATCGTATTTTTCCACGTTGTAGTTGGTGGCAAAGGCGGCGTAAAGAGTGATATAGGTGGCGTTTTCGATGAAAATCGTATCGTGGGTCGCCTTGGCTTGCCCGTCGGTTTCCACCTTGATGCGGGCGCCGAAGGACATCCCTTCTCCACGGGGACCGAAGAATTCCTCGTCCCCCCAGGTTACCCGCCCGTTCAGGAAGAGGGTGTCCGCGGAGAGGGTCGCCGTATAAGCGTCCTGCCCCCGCTTCACGGTGACGCTTGCGGGGAAGGTTCCGCTGGCCGAAACCCGATAGGCAAACACGTCGTAGGCTTCGCTGACCAGGCTTTCACTGCGGAATTTCCGCCCGTCCCGGGTCCATTCCACCGTGGCCAGCGCGTCCTTCAACTCCAGAGTTTTTCGGTAGTCGGTAACCTCGCCCCAATCGGGAAATTGCAACAGAATCTCTCCGAAGGATTCGAAAAACCGCACCCGCGGCGGATCGGTCAGAAAGGTTTCGGCTCCCAAGGCCGAGGCCTCCTGCAACCGCTCTTCCGCAAGATATTTGCGGATCTGCGCCAGAGCCTCGGGGGTGGCGTGGTTCTTCTCTTCGATCTGCCGCCCGCTCCACAGAGATTCCTCGTTGATCTCAATGGTCTCCCGGGCGGGATTTCCGAACACCATGGCTCCGATGCGCCCGTTGCCCAAGGGCAGAGCGTGCATCCAATCGTTGACGAAACGGTTGTAGAACAGCTTCGTAGACATGAGATTTCTCCTCCTGTGTGGCTTTATAAAAAACTTCCACGGCAGAGCCGCCGTACACGGAAAAACGCGTCAATCTACCGTGATTTCCCCCACGATGCCCTTGAACAGGCCCCCCAGAACGTAGCTGGGCTTGCCGTCGAAGTCGATGAAGGCGTTGTTGTGCCAATGGCCCGAGCAGAAGCCCTTGAACAAGGGTTCCTCCGACAGATACCGCGTCACCTTGGCGGACAGCTCGAAAAGCTCCTCCGTCGCGCCGGGAATCCGGGCGTGCTGACGGAACCAATCCGCCTCCTTCAGGTGGGGATGCACCGGCACGTGGGTGAACAGAAGAATGGGCAAGCCCTTGGCGGCCTCGGCCTTCAGACGATCGAACTGTTCCTGCGTCCAGACGTAATATCCGTTGTCTGCCGCAACGACGTTTACCCCGCCCACGATGCGGCTTTCAAAAAACAGATTGCCGCGGAAATGGGATTGAACGAACTCCGCCGTGTTTGCCTTCAACTCGTAGGAATCAATGCCCGGTTTGGGGGTGAATTCGTGATTCCCCGCGCAGAACAGATAGTCCTTTCCCGCCAGAATGGCCTTGAGGGTGTCGTAAACCTTCTCGGTGTTGAAGTCTGCCATATCCCCCGTCATAACGGTGCAGTCAAATTCCTTGGAATACTCCATGGCCTCTTCCAGATAGCCGATGGGGTCCCGCTCGGGGCACTTTGCCTCCTCAAAAAAGACCCGTCTTGCCCGCTGGGAATATTCGATCATGTTCTCGTTCCGCTCGTCGGCCAACGCCACGTGGGCGTCGGTCAGTTGCAGAATCCGAATGGGCTTTTTCAATCCGAGATGAAATTCGATTTTGTTGGGAATCAGGTTGCTCATTACAAACCCTCCGAATTATTTCATTTCCAGAACCATTTCCATGGCGAACACGCAGGACCAGGAAAAGTCGGGGGCGCATTTTCCTTCTCCCGTGAGGGGGTTGTAGTTTTCATGGATGCTTTCGTCCCGATCCATCCAGTCCAGAAGGGTGTTGCGGATGCCCATGGCGGTCTTGCGGAAGCCGTAATCGTAGAGCCCCTTAATGGCGAAATAGGCCACGTTCATCCACACGGAGCCCCGCCAATAGCCCACGGGGTTCATCTTGGGATGGTCCAGGGATACGGTGGGCATACAGGGATAGAGCTTTGCGGGATCGGCGGCCAGCTTTTCCAAGGCGGCGGCCTGGGCGGGGGTGGCGATGCCCACCCACAGGGGCATAAAGGCGGCAGGGGTCAGAACCCGCGCGAAATCCTTTTCCTTGAAATTCCAATCCCAGAAGCACTGATCCTCCTCGCTCCACAGTGCGGTCTGAATCCGCCCGGTCAGTTCTTTTTCCTTCGCATACCACGCTTCCGCGTCGGCGGCAAGCCCCAGACGGCAGGCCAGATATTGCATGGATTTGTAGAAGGAGACCATAAAGCAGTTCAGGTCGATGGGGTACATATACTCAATAGCCCCGTCGTCAAAGCGGATGGAATCGTCCAGACCCGATTCCCAGCCGATGTAGGTCAGGCGCATTTTCCCCTGCTCCGAGGTGGAGTAGAAGAACAGCCCGTCCTGCTCGTTATACCGCCGGGTGCGCCAGAAATTCTCGTTTTTCACCAGTTTGGGGTACATTTTCTTTAAGAATTCGTCGTCGGGGCAGGTGCGGTCGAGGCGTTCCATGGCCCAGGCCCAAACGGGGGGCTTGCCGTATTCGTCCCGAATCACGTTGTTCTGCTCGGGGGTGAAAATCACGTCGGGCAAAAATCCGTCCTCTTTCTGGAAGAGGAAAAAGGCCTCCATCTGTTCCTGGGCCAGTTCCTTGTCAAAGCGGGCGACCCCCACCGTGTGGAAGGCGCTGTCCCAGTTCCAGATGCCGGGGAAGCAGCTGCGCAGGCCGTTCTTGGTCATTTTTTTCGTATAAGAGGGGCAGATGGCCCGATAAGGCTTCCAGAGAGTTCCTTCTTCGTGGGGAACCACGTTTTGGGTCAGGATGCGGGACGCCTTGTCCAGAATCCGATAGTCCCGTTCCGAGACGGTGTTTTTATATTGTTCCAACCATTTTTTCCGTAACATAATCCGTTACCTCCCAAGGTTTTTTTTCATCTTATCACAGAAATAAGAAGAAATTGTTACAAATTCAGCGGATTTTAAAAAAAATTGCGTTCCCTCTTTACTTTTTTCGCGTTTTGTGCTATACTGAACCCGTAAAATATAAAAAAGGAGATCACCTTATGAAACTCTTGATCGACGACGCCAATCTGGAAAAGATCGGCAAAATGATGGAATACTACCCCTGCGACGGGGTCACCACCAACCCCTCCATCCTCGCCAAGGAAGGGAAAGAGCCCTACGCTCAGCTGAAGGCCATCCGCTCCCTCATCGGAAACGACATGGAACTGCACGTGCAGGTGGTCTCCCTCACCGCGGAGGAAATGGTCATCGAGGCGGAAAAAATCACGGAAATTCTCGGCAAAAACACCTATATCAAGGTTCCCTCCGTCCCCGAAGGCATCAAGGCCATGAAGATGCTGAAGGAGAAGGGCTTCAACATCACCGCCACCGCCATTTACACCGCCCAGCAGGCTTATCTGGCCGCCAAAGCGGGGGCCGATTACGTGGCGCCCTACATCAACCGTATCGACAATCTGGGAGCCGACGGGGTGGAAACCGCCAAGACCATTCAGAATATTCTGGAAAACAACGATCTTCCCACGGAAATCCTTGCCGCCAGCTTCAAGAACTCCCAACAGGTGCTGTCTCTTTGCGAATACGGCGTGGGGGCCGCCACCGCCGCTCCCGACATCATCGAGGGACTTTTGAAGAATCCCACCGTTACCGCGGCGGTAGACGCTTTCGTGGCGGATTTTGAAAAAGCCTTCGGCGAAGGCAAAACCATGCTCAACTGAGGAATTTTATGGCTGATTTTGAAAAAATCCTGCAAATCGCCCCCGCTTTCCGTGCCATACTGGCTCAGGATGAACGGATGGGGACGTTGCGGTTTGATCCTCAAGAATCCGAGGGGCTGACCTTGGAAAACGGGGAGCCCGAAGGGTTATACGCCGCCCTTTCCGAGGGGTTGCAGGGGATGGAAAATCCTCCCGCCTGCGTCACCGTCAAGGGGCTTGGCTCTTTTCATTACACGCCCTTCGATTCCGCGAAAAACCGCAGAATGGAAGGGAAAATCGTCCTGGTCACGGGGGCCGCACAGGGGCTTGGGAAGGACATTGCCGCCCAAATGGCCGCCGACGGGGCGAAGGTGGTCTGTGCCGACCAGAACGGTGCGGGTGCCGAGGCTTTGGCGGAAGAATTGTGCACCAAATGGGGCAAGGACGCGGCGTTGGGGCTCCGTTGTAACGTGGGTTCGCAGGAGGACGTTTCCGCCGCCGTGGCCGAGACGGTGCGCACCTACGGCGGGATCGACGTGTTTGTGAACAACGCGGGCATCGTGCGGTCGGGTTCCCTGGAAACCATGACCGAAGGGGACTTCGAACTGTCGATGAAGGTGAATTATACCGCCTATTTCCTGGGGGTTCAGGCCGTTTCGGCGGTGATGAAGCTGCAAAAGCGGTTCCGTCCCCGGGACCTGTTCGATATCGTGCAGATCAATTCCAAATCGGGGCTGGAAGGCTCCAACAAAAACTTTGCCTACGCGGGCAGCAAGGCGGGGGGGATCGGGCTGACCAAATCCTTCGCTCTGGAATTGGCCCCCTACGGCATCAAGGTCAACGCGGTCTGCCCGGGGAATTATCTGAACGGGCCTTTGTGGTCGGACCCGGAAAAGGGTCTGTTCGTCCAATATCTCAAGGCGGGCAAGGTGCCCGGAGCCACCACCGTGGAGGAGGTTCGGGCCTATTACGAATCGAAGGTCCCCCTGGGTCGTGGGTGTGAAGCCGCCGACGTGGTCCGCGCCGTCTACTACTGCGTGGAACAGGCCTACGAAACGGGACAAGCCATCCCCGTCACCGGCGGACAAATTATGTTGAGTTAAAGATTAAAAAACTGCTCGAACTTCGGGCAGTTTTTTTGTGTCCGCAAAGTGCTGCGTTTGTTTTTGTTTTGTTGTCCGTGATAAGCACACTCTTTGCGCAAACAAACCCCTTCCCTTTCCCGTGGCGGGAAAGGAGGCGGCAAGCTCGGGTGCACAGGGCGCCGAACCTGATTTCACAGAGAGGTTCTCTCGGAAAGGGGAACAAACGCAAGACACGGCACATCGGTTTGGCTCCCCTTAGTAAGGGGAGCTGTCATCGTAGATGACTGAGGGGATTGACTCGGAAAATGTTACGATTCAAGTAAAAAGGGATCTGCGACTGCGTCGCGCGGGACAATCCCTTCCCCCGCTTCGCGGTCCCCCTTCCCTTACTAAGGGAAGGCTTACGTCAGCGCCTCGCTCACGGATTGCGCACCGTTCAAGAGTCGTGCAAAAACCCCTTCCCCCGCGGCGTCCGCCGCGGGCCGCCCCTTGCCGCGAAGCGGCGAGGGGCGGAGCATTTTCGGGAGAAAATGCGGAAGGGCCCCTGCGCGCGAGATCTTGTTCAAACCGTTTTTTTCTTTTCGTGCAAAAAAAACAGATCTCCTCTACCTATAATATATACGATTCCGACGGAAAATTTTTTCCGTCGCATTTTTTTGCCCGCAACGGATATACTATGGAAAAAACCATCCACGGAGGACGATTATGAAACGCAAAATTTTGATTTTTCTCATGATATTCTGTCTCACCATTCCTCTTCTTTCCGCCTGCGGCATGGGCCGCGGAAGCGCCGACGTCCACGTTTTTTATTACACCTACAGTGACGCCTACGTCTCCACCGTCCGCAGTGCTCTGGACAAAAAACTGCATCAGGCGGGCATTTCTTATCAGGACTACGACTCCAACAACAGTCAGACCACCCAGACCGAGCAGGTGCAGACCGCCATCACCAAGGGGGCAAAGCTGCTGCTGGTCAACGTGGTGACCACCGGCTCCGACGACGCGGCCATGGGCATCGTCAATCTGGCAAAAAATGCGGGGATCCCCGTGATTTTCTTCAACCGCGAGGTCTCCGACGCGGTGGTAAAGAGCTATGAAAAATGCATGTTCGTGGGCACCGACGCCACGGAAGCGGGGAAACTGCAGGGAGACATGATCGGCGACTATCTGCTGAAAAATTATGAAAAAACCGACCTGAACAAGGACGGCGTCATTTCCTATCTTCTCTTCATGGGGGAAAAGGGAAACAGCGAGGCCATCTACCGCACCCGCTATTCCGTGGAAAACGCCAACGCAAAGCTGCAGCAGGGCGGAAAACCCCCGCTGAAATTCTACGATCCCTCCAACGGGGACGGCTATATTGCCGACCGAGAGGGGAAATGGTCCGCGCAGGCGGCCAACGAGGCCATGACCACCGCCCTTGCGGGGTACAGCACCGCCAACGGAAACATGATCGAGTTGATCATCTGCAACAACGACAACATGGCGGAGGGTGCCATCACCGCCCTGCAGGGCGCGGGATTTAACAACGGCACGGGCACCACCATCCCCGTTTTCGGGGTGGACGCCATTGACGCGGCCAAGGAGCTGATCCGCACGGGCAAAATGGCAGGAACCGTGACCCAAGACGGCAACGCCATGGCGGATTGTCTTCTGCGCGGCGTGCAAAACGCCCAAAACGGAGAAGCGCTGACGGCGAACATGGGGGATTATACCGTGGACGAAGGGGTGGCCAAGGTGCGCATCCATTACGGAGTCTACACGGGAGAATAATATGGAAGAAATTCTGCTTCAGATGCGGGGAATCTGCAAATCCTTCCCCGGGGTGAAGGCGCTGGACAACGCAAACCTGACGGTAAAACGGGGGACGGTTCACGCGCTGATGGGGGAAAACGGCGCGGGGAAATCCACCCTGATGAAGTGTCTCTTCGGCATCTACGCAAAAGACAAGGGCGAGATTTTTCTGGAGGGGCGCCCCGTGGAATTTGCCTCCTCCAAGGAGGCGCTGGAGCAGGGGGTCGCCATGGTGCATCAGGAGTTGAACCAGGCCCTCTCCCGCACGGTGGCGGACAATCTGTGGCTGGGGCGCTATCCCGCCCGGGTTGGCGTGGTGCGCAAGGGGAAAATGCGGAAGGACACCCTGGACCTTTTCGAATCCTTGGGCTTTTCCCAGAATCCCGACGCCGTGGCAGGGACCCTGTCCGTGTCCCGCCGCCAAATGATCGAAATTGCCAAGGCCGTGTCCTACGATGCGAAGATCATCGTCTTCGACGAGCCCACCTCGTCCTTGACGGAGCAGGAAACGGAGGGGTTGTTCCGCATCATCAAGACTCTGCGGGACAAGGGGTGCGGCATCGTGTATATTTCCCATAAAATGGAAGAAATTCTGCGAATCTCCGACGAGGTGACGGTGATGCGGGACGGCAAAACCGTGGCCACCCGCCCTGCGGCGGAGTTGACGATGGAAGAGATCATCCGTCTGATGGTGGGGCGGGAGTTGACCCAACGCTTTCCCGAAAAAGCCCCCGCAACCCAAGAAAATCTGCTCTCGGTGCGGGACCTTACGGGGCGCTACGCTCCCCTGCGGGAGGTCTCCTTCGATCTGCGGAAGGGGGAGGTTTTGGGGGTGGCGGGGCTGGACGGCGCGGGACGGACGGAGCTGTTGGAGCTGCTCTTCGGACTTGCCGCCAAGGAAAGAGGAACGGTCACGCTGGAGGGGCGGGAAATCCGCAATTCCTCCCCGCGAGCCGCCATTCGCAACGGCTTTGCCCTCCTGACGGAGGAGCGCCGCGCCACGGGGATCTTCCCGGGGCGAAGCGTGCAGGAAAACACCGTCGTTTCCCGCCTTTCCGCCTACCGAAAATTCGGATTTCTGCAGGAAAAGGCCATGAAACGGGACGTGGATTCGGTGGTGCAATCCCTGAAAGTCAAAACCCCCTCCCGCCATACCCCCATCCGCGTGCTTTCGGGGGGAAATCAGCAAAAGGTGATTCTGGGACGGTGGCTTCTGACCAATCCGAAGATCCTGCTTCTGGACGAGCCCACCCGCGGCATCGACGTGGGGGCGAAATACGAAATTTACAAAATTATAGCCGATCTGGCCAAGCAAGGGCGGGGCGTGATCCTCGTTTCGGGGGAAATGCCCGAGCTGTTGGGGGTCTGCCACCGAATCCTGGTGCTGTCCGCAGGGCGGGCGGCGGGGATCGTCCAAGCGGACGAAACCACCCAGGAAGAGATCATGAGCCTCGCGGCCAAATTCGTGTAACAAAGGAGAACCCATGAAATCCATGACCCGCACGCGGCAACGCGACGAAATGACCCCCGAACAAAAAACGTTGCGCCGCAAAGAATTTTTCATCAACAATTCCCTCTATTTCTTTCTCATCGCCGCCATCGTTGGCATCGTCATCTACGATCCCCGCTTCCTTTCCACCGCCTCCATCGTGAACATTCTGTCCCTTTCGGCGGCCAATCTGCCTCTGGCCCTGGGCATCGCGGGGGCCATCATTCTGTCGGGAACCGACCTTTCGGCGGGACGGGCGGTGGGGCTCATCGCCTGCGTGTCCGCCTCCCTCCTGCAAATGGCGGGCTACCCCAACAAAATGTTCCCCTCCCTGGGGGTGTTGCCCCTGCCCGTGGTCCTGCTCATCGCTCTGGCCATCGGGGGGCTGATCGGGCTGGTGAACGGATTTTGCGTGGCAAAGTTCCGCCTCCACCCCTTCATCGTCACCCTGGCAACCCAGCTGATCTTGTTCGGCATCCTGCTGATGTATCTGATGAACGGGAACAACAACGGCCAATCCCTGTCGGGGCTGGACCCTTCCTATACCCAATGGATCACGGGGAGTTTTCTGAAAATCGGAGGCACGGCCATCCCCAATTACGTTTTTTATTCCATCGCCATTACGGCGGTGATCTGGTTCGTGTGGAATAAAACGGTTTTCGGGAAAAACATGTTTGCCGTGGGCTCCAACGAGGAGGCGGCGCGGGTGTCGGGGGTGAACGTGACCGCCACCATCATCGGAGTTTTCGTGCTGGCAGGGGTTCTGTACGGGGTGACGGGCTTCATCGAAGCGGCCCGCATCGGCTCCAACTCCGCCGCCACGGGGCTGAACTACGAGCTGGACGCCATCGCCGCATGCGTCATCGGGGGCGTGTCCTTCGTGGGCGGCATCGGAAAGATCCGCGGAGTGATTTTGGGCGTGGTGCTGCTGCGGATCATCTTCGTGGGGCTGACCTTCTTGAGCATCGACGCCAACCTGCAGTACGTGATCAAGGGGCTGATTATCCTCCTTGCCTGCGCCATCGACATGCGGAAATATCTCAAAAAGCGGTGAAACGGGGAGAGTGTTCTTTTCTTTTCTCGTGAAAAGAAAAGAACCAAAAGAAAAGCGAAGTCCGTTGCAATCCTTGCAACGGAAAAAGGGGGAGCTTGCGTTTGTGCATCGCCCACTTCTTTCGCACCGTTCAAGAGAAAAGACCGAGAAGAAACTCCTCTCGGTCTTGCAACAAAACATTCCCTTTCCCCCGACGGATGGAATCCGTCGGATCACGCTTTCCTTTCTCTTGGTACTTCTCTTTCCTTTCCCGAAAGGAAAGAGAAGTACACCCCCCCGTCCGCAAAAAGGACCGAGAAGAAACCTCCTCTCGGTCTTGCACTTTATAATTTATCTTCCCCCCGACGGATGGAATCCGTCGGATCACGCTTTTTTCTTTTTGGTTCTTTTTCTTTTTTCTCGTGAAAAAAGAAAAAGAACACCCCCCCCAACGCATACAAAAGGGCCCACGGGAAAACCCGTGGGCCCAAATTGCGTTAATCAGGAGAGATTACTCAGATGCTCTTCTTACGGAGAACAACAGCTGCAGCAACGGCAACGGTCGCAAGAGCAACCACTGCGAAGAGAGCTACGTTCACGTCGGAAGTGCCGGGGTTGGTGGTGGAGCCACCCTGCTGTCCGCCCTGAGTAGCGGAGCCTGCGTACAACTTGATGTAGCCTTCCTTGAAGGTGGGAGCGTCTACGTCGATTTCCGCAGTCTTGGCATCAGCACCGGCGTCGATGGTCTTCGCGGAGATGGCAACCTTCTTGCCTGCATCAGAGATAGCAGTCTTACCGGTTGCGATCAGAACGGCGTTGTCCTTCACGGTGATGGAACCGGCAGAGGAAGCGTTGTAGTTCCGAGCGCCGACACCGGTCTTGCCGCCGTCCAGATTGACCTTAGCGTCGCCCTGAACGGTGAGGGTAGCGTCTTTCTCAAGGGTCAGAGCAGCAGTGCCCGTACCGGTGACGGAAGCGTTCAGCGTAGCCTTATCCTTAACCAGGATGTCGCCGCCCTTGGAATGGATACCGGCAGCGGTGTTGGCCTTAGCGGTACCGCCGGCGGTGGCGTTCACAACCGCTTCGTCCTGAACGATCAGCTTCTGACCGTCCTGGAGCCACAGAGCGTGACCGCGGTTATCCTGGGTGTCGTTGGTGGCAGACAGGTTTGCAACGGCCTTTCCTGCGAAGGTGATCGTCGCGGTCTTCGCGCCTTCGGGCATGATGATGGCGTTGTTGATGTGGTTGTTGTTCACCTTGGTGGGAGTGGTGTCGTTGGGGGTCTTGAGATATTCAGCCTTGGTGTTGTTGCGGCTGACTACGTCAAACTTCGCATCCTTTACGAAGATGTCGATATCGGTAGAACCCTGGAAAGCGAGGGCGCCGTGAGTCCAACCGATACGTTCGCCTTCTGCAGAGAAGGTGCCGCCCAGAATGTCCATGTCAACCTTGAGTGCGTTGAACTGAACCGCGGACTGATAGTTACCGATGTTGTGTTCCAGATGGGTTTCGGGTCTGTCGTTGGCGAGAGCCTTGAAGGAAGCGTTGTCCTTCACGACGAAGTTGGTAACGGATCCGGTGCCGCCGACGGCGAAGTACAGAGCCTGGCCGTTGCCTTCCACGTCGAACTTGGAGTTGTCTTCGAGGGTGAAGGTGGTGATAACCTTGGTGGTAGACTGAAGTTGTTTCTTGGTGTCAGCGTCGGTATCGGCATAGCGGGCAACGTTAAGACGGGTGCATTCCACGCCCTTGCCTTCAATCTTGAGTTCGGCGTTGTCGGAGAGGGTCATGGTGAGGTACATGGTACCGGTACCGTCGTCACGGTCCGCAATCAATTGGAAGCCGTTGCCGAGAACGGTGTTATCAACACCGCCGCGCTTTGCGACAGGCTTAATGGTCAACTTGGCATCGTCCTTCATGGTGAAGATCTGGTTACCGCCCACGTTACGCATACCGTTGCCGTAAGCGTTGACGTTCATCACGGTCTTGCCGGTCAGAACGAATTCGTTGGGATCTGCTTCGTTGGTATTGGTGTAGCCGAGGCGAGCCATGTGGATTGCGTCGCCGTTTTCAGAGTTGATGGTGAAGTTCACGTCTTTGACTTCAAAGTAACGACGGACACAGACGTTGTAGCCGCCGACGGAAGAACCGTTCACGGTGACGGTGGGATTGGTACCGACACCCACGAACAGGGCGGGACCTCTCAGTTCGAACTGGTTGGTAACCTTGGTGCCGCCGTTGACAGCGGGATCGGTCACCACGTTCGCACCCTTGACTTCGATGACGCAAGCGCCGCCGACGTCAATCTTGGCGAACTTATCGGTGGTTCCGTTCAGGGTCAGAACGGGAGCCTTGTAGGTCTTGTTGTAGAATTCGAAGGAAACTGCGTCGGCAGCGCAACCGAGATCGGTCAGAGCAGCGGCGGGCAGTTTGGTATCAGCAGAGTTCAGAACGTAGGTAGCGCCGGAAGCGGAGGTAATGGTAACCTTGGCAGCCAGGGGGTACTTCTTGTAGCCCAGCATGGTGTTGCCGAAGGATGCGCTGTCTTCGGGATTGGCCTTACCGGCGCCGAGACCGACCATACGTTCGGTCCAGGTGAAGCCGGAGATGTCAACCTTATCGGGATCGAAGTCAACAACGTTGTTGTTGGTACCCCACATACGGATGAGGGTCTGAGCCGTACCCTTAATGGTACCGCCGTTGAGGTTCAGGTCGCCCTGGCCGGCAGCGTACTGTTCCATACCGAAAGCGCCGTCGGAGTTAGCGCCGTTCAGCGTGATGGTACCGGCGTTGACGTTGATGCTCTTGGAATACTGAGAACCGATCAGGTTGCCGGAGCCGGTCCAGTAAGCGGTGTTGGCATCGGCGTGCTTGTTCATCTTGCCGTTGATGGTGACGGTGGTGCCGTCAAAGTTCAGGGCATCGGCGCGGAGCAGGAAAATACCGTACACACGGGCGCCGCCATTCCAAACAGCGGTGGGAGTGTGGGTAGATTCCACGTCGATTTCAACGGTACCGCCCTCGAAGTTACCGATACCCTTGCCGGAAGCGGGCTTGCCGTCAGCGGCTGCGCCAACACGCAGACCGACAACGGCCTGGCCGGTGGTCTTGACGTTGAGATCGATCTTACCGGCGGTCATTTCCAGGTTGTGGACATCCAGTCCAACACCCCAGCTGCCCACGGAGAGAGCGTCTACCTTAATGGTACCGCCTTCCATCCAGAGGGTAGCGTTGGCATCGTTGTTGCAACCGATAACGCGGGTGCCGGTACCGGTGAAGTTCACGTACAGGCTGGCGTCGTTCTGCATACGAAGACCGCCGCCCACACAAGCACCAGCAAAGTGGATGGGGTCTTTGATGGATTCGATAGTGACATTGGCCTTGTCTTTGAAGACCATTTCACCCTTACCGCTCAAGTTGAACAGGAAATCGCCGGTGGACTTAACCGTCAGGGTGTCCGTAGCGGCAGCGCCGGTGAAGGTGATCTTCGTAGCAGCACCTTCAGCGGTGTTGTTGATCACGAAGACGTTGCCGGCAGTACCGGTGTTAATAACGTTGGTGCCGACGAGCTTCACGGTCAAGTCGCCGGTTTTGTTCAAAACACGGAGGTTGCCGTTGAAGTTGTTGAGGGTCAGGGTACCGGTTGCAGCGTCAAAAGCGAACGTACCGGTTCCTGCATGCGTTACGGTCGTTGTGGTCGCATTGAGTTCGGTGGCGGCTCCGCCGTCAACGTACACGGTTACGGAAGGCGCAGCAGCCGCACCGGAGGTGAGGGTGAACGCACAAACCGCAGCGACAACAAGGATCGCAGAAATGAGGATCGCGAGTGTCTTTTTCATGGTATCTCTCCTTTTTTTATTTGCGGCGACAGAGCCGCATTATTATGGTATAATTATAGCATAATGGGGGCTGTTTTTCAAGAGGTTTTTGCGATTTTCAATTTCTCGTAACAAATTTGTCGCAGGGATTTTGCAGATATGGGAAAATTCGCTATATAATAAGGTTGATTCGACGGGATTCGAGGGGGCAAGGAAGCGGTGTTCTTTCAGCTACTGCAAAAGTATCGACCATCGAAAAATCTTCGCCTTCGGCTTGCATTTTTCGGGTCTCACTTTTTTTCACGAGAAAAAAAAGAACCAAAGAAAAGCGTTATGGCGCCGCAATTCTTGCGGCGAGGAGGGTGATAAGAGGCGCGGCACATCGTCAAGTCCCCCTTAGCAAGGGGAGGCATACGTCAGCGCAGCGCTTGCCGATTGCCCACCGTTCAAGAGACGTGCAAAAACCCCTTCCACCCCCACGCCGCACTACGGCGACGCGGCGGTCCCCCTTCCCCTTTCCCATGGCGGGAAAGTGGACGGCAAACTCGGGTGCACGGTACGCCGAACCTAATTTCACAGAGAGGTTCTCTCGGAAAGGGGAACAAACGCAAGGCACGGCACATCGGCATGGCTCCCCTTAGTAAGGGGAGCTGTCATCACAGATGACTGAGGGGATTGACACGGAAAATGTTACTTTATGACCCGAACAACCCTTCCACCGCTTCGCGGTCCCCCTCCCCTTACACAGGGGAGGCTTACCCTTGCGCATCGCTCATTTCTTTCACATCGTTCAAGAGGAACGGGAGAGTAAAGTTGAATTTACAGGGAAGCCGCAAATTCAGTTTTTTTCGAACCCCCCGACGGATGGAATCCGTCGGAGCACGCTTTTCTTTTTCTTGGTTCTTCTTTTTCTTTTCTCGGGAAAAGAAAAAGAAGAACACTTCCGTCCCCTCAACGCATCACGGCGTCGGTGGGCACGTAGGGCAGTTGGAAGCCCAGAATCTGCGCCCCTTCCCCAGCGGAATTCCGCTTGAAGCGGGCGATGGAGAAGCGGCGGAAGAAGGTGTCCAGAGTCTTGACGATGGTCTCCTCGTCGTATTCGTCGAAGGTGGCCATCATGTACTGGAACAGCTCGTCCCGCTCCAGGCGATGCTTGGAATAATAATAAATAATGAAGTCGTGCAGCAGGTAGGGCCCCAAAATATCCTCGGTCTTCTGGGCCTCCTTCAACTCGGGAGAAATGTCCGTGGCCGCCACGTCCGCCAGGGATTCTCCCAAGGCTCCGCCGTAGCGTTTAGACAACAAATTGACAAGATCCTTGATCAGGGTTTTGGGGATGGACGCGTTCACGTTATAGTGGCTCAAGGTGTCCCCCGCAAAGGTGCAGAAGCCCAGCGCCAATTCGGAAAGATCCCCCGTGCCCACCACCAGAGCGTTATAACGGTTGGCCATATCGAAGAGGATCTGGGTCCGCATGCGCGCCTGAGCGTTTTCATAGGTCACGTCGGCGGTTTTCCCGTCGTGTCCAATGGAAATCAAGTGTTGAGTCACCGCGTCCTTGATGTCGATTTCATAGACCGTTGCTCCCACTTCCTTCATCAGGACGTGGGCGTTGGTGTAGGTGCGCTTCCCCGTTCCGAAGCAGGGAAGAGTGAGGGTGATGAGGTGATCGGCAGGCAATTTCGCCAGCTTCATAGCCTCGTAAGCCACCATCAAAGCCAGGGTGGAATCCAAGCCTCCCGAAACGTTGATTGCAACATATTGCATATTGGAGGATTTGATCCGCGTATAGAGAGCCTGCACCTGCAGACGGAACAGCTCGCCCAGATATTTCTTCGGATCGTTCTTGCCGTAATAGGGGATCCGCAGGTCCGCGTGGGGGCGTCGGGTGGACTCCCAGCCCTCGGAGGGGTTGGCCTCGTCGTAGACCGAAAGGATCACGTCGGGGTTGGATTGCAGGGCAAAATCCACCGTGCGGCCGTTGCGGTAAACCCCGCAGAAGCCCTGATAAACCCCGTCGGAAACCGCCTCGCCGAAGCCGGGATTGGCCACGGCCACCAGACAGTTTTTCGCCGCGGAGATCTTTTGGCAAAGCTCGGTCACGTCGGCGGAAAGGCAGGGGTACCCCGCCATGGCGGTGGGCAGAAGAATCAGATCCCCCTCCCCGCTTCCGTCGGCGGAAATGACCACGGTGCGCCCATCCAGCTCAAACTCGTTTTTGCGGCCAAGCTCCCCTTTTTTGATATAAAGATTGCCGATCTGATCGGCGGAGGTGACCAGGGTCACGCCCTTTTCGGCGGTGTAATCGCAGAGGCGATCCAGCGCCCGATCGGAGGCCTCGATGAAGGATTTATAGGCAAATTGCATGCCGCAGGTGACCCCCGTCACCGCCAAAGCGGGGAACAGATAGAGGTCGGCAGGATTCTCCTCCATGACCGAAATCATGGCGTTGACGTTTTGTTCGGGATCCCCCGGAACCACGGGGAAAACGGCGGAAATAAGTTTCATATTTTATTCTCCTTTTTCAATCAGAGCCACGGCACGGGCGGCGATTCCAAGACCTTCCCCCGTAAAGCCGAGCCCTTCCTCGGTCTTACCCTTGATATTGACGCAATCGGCGGAAATGCCCAGAGCGGAGGCGATATTTTGCCGCATCTGCTCCGCGTGGGGGGTGATTTTCGGCCGCTGGCAGATGACGGTGGCGTCCACGTTGACCGTCTTCCAGCCCTTGGAAGCCAAAAACGCGGCGGTTTCGGTCAGAAGAGCCAGACTGTCCGCGCCCTTCCATTTCTCGTCGGTGTCGGGGTAGCGGCGACCGATGTCCCCCTCCCCTGCGGCCCCCAGAATGGCGTCGGTGATCGCGTGAAGCAGCACGTCCGCGTCGGAATGGCCCAAAAGCCCTTTTTCATGGGGAATCTCCACGCCGCCGATGATGCATTTTCTGCCTTCCACCAGGCGGTGAACGTCGTATCCTTCTCCGATGTGCATCATTTTGCCTCCTTCGGCGGGCGGGCCTTCAGGGAATAGATGGGCATCCCCATTTCGGAGAAGCGGGTCTCGTATTCCGTGTGGTAGGGGTTGGGAATGTGGGAGTGGTGCAGATCTTCCGTATAATCGTAGATTTCATAGCCGCTTTCCCGGAACTGCTCCACGGAAAACTCAAAAAGGGGACGGTTGTCGGTCTTGAATTCGACGTGGCCGTCTTCCTTTAAAATTTCCCGATATTTCGCCAAAAATCCCGCGTGGGTCAGGCGACGGGGTGCGTGCTTGGCGTTGGGCAGGGGGTCGGAAAAGTTGAGATAGAGAACCGAAACGGCGTGGGAGGGGCAGAGGGCCTCGTGGGTGACCTTTTCCAGAATGGGCTTGCGGTTTTCGTCCAGACCCATGAATTTCACGTCGATGCCCTCGGTCAGATCCTTGGCGTCGGCCAGCAGAAATTTCACGTTGCCGAGCTCTTCCCGCGCCGCTTTTTCCGCCGCCATCACGATGACGTCGGGGATCTTTTCCAGGGCGTAAAAGTTCACGTTCGGGTGATCCTTGGCCAGGGCGGTGATGAATTTTCCCTTGCCGCAGCCCACCTCCACGCGGATTTCCTTCTCGCCCGAGGGGACGGTGGGGGTGAAATAGTCCGAGACCCGTTCCAAACGGGGGACGGTGTTTTTCTTTTTCCGTGCACGCATAATTACTGTTCCTTTCCGTTGCGGTCAAAATAGATCAACAGCACCGTCACGTCGGCAGGGCTGACCCCCGAAATACGGGAGGCCTGACCGATGGAAACGGGGCGGAATTTGTTCAACTTCTGTTGGGCCTCCAGACGCAAGCCCCGGACGGTGGTGTAGTCCAAATCCTCGGGCAGGCGGCGGGATTCCAGCCGCTTGAATTCCTCCACGGCGGCCAGTTGACGGCGGATATATCCTTCGTATTTCAAGGAAATTTCCACCTGCTCCGTAACGCTGTCGGGGAGGGCGGGGCGGAGTTGATCCACGGGGGCAAGGTCGGCGTATCCCAACTCGGGGCGGCGGATCAGATCCGCCAACGAGGCGCTTCCGTGGAGGGGCGGCGTGCCCTTCTCTTCCAAAATTTCCCGCACCGATTCGGGGGAAAAATGGGTGGTCTTGCAACGCTCGATCTCGGATTCCACCATGCGGTATTTTTCAACGAATCGACAATATCGCTCTTCGGAAATCAGACCGATGCGGTAACCGACGGGGGTAAGCCGTTGGTCCGCGTTATCCTGCCGCAACAGCAGGCGGTACTCCGAGCGGGAGGTCATGATGCGGTAGGGCTCGTTGGTTCCCTTGGTGACCAGATCGTCGATGAGCGTTCCGATATAAGAGGATGCGCGGTCAAGAACCATGGGCTCTTTTCCTTGCAATTTCAAGGATGCGTTCACCCCTGCCACGAATCCCTGCACGGCGGCCTCCTCGTATCCGGAGGTGCCGTTGAACTGCCCTGCACCGTAGAGAAGGGGATGATCCTTAAATTCCATGGTGGCGGAAAGCTGCAACGGATCGATGCAGTCGTACTCGATGGCGTAGGCGGTGCGCATCATCACCGCATGCTCGAAGCCCTTAAGGGAATGCAACATTTTTATCTGTACGTCTTCGGGGAGAGAGGAGGAAAATCCTTGGAGATACATCTCCTCCGTGTCCCGTCCCATGGGCTCCAAAAAGAGTTGGTGCCGCTCTTTTTCGGCGAAGCGGACGATCTTGTCCTCAATGGAGGGGCAATAGCGGGGGCCGATGCCCACCACCTTCCCCGAATAGAGGGGGGAGCGGTGGAGGTTTTCGCGGATGATGCGGTGGGTTTCGGCGTTGGTGTGGACCAGGTAGCAATCGTGGGTGTTTTCGCCGATGAATTTCCCTTCGTTTTCAAAGGAGAAGGGCACGATTTTATCGTCTCCGTGCTGGGGCTCCAGTTGAGACAAATCCACCGAGGAGCGTTTGATGCGGGGAGGCGTGCCGGTCTTGAACCGCAAAAGGGATATTCCGAGATTTTTCAGAGATTGGGTGAGTCCCGTGGCGGCAAACATGCCGTCGGGGCCCCCTTCGTAGGCGGTCTCCCCCACGATGATCTTTCCTTTTAAATAGGTCCCCGTGGAGAGAATGACGGCCCGGGCCCGATATTGAGCGCCCAGATGGGTGGTAAGGAGCCAAAACTCCCCGTCCCGTTGCAAATCCTTGATTTCCGCCTGCTTCAGCTCCAAATTGGGCTCCTTTTCCAGCACCTGCTTCATGCGGTCCTGATAGCGACGACGGTCGGCCTGCACCCGCAGGGAATGAACGGCAGGCCCCTTGCCTAAATTGAGCATACGGCTCTGCAGGAACACTTCGTCCGCCGTTTTGCCCATCTGTCCCCCCAAAGCGTCCAGCTCCCGCACCAGATGGCCCTTGGCAGTGCCGCCGATGGAGGGATTGCAGGGCATGTTGCCCACCGCGTCCAGACAAATGGAGAACAACAGAGTGGCGTGGCCGAGACGGGATGCGGCAAGGGCGGCTTCGATGCCCGCGTGCCCAGCCCCCACTACGGCAACGTCGCAGGTTCCGGCTTGATAGGTTTCGGTCATAGGTTTTACCTCGTTTATGTGAGAAAAGGGTTGGTTGTACTTTTCTTTTCACGAGAAAAGAAAAGTACCAAAAGAAAAGCGGTGTGGGTGCCGCAATCCTTGCGGCGAGGAGGGAATAAAAAAGAGTGCAGGATTTTTTTGGAGTTCAAGAAATTTTCTTTGTGCGAAAACCCCTTCCACCCCCACGCCGCACTACGGCGACGCGGCGGTCCCCCTTCCCCTTTCCCGTGGCGGGAAAGGAGACGGCGAGCTCGGGTGCACGAGGCATCCGAACCGCAAAAACTATGGGTGGGGCTTGGAAAAAGTTTCTTTTTGACCCGAACAACCCTTCCACCGCTTCGCGGTCCCCCTCCCCTTACACAGGGGAGGCATACGCTTGTGCATCGCTCGCCGATTGCGCACCGTTCAAGATAAACTCGCGGAAAGGGGAACAAACGC
>JAGBIM010000005.1 GCA_017934975.1 Clostridia bacterium | reverse complement strand
GGCGTGCGAGGCGCTGACGTATGCCTCCCCTTAGCAAGGGGAGGGGGACCGCGAAGCGGTGGACGGGATTGACTGCCGCAAAGATTCTTTTTCTTATAATAACAATCTCCGTGACAATCCCCTCAGTCATCTGCGATGACAGCTCCCCTTACTAAGGGGAGCCCTGACGGTGTGCCGCTCCTGTCTTTTGCAAAACGTTTCAATGAATCCCTCTCTCTTAACGCCCCTTGGTAAGGCGCGCCCTCTGTTCTTGCCGTCCCCTTTCCCGCCATGGGAAAGGGGACGGGGGACCGCCGCGTCGCCGTAGTGCGGCGTGGGGGTGGAAGGGGTTTTTGCGCAAAAGACCGAGAGAAACTCATCTCTCGGTCTTGCATGTTATATTCCCTTTTCCCCGACGCAAGCATTGCGTTGGATTTCGCTTTTTTCTTTTTGGTACTTTTTCTTTTTTCTCGTGAAAAAAGAAAAAGTACATCTCCGTCCCCTCTTATCCCAAAAGGGCGAGGACCTCCTCTTTGGAACGGACGCCTACGGCCTGCCCCACCACGTCGCCGTCGCGGAAGGCGATCAACGTGGGAATGGAGGTGATGCCGAAACGCAGGGCAAGCTCCATATTTTTGTCCACGTTCACCTTGCCGATGAGCAGGTCGGGGTTTTCTTCCGCCAGTTCGTCGATGACGGGGGTCATCATACGGCAGGGTCCGCACCATTCCGCCCAAAAGTCCAGAATGACGGGCTTATCCCCCTTCAGAACCAACGCTTCAAAATTTTCATTCGTAATTGCAACAGCCATCGTTCAGAACCTCTCAATCCTTGGATTTGTAATACAGAAGGCAATGACAGTATCCTTCGAAATTCGGGTCCGCAATCTGGTCGCGGAATTCCTTGCACATACATTTGTATTCTTCCGTCCGTTGCAGACGGCAGGGGCAATATCCCCCCTTCATTTTCAGGCCTTCCTTGACCCGCGCCACAACTTCGGGGTTTTCGTTCAACCGAACGGCCATACCGTCACCTCCTTTGGGTTTCTGCTTTCAGTATACCCGATTTTCTTCTCTTTGTCAAGATTTTTTTGGGGATTTTTTGTAAGACCGAAGCCAGTGAAACAACCCTGCCACGGAAACGGCGGCCATGAGAATACTGATAAACTGAGACGTTGAAATGCCAAACACGAAGCCACGCATTTCATCTCCTCGCAAAAACTCATCGAAAAAGCGAAGAACGGCGTAGGTTCCGAGATAAACAAACAACAGATGCCCTTCCATTTTTCCTTTTCGGTACAGGAACCAAAGCAGAAAAAAGATCAGCAAACAACCCAAGGACTCCAACAACTGAACGGGGAAACGGGACACACCGTTGATGGGCGGAATCAGTTCGTTTCCATGGACGGTGAAGCCAAATTCGCACTCCACTCCGTAACAGCACCCGGCAAGGAAACACCCAATGCGGGCGAAACAGTGAAAAAGGGGAATGAACATAGCAGAAAGATCCATGTAGCGGCGGACGGGCAATTTTTTCAGTTTTATGACCAAGAGCCCCGTCAGACATCCGCCAATCAAGCCGCCGTAGAAGACCAAGCCGCCGAAAAGAAGCCGCAACACGGTGAACAGTTGCGAAAAATCGGAAACGCGAAACAGAAGCGGAAACAGGTGGTTTTGCGTGATCGCATAAAGCAGCGATCCGCCCACGACCACACCGAGGCCCACCCAAAGCAAAAAAACGATTCCGTCGTTATCGTCCAGTCCCGCCTTGCGTAATTGACGGCAAAAAAAGATCCCCGCAACGAAAATGCCCACCAAGGCCAGAACCTGATACAGACCGATCATTTTTCCAAAAAGCATAAAATAAGGAAACATAACAACTCCTATGAAAAAAGCGTGCCGGAAAACGGCACGCTTTTCACGCGATCAAAAATCAATAAAGTCCGCCAAGACCTTCGAGCGCGTCTTCGAGATCGTTTGCAGCGTCCGCAACGGCGATATAGCAAGCAACGTAGCAAATAACGCCGATACCGGCAAAGACGATACCGATGATGCTCAGGACCAGACCGGCGGTAGCCAGACCGGAAGCCTTACCGTCAACGGCAACAGACATCTTGCGGCCCTTAACAGCCAGCACGAGGCCGACGATGGAAAGAACCAGGAAAACGATGCAGAGGGGGGTGTAAGACAGGAAAACACCTACACAGCCCAAAATGCCGAGAATCAAAGATGCGACGGAAAAACCTTGTCCATTGTTCATGAGAAGAAATCTCCTTTCATATTATACTGAGACCAGTATAAAGGAAAGGTATTTCACAATTGTGGAAGAATTGTGTCTTTTTTTAGACAATTGTAGAATTGATGCTTTTTTTTGCAAAAAAAGTTTTTTCTTAAGACTTGATCAGGACGTTTTTCAGCGTCCGCAGATTTTCCGTCACGGGAAAACCCGTTTTTGCCAAAGTCTCGGCGGAGGCGTGCCCCTGAGCCACCAGAATGCAGTCGATGCCCATGGCCCGGGCGGTCTCCCCATCGTGGAGCGTGTCCCCGATGAGGACGGGGCGAGGGGGGTTCACCCGTTTCAGCCAGTCCAGCCCCCGTTGGGTTTTGCCCTCGGCGTAAATATCGTCGCTTCCCAGAATTTCATCGAAAAACTCCCCGATTCCCAGGTCTTCCACCTGCTCACACAGCATCTGCTGCTGGGTGGCGGAAAAGAGGATTTGGGGGATTTTCAGCTCCTTTAAGTACGTCAAAAGCTCCCGCACCCCCTCAAAAAGAGGCGCGGTTTTTTCCCGCTTTCGGTATTCGGCCACCCATTCGTGGGCCAGAAGGTCGTAGGGCTCTTTTTCGAAATCAAAGCCCAGAGCACGGTAATATTCTTCGATGGGAAAGCGAAAGACCTTTCGGTAGGCCTCCCGCGAATCCAACGTTGGGATTTTTCGCGGACGCAGAAGGGCGTTGATGGAATCCATGCCGATGCCCACGTCGTCCAAAAGCGTTCCGTTGAAATCCCATAAAACATGCGAATATTTCATCTTACACCACCAGCCGATGCAAAAAATCCAGCAAAAGCAGGGCGGGAAGGGAAACCACGCCCCACAACAACGAATAAAAAAGGCAGACCTGCCCCATCACGTGGCAGGGATAGGCGGAATAGTCCCACACCTTCAGCCCCATGCCCAGATTCACTACGCAACCGAAGGAAAACTCGATGAGGGTGATAACCACCGCTCCCAAGAGGCACTTGAAGAACAGGGGCAGGGCGAAGAACACCCCGTTGCAGAGAAATTCCAGCAGCACCGCCGCCGTTCCTCCCGCCAAAAACATGGAGACGTGGGTGCGTTTGCGCCAGAACAACTCCAGAGTCTGATACAACGTGCCGCCCAACCAAAAGACAAAGCCGTAAAAAATCAATTCCATACGCCGCTCCTCCCTTTTCCCAGTATTTCCGAAAAAAGGGAGATGCGGGACGGAAAAATCAACCAATTTTCACGGGTCCCAGAAGTCCCGAGGCCGGCAGGGGATGATAGGTGGAATAGTTGTCGTTGCTCCGCTCCCGATAGACGGGGCTGTTGACCACCTCCACCGTCAGGGTGTTTTCCCCTTCCTTCACCGCCTTGCCGATTTCGAAGCGGTAGGGGGCGTTGACGGCGGTGCCGCAATTACGTCCGTTCACCGTCACCGTGGCGATTTCTCCCACGGCACCCAGATCCAGAATTTTTTCAGATCCCGTGGCGGTAAAGGAGGCTTCGTAGCGGATAAATCCGCAGAATTCGGGGAGACGGTCCGGGAGATTGAAGGGGCGCAGAACCGAAGTCTTTTCAAATTCGCTCCAGTCTTCTTCTCCCGCGTTGCGAACCGAAAGGGTCCATTCCGCCGCAAGATCTTTCCTTGCAGGCAGATCGTAACGGTGGGGCAGAGCGTCCCGCCCGTCTCCGCAAAGGAGCACCGTGGCTCCCGCAGGCGGCAGCTGCAGACGAATTTTCCCATCCTGCATCGCGGGCTTGGTGACCTTGTTGTTCCACACGTCGAAGAACACGGGGGTTTCCCCTTCCGTGAGGGTGATCCAGGTGTCGATGGGGGTTCTGCCCTCGTTGAACAGAAGATAGATCTGCCGATCCTCCCGATCCACCCGATAGCTGCGCAGGTTGGGACATGGGGTGGCGGGCAGAAGGTGGAAGCATCCCATTTCCCGCAGGGTGGCTGCAAGATCGCGGCTCTTGACCACCGTGGGCTGCTCCAGAATCTCTTTGGCGGGGATCCCGCAGGCGGAGCGGGCAGGAGCCTTTTCCTCGAAAATCACCGTCAGCCCCTCCTTTTGCAGGCGGGCGAAGGTGGCAAGAATTTTGTCGGGAAGAATCTCGCTGTAGGGGACGATCAGAGCCCCGTAGGTCTCTTGATTGACCAAAAGCGTTCCCTCCGAAACGGAGGCCTCTTCCAGAATATCTTCGGGAAGAACGTCAAAATCAATCTGGTTTTGGGTCAGAATCCGGCAGGTTTTCTGGAACAGGGTGTACTTGCCGCCCGTCCATTCCCCTTCCGCGTTATAAAAGACCGCCACGTCCGCCTTATGCACCGATTCGCAGGTAAGGCGGGCGATTTTTTGCATATAGCGGGTCAGCAGACCGAAGGCCTTCTCCTGGGGATTCTTGCCTGCGGCGTAAAAATGAGGCGGACAGTCCCGATCGGGGTATTTGGGGGTGTAGGCGTGGGGGACGAAGTGGTTGATGCCGCAAGCCAGGAAGTGGTCGGCCAGATATTTCATATATCCCACTCCTTCCGCCCATCCGAAGGCCCCGAAAACCTCCGCCATGGCGCGGTTTTCCATGTGGGGGTGGGTGTGGCAAAGGGAGGCGGCCAGTTTGCCCAGCGCATAGTGGAAAAATTCCGGATCCAGCACCTTTTCGCAGACGGGCCCCCGATGGGGCGTGTGGGTGTTGAAGGGGATCATTTGGTTGAGCACGATGTCGATGCCCGCCATATCCTGTCCCCGCAGGGCGCGGAAATAATGCCCCGCACCGTAGCCGAGACGCTGGTGGGTGTTGTTGTCCTCAATGATATGTCCGATGTACAGAACCTTCCGCTCCCGACACCAATCTCCCAGCATTTTGGTGAAATTTTGATCGTACAGCTTCGTGATCCGATCCATATACCCCGCGCGGACGGCAGGGCCGAAGGCAGGCAGGGTATGCCAAAGGGCGGGGAGATATTGCAGAACCTCTTCCTCGGTTTTGCCGATTTCCGCGGCGATGAGAGCGGGCAATTCCGCCGACCAGGGCATCTGCAGGTCCTCCGTGCCCACCGTGTGGCGATAACTGCGGGATCCGTTGGCAAAGGAGGGCTCGTCGGAGAAAAATCCTCGGAAGGTGTTGCCGAAATAATCCTTGAAATGCTCGTAATGGGGCTCGTACACCGCGTGAAGCATGGCTTTGCAGGATTCGGCGGAGAGCATGTCGATATAATTGGGCTTGGTGGTCAGATCCCGGGAGACAATGGCGTAATAGACCCGCCAAGGGCCTTCGGGCAGGTCCCATTGGATCAATCCGTCCTCCCCGATGCGGTGGGTCAGGTCCACGGGCTTGCCCACCACGCGGGTAAAATCGGAGCTCTGCTTCCACGCAACGATGGAGACGAAGGATTCCTCCTTGTCCGCCTTCAAGGGCACGGGATCCAAACGGGTGCCTGCGGTGGGGCCCACGTAATCCCGATAATCCAGCCGCAGAATCCGACGGCGCAATTCGGGGTGGGCTTCGATATATCCGTTGGCGTAGCCCGTGGGGAATTTTTTATCGTCCAGAAGCCAGACCCGCATGCCGTGTTGGCGGGCATATTCCAACATAAAGGCGAAATCCTCCCACCATTGATCCTTGCAAAATTCCTCGTGGGTGCGGCTTTCCACGCAAAATTCCGTATTCCCCGCCCGACGGATGGCGTCCATTTCCCGACGCAGGGTTTCGTGGTCCTCCCCGTGTTGCCAGAAAAAGGGAAGCACGTAGCCGGTTTCTCCCAAACGGGAGGAATAACATTCCTGAAACAGTCGATCCATAATTTTTTCTTCCTTTTTAAAAAAAGATACCTGCCAAAAACGGATTTTCGGCAAGTACCTCCTTGGTTATTTTCTTAAATTTACGCCCAGAACGCCTCCCAAAGCGCCCCCCAGAACCTCTGCCGGCGCGTAGGTCAGACAGACGAGGGAAAGGCTTCCGAAGCAGAGCATCAGCAGAAAATGCACCGCAAAGAGGGCAAGCCCCGTGGCGCATCCCAGCAAAAGCCCCTGCTCCCGCCCTTTCAATCCCGCCAGAAGTCCCCCCGTCACCGCCGCCAGAAGAACGGCCAGATGCGCAAAGAAGGGGATCCATCCGTCGGGGACTCCGAAGGTCAGACAGAGGGTAAACAAGAGGGTAAAAAGCACCGCGCATCCCAAAGCGGGGATCAGCCCGAACAAAAGAGGCTTGAGCCACCGCAGAAGGGACGGGGGATTGAAGGTTCGTTCCATGGCAAATTCCTCCCGAAAACAGGTTTTGTCCTATTTATATGCGGGAGAATCCTCCGTAAGAACGGCGAATTATTCGGAAATGGTGTCCTTGGACTGGATAGCCCACTTGCGGATGGTCATACGGTCGTTGTTGGCGCCGGTTTCGATGACGTAGATATCCCCGTCGTCCTTCACCTGGCGAACCACGCCCACGATGCCGCCGATGGTGGTGACCTGGTCACCCACGTCGATGGAATTCCGCATGGCTTCCTGTTCCTTCTGCTGCTTGCGCTGAGGACGGATCATGAGGAAATAGAAAACCAGAATGATCAGCGCGAAGGGCAGAACGGACATGAGAATGCTCATAAAGCCCGAAGATGCGGACTGACCGACGGTGGTGGTTGCATTGGAAACCGCGTCGGTGGCGGCTGCTGCCTCGGAAGTCAGAAACTGAATCAGATTCATTGGAAAATACCTCCATATAGATTACAAATATAATAGATTCATTATATGCGGCAAATGTAAGATTTTCGGGGCAAAAGTGAAACGCTTTTGCAAACAAAGGAAGAAATCAGATGCGAACGCCGTAAATTTCCCGCTTTTCCCGATAAAAGGCCTCGAAGGTGCCCCGATCCAGATGGAATCGGATATCCTCCATCAGCTTGTTGTAAAACCGCAGGTTGTGGGCCACCACCAGACGGGCCCCCAGCATTTCGTCCGCCTTGATCAGGTGGCGCAGGTAGGCACGGGAGAAGTGTTGACAGGTGGGGCAGTCGCAGGCATCGTCAATGGGGGAGGAATCGTTTTTGTATTTTTCGTTGTTGATGTTGATGATGCCCTTGGAGGTGAACAGGTGTCCGTGACGGGCGTTGCGGGAGGGCATGACGCAATCGAAGAAATCCACCCCGCGCCATACGGCCTCCAGAATGTTCACGGGGGTCCCCACGCCCATGAGATAGCGGGGCTTGTCCTTGGGCATGAAGGGCTCCACCGCCTCGATGACCCGATACATTTCGGGGGCAGGCTCTCCCACCGCAAGGCCGCCGATGGCGTAGCCGTCCAGCCCCAATTCGGCGATCTGCTTCATGTGCTTGATGCGCAGATCCTCGTAGGTACAGCCCTGATTGATGCCGAAGAGCATTTGCTTTTTGTTGATGGTGTCGGGCAGGGAATTGAGCTTTTCCATTTCGTTGCGGCACCGCACCAGCCAGCGGAAGGTGCGTTCGCAGGAGCGCTTGGCGTAATCGTATTCCGCGGGATTTTCCACACATTCGTCAAAGGCCATGGCGATGGTGGAGGCCAGGTTGGACTGGATGCGCATGCTCTCCTCGGGACCCATAAAGATCCGTTTTCCGTCCAGATGGGAGGCGAAGGTCACCCCTTCTTCACTGATTTTCCGCAGAGAAGAGAGGGAAAAAACCTGAAATCCGCCGCTGTCGGTGAGGATGGGCTTGTCCCAGCCGGTGAATTTGTGCAGGCCTCCCTGCCCCTTCACCACCTCGTCTCCCGGACGGAGATGAAGATGATAGGTATTGCAGAGAAGCACCTGGGTGTTCAGTTCTTTCAGATCAAAGGCGGAAAGGCCTCCCTTGATGGCGGCGGCGGTGCCCACGTTCATGAAAACGGGAGTTTCCACGGTGCCGTGAACGGTTTCGAAGCGCCCCCGACGGGCGGCGCCTTCGGTTTTGAGTAACGTAAACATATTGTTCCTCCTATGGGGAAAACAGCCCCACGGTTTATTTTTCAAAAAGATCGATACGCCCTTCGTTTTATTTCAAAAACATGGCGTCGCCAAAGGAGAAGAAGCGGTATTTTTCTTCCACCGCGTGTTGATAGGCCGCCAGCACGAATTCCCGCTTGGAAAAGGCGGAAACCAGCATGATCAGCGTGCTTTCGGGCAGGTGGAAATTGGTGATCAGACGGTCGATGACCCGAAATTCAAAGCCGGGATAGATGAAAATATCGGTCTCTCCGCAGGCGGCGGTGAGGGGAAGCCCCCGTCGTCCCGCCGTCTCCAAAACCCGGGTGGCGGTGGTGCCCACGGCGGTGATGCGTCCTCCTTTTGCCTTGGTTTCGTTGATCAGATCGACGGTCTGCTGGGGGAGAATATAATATTCCGAGTGCATTTTATGGGTGGTGGGGTCCTCCACCTTGACGGGACGGAAGGTCCCAAGCCCCACGTGAAGGGTCACCGACCCGATTTTTACCCCTTTGTCCCGCAGCTTTTGCAACAGTTCGGGGGTGAAATGAAGGCCTGCCGTGGGTGCGGCAACGGAGCCCTCGGCCTTGGAATAGACCGTCTGATACCGTTCTGCGTCGGCCAGCTTTTCATGAATATAAGGCGGCAGGGGCACTTCCCCCAACCGTTTCAGCTCTTCGGTCACATCCCCCTGGGAGGCGGTGAAGGCGATGACCCGATTTCCTTCTTCGGTCACCGATTCCACCGTGGCGGTCAGGTCCCCCAACAGCAGGGTTTGTCCCTCCCGCGCGTTGCGGCCGGGCTTGACCAGACATTCCCAGCGGTCGTCACCGTAAGGACGGAGCAGAAAAATCTCTACGGCCCCTCCCGTGGGCCGTTTGGCAAAGAGACGGGCGGGAATAACCCGGGAATCGTTGACGATCAGGCAATCCCCTTCCTCGAAATACGCGAGAATATCTTCGAAGGTACGATCCTCGTACTCCCCCGTTTTCCGATCCACCGTCAAAAGTCGACTGGCGGAGCGGTTGGCAAGGGGCGTCTGAGCGATCAATTCTTCGGGCAAATCATAAGAAAAATCCGAAAGTTTCATAATACGCGTTCCTTTTTTGCATTCTACCTTACAGTATACCACACTTTTTCCAAAAAAGCAAGAGGCGGACGGGGGACGAGGGTGTACTTTTTCTTTTTTCTCGTGAAAAAAGAAAAAGTACCAAAAAGAAAAAAGCGTGATCCGACGCAATGCTTGCGTCGGGGAAAAGGGAATATAAAAAGGAAGACCGGGAGATGTTTTCTCTCGGTCTTTTGTGCAAAAAACCCCTTCCCCCGCCACGCCGCACTACGGCGACGCGGCGGTCCCCCTTCCCCTTCCTTTGGCAAGGAAGTGGACGGCAAACTCGGGTGCACGGTTCGTCGAACCTGATTTCACAGAGAGGTTCTCTCGGAAAGGGGAACAAACGCAAGGCACGGCACATCGGCATGGCTCCCCTTAGTAAGGGGAGCTGTCATCACCGATGACTGAGGGGATTGACACGGAAAATGTTACTTTGTGACCCGAACAACCCTTCCACCGCTTCGCGGTCCCCCTCCCCTTACACAGGGGAGGCTTGCGGTTGTGCATCGTCCCCTTCTCTCGCTTCGTCCGATAGAGCTCCTCAAAAAAAGTAAGACCGAGAGACGATTTTCTCTCGGTCTTTTGTGCAAAACCCTTCTCCCGCCGGCCATGCATCCCCGACTTGCAGGTGTTAGGCTAAAAAATCGCATTTCCTTTTTCCGCCCCCCCGACGCAAGCATTGCGTCGGAATTCGCTTTCCTTTCTCTTGGTTCTTCTCTTTCCTTTCCCGAAAGGAAAGAGAAGAACACCCCTCGTCTCTCCCCTCGCCTGTCTTATACCACGCGGATGCGGAAGGTCTGTTCCAGCAGGGCAAGCACCGCGGGGCGGGAGGTGAGGGGCAGATATTGGGTGATGCCCGACCCGTCGGAGCAGGAGAGGCGCAGGGGAATTTCGTGATGGGAGAGAACCGATTCCCACAACCCCGCAAGCCCCCGTCCGTCCGTCAGACGGTGCCCCCGCAAAAGCAGACGGAAATAGCCTCCCTCCGTCACCGCGCCCAAGGGAAGCAGGGCGCGGCGCAGACTCTCTTCGTCGGCAGGGAACACCGCTGCCGTCACCCGCTGACGGTCGATGACGAAGGCGTCCAGCTGCAGGTCCTCCTTTTCCAGCCGCTGTAAAACCTCCGTCATGCGGGAGCGGGGAACCGTGATCATCACCGCCCCTGAGGTCAGATCGGCCCCCGTCACCGCTTCGTTTCGATCAAATTTCATAAAATTTCCTCCTTCAAAGCCTCGTCAACCAACGCAAACAACGCGTGCTTTTCCGCGTCTCCCAAGGGAACCAAGGGAAGCCGCAGGGTTTGGGGCGGAAACCCGATCCGCTCCAGAGCCGCCTTCACGGGGATGGGGTTGGTCTTGGAAAAAAGTCCGTCGATGAGGGGCATCAGATCGCATTGGGTGGCCGCAGCCCCTTCCACGTCCCCGGCAAAAAACCGTCGGCACAGAGTGTGAATCCGACGGGGGATCAGATTCGACGCTACGGAAATTACCCCTGCGCCGCCCAGAGCGAGGAAGGGCAGGATCAGCCCGTCGTCCCCCGAATAAAGGGGCAGATCCTCTCCGCATCGGTTACGGATCCGCGCCGCCGAAGCCACCGAGCCGTTGGCCTGCTTCAAGCCCACGATATTCGGGTGCTTTGCCAGAATTTCCAGCGCCGAAAGGGGGATTTCGCATCCCGTGCGGGCGGGCACGTCGTAGAGGATTACCGGCAGGGATGCGCAGTCCGCCAAGGCGGTGTAATGAGCCACGATTCCTTCTGCCGTAGGCTTGTTATAATAAGGACAGACCGCTAAGATTCCGTCGGCCCCCAGGGCTTGCGCCTGTCGGGTCAGGCGGATGCTTTGGGCGGTACTGTTGGTTCCCGTTCCCGCGATGATCGGCACCCGACCCGCCGTTTTCCAGACCGTATATTCGATGACCGAAAGCCGCTCCCGCTCGGTCAGCACGGCACTTTCCCCCGTGGTTCCGCAGGGGACCAGTCCATCGATTCCCGCCCCGATCTGTCGATCAATCAGCCGTCCGAGAGATTCAAAATCCACGCTTCCGTCGGGGAAAAAGGGGGTGACCAAAGCGGTGGCACATCCGTAAAACAAAGGTTTCTTCATTTGTCGTACCTCCCGAAACCGTTTCTGCTCCATTGTATTCCGTCCCTCGCTTCCGTGACACGGGAAGGGCGGGCGGCATATGGTGGGGGTGAGACGAACAAAAAGGAGAGACAATCATGTATATTCTGCTTTACGGCCTGCTCGCTCCCCTTTTGGGGACGGTATTGGGGGCCGCTTGCGTGTTTTTTATGAAGGGAACGGTGGGAAAGCGGGTGGAAACGGTGCTCAACGGCTTTGCGGCGGGGGTCATGACGGCGGCCAGCATCTGGAGCCTGTTGATCCCTGCCATCGACCGATCGGAGGCCATGGGATTTTTCGCCTTCCTTCCCGCCACCTTGGGACTGTGGCTGGGAATCGCTTTTTTTCACGGGGCGGATCTGCTTTCCGCGGGACTTTCCGGGGAATCCGAACAAAAACGACCCTCCCGCCTGATCCTCGCCGTCACCCTGCACAATTTGCCCGAAGGGATGGCCATGGGAGCCGTGCTGGCGGGCTGGCTGCAGGACCCGGCCCAAGGGGCGGTGGTATTGGCTGCGGCAACGGGAATCGCCCTGCAGAATTTTCCCGAGGGGGCAGTGATTTCCCTTCCCGTAAAAAGCAAAGGAAAGGGCAAAATCCACGCCTTTTTTGCGGGGGCTTTGTCGGGTATCGTGGAGCCCGTGGGGGCTCTGGCGGTGTTGGCGGCCTCCGCCTTCTTCGTGCCTCTGTTGCCTTATCTTCTGGGCTTCGCGGCAGGTGCGATGCTCTTCGTGGTGGTGGAGGAGCTGGTCCCCTCCTTCGGGACGGAGGGCTCCCTGCGGCTGGGCACCGTGGCCTTCACCCTGGGCTTCTCAATCATGATGGCCTTGGACGTGGCCCTGGGGTGAGGGCGAGGGGAGCGACGAGGGGTGTTCTTCTCTTTCCTTTCGGGAAAGGAAAGAGAAGAACCAAGAGAAAGGAAAGCGAAATCCGACGCAATGCTTGCGTCGGGGGGGCGGAAAAAGGAAATGCGGTTTTTTAGCCTAACACCTGCAAGTCGAGAAAAAACCGCAGCCTAACACCTGCAAGTCGGGGATGCATAACTGGCGGGAGAAGGGGTTTTTGCACAAAAGACCGAGAGAACATCGTCTCTCGGTCTTGCTTTTTATCTTCTCTTTTCCCCGACGCAAGCATTGCGTCGGATTTCGCTTTTCTTTCTTTTGGTACTTTTCTTTCTTTTCTCGAAAAGAAAGAAAAGTACACCCCCGTCATACCCCGTCCTTCGTCACCCGATCACGCGCTCCGCGTAGCGGACGGCGGAGAGGGCGTCTTTGCCGTAGAAGTCAGCACCGATGCGGTCTGCGTATTCCTGCGTCAGCACCGCACCCCCCACCATTACCTTGCAGAAGGGGGCCTTTTCGTGGAGCAGGGTCACCGTTTCCTCCATGGCAGGGACGGTGGTGGTCATCAGCGCGGAAAGTCCCGCCAAGGGGGCCTTGCGGTCCAGAACGGTCTGTAAAATATCTTCGGGGGACACGTCCTTGCCCAGGTCGACGACGGAAAATCCGTAATTTTCCAGCAACAGGCGCAGGATATTTTTCCCGATATCGTGCACGTCGCCCTTCACCGTGGCCAACACCACGGGGCCTTTGCCTTCATCGCCATCCTTGGGGGGGAAGGCTTTTTTGATTTCGTCAAAAACGGCCTTTGCCGCCTCGGCGGCCATCAAAAGCTGGGGCAGGAATGCGATTTTTTCTTCGTAGGCTTTGCCCACCGCGTCCAAGGCGGGGACGATGTGCTCGGAAATCACGGCAAGGGGGTCCGTATTTTTCAGATATTCCGCACCCAAAACGGCGGCCTTTTCCTTCAATCCCTTTTCAATGGCCTGCTTCAGTTCCGAGCCCTCGGCAAGGGTCTTTTTGGGGGCGGGGGCAGCAGAGGCGGAGACGGGTTGAGGCAGTTCGGAGCAGAAGGCCACGTAATCGGCGCAGTTTTCGTCCATGCCCTGCAGAAGGCGGAAGGTATAATAGGCCTTCATCAATTCGGTACAGTGGGGATTCAGAATGGCGGCGCGAAGCCCCCGTTCCAGAGCCATGGTGAAAAACAGGGCGTTGACCCCCTCCCGCGCGGGGAGCCCGAAGGACACGTTGGAGACCCCCAAAGAGGTCATACATCCCATTTCGGTCAGACGGCGCACCGCTTCCAGGGTGACGGAGGCGGCCTTCTGATCGGCGGAAACGGCCATGGCGAGGGGATCGAAGAGAAGATCCTCTTTTCCGATGCCGTATTCTGCGGCCACGGAAAGAATTTTTTCGGCAATTCGGATCCGTCCCTCGACCGTATCGGGAATTCCCGATTCGTCCAAGGTCAGGGCGACCGCCACGCCTCCGTATTTTTTCTGCAGGGGGAAAATTGCCCGCATGCTTTCCTCTTTCCCGTTCACGGAATTGATGAGGGCCTTGCCGTTGTAACGCCGCAGAGCCGATTCCATGGCGGCAAGGTTCGCCGTGTCGATCTGCAGGGGCAGATCGGTGACCGTTTGCAGGCGGCAGACCGCCTCGGTGAGCATGGATTTTTCGTCCACGTCAGGCAAGCCCACGTTTACGTCCAGCACTTGGGCACCCTTTTCCTGCTGGGCGATGCCTTCGTGGAGCAGATAGGCAAAATCCTTTTCCCGCAGAGCCTGCTGGAACCGCTTTTTTCCCGTGGGGTTGATCCGCTCCCCGATGAGAACGGGACCTGCGGAAAGATCTACGGTATGGGTATAAGAAGCAATGAGACTATGCCGCTTTTTGGGGATGGGCAGAGGCTGAAAGCCCGCGGCACGGGCGGTGAGGGCGCGGATATATTCGGGGGTGGTGCCGCAGCATCCTCCCGCAATGCGAACCCCTTCCTCCATGGCGGCGAAAACCGAAGAGGCGAAGTCTTCGGGGGAAACGTCAAAGACGGTCTTGCCCGCCTCTTCCCGGGGGAGCCCCGCGTTGGGCTTGAACAAAACGGGCACGCAGGCCGCCTTCAGAAGACGGCGGATCACGGGCATCAGCTGTTCGGGACCGAGGGAGCAGTTTGCCCCCACGGCGTCGGCCCCCATGCCCTCCAAAAGCGCCACCATGGCCTCGGGGGTAGCCCCGTTCAAAAGGCGTCCGTCGGCTCCGTAGGCGTTGGAGACGAAGACGGGCAGATCACAGTTTTCCTTTGCGGCAAGAAGGGCGGCCTTGGTTTCGTAGCCGTCGGTCATGGTCTCGATGAGTAGGGCGTCCACCCCGCAGGATACGCCGATTTTGACGGTTTGGGCGAAAATCCTGACCGCGTCCTCAAAATCCAGATCCCCCATAGGCTTTAAGAGCCGCCCCAGAGGGCCCATATCCAGGGCAATGAATTTTTCCTGCGTTCCCACCGATTCGTCTCGGGCGATCTTTACGTTTTCCACGGCGGCGCGGATGACGTTCTCCAGGGTTTCCCCGTCGAATTTCAGCCCGTTGGCCCCGAAGGTGTCGGTACAGACCAGATTGCTCCCCGCGTCGTAATAATCCTTGGCGATTCTGCGGATGACTTCGGGGTGGGAAAGGTTCCAAAGCTCGGGCAATTCTCCCGCCTTCAGCCCTTCCTTCTGCAACAAAGTCCCCGTTCCTCCGTCCAGAAACAGGGGGGATTTTTTCATATATTCACGCAGGGTCATTTCAAACACACCTTCTTATTTTCCCAGAATGTCCGACAGATTGGCTTGAATCTTCTCCGCCACGTCGGGGTTGTTCATGGAATACACGTGCACGTTGGTCACGTTGTTGGCAAACAGATCGATAATCTGATCCGTGGCGTAGGCGATGCCCGCCTGCTTCATGGACGCAGGGTCGGCGCCGAAGCGGTCCACGAGGGACTTGAACCGCTGGGGCATAAAGGAGCCCGAAAGCTTCATCGCCCGCTCCACCTGCTTGGCGTTGGTGATGGGCATAATTCCCGCCACCACGGGGACGGTGATGCCCGCCTCGCGGATTTTATAGAGAAAATTATAAAGCAGATTGTTGTCGAAAAACATCTGGGTGGTCAAAAATTCGCACCCCGCCTCCACCTTTTCCTTCAGACGGCGGATATCCTCCTTCTGATTGGCGCTTTCGGGATGGATTTCGGGGTAGCAGGCGCCTCCGATGCAGAAACCTGCTCCCGATTCCTTCAGCTCCCGGATCAGATCCACGGCGTAGCGGAAATCCCAGTTCGTCCGATCCTCGTTTATGCGGTCGGCGGGAATATCCCCCCGCAGGGCCATAACGTTTTCAATGCCCGCTTCTTGCATGGCCGCAATGCGTTGACGCACCGATTCCCGGGTGGAGGAAACGCAGGTCAGATGGGCCAGAGAAGGGACTCCGTGATCCCGCTTGATGGTTTTGGAGATGTCCAGGGTATATTGGCTGGTGCCGCCTCCCGCCCCGTAGGTGACGCTCATAAAGGCGGGCTTGAGGGCGGCAATCCGATGCACCGCCTGTTCCACGCTGTCAAAGGACGCGTCGGTCTTGGGGGGAAAAACCTCAAAGGAAAGGGAGGGCTTTTCGCCCTTCAGAAGAGAGATCAGTTTCATGAAAATTGCTTCTTTCCGAAAAAATTATTTTGCAAAAAAGGCTAAAACGCGGTCTAAATAGGGCTGCAGAACGTGGTTTTCCGCCATAAAAACCTCGTGCTTGGTTTCCGCCACCTTCACCAGTTCCCCGTGGGGAATGCGGGCAATATACTGCTCCTGAGGCTTGGGCAGAACCAGGGTGTCCTGTTCCGCCTGAAAGAGCAGAACGGGGGCCTGCACCGTGGCACAGTTGTTGCGGTTGAGCAAAAATTTCGTCACGCCCATGGATTGCAGAAGCCAGTTGTAGGTGGGGGCACAGTTGCGCAGATGACGGTAATGGAGGCGCTTTTGACGATAATACTCAAAGCGGGCCTGAGAGGAATCGCAGGCGTGCTCGAAGGACTCGTTTTCGTTAAAGCCGCCGAAGCCGACCACCCGTTTTTTGGCGTTCCCCGTAAGGCAGGCAAGGCGGGCCAAAAACCGCGCCAGAGGGGTGGGCACGTTGGAGGGGCGCAGGGCGATCATGGGGGCGTTGAGCACCGCCCGACGGAAGGTGACGGGGAACCGGGAGAGATAAATCCCGCCCACGGCACCGCCCATGGAATGGGCAAAAAGATACAAGGGCTGATTGACGGCGTTGGGACGGACGATCTTGCGGATAAACAGGTCCAGATCGTTGACGTAATCCTGAAACTTGCCGATATGGGTCAGAGAGGTGTCCTCAAATTCCCGATAAGACCGACCGTGTCCCCGCTGATCGTAGGCAAAGACCGAATAGCCCGCCTGCAGGAAATAATAGGTCATTTCCCGATATTTTTCCGCCGATTCGGTAAAGCCGTGGCAGATGACCACCGCTCCCACGGGATCGGCACAGAGATAATATTCGTATTGCAGGCGCATCCCCCGCACGATGGTGAGAAAGCCCTTGTTGCGGTACCGTTGCAGAAGAGGCTCCACGGTGTTGACCATCACCTCGTCGAAATTCTCCTCGGGGAGAACCTCCACGTGGGTGGCGCCGCGGAAGGGAGCGGAATACAGTTCGGTCATAGAAAACTCCTTTCGGGACGGTTACAGAAGATCGTCCCAGGGAAATTCGTCAAAAGCGTGCAGGGAAACGCCGTCGGCGCGGGGAATCAGGGCGCAAACCCCGTCCCGCCGCAAGGACAACAGCACCTCCCGCGGTTTTTCGGGATCGGTACGGTCGGCAAACCAGACCGTATCCACCAGCATCCCGTCGTCCAGCCGTTCCATGGCAAGCTTGGTGAGGCGATAGACCGTTTCCTTTCCGTCAAAGCCCACGGCCTCGACGGACAAAACGTCCTTTTCCACCAGACCCGTCAGGGCCGTATCCATGGATGCGTGGCGCTTCTCGTCCATGAGCAGATCCAGACGGTCGGAATAGGCGGAAAAGCCTCCTTCGTCCAGATAATTACGAAAATACAACTGCAGGTCGGGATTTTTCAGATCGTCGGCGGGGAAGGGATCGTTGGCCGCCGTCCCCCCTTGGCTCCGTCCCGCGTAAAGGGCGCGGATCAAATTCCAGACGATAAATTCGTCGGTGGTCAGCCGCAGATTCAGCGCGCAGGACGAGGCGAAATTGGGCTTGTAAAAGCCGCAGAAGTTGCGGTTGAGGAAGGGGATCAGGGATTCCCGATCAAAAAAGGCCTCGAAAACGTGACGGTCGTGGGATTCCAGCCAGGTGTAGAGATAATAGATCGCACCGATCTTCAGCAGATACAGAGGACCGTCCACGGAGGAATGACGCCCCACGGCGTAGGTCTTTTCGGGGGTGAGGGCAAAGGCGCAGAGCAGCTGATGCTCCTCTCGCAGGGGCAGAGCGGGGGTCTCCGCGTTCAGAGAAAGCAGGGCGCGGAAGGGAGAGGCTTGGTTGGGAGAAATTCCGCAGCTGCGCAGAATCGCCACGAGCTGCTTGGTAGAATAGATATATCTCATCGTTGCTTACCTCCGCGGAAACGGATTCGGGTTCCCATCCGCTTGGGACGGGCCTCTTCGGGCAGGTTGACCGAAACCTTGTAGGTGTGACCCACGGTGCGGGGCAGATCCAGCATCTTTTCCGCATCCCCGTAGGGCAACAGTTTTTTCAGCGTCCGAAGAACGGCCTCTTCGTTGGCGGGGTCGGTCTTGCGGGAAACCAGGGGACGGTCCTCCGAAAGCTTCAGCCCGAAGCGGGTGGTGTTGGAGGCAACGTACAAAAGATTGCTCTCCCGTTCGGTATTCAGGGGCGTAACCGTTTCAAAGAGAGCCACGGCGGGAACCTTGGTGTCCCATTTGATCAGGCTTTGGGCAGGCGTTTCCCCGCTGATTTCACTGTAATCCTCGGAAAAATCCTTCTTTTCGGGATCCCAGAGACGGTCGATGGTCTCCACGGAGCCCGCAAAGCCGATCTGGTTCATCATGCGGCAATGACGCAGGTTTTCGTTCACCGCGTCCCGAATCCAGTCCTCCTCCATGGCCTCGGCCAGCAGTTCGTTTTTCCGATGACTCAGAACCATTCCCTTGCGGTTGAGGATCCGCAGATCTCCGTCCTGCTTTTCTTCCGCCAGCTTTTTGGCCAGAAGATAGCGCTTCGTGGCGTCGGTCTCCCGATCGATGCGGTCCAGGTCCTGCTCCAGCGCAGGGGCACGGTCCTTTTGGGCGCGGGTGGCGGAGCGACGGCGGTAGACCGTCACGTAAGAGGCGAGGAACAGAAGGAAGGGGGCGGCCACGGCAAGCACCGTCAATACGCCGTTTTCGGGGTTGGGAATTTCTTCCCCCGTCACCCCTTGGGAAACGTTTTTCAAGGCGTCGTAATAGGATCGGTCGCGGCAAACGCACTCCTCGCAGGGAAGGGCGCAGGATTCGCAGGTGGTGATGAGAATGCCGCTTTCGGTTTCGGTACGGATCAGGGGATCCCCGCACCAGCAGGTCTTGCAGGCACAGTCGGTATAGTTCCGTCCGCAGCCGAGGCAGTCAAAAATCATATAATCCCGGGTTTCCACCGTGGTAAATTCCCGCCCGCAGGCGCAAAGACCGTCGTGGGCGGATCCGTGGAAAACGAGAGTCAACAACAGGAAAAAGGAGAGAGAGAAGGAGACGTATAAAATCTTTTTCATGCCCGTACCCCCGTAATCAGCGCGATAATCAGATACGCCACGGAAAAGCATCCCGACAAAAGCAGAGGCTTTGCCGCCCGAAAACGCGGCATATGCTCAAAGCGGTCCTTGGTGGTGGTGACCCCAACGGCGAATTGCCCCATCACGTAGAAGGGGAGCATCACGTTCCAATCCAGCACGAACTGGGTGAAGAAAAACAGCGTGGAGAAGGGCACCCGCCAGAGCCAGTTTTTCCGACGGGAGGAAAGAATCATATCGTACAACGTCACTTCCACCCCCGTCAGCGCCACGGTCAGGATCAGATAAGACAGCATGGACGCCGCGTCCGAGGCGGTAAGCACCACGCCGAAAACCAGATAAGGCAGGGCGCAGAGCAGACCCACGATGGTATAACGGTCAAATTTCACGGATACCCTCCTTTATTTCAGCAGGAACGTGGCGGTAATCAGGGCAAAGAGCCCCATGGACCACAGAATGACGAAGGTGAGAATGGGGAAATAACGGTTTCCCATGAGATCCTTCAGCATTTCCATCAGATTGAAGATCCACCAGAGCAGGGCAACCACCCCGAAGGACATGGAAACCGAAAGACCGAACAATCCCAAAAAGAGGCCGAAAAGCAACACGGCGGAAGGATAAACGGCGGCCCCCGCCACGGCGGAGATCATACGGAAGGGCTGCAGATCGTCTTCCTTGCAGAGCTTTGCCAGCATCGTGGCGCCTCCCACGAAGGCAAGGGATACGGTTCCTCCCAGCAAAAAGCCCGTCAGCATCAGAAGGGGCACGCGGGAGGATACGATCATGCCCGCGGAGGCCCAGTCCATGCCGAGAAGCAGGTAAAAGGCGCATCCGAACAGACAGCACCCCAGCAGAAAAACCCACCAGAGGGTTTCGGAAATGTTCTCGTACAGACCCGAGGGGCGCAGGGCGTACCGCAGATACCGTCTGGACTTTCGCAAAAAGGTTTTCCTGTCCACCGACGGAAGAGAAAAGGCGGGAAGCGTCCGATCCTTTTTCTCTTTCTTGGGAGGCTTGGGGGAAGGGGTTATTTCCGCGGCAAGCTCCGCGGCAGGTTCCGCCTCAAACACGGGATCTTCCCCCACGGGCTGCGGTTTCGCTTCGGGTTGCCCGTTCTCCGCGGAGGATTCCTCCTCCCAGGGGTCGGCGATGGAAAAGTCAAACTTGGAAATATCAAATTCTTCGTAAAGATCCTCTTGGGATCCTTCGTTCCGTTCCAGAGATTCGTCCTTCATGAGGCACCTCCTTTCAAGAAATGGGATTGGCTTGCAGGGCGAAGGCCTGCTCCGCGCAGAGGCGGTCTCCGCCGTAATCCACGGTCTTGCCGCGGACGATCTGTCCCGTCTCGTGTCCCTTGCCCAGAAGCAGGAGCAGGTCTCCCTTTTTGCAGAGAGAGAGGGCACGGGCGACGGCGTGGGGACGGTGGGGGATCTTTTCGTATTCCGCCCCGTGATAAATCAGCATTTTTTCGGTCTGTTGCAGAATATCCTCCGATTCCTCGTCTGCGGGATCGTCGTCGGTCAGCACGATATAATCCGCGCGGCGGCCCGCCACGTCGCTCATTTCCGTGCGGCGGTCGAGGGCCTTGTTGCCGGGGCATCCGTAAACCACGATCTTGCGGGAATCGGGATAAAATTTATCGGCAAAATCAAATACCTTTTCAAAGGAGAGTCCGTTGTGGGCGTAATCCACGATCACCGAAACGCCCCCCAGATCAAACCGTTCCATGCGCCCCTTCACCGTGGCCTTGGCAAGCCCCCGACGGATGGCGGAGGGGTCGATGCCCAGTTCCCGCGCGGCGGCGATGGCGCAAAGGGCGTTGGAGACGTTGAATTCTCCCGCCATTTGCAGGGTGTACCGCTCCCCCGTCCCCAATTTCCCCGAAAGGGTGAAGGACATCCCCTCCTCCGCCAGGGTCAGGTCGGAGGCTCGGTAGTCGGCGGCGGGATCGGAGAGGGAAACGGTGCGCAACACGGGGCAGGTGGCGGCGGCAATCATATCCGCGGCGTGTTCGTCGTCCAGATTCACGATACCCGCGCGGCAGAGGGTGAGCATTTTTTTCTTGGCCTCTTTATATTCGTTGAAATCCTTGTGCTCCGTGGGAGAAATATGGTCGGGGGAAAGGTTCAGATAGATTCCCACGGCGAATTCCACGCCCAGCACCCGATCGTACTGCAGCCCCTGAGAGGAAACCTCCATGACGGCGGCCTCGGCGCCTTCCTCCGCAAAAGCGTTGAGCAGGGCGTAAAGGTCCAGCGCTTCGGGGGTGGTGCCGCTTTTCTTGCGGGGCTGTCCGCAGCAACGGGCCTCGTTGGTGGAGATCAGCCCGTACCGATTTCCGTACGCTTCCTCAAAAACGGCGGCCAGCTGATAGGCGCAGGAGGTCTTGCCCTTCGTTCCCGTGATGCCCACCAGAGGATACCGCAGGTCGGGCTTGCCGTAAAAGGCACGGGCAATGAGGGGCATGGCTCGGCGCACGTCCGACACGATCAGATGGGGCAGGTCCACGGCGTACTCGGTCTCGGAAATATAGGCGCAGGCCCCCCGTCCCACGGCGTCCAGCAGATACTGCTCCCGAAAGCGGACCCCTTTGCAGAAAAAGAGGCTGTGGGGGATGACGGTGTTGGAGTTGCACCCGATGGCCGCGGGGGTGAAATCCCCTTCCCCGAGGGCGTCTTTGATCAGCAGATTTTCCCGCTGAAGCAACATACGAATTTCGGAAAGATTCATTTTTTTTGATCCTTTTATTTCACGAAAATTTCACCGTTGTCGAAAAGGGTGAATTTTTTTCGAAATAGTTTTGCACCGTGGAAAAAGTCTCTTGTTTGCGGGGTTTTTCCACCCTTTCCACAGAGTTTTCCACAGTTTTGCCCCTTCAAAGGGGGAGTTTTCCACAGGTTGGATTCCGAAATAATTTTGAAATCCCTTTTCGGATTTATGAAAAATCTGTCAAATTTTTCTTCGGTTCAGACCCCGCGGGCCCAATATTTTTTGTCCAGGGAGCGGTAGAAGGAGGCCTCGGAAATATGACGGGACAAAATCTCCTCACACCCCTCCAGGTCGGCGGCGGTGCGGGCCACCTTCAGAATCTTATCCCGCGCCCGCATGGACAGGCCGAGACGGTCGAAAATGGTCCGAAGCATCTCCTCTCCTTCGGCGGAAAGAAGGAATTTCTCCTTGATCTGACGGGGGGTGGCGCGGGCGTTGCACTCCGTATCGGTGCCTTCGTAGCGTTTCCGCTGAATTTCCCGTGCCTGCTCCACCCGCTTGCGGATCTCCGCAGAGGTCTCTTCGGCCTTGGCGGGGGCGGCGATATCCTGATAGGTGACGGGAGGCAATTCGATCTGCAGGTCGATGCGGTCGAGAAGGGGGCCCGAAATTTTACCCAAATGACGGGAGGCGGCACCGGGAGAGCAGGTGCATTTTCGGGTGGGGTGGCCGAAATATCCGCAGGGGCAGGGATTCATGGCACAAACCAACTGAAAGGCGGCGGGATAGGTGAGGGTTTTTGCGGCACGGGAGATGGTGACCTTCCGATCCTCCAAAGGTTGCCGCAGAGCCTCCAGCACGGTTTTGCTGAATTCGGGAAGCTCGTCCAGAAACAGAACCCCGTTATGGGACAGGGAAATTTCCCCCGGCTTGGGGATGCTCCCCCCTCCTGCCATGCCCTGCACGGTGACGTTGTGATGGGGAGAGGCGAAGGGGCGCACGGTGGAAATGGGCTTATTGAAATCCAAAACCCCCGCAACGGAGCGGATCTTTGCCGTTTCCAGCATTTCCGACGGGGACAGACGGGGCAGAATGGTGGGAAGGCGCTTGGCAAGCATACTCTTTCCCGCCCCCGGAGGCCCGATCATGAGAATATTGTGTCCCCCTGCGGCGGCAATTTCCAAAGCACGCTTGGCGCCCTGCTGACCGATGACCTCGGAGAAGTCCACCCCGTAATCGTCCTCCTCTTCCTCGGGAAGGAGGGGAGGATGGGGGATGGGTGCGGGACCGTTTCCCGAAAGGGCGTCGCAGAGCTCCTTGAGCGTTTCAATGCCGAACACGCGGATTCCCGTGGCGGAGGCCGCTTCCTTTGCGTTTTTCTTGGGCACGAACAGATCCTTGAACCCCAACTGCACCGCAGCCAAGGCGGCAGGCAGAATTCCCGCGGAGGGGCGTAATTCTCCCGAAAGGGAAACTTCCCCCAAAAACGCGGCGTTTTTGGGCAGAGGCGGAATCTGTCCCGTCACGGCCAGCAGAGCCAGAACCATGGGCAGATCGTACCAGGAGCCTTCTTTGCGAATATCGGCGGGGGCAAGGTTCAGGGTATATTCCGCGTCGGGCAGGAAAAATCCCGAATTGAGAATGGCGGATCGGATCCGATCCCGCGCTTCCTTGGTGGCGGTGTCGGGCAGTCCCACGATGGAGATGGCGGTGCGTTCTCCCTGTCGGAAGTCCCCCTCCGCCTCCACGGCGTAGCCCTCGATGCCGTTCAGACCAATGGCACAGACCTTTGCAACCACGGCAATTCCTTCTTTCTTTTGCGGCGTTTTGCGAAAAATCGCCCCGCAGGGTATAATAATCCACTGTACATTATACTATATAATTGTAATATATTTATGGCAATTCCGCGAAAACTATAGAATATTTTATTTTATTGTGATATAATATAGCAAATATAGATTAAACGGCGATTTTGCCTTACCACGTTCAGGAGATGAAGCCCATGGGTCTGTTTAAGAAATGGTTTGCCTCGTACAGCGAGAAGGAACTGAAGAAGATTACGCCTCTGGTGGAGAAGATCGAAGCTCTGGAGGAGGAATACCGCAACCTGTCCGACGGAGCACTGCGGGACAAGACCGCCCAATTCCGTCGCCGTTACGCGGAAGGAGAGACCTTGGACGATCTGTTGCCCGAGGCCTTTGCCACCGTTCGGGAAGCGGCGGATCGGGTTCTGGGCATGCGACACTTCCAATGCCAGCTTTACGGGGGCATCGTTCTGTATCAGGGACGCATCTCCGAAATGCGCACGGGAGAAGGAAAAACCCTGGTGGCTACCCTGCCCTCCTATCTGGCGGCCCTGACGGGGAAGGGCGTTCACGTGGTGACGGTCAACGATTATCTGGCCCGCCGCGACAGCGAATGGATGGGGAAGGTTCATTCCTTCCTGGGGCTGACCGTGGGACTGATCACCCACGAAATGGACAACGACGCCCGCCGTCAAGCCTACGCGGCAGACATCACCTACGCCACCAACAACGAAATCGGCTTCGACTATCTGCGGGATAACATGATCCGCTATCGGGTCAAGGAGGGGGATCCCACCCCCTACCTGCCCCCCAAGGTTCAGCGGGGGCTGAACTACGCCATCGTGGACGAAGTGGACTCCATTTTGATCGACGAAGCCCGCACGCCTCTGATCATTTCGGGTCAGGTGGAGGAATCGGACGAGATGTATCAGCGGGCCAACAATTTCGTCCGCACGTTGGTTTGCAGAAAATTCAAGGAAATCGACGCAAAGCGGGACGAGGTCCCCGAGGATTGCGACTACGTGGTGGAGGAGAAGAACAAGACCGTCTCCCTCACCCCCCGCGGCGTGGGGAAGGTGCAGGATTATTTCGGCATCGAGAACTACTCCGACACGGAAAATATCGAAATTCAGCACTACGTCAACCAGGCCCTGCGCGCCTACGGCATCATGGAACGGGACGTGGACTACGTGGTCAAGGACGGGGAAGTCATCATCGTGGACGAGTTCACGGGACGATTGATGTTCGGCCGCCGCTACTCCAACGGACTCCATCAGGCCATCGAGGCCAAGGAAGGGGTGAAGGTGGAAAGCGAGTCGAAAACCCTTGCCTCCATCACCTTCCAGAACCTGTTCCGTCTGTACGACCGTCTGTCGGGTATGACGGGGACCGCTATGACCGAAGAAGACGAATTTTTGGAGATCTACAATCTGGACGTGGTGGAAATTCCCACCAACAAGCCCTCCCGCCGAGAGGATCACAACGACCGTCTCTTCAAGACCGAATTGCAGAAATTCAACCACGCCGCCGATCAGGTGAAGGCCTGCCACGAAAAGGGCCAGCCCGTTCTGATCGGTACGGTCACCATTGATAAATCCGAAAAATTCAGCAAGATTCTTTCCGCCCGCAAGATTCCCCACAACGTTTTGAACGCGAAGAATCACGAAAAAGAAGCCTCCATCATCGCCCAGGCGGGACGCAAGGGTGCGGTGACCATCGCCACCAACATGGCAGGCCGCGGTACCGATATTATTCTCGGGGGCAACGCGGAATATATGGCCAAAAAGCAGATGGAGAAGGAAGAATTCGACCACGAGCTGATCGTTCAGTCCACCTCCTTTGCGGAAACCGACGATCCCGCCGTCCTCGGCGCCCGTGCCCGCTATAAGGAGCTGTACGCCGAATTCAAGAAGCAGGTAGACGCGGAGGCGGAGGAAGTGAAGGCCGCAGGCGGTCTTTATATCCTCGGCACCGAGCGCCACGAATCCCGCCGCATCGACAACCAGTTGCGGGGCCGTGCAGGCCGTCAGGGAGACGTGGGGGAAACGGTGTTTTATATCTCCTTCGAAGACGATCTGGTTCGTCTCTTCGGGGGTGAAAAGATGGCAAACACCGCCCTTCTCAACGCTTTCCCCGACAATCAGCCCATCGAATCGGGAATGTTCACCAAAACCGTGGAAAACGCCCAGAAGCGCAAGGAAGGGGCCAACTTCAACGGCCGTAAGCACGTGCTGGAATACGACGACGTGGTCAACCAGCAACGGATCCAGATCTACAAGGAACGGGATCAGATCATGCAGGGCATGGATCTGTCCGAAAAGATCGCAAAAATGCGCCGTTCGGTTCTCGATCGCCAGTTGGACGCCTTCTGCGTGGGGCCCCGTGAGGACTGGAACCTGAAGGGCTTGAAGGAATATCTGGAAGGAAACCTTTATCTCCCCCAGAAGACCGCCGAAGGAGAGCCCGTCGACCTTTACGAGGGAAAGGAAACGGTGGAAGAGCTGCGGGAAGTCCTTCTGGACGCCGCCGACAAATCCGCCGCTCTGGTGGAAGAAAAGCTTTCCCCCGCCCATATGCGGGAGCTGGAACGGTTCGTCATGCTCTCCGCCATCGACACCTACTGGATGGATCACATCGACGCCATGGACGACCTGCGCCAGGGCATCAACCTGCAGGCCTACGCCCAGCACAACCCCTTGACGGAATATCAGCTGCAGGGAGACGAAATGTTCCGGGAAACGGTTTACGCCATTCGGGAACGGGCGGTCTTCGACTGTCTGCGCATGTTCCCCACCTGGGCTCTGAACGTATTGCGGCTGGAGGAATTCGTCCGCGCGGACAACGCCCGCAAATCCGTGGCCCGCAAGCTGAAGCTTTCCACCGTGAAGGTGAACGATAATCGGAACCGCACGGAACAGGGAAAGGGCGTCACCGTGGTGAAAAGCAAAAAAGTGGGCCCCAACGAGCCCTGTCCCTGCGGAAGCGGAAAGAAATACAAAAAATGCTGCGGAAGACCGCAATAAAGGAGTTTGCATGAAACGATCCGTCATGACCCTGAAGGGCACCCCCGTCGTCCCCTGCCTGTTTCTCATCGGAACGGTAATCTTCTGGTTTTTGATGATTCTGACCGACAACGGAACCTGGGTGGTCGAGATTTCGGGTCTGTCCTTCGCCAATCTGAACGCCTTTGAGGTCTATCTGCGGATTCTCTCTCTGGCATCCCCCCTTTTGTTCTTTATCGCCGTCCTGTTTTTGGCGGAAAAGAGCGTATATTGGGTCTTTTTGCCCCTGCTTCTGCCCGTGGTGACCCAGCTGTCCCAATATGCGTACAACTTTGAAGAGCCCGACCTTCTGCTGGATTTCCCCATTCAGTTTTCTCTGCCCTTTCTGCTCTTCATTCTCTTTGCCCTGACGGTTCTGGAGATTCTGCCCTCCAAGTGGATCCTGTTCGGGTTCTGCGTGGCCGCCGCCCTGCTTCCCCTGATCCTCACCGCCTGCGGCGTGGGGGAATACTGCTACAGCGCCACCACCTTTGACTATACGTCCTATTCTTACGTGCGGCACGATCTGTGCGAATGGTCGGACGTCCTCTCTTTGGGGACCAACGCGCTGGCCGTGGGGACGCTGGTGTTTTATCTGCAACCCGCGGAAAAACGTCCTGCCGTTTAAGTCCTTTTTAGTTTAATTTCCTATGATAGACGTGGAAAGGGGCTGATTGCTTGGCCGACATTTACATATTTCGCCGCGTGGAAAAGAAATACCGTCTGAAGGCGGATCTCTGTGCGCAGTTTTTGCAGGAGATTATGCCCTATCTGCGCCCCGACGAATACGGAAAAAGCACCGTCTGCAGTCTGTATCTGGACACCCCCGATCGGGTGCTGATCCGCAACTCCATCGACGCGAAGGGCATCGAAAAGGTTTCCTATAAAGAAAAACTGCGGATCCGAAGCTACGGCAACGCCACGGCGGAAACCAAGGTTTTTCTGGAAATCAAGAAAAAATATAAGGGCGTGGTCTACAAGCGTCGGGAGCGCACCACCTGGGAAAAGGCTCTGCGCTATCTGGAAACCCGCGAAAAGCCCCTGCAATCCCAGATCATGGAGGAAATCGACTACGCCATGTCCTATTACGGTCACGTTTCCCCCGCCATGTACGTGGCCTGCGAGCGGGTCGCCTACGTGGTGAAGGAAAACCCGAATCTGCGCATTACCTTCGACACCATGGTACGGGCACGGGACACCCGCCTCTCCCTTTCGGAGGGATGCGACGGGGATCTGCTTTTGCCCGCCGACGAGGTGCTGATGGAGATCAAAACCGAAGGCGCCATGCCTCTGTGGTTGGCCCACGCGCTGGACAAGTACCGCATTTTCCCCACGTCCTTTTCCAAATACGGCACCGCCCATCTGCGATCCCTGATCCCCGAAACCGAAAACAAAGAACCCTTGTGGGTTTGAAATAAAAGGAGAAACGATTTATGGACTGGCTCTTCTATCAGGTACACGTTCTGGAAGGCATTTTTGCCTCCCCCCAAAACTTTTTCATTTGCCTGCTTTCCGCATTGGTCTGCGGGATTCTCGTGGCTCTTATGACCACCTTCCGCACGGGAGCAAGCCGCAGCTTCACCACGGCGCTGGTTCTGTTGCCCATGATCGTATACACGGTCATCGTTATGGTCAACGGAAGCGTGGGCACCGGGGTTGCGGTGATGGGTGCGTTCTCTCTGGTTCGCTTCCGCTCCGTGGCAGGAAAGGCCCGTGACATTGCCGCCATCTTTTTGGTCATGACCGCAGGTCTGGCCTGCGCGGCGGGTTACGTGGTGGTAGCCCCCGTCTTCACCCTGCTGGTCTGTCTGGTAGCCATGGCGGTGTCGCTGATTCCCATGGGCAAAAACGTGGTGGATTTACATATCACCGTCCCCGAATCCCTCCATTACGTCCACGAATTTGACGATCTGTTCGAGGTCTATACCGTTTCCCACCGTCTGACCAAGGTGAAGACCACCAACATGGGAAGCCTTTATAAGCTGACCTACCGCATCAAGCTGAAGAACGCGGAACAGTCCCGTGAATTCATCGACAAGCTCCGTGTCCGCAACGGCAATCTGGAAATTGCTCTGATGGAAATCGAAGGAAACGACGAGCTGTAAAAACGGAGGAATCGTTTCGATTGTCCAACGTGGCGCTTTTGCCCGATTTTCTCCCCCTCGCCCACCAAGCGGGGCACTGCCTCATGGCACTTTTTGAAGCATAAATCATAAGGAGGGTCTTTTTATGACCGATCTTGTTTTTAGTTTTGACACGGAAGATCTTGCCAATATCGGCGGCTTTGACGGAATTCTGCGCACGGCGGAAATTCTGCGCAAGCACAACGTGCGCGGATGCTTCCAGATCGTGGGTCGTCTGGCGGAGCTGCTGGAAAAGCACGGACGGCAGGACGTGATCGAAGCACTGAAATATCACGAAATCGACACCCATTCTTTGGGGCATTCCCTCCACCCCACCATCAACGAATGTACCGACCTGGAGAGCTTTGACGAGGCCTTCGACGTGCTGATGGCATGGGAAAAGGAATGTGAAGATATTCTGAAGCGGATCTTCGGGATTGAAAAACTCCGCTCCGCCTGCCCTCCCGGAAACTCCGTGTCCTACGTGGCCCATTACGTATATCACCATATGGGAATCCCCGTTTATTGCGGGGATGAACTGGCAGGCAGTAAACTGCCCATGCCCGTATGGTACTGCAACCTGCTTTGCACCCATTACGATCTGAACCTGGAAGGATTTCTGCTGAAGCGGGACGAAAAGCTCGTTCCCATCCGTCCCCGCACGGAGGAGGAGATCCGCGCCAAATTCGACGAGGTGGCCGCCACGAAGGATTTCTTCGTTTGCTACCACCACCCCTCCATGTGTATGTACAGCGAATATTGGGATCTGGTCAACTGCTACGGGGAGAACGCCCCCGAGGGACAGTGGAGAGAATCCAAGAAGAATCCCCCCGAAATGATCGAGGCCTATTATCGGAACTTTGATTTCCTGGTGGGCATGCTGAAGGCCGATCCCCGCTTCCGCATCACCACCTACGAAAATCTGGCCGATCGGTACGGCAACCCCGTCCGCAAGATTCGCTTGCAGGATCTGCCCGCCCTGAAGGCGCAGATCGACGAGGACTTCCACCCCATCACCCTGCCCCATTCTTATTGCATGGCCGACCTCTTCCACGCCTGCCGCGCCTTTTTGTGCGGTGCAGAGGAGTATATTTGCGGCGACGTGAAGGGCTTTTTGGAAGATCCCTTTGCCATCACCGCTCCCGTCACCGTCACCAAGGCGGAGATGGTCGAATCGGCCAAACGCATTCTCACGGAAGGCTGGCTGCCCCGCTCGATTATCGTGGGCTCCTCCATTCTCGGTACCGCCGATTGGCTCCGTGCCGCCCTGGCCGTCCTTTGCGGGGAAGAGACCGTCACCGTTTCTCCTGCGGGCTGGCAGATCGACCTGGATCAGTTCCCCCGCCTGCGGGATCTGAACCTGAAACAGACCTGGGTGGACGTGAAGGATCTGATGGATAATCACGTGTCCCGCCGCAACCGCCTCCAATCCTGGACCATCCGCCTCCCCGAGGGCTGCCATCGGAAGTATTAAGAGGGGTCGGGCGTAACGGGGGTGTTCTTCTTTTTCTTTTCGAGAAAAGAAAAAGAAGAACCAAGAAAAAGAAAAGCGTGATCCGACGCAATCCTTGCGTCGGGGGAAATGAAAAAACAAAAAGCAAGACCGAGAGATGATTTTCTCTCGGTCTTGTTTCGACGGGAGGTGTACTTCTCTTTCCTTTCGAGAAAGGAAAGAGAAGTACCAAGAGAAAGGAAAGCGTGATCCGACGGATTTCATCCGTCGGGGAAAAGGTTTTATTGAATTTCCCTGCCGCGCAATTCTATTGCAAAGCTTTTCAAGGAACATCTCTCTTTCAGCGTTCGCAGGACAGGAGTGCCTCTCGATTTTGCCGTCCACTTTCCCGCCATGGGAAAGGGGAAGGGGGACCGCCGCGCCTGCCGTAGTGCGGCGTGGCGGGGGAAGGGGTTTTTGCACTTCTTTTGAACGAAGCGAAAAAGAAAAGCGATGCACAAAAGTATGCCTC
>JAGBIM010000004.1 GCA_017934975.1 Clostridia bacterium | reverse complement strand
CTCGTGTCGTTGGTTCGATTCCGACCGGAGGCACCAACTCTTGTCGGTTTCGGCAAGATATTTGCGGAATTAGCTCATCTGGTAGAGCGCAACCTTGCCAAGGTTGAGGTAGCGGGTTCGAGCCCCGTATTCCGCTCCATGAAAAATATCATGTTCCTTCCGAACATGATATTTTTCTTAAAATACGGGTTTTGTCCAAAACCCGAGCAAGATGGCACCATAGCCAAGTGGTAAGGCAGAAGTCTGCAAAACTTCCACGCTCCGGTCCGAATCCGGATGGTGCCTCCAAAACAAAAAGCACTGCGAGAGCAGTGCTTTTTTGTTTTGGAAACTAAGTTTGCCCTTGCGGGCAAGTGAAGTTGCCTTTGGCAGTGAAGTTACTGCGTAGTGAAGTTTCGCCTGACGGCGAAGTGGGCAAACTTAACTTCACTTTGTGCCAAGCACAAAACTTCACTATGGCGCAAGCCATAACTTCACGTCGGCGTTAGCCGATACTTCACTATTTTAAGTATTATCCATTATGAAAGCAATGGTATATCATCACGCGGCACGCGTGTATCTCATCGCCGAATCTGTATATCATAAACCGCAGGCTTCAGTTCCTTTCGCAATGATGATATACAAGGCAACGCCTTGATTTTTGCATGACATTCGGCTTATGTCATGCCTGCTTTTGTATTATCATTCTTGACATCTTCGTTGCTTTATGCTATAATATCTCTGTAAGGCGGTGACAATATGGGAAAAATCCGTGAAGGCAGATATGAAATCCATACTTCAAAAGCAGAAGCCATTACCCGATTCCGACAATTACAGGGCCCCTGCAGGGAGGAGCGAAGCGACGAAAAAACTATTGAGTTTTTCTGTTCCAAACGCGGAAAAATCGCGATCACCAGAGCCTATCGTCAACGTTCGGAAAGCGACAGCTCGACCAATCTTTACGGGCGGATCATTACCCAGGACGGCAAGACCTACGTTACGTATTATACCACCTTCAGCGGCCTTTCCAACTTCTCGAAGCTTTTCTCTTTGATTCTTGGCATCATCGTAACGGTTTTTGCGCTTTTCTTTGCGGTCAAAAGCGAAGAACCCGCTGCGATCGTGGCCTCTTTGATTTTAGGTCTTGCACTTCTTATGTACTTTTTTATTAACGGCATGGGCGATGCAAAAAATGCTCCCGGAAATTCCCAAATCCTCATCGAAGAACTGGAACGCCGCGTGATCGCCGTGAACAACTGGAACCGATAAAAAAACGCACCTCCCACGGTGCGCTTTTTTTATTAAAATAATAGGTAGAAACCCTCCCCCGCCCTTGACGGAGCGGGGGAGGGTTTGTTATTAGATTTTTTTGAGTCTTCTCCGAAGAGGTGTTTTACCGGGAGCCTACGGCGTGGGGGCGTTTGCCCTTGATGACGAATTTCGCATTGTTATCATCGTCATTTTTCACCGTAATGGGTGCGTTCGTGGAGGCACTTTCGAAGTTCAAAACCGTTCCCAGGTATGTTCCGGTGTAGTTTTCGCAACCTTCGGAGTTCGCTTCCAGATAGGCGTCGTCCTGGACCACAACGTTGGTGGTTCCCTGCAGGGCGATGGCCGCGGAGGAGGACGTCGTCCCGCTGAAGGCTTTCGCATAGAAGTTTGCCGATCCTTGAACTGTCATGTCGGAGTTCTTTAGGTGAAGCGCTGCCGACATTTCTCCGCCGGTGGTGCCTTCTGCACTGATTGCCTGAGCGTTTACCGTTGCGTTTCCTTCCACGATCACAGTAGCATCCGTGGCAAACAGGCCGTATGCACGGGTTGCTTTGCCCGTGGCGTCTCGGTGACCCTGAATGGTGACGTTTGCATCCCCTGCGAAGGTCAGTTTCGCGTTTGCCCTGTTGTTTCCGCACATGTAGAAGCCCAGGGACAGGTGAGAGCCTTGATATTCGCCGGCTGTGCTCGGATTGAACACAATGTCATTTGTACGATTTCCGAAGTTTTCGATGACCATATCCGGCGTTGTGATATAGATGTCGGGATAGAGGGAGTCTCCGCCGTTATGAACGGCGCCGCTCCAGCCTACCGCATTGCCGCGAATCCGTACCGGGCCCGTGGTCAGCAGATCCACGTCGTTGGTATGTCCCGTGAAGTAGAGGCCGCTGTGGGGATCCGTATCGGTGGACGAAGCATCGGTTGCGGTGTTGGTCAGTGTGATAGCCGCATCTCCGTCTACGGTGACCACGTTCTTGGTGTTTTCCGTCTTCGGTTTCAACTGCAGCTGAACCACGTTCTTCTTTGCGCTTGCCGTCAACGACGTGGGGTTGTCGGATGCGGAATCCCCATGGACGATGAACTTGTTCTCCGTGGGAACGTCCTCACCACCACCCAGGGTGATGCCGGTTCCGTCGCTGTTCACGGTGGCGACCGCTTCCGTCAAGGTGAAGGCGTTGGTTCCTGCCATCAGCTTTCGCAGGTCCACACCCACTTCAAATCCGGAACCGATGGTCAGATTGGATCCGTTCTGAACGGTGAGCAGGTTGTTGCTTCCCGCGTTTCGGTCAATCATACGGACGCCGCGGCGGTAGTCCCCACTCGACGCTGCAATCTGGTTGTTTTCTCTCGTGCGGTTGATGTTCAGGGCCGTGTTGTCCACAAGCACCGTATTACCTCCCGTACTGATGATGTCCAGATTCAATCCCGTCATGCCAACGTTGAGGTTGACCGTGGAATCCTGCATCGTTACGTTGTTGTAGGTCTTGTTGCTGTTGAGGGTCTCTGCGCTGGTGGGGTGTCTTTGATAGCAGACAATGCCCCACATGGCCGCATCAATGTCGACCTGAGCGCCGTTTTGAATGTTCAGAATGTTGTTGCCCAGTACGTCATACTTGTTCAGGAAGATTCCCGTAGCGCCTTGATCTACGCCTGTGGTTGCCGGATTGTCTGCCAGAGAGGTCGAAGTGTCAATGTCCACTACGGCCCCGCTGATGGTCAGATAATTGCTTTGATCTGTGCTCTCCGAGTTGTGGACCAAATAGATGGCTTGGTTCAGGGTGTCCCGCAGGATTAGGGTGGGAGTTCCGGCGTCGGTTTTCAACACGTTCATGGTGTTGCTGCCGTTTTGTGTTGCGTTAAGAACGATGTTCCAGGTGTAGGCGTCTGCCACACTGTAGGCCTTTGCGGTAACGGTAGCGCCGTCTTTGATGTCCAACTGGTTTCCGTTATCGCCGTAAGAGTTCATTTTGATTCCTGCGTGGTTGTGGTTGATCGTCAGGTTCGAGGATCCTTCCACCGTCATGGTGTTTGCCGATCCAACCAGAAAAACACCTACTTCGTCGTTTGCCGCCGTGGACGTGTCGGTCTGATTCAGGATAACGGTTGCGTCACGGATGGTCAGGTCGTTTGTCCGGGTCCCGTTCCCGCTTGCACTGTTCGTGTAAAGGTAGACGGGGTAGTTGACCGCCGTGGACGTCACCGTGGCGTTGTCCACCGCCATAAAGTTTCCGGAAAACTCTGTGGAGGCTGCCTGGAGGAGAATTCCGGTCCCTGACCAAGCAGTGACGTCTACCGTGGGCTTGTCGCCTTCCGAACCCTGGATGGTGAGAATGTTCTTACCCTTTCCTTTATGGTTCAGGTCAATTCCGTTGGCAACGTTTTCTCCGGAAACGGAAACCGTTGCGCTGCCCTTAATTTCAAATACGTTGTCGTTCACCGTGTCGGTATTGTATTGAATCAGGCAGATGCTGCTGTTTGCTACCGTGCGTTTCCGAACCAGGTTCAGGGCGGATTTTTCGCTGATTTCCACCTCGTTGAGCCCCATCGCATGGTGGTAGAAAACAACTTCGTGCCCCGTGCCTCCGGTAGATTCGGATCTCAGCGTTGCGTTTCCGTACAGCCGCAGGATGAAGTTGACGGGGTCTGTAACTCTGTGGGTTCGTTCCGTTTCGACTGCATTGTCCGGATCGCTCGTGAAATCTTCGTATGCAATAACGGAGTTCGCAGAGGATCTTGCGTTGATGACGGAGTTTCCGCCGATTTCCACCCGCAATTCAGGAGTAATTCCAAGCCCCTTCAACTCTTTGTAGTGTGCACGGTCAGAACGCATATAGATAGCTGCGTTAACGGTGTAGAGGTTGAATTCGGAGTTTTCCAAAACCTGAAGTCTCTGGGTTCCGCCTGCCATATAAATGCCGCGTCCGTCGGCGGGATTTCCGGTCATGCCGTTGAGGCTGGTGTTGATTTCGCCCACGTTGACCGTTGCGTGGTCACGGAAAATGAAGTTAATTTCGTCCTTCTGACGGGCCCCGTGGATGGCGTTGCCCGTGTGGTCGGTGCAGGCTTTGGGTTCGATGTTCAGTTCTGCGTAACCTTCTACGATCAGGTCTCCGCGGGTGGTGATGACCCAGTCGTTCCCCTTCAGGAAAAGCTTGCCGCCGCCCTTATTGGCTTCTTCTTGAGACGCGGTGATGGTGATGTCATAGCCGTGGCCTAATTCCGCAGCACCTACTACCGTCAGCAGCCAGGGTGAGCCGCCCGCCGTGTAATTTGCGCTTTGGTTTTGTGGGCTTCCGGTGTTCCACTGGTCCCAGATGCGGCTGGTGCCGATGAGGGTGATGGTGGCGTCCGAGCCGTCAATGGAAACGCCCTTGACCGCCTTCGTGGAGCCGGGAGTGGTGGTTTTGTTGATGTCCCGGAAGATGACCTGGCCGGGTGCTATGACGCAGACTTCTGCCGTGTCGGTGTTTGCGGTGGTGGGATAGCATTGCTTCCCTTCCTCAAAGGAAAGGATATATTTCCCTCCGTCGAAGGTATAGACCGTAACCAACGTGGGCAGGTCCATGTTGGCCGTAATGATGAATTTGCCTTGGCTGGAGGGTGCACAGGAGTCTTTGTATGCCACTCCGGTGTCCGAAACGTTTGCCGCAGCATAGGGCCAATGGGCACGGGTCGTGCCGTAAATATAGACCGAAGCGCCGGGGACGATGGTCAGCTGGTGGGGCGAGGAGTTGAAGTCGGTCTGCGCCTGGTACATACCGTCTTTTCCGGTGCCCACGAACTTCATGTTTGCACCGATTTTGACACCCACGTTGGAAATCGAATGGAGCACGCGTCCCGTGGTGGCGTTCGAACGGGCGTTGACCGAGCCGCTTTCAAAGTTCATCTGTACGTTTCGTTCGTAGATGAAGGCCGTTGCCGCGTCGATTTCGATTTGTGCGTTGTCCAGAACGTTGAACGTGCCCTTGGTCGAGGCATCTCCCAGGTCTTCAATTTCAATGCCGGCAACAGTCTTTGTGCCCAGCTTTTCCTTATCGTCGCAGATGCACTTCACCACGGCGTTTTCCCGGATGGTGACGTTGCCCACGCCGTCTTTACCCTTTCCTCCGATAATCATGAAGGCAGAGAAGAGCTCGGTGGTGGTAACGCCGCCCAGACCCGTGTTGTTCAGGTCAAGATTTGCCTTGCCTGCGATATCTGCAAGAACGGTACCGCCCGTGCTCTTCAGATAGAGCATCTGCCCGCGTCCCGACGCGATCAGTTTGGCGTTATCGTTCATGGTGAAGTCGATGGTTGCCGCCGTTGGGCCGTTTCCGTCCGGATGGTCGCCGCTGACACGGATGGGGCAGGAGCCGTTGTCCGTGATGGTCAGAACTACATCGTCCGTGATGGTCATCGTGATAGTTCCGCTGTTCTTTGTCGCAAAGATTGCCATGGCGTCCGGCTTTGCGCCGACAGACGTAATTTTTGCGCTATCCTGGATGATGACTGTGGGATTTGCCCCTCTCGCATGGAGAATCTGCGACGGGGAATTGATGTCGGTGGTTCCCGAGAAGGTGAGGTTTCCGCTGTTGCACTGAATCAGATTGTTCGAGGGTTTGCCTGCGTTGATGAGATTCGAGTGTGTTACGGTGAGCTTCGTGTTATGGAAGGTTACCGGTGTGGTGTAGGTGGAATAGTCGGTACCCACCAGGTCGGACAAATGCCCGATTTGCATGAGTGTGGAGGGCTGGCCCGTTGCGCCGCCTTCGTTCATGTTGGCCGTAATGACGTTGTCTGTAAAGTTAACCGCGCCGCCGCCGTGATGAACGATGCCGAAGGTCCCAACCCCGGTTTGTTCAAGGTTTAGCGTCGAATTCTTCACCGTCATGGCGCAGCTTGCTGTTTTACCCTGCACGAAAAGCAACTGGGACTGGCCGTTCAGGTTCAGTTTGACGTTGTCCACGGTCAGACTTCCGCTCTTGGTATAAAGCAGATTGCTGACAGCCGTAATGTTCAGCGTGCCGCCTCCCGAAAGGGAAAGGTTTCCGCCGTTATAGGTGACGTTAATGCCGTAGTCTGAGGGGTTGCTCAGCGTGTTCGTTCCCGTTGCGGTCACGGCAAGATGCCCCGTGGGCGCCGCGATTTCCTGAACGCCGCTGATGCCGTTGATGGTCAGCGTGTCGTTACCACCCGATACGGGCTTATACGTAATCGTACCCTTCGCGGAATTCTTGGCCGTATAAGTATAGGTTCCGCCATCCGCACCGCCCAGCATATACTGGGTGCCATTGTTTTCCCGAATCAGCACGTAACTGGTGTAGGGATTGGTGACAAAGGTCATCTTTGCCACGGAAGAGGACGCATGCGTCTTTCCGTAGGCGCCCATAATGGGACAGTCAACGGTGCTGATATTGTACACGTTTGTTGCCGTTGCGTTGGCCGGGAATTTAAGGGTCTTTCCGTCTGCCGAGGCAAGGATGTATTCCTTCGCCGAGGTGGCCAGGGAGAGCCCGGTGTTGGGAATGTAACCGTTGTTGGTTTCCCCAATATAAATCATGCCGTTGTCGTTGGTTCTCGTGTTTTCGCTGGCGGAAACCGTGCCAAGATTCGCAGTTCCAATGGCATTGCAGTGGAATGCGTTCGTAAAGTTGATCGTGGTGTTCAGTGTGGTCGATCCGCCCGTTACGATGTTCGTGCCGCCCTTTGCGACAAGAACGCCGCCCGAAACCTTCAGGTTGCTTCCAAAATAGGTTTGATAATGGTTGACACCCAGTCCCCAACCCTGACCGTAGATTTCACACTGACCGCCCGACATGTTGAATCCGGCGATATCTTTGACCTTCTCCGTGCGAGAGGGAAGTTTTCCTTCATCCACGGGTATCTTTACGGTTGCGCCTGTGCTGTCGGTCAGCGTTGCGTTGATGGTGTTACCCGTCTGCATTTCCAGGCCGGTACCGTTTGCCTTGGTGTCTGCCCGATCGGAGACGATACGCACGTTGGGCGTTCCCGACTGGAAGAAGGCACCAACCTTGATGACCGCACCGGAGCACTGGTCCGTGCTTCCGCCCGTGCGGTAAGCATAGGTGGTGTAGTTCGCCGTGTCGGAAACGACGATGCGTCCGTAGTTGACCCAGGTTCCCGCAAGACGTTCCTCGTTGGAGTTCAGCACGGAGGTTGCATACGTTGCGTCCTTTTCTACTGCGGCAAAGGTTGTTGCAAGCTCCGTGTCCTTTGCGGTGGAGGTTGCTCCTTCCGCGTATACTACGAGGGTTGCCGTGTCTTCCACGTAAAGACCTACGTGGATGTTGTCGGCCTGGTTATTGATGTTGATTCCGACGCCGCATCCGCCCGCATCATCGGGTGCAACGGCGTAATGGGTAAGTTTTTCATTGACGACAACCTTCGCGTTGTTTCTCACGCGCACGTTACCCTGGTTTGTGTAAATAACGCCCACGCCTTGGACCCAGTTGTAAACGAAATCTTCTTCCGTTTTCAGCTTGACCTGGCCGGTTCCTTCAAAGAGAATCGCGTCGTTAGAGGAACTGTATTCATTATAGGTTTGCGTATAGGTAGCACTATTGTATGTGAAAGAGGAGTTCTTTTCCGTGGCGGTAGGGGAGTTGTCAAAGTTTGTTCTCAGCGCATTGCCGCGTTTGGTGGTAATATTGACAGCACCATCGTTTTTGAACAGAATCTGAGCGTCCGACGATGCGGTAGAGGCAATCCGCACGGCGGTAGGAGCATTACTTCCGTCAAGCTTAAAGAAATCATTGAAATAGTTTGTTACGGTGCTGGTCGCAGTTCCGCAGAACACAATGGAACCAGACTGATTGTCAACGATACCGAGTTGTGCCGTAGCGTAGCCGGAGAACGAGGTGTCCTTCTGTCCCCCGATGATGATGTCGTATCCCTTTTTCTTGCAGCCTTCGCCCTTGATGGCAAGACCGTTTTTGTGCGTGGCGTCTACGACGGCACCTGCACCGTAGTTTACGTACATGTTAAATCCGACGTTGCCGTAAATGACAATGTCGCCGTCCTGGGTATGCAAGCGCTCACTTCTTACAACCGTCCCCTGGTCACTGGTGATCAGAATGGGAGAGTATTTCGACACCGCAGGATCATCCTCGATCATGAGCCGAGGGCCACCTCCGTTGCAGACGATCTTTACAGCACCGTTGGGAATCATCGTAGGCCAGGTTCCCCCGTCCCATCCGAAGTTCGTAATGGTCAGAACGCCGTTCTCCAGTTTGGCCGTACCACCCGTGCAGGGTGCGTACAGGTCTTTCAGGTTGTGCGTCGTTCCCGGCGTAATGGTTCCGTTCCCGAACTTAATGCTGGTGGCATAGGAATTTTCCGTTGCAACCTTGTTCCAGATTTCCGTCGCCCGCTGTTGTGCGTAGACGTCTGCGGCCCCTTGGGTGGGCATGGCAAAGAACAGCACGACGCACAGCAGTGCTAACACTGCCGCAACGGCGGGGATGAGAATTGTGAGCCTCTTTTTCATCTTTCTTGCCTCTTTTCACGATGGTGGGTATATTTATATATACTTATGCACTTATTGTAACAGATTGCCGCTCGGATTGCAATACTTTTTCGAAAAAGTTAAATTTTTTTTCCGCTTTTCTTCACATTATAATACGCGCGCACGCATAAGCGGTCGAAAAACGGCAGGGTTTTCCTTCTCTCCCGGAATCTTCCACTTTCCTCCACGTTCCGGGGAAAGGCCCCCACTTTTTGCCGTGTTCCTCCCGTTTATATCCCTTTTTTTTTCATCTGTCCCCACTTTGGGGACTTTTCGGCTCTTTTTGGGGGAAAACGGGGGAGACCTCCCCACTTTCGGCCTTTTTTATTTTTTTCACCTCGCGTTTTGCCCTTCCGCATTTTCTCCCGAAAATGCTCCGCCCCCGCCCTGCGGCGGGCGCGGCCCCGCGGCTCCCGCCGCGGGGCGGAAGGGCCCCTCTTGCCCTCCGCCTCCTCTTCCGCCGCAAGTATTGCGGCGATTTCGCTTTTCTTCTGGTTCTTTTCTTTCTCGGAAGGAAAGAGAGGAATACCTCCGTCTTCTTGCCCTCCACCCCCTCTTCCGCCGCAAGTATTGCGGCGATTTCGCTTTTCTTTTGGTTCTTTTCTTTTCTCGTGAAAAGAAAAGAACACCGTCCTCCCTCCGCCCCCGCTTTATCTGTCAAGACACCTGTGTTGTTTCATTTTTGCAACACTTCTCGTAATTTTTTTTAAACTCTTACAATTTTGCCACTTTTATTCTTGACAACCCGACCTTCGCGTAGTATAATTGAAACAACACAACGGGGCCACGCCGCCCTACAACAAATATTACGCGCGAGCGTATCCGCCGCGCCCGACCATTGAAAAAAAGAGAGGACTGTTTCCCATGGCCAACGAACCGACCGTGCAGAACCTGGACCAGACTCCGGCTCAAACCCCGGAAAAAAAGCCCAAAACCTCTGCCGCACACAAGACCTTGACCGTCATCGGCATTATCCTGTGTGTCATCCTCATCCCCATGTTGATTGCAAATATCGCCCTCATCGTCAAGAGTTATACCGGGGACGAGAACACGCCTCCCAGCCTGTTCAACGTCACCCCTATGATCGTCCTGACCGACTCCATGAGCCCCACCATCAACGGGGGAGACCTCATCTTCGCCACCAAGGTCGATCCTACCACCATTAAAGAAGGCGACATCATTTCCTTCTTCGACCCCGCCAGCAAAACCGGCGCCCTCTTGACCCACCGTGTCATCGAAGTCTTTACAGATAAAGATGGGAAACTCCTCTTTAAGACCAAGGGTGATTTCAACAACGCGGAAGATAAAATGGCAGTCTATGCCGATAAGGTGATCGGCGTTTACGCCTTCCGCATTCCCTTTATGGGCTCCGTCGCCATGTTCATGCAGACCACCGTTGGTCTCATCGTCTGCGTCGTGGTTCCCCTTTTGATTTTGATTGCTTATGACGTGATCCGTCGCAAGAAATACGAGAAGAGCAAAAAGCAGGATACCGACGCCCTCCTCAAAGAGCTGGAAGAACTTCGCGCCGCCCAAGCCGCCGCACCCGTTTCCGAGGCCGCCCCTGCCGAATCTGCTCCCGCAGAAGAAGCACCCGCCGAGGAGACCCCCGCCGAATAAGTCGGCACCCTACTTAATTATGTGTGTTATTCTTCCCCCGGAAGCCACGTCCGGAGAATGAATATAATACATTGTTGCTCACGCAACAAACTATGTCCAATTCCCCGGAGAGGGGAAGAACAAAATGCCGCAAGGCAAAATTTAAAGAAAAGGGGTTTTTCTGTTATGAAGAAAAACAATATGATGAGAATCGCTTCCGTTCTTCTGGTTGCCGTTCTTCTGACCTCCTGCGTCATCGCCGGAACCTTCGCGAAGTACACCTCCTCTGCTACTGGTAGCGACTCCGCTCGCGTTGCTTACTGGGGTTTTGAAACCGACAACACTGACATCGTTTTTGCTGATCTCTTCAAGACTGCATATGTAAACGATGAAGTTCTGTCTGACGGTGCTAACGCTGCAAACAATACTGCTGCAGTTGAAGAAACTGATATCATCGCTCCCGGCACCACCAACAAAGCAACCTTCTCCTTCGATTACGTCAACTACAAGACCGATGCTATCACCGCTCCCGAAGTTGCTTACAACGTAACCATTACCACCGCTGGTAGTGCTATCGCTGCTGAAATCGAAGACAACACCAACATCCAGTGGAAGCTGACCAAGACTGTTGATGCAACCACCACTGATGTTGTTGCTTGGGGTACTTGGGATGCCATGATCGCCGCTATCGAAGCTCTCGATGGTGATACCGCTACTTATGCTCCCGGCACCCTGCCCGCAGCTTTGGCTGACGGTACCGTTTACACTGTTGAATGGCAGTGGATTTTCGAAACCGCTGATGATGCTGAACCCGCCAATGGCAGTGAAATGGCCGCTCAGGATGCCATCGACACCGCTATGGGTAATGCCGACACTCTGGATGCCGTTAAGTTGGTCATCAACATCAACGCTACCCAGGTTGACACCTTCGATGCTCCCTGACCTTAACCGGTTATCGAGTATAGCAATTTAGCTAAATGATTTCATCCCCGGTCTGCCGTGGCCGGACCGGGGATTTTCATTTTTTTATATAAGGCATTGTTTGTTGAGGCTGAACCCTACCGTGCACTATGGTAAGCCTCCCCTGTGCAAGGGGAGGGGGACCATCCACAGGATGGTGGAAGGGTTGTCCCTCCCATAAACTAATAAAGTCAACACTTTCGCATATAAATAATCAGAAAGGAGGCTCCAAAAATGGCCGAAGAAACTCCCGTCGTCACCCCTGAAGAACAACCCCAAAAGAAGAAGAAAGCCATTCTGGTCCCCCTTCTGATCATCCTTGCCGTTCTCTGTATCGGTACGGGTGCCCTTTTGGTGAGCCGTCTTTTGTCCAATTCCCCCTCGGAAACCGACGGCATCGACATTCTCGACACCTCTTCGGACACCGCCACCTCCGATCCCTCCACCGACGATTCTTCCGACGTGATCTACGATCCCTCCACCGACAAGTGGCACGATGAAGAACACGCCAACACCTTCAACCCCAATCCCGGATTTGAGGCTGCCGACGATCAGAAAAAGTGGTCTCTGAATACCGAGGTGGAGATCTTCCGCGTTTCCTACGTCAACGGAAGCAACGAGGTCGTCATCAAGAGCGACAACGGCGACAAGGTCATTGCCCCCGGTGCCTCCAACACCTACACCTTTAAACTGAAAAATACCGGCAACGTAGCCATTCAATACGATCTGTTTATCGACGCTTACACCACCCCCGCAGGAACGCCCATTCCTCTGGAGAGCAAACTCCAGCGTTTTGACGGCAAGTACCTCGTGGGCGGAAGCGGCAAATTCGGGGACACCGCCGACCTCAACGCCGCCGAAGATTCCTTTATCCTCGGTGCGGGGCGCCATTCCTACTATACCCTCGAATGGAAATGGCCCTTCGAAGGGGACGATGAGCTGGACACCACCCTCGGCAACTCCGACGAACTGACCTACACCATCGTCATTCGCACCGTCGCCGTGGAAGATCCCAACCCCGACGCCACGGGCGGTATCATCACGCCTCCCGACACCTCCGACGCCACGGACACCGCAGGCTGGGGGCTCTTGATCGCCGGATCTCTATTCTTGTTGATCCTGATTCCCATTCTCCGTCGTAGGGACGACGAGGAAGACCAAAACGCCGTGGAGGCTTGATTTCATGAAAAAACCCTTGAAGATTCTGCTGAAAACCGTATATTGGATTCTTCTCGTGGTTTTTGCCCTCCTCATCGGATTTGGCATTTACAGTGCAAACGCGGCCGCTTTCGGCAAAAATAAACTTCCCATGCCCTTTGGCTACGGCGGCGCCGTGGTTCTTTCGGGCAGTATGGAACCCGAGCTTTCCGTGGACGATCTGATTCTCGTCCGCGAAGAATCGTCTTATTGCGTCGGTGACGTGGTGGTTTTCCAGGACGGAGAATCCCTGGTCGTGCACCGCATCATCAAATTTCTGGACGAAACCACCGTTCAGACCCAGGGGGATGCCAACAACACCCCCGATGCCCCCATTGATATCGCGCGGATCAAAGGCAGAGCCTTTTATCGCATTGCCCACGTTGGTACCGCATTTGATATGATTCGTTCTCCCCTCGGGACCGCCGTCATCATCGGTCTCGCGATCTTCTTGCTCTGGGCTGCTGCCCGTGCCGACCGCAGGGAAGACGAAAAAGAAAAAGAAGCGATTCTGGAGGAGATCCGTCGGCTGAAACACGCCGCCTCTCCCTCGGAACCCCCTTCGGAAAGCGAGGTGGATGCCCATGCAAAAGAATAAGCACGCCAAACCGGTCTTCTTCTGGACCTCCCGCTTGGCGCTGTTGTTGCTGCTCCTGACCGTTGCGGTGGCCTATATTCTCGTCGGCACCTTCGCAAAATACACCTCCTCCTCCGAGGGCTCCGATTCCGCCCGCGTCGCCCGCTTCGCCGTTTCCGCAACCTTTGACGGCGCGCAAAATTCTCATACCATTGACTGTCGGAATTTTGAAGGGCAAACCGAGGAGCAGATCCTCGAAAATGGGAACGCACGCGTTTTTTATTCCCCGATCGTTTTGCGTAATACGCAGACTGTTGACGATGTGCTTTATATCGCAGAAACTTCGCAAAAGGTAGACGTGACCGTTGCCTGCTCCGAAGCTCTTCACGAGATTTACGGTTTGGAATTCCGCTTGCTTTATCAGGATGAAAACAGCCAGACTGTTTATGCGGAATATCAAGGTTCCCCCGTTATTGACGACGACGGCAGATACGTTTATACCTTCCCCTCCGTTGCGACCTTCCCCGTGCAAACGGATAGTGTAAACGGCGGCCTTCTTGCGCAATCTAAAAATTGTGAACTTATGATCTATCTCACCTCAGACTCCGTCCAACCGATTACCTCCACGATTTTCGTGGGTGCGGTTGGCACGCAGTTGGATTAAGGAGGTGCTGCAAATGTATAGAAAAGCAACGCCTCTCTTTACCGCAGGAGTACTCCTTCTTTTGTGCGTATTAAGCTTTATGATGTTTACTGCCATCAATGCGAAATACGTGCAGAAAACCGACAATTCCGTGCTCTATTTCAATGTAATTCCCTTGACGTACGACTGCATCCTTGAGGCGGACAGCGAATTTAACAAAGACGTTCGTGCCGAGTATTCCGAAGCGGAGATTGATGCCATCGAGATTCTCTATTTCTGTTCTTGGGAACGCACCAGTTATACGGAAAGCGGAGACGGGCCCCTCGTGCAGATCCCCAAGTCCGGTGTGGATTTTAACTGGAACGAGGGCGTTGACGTTGGGTTGACGGTTGGTTCGGTTCGTTTCTTCGTGGATGATTCAGGAGATGACGTGGTTGGGTATGTAATTGCTCGCCGCGGTACCGACAATAAGCCCAATATCATTCAGGCCAATGATGCGTCCCGAAACCTTTTTGCAGGTTGGGACGGCCTGCGGGAAATCTATTTCCTCGATTATAACGGTGATTACGACGTTAACAATATGTCTTGATTGAAACACACCCGATCCTCTCGGATCGGGTGTTCTTTTTTTTATTCGTATTCAGATTTCCAGAATCGCCTTTACGGGCAGATGATCCGCCGCCACGAGATTGGGCACCTCACAGGACAGAACCCGCGCATTTTTTGCAAAGATATAATCAATTTTCCGATCGGGTTCGTGAGAGGGAAACGTCCAAAGATTTCCTGTTCCCACCGTGGCGCTGTCTGTGAAAAATCCTTGCAACCGTCGGATTTTTTCATCGTCGGGCGTCATGTTCAGATCCCCCATGAAAAGCAGGGGAGAGGCTATGCCTTCCGCCTCCCGCAGGACCGTTTGCGTCGCCTTTTCCATCTCGATTTCATGCAGACCGAAATGACTGCTCATCACCGTGATTTCTTTCCCTTCCACGTCCACCGTGGCCACCAGAATCACCCGATCCTCGTACCATTTCAACGGATTGCGCTCCAAAAAGGACGTGGTAATGGGAACCGCTCGCACCGCTTTGATGGGAAATCGGCTCACCAGAGCGTTTCCGTAGGTCCCGTTGCGAATTTCAATGGCAGGGCAGAAGACGTAGTGCCACCCCAAAATCTTGGCGATTTCCTCCGCCTGATTGCAGAAATCCTGGTTGCGCACTTCGTTGAGCCCGCACAGATCCACGTCCATTTTGCGGATCGTCTCCGCCATCAACGCAAGATCGATTTTTTCTTCCCCCGTCTTCAATCCGTGCGGGTGATCCCGCCCGTGCTGAATGTTGAAGGTTGCGATTTTCAGTTCCATTGCCTGCCTCCCCGCCGTTTTTTTCATTATACCATATCTTTTCGGATTTTACAACCCCTTCGGAAAAAAGATCCGTAAAATCCCTCTTTTTTTCTTGACAAATCCAAAAAAATATGGTATGATATATTCGTTATATTATGCCTTGCAATACACCTGAAAAGGGAATGGAGGAAATATGCAGAAATATCATCTTGCCGTAGACCTGGGCGCCTCCAGCGGCCGTCTGATTCTGGGAAGCCTGGAAGAGGGACGGATCGTTCTGGAAGAGGTCTACCGCTTTGAAAACAACGTGACCCGCCGCAACGGACATCTCTGTTGGGATTACGACAGTCTGTTCGGTCACATCGTGGACGGGCTTTGCCATTGCCGCGAGATCGGGAAAATTCCCACTACCATGGGCATCGATACCTGGGGCGTGGACTACGTGCTTCTCGACGAAAAGGATCGGATTCTGGGCGAAACCTACGCCTATCGGGACAGTCGTACCGTGGGTATGGTGGAAAAATTCTTTGAAAAAATGCCCGAATCGGAGCTTTACGCCCGCACAGGTTGCCAGGCGCAAGCCATCAATACCCTGTTCCAACTCTACGAAACCGCTTTGCGGGATCCGGAGCTCGTGGCCCGCACCAAAACCTTTTTGATGTTCCCCGAATATCTCAACTTCCTGCTCACCGGCGTGAAGATGAACGAATATACCAACAGCTCCACCACCAACATGCTCAACTGCGAAACGGGCACGTGGGACGAAAAGATTCTGGAGCTGATCGGCTATCCCAAAGAGGCTTTCGGGAAGATTCACCGCCCCTGCTGCGAGGTGGGCCCTCTGAAGCAGGAGATCGTGGATAAGGTAGGCTTCTCCTGCCGCGTGATCCTTGCCGCAACCCACGACACCGCCTCCGCTGTTTTGGCCGTTCCCACGCAAAAGAGCAACGCCGTGTACATTTCCAGCGGCACCTGGTCCATCTTCGGTACGGAGCTGGATAAGGCAAACACCTCCGACGAAGGCTTTGCCGCCAAATTTACCAACGAAGGGGCCAGCGACGGCCGTATCCGTTATCTGCGGAATATCAACGGGATGTGGTTCGTTCAGTCGGTCCGTCGGGAACTGGATAAAAAATATTCCTTCGGAGAACTGGCCGATATGGCCATCGCCGCCAAGGATTTCCCCTCCGTAGTGGACGTGTGTGACCCCCGTTTTCTTGCCCCCGACAACATGATGGAGGAGATCAAGGCCTATTGCCGCGATTCCGGTCAGCCCGTTCCCTCCACCGTGGGTGAGATTATGCAATCCATTTACGCGGGCCTTTCTTCTGCGTATGCGAAATATTTCAACCTGCTCAAGGAGATCGTGGGACACGATCTGGAATGTATTCACATCGTGGGCGGAGGCAGCCGTGACGAGTATCTGGACGAACTGACCGCCAAGGCTTGCGGAGTTCCCGTTCTGGCCGGTCCCACGGAATGTTCTTCCATCGGAAATATCCTGTGCCAACTGATCTGCGAAGGGGTCTTCGCCAACGTGGCCGAGGCACGCAAGGCCGTGGCCGATAGCTTTGAATTGAAAACTTACGGAGGAAATTGATATGAACCGTTACGAATCTGCAAAAGAACTTTACAAGTCTTTCGGCATTGATACCGAAGCCGCGCTGGAAACTCTGAAGAAGATTCCCGTCAGCATGCACTGCTGGCAGGGAGACGACGTTCTGGGCTTTGACCGCCCCGACGCGAGCCTCTCCGGCGGGATTCAGACCACGGGGAACTATCCCGGCCGCGCCCGCACCCCCGAAGAGCTGATGGCCGACCTGGAAGAAAGCTACAAACTGATCCCCGGCAAAAAGCGTCTCAACCTGCACGCTTGCTACGCGATTTTTGAAGAAGGGGAATACGCCGATCGGGACGCCTTGGAACCCAAGCATTTTGCAAAATGGGTGGAATTTGCCAAGAAGCACGATATCGGTCTGGATTTCAACCCCACTTATTTCTCCCATCCTCTGGCCGCCGACGGTCTGACCCTCTCTCATCCTAACGAAGAGATCCGTCAGTTCTGGATCCGTCACGGCATCGCCTGCCGCCGTATCGCCGCCTATTTTGCCAAGGAACTGAACACCCACTGTTTGGTCAACGTCTGGATTCCCGACGGCTATAAAGATATTCCCGCCGACCGCCTCGGACCCCGTATGCGTCTGAAGGACAGCCTGGATCAGATCTTTGCAGAAAAGCTGGAGGGCGTTATCGATTGTGTGGAAAGCAAGGTGTTCGGCATCGGTGTGGAATCCTACACCGTGGGCAGCGGCGAGTTCTACGTTTCCTACGCCGCCTCCCATCCCGGCGTTTATTACCTTTTGGACAACGGTCACTTCCATCCCACCGAAGTGGTCAGCGACAAGATTCCCGCTCTCTTGCCCTTCTTTGACAAGATTCCTTTGCACGTCTCCCGTCCCGTTCGTTGGGACTCCGACCACGTGGTCATTTTCGACGACGAGCTGAAGGAAATCGCCAAGGAAATCGTCCGCAACGACGCCACCGAAAAGGTTCTCATCGGTCTGGACTTCTTTGACGCCAGCATCAACCGCATCGCCGCATGGGTGGTGGGTACCCGTAATATGCAGAAGGCTCTGCTTTTCGCCCTGCTTCAGCCCGATCTGAAGGCCGCTCAGAACGAAGGCAATTTCACCGACGTTCTCGTCCTGTCTGAGGAGGCAAAGACCCTTCCCTTCGGCGACGTTTGGGCCGAATACTGCAACCGCAGCGGCGTTCCCGCAGGCTCCGAATGGCTGAAGTCCGTCCGCGATTATGAAAAAACCGTGCTGGCAACGCGCGGCTGAGAAAAAGGAGAATTGATTATGTCTATTTTTGATACCAACGTAATGCAGGGCTATATTCGCCTGGGTGACGAAGGCTGGAAGCAAGGCTGGCACGAACGCAACGGCGGAAACCTTACTTATCGCATGAAAGCCGACGAAGTGGAAGATTGCCGTCCTTATTTCTATACTCCCGGCGAATGGGTTTCCCTCGGTATGACCGTGGAAAATCTGGCGGGTGAATATTTCATGACCACCGGCACGGGCAAATTCTTCCAGAATTTCAGAGTCTCTCCCGAACTGGCCATCGGCATTGCCGAAATCAACGAAAAGGGCGACGCCTACCGTCTGGTATGGGGACTGAACGACGGCAAAGACCGTCCCACCAGCGAATTCCCCAGCCATCTGATGAATCATTCCGTCAAGAAGGCCGCAAACCCCGATTATCGCGTGATTTATCACTGCCACCCCGTGGGCGTCATTGCCTTGACCTTCGTTCTTCCTCTGGACAACAAGGTTTTCTCCCGCGCTCTGTGGAGCACCATGACCGAATGTCCCATCATCTTCCCCCACGGCGTTGCAGTCGTTCCCTGGATGATGCCCGGCGGACTGGATATCGCCCGCGTCACCAGCGGTTACATGAAGGATTTTGACGTGGCCATCTGGGCTCACCACGGCATTTTCTGTGCCAGCACCGATTTTGACAACACCTTCGGTCTGATGCACACCGTGGAAAAATCCGCTCAGATCTATCTTGCCATCCTCAACACGGGCAAGCCCATCCTGCAGACCATCACCGACGATTATCTGCGGGCCATCGAAAAGGATTTCAAGATCACCTTGAATCACGATTTTCTTGACTAATTCAAACCTCATCGGCAACTCCCGTTTTCGGGGGTTGCCGTCCTCGTATCTTGCAAAAACAGGAGGATCTTACATGAGCCACTTTGTTGTGAAGGATGATCATTTTGAACTGGACGGGAAACCGATCCAGATCATTTCCGGCTCCATTCACTATTTCCGCACCGTCCCCGAATATTGGGACGACCGTCTGAAGAAACTGAAGGCCTGCGGATTCAACACCGTGGAGACCTATATCCCTTGGAATCTCCACGAGCCCAAGGAAGGGCAATTTTGCTTTGAAGGGATTGCGGATGTGGAACGCTTCCTTACAACCGCAAAGAAATACGATCTTCACGTCATCGTCCGTCCCAGCCAGTATATCTGCGCCGAATGGGAGTTTGGCGGGCTTCCTTCCTGGCTCCTGAAGGACCGCAATATTTCTCTGCGCTGTGCCGATGAAAAATACCTGGAAAAGGTGGATCATTATTTCAAGGTCCTCATTCCCATCCTTGCCAGGCACCAATGCACCAAGGGCGGTCCCATCATCATGTGCCAGATCGAGAACGAATACGGTTCTTACGGCAACGATAAGGAATATTTGGCCTTTTTGGAAGGGAAGATGCGGGAATACGGCTTGGATATTATGCTCTTTACGTCCGACGGGGATGCCCATACGTACCTCTACGGCGGGACGCTGCCTCACGTGTTCAAAACCGCAAACTTCGGCTCCAAGCCCAAGGAGCGCTTTGCCAATCTGACTTCCTTCCCCACCTTCTTCGGTCCTATGATGTGTTCCGAATACTGGAACGGCTGGTTCGATCATTGGGGCGAGGAGCATCACGTCCGCGAGCCCGAGGAGGCGGTGGAATGTTTTCGGGAAATGCTGGACATGGGCGCATCCGTAAACTTTTATATGTTCCACGGCGGCACCAACTTCGGGTTTATGAACGGAGCGAACTGCGGCGGTCCTAAGGATTATCAGCCCACCGTCACCAGCTACGATTATTGCGCGCCCCTCACCGAAGAAGGGAACACCACGAAAAAATACGATCTTCTGCGGGCGCTTCTGAAGGACTATCGGGAAGACGAGGACACCTACGGGGAATTTGCCCCCGCTCCCGTGGCCGCCTACGGAGACGTGGTTTTGACCGAATCCGCACCGTTGCGTACTTCTGCCGATTATCTGGCAGAAAAGCAAATTTCCCGCGCCATTCTTCCCATGGAGCAGTACGGGCAGATGAGCGGCGCGATTTTGTACCGAACCCACGTGCCGAAGCTGAATCCCATCAAGAGCATCCTCCTTCGGGACGTTCACGATCGGGCCCACGTTTTTGTCAACGGAAAACGGATCGCAACCGTTTACCGCAATGACGCATCCTACGACGTTCCCGTTTCCTTCCCCGAAGAGGACAACGTGCTCGACGTTATCGTCGAAAATCTGGGCCGCATCAATTTCGGTCCCTTCCTTCACGACGAAAAGGGGATCACCGACAGCGTTTGCTGCGATCCGATTCATCAGCACCTTTTCGGCTGGGAGGTCTGGCCTCTGGAACTGGACGATCTCTCCAAACTGGTTTACGGAGAGGGGTTGCCCGTTGAAATGCCCGCATTTTTCCGCGGAACTCTGGAGATCGGGGAAGAACCCAAGGATTCCTATCTCCGCCTGAAGGGCTTTGAACACGGCTCCGTGTGGATCAACGGCTTCAATCTGGGCCGCTATTGGAATTCCAAGGGTCCCCAACGGACTCTGTACGTTCCCGCCCCCATTCTCAAGCAGGGCAAGAACGAAATGATCGTGCTGGAATACGATTCCGTTACCGAGCCCGTGGTTTCCTTTGAAGACAAGGCCGACATCGGTTAATATCAACCAATAAACCCCGAAGTTTTTTCGGGGTTTGTGAATTTTATGCAAAATTTCCGAGATAACCTTTGAATTCGCTTGCTTTTCCGGTTCACTTATAGTAAAATAGAAGCAGAAAACAAAAGGGAGATTTGTGGTTATGGTAAACGGATATATTAAAGAACTGGTGCGTTATGCGGAGGAGAAGGGGTTGATTCAGCCCTGCGACGCAATTTGGGCAACTAACCGCCTTTTGGAAGTGATGCAACTTTCCGATTATGCGGACGATCGGGAGATTCCCGCCCAACCCCGCGAATTGGAAGCGATCCTGAAGGATCTGATCGACGATGCCGCCGCCCGCGGTCTTCTCGACGGAGACAGCGTCGTGCAGCGGGATCTGTTCGATACCAAGCTGATGGGGGTTCTCGTTCCCCCGCCCTCTCAGGTGATTGCCAAATTCCGCGCGGATTACGCAATTTCTCCCAAAACCGCCACGGACAATTATTACCGCTTCAGCGGGGATACGGACTATATCCGCCGCTACCGTATCGTCAAGGACCTGAAATGGGTCACGCCTACGGTTTACGGAGATCTGGATATCACCGTCAATCTCTCCAAGCCCGAAAAGGACCCCAAGGCCATTGCCGCCGCCAAGAAGGCACCTCCCTCCGCCTATCCCAAGTGTGCCCTCTGTCGGGAAACGGAAGGGTATGCAGGCCGTTTGAACGCCGCCGCCCGCCAGTCTCACCGCATCATTCCCATCACCATAAACGGCGCTCCCTGGTGTTTGCAATATTCTCCCTATTCTTACTATAACGAGCATTGTATCGTCTTCAACGCGGAGCATACGCCCATGAAGATCGACCGTTCGGTCTTCGTGAAGCTCTTCGATTTCGTTTCCCAATTCCCCCACTATTTCGTCGGCTCCAACGCGGATCTTCCCATCGTGGGCGGGTCCATCCTTTCCCACGAGCATTTCCAAGGGGGAAATTACGAATTTGCCATGGCAAAAGCCGAGATCGAGCGGGAATTCACCTTCCTCGGCTTTGAATCGGTCCGTTCGGGCATTTTGCGTTGGCCCATGTCGGTGATCCGTCTTTCGGGAGAAGATCCCGCCAAGATTGTGGATCTTGCGGACAAGATTCTGCTTTCCTGGCGCAATTATACCGACGAGGCGGCCGTGATCTACGCGGAAACCGATGGAGAGCCTCACAATACCGTTACGCCCATCGCGCGGATGCGTGACGGGCGCTACGAGTTGGATCTGGTTCTTCGTAACAATCTGACCACGCCCGAGCATCCCGACGGGCTCTATCATCCCCACGCCGCTCTGCATCATATCAAGAAGGAAAATATCGGCCTGATTGAGGTGATGGGCATTGCGGTGCTTCCTTCCCGTCTGAAGAAGGAAATGGCCGCCGTTGCCGAGGCGATTCTTGCGGACAAGGATCTTCGTGCCGATCCTCTGACCGCCTCCCACGCGGATTGGGTGGAGGAATTTTTGCCTCGCTACGCTTCCGTAACCCCCGAAAACGTGGACGAGATTCTGCATCGTGAGATCGGCGTCGTTTTTGGTCGGGTTCTGGAGGACGCAGGAGTTTATAAATGCACCGCCGAGGGGCGCGAAGCGTTCCTTCGGTTCCTCAAAACGGTAAAATAAGGAGTATAGTATGCCGCCGAAGCATCATCACGCGGGGCATCGCTCGCGTTTGCGTGCCCGCTTTGCAGAAAATCCCTCGGTTCTTCCGGATCACGAAATCCTGGAACTGTTGCTCTTCTACGCCCTTCCTCAAAAGGATACCAACGAAACCGCCCATAAGCTGTTGGAACGGTTCGGCTCCCTTTCGGGCGTTTTGTACGCACCCGTGGAACAGATCAGCTCCGTGGAGGGCCTTGGGGATGTCTCTGCCACCATGTTTGCGGCGATGAAGGAGCTGTTTTCTCGCGTGATGCGGGAATCCCACGGGCGTAAAAAGGTCCGGAAGCCCATTTACGATGCCAACGCCGTCGGAGATCTTTTCCTGCCCCGCTTCGCCAATCTGAAACGGGAACGGGTCATGATTATCGGGTTGAACAACTCTTTTCAGGTAATCGCCGACGAATGGATTGCCGAGGGGTCCCGTGATACCGCCTCCTTCGTCATTACGGACGTGCTGGAATTTATCGTTCGTCACAAGCCCCAGGGTCTGATTCTTGCCCACAATCATCTTTCCGGGGTGAGTCTTCCTTCCCAGGAGGATTTCAACGCGACGGACGAGGTGGAAGCAGCGCTGAGTCTGATCGACATTCCCTTGGTGGATCATCTGATTTTTGACGGGAAAAACGATTTCGTTTCCTTTGCCCAAAGCGGGAATCTCAGAACCGACAGACCTAAGTTTTCCGTCCTGCTGCGGGATTCGGCAGACGTAACCGACGTGACGGATTTTATGGCGCGTTATCAGAAGCTTTTGGCGGATATTGTGAAAAAAAAGCAAACAAATGAGGATAAGGCTTGACAGATCCCGAAAAATGTGATATACTAACCGAGTTCCTAAGACAATAGGTGCTTTATGCTGAAATATGCCTATCGAGGACGCGAAATTAAGCCGATAAACCCTTGCGGTTTTTTCTGTGCTCTTTTGCGCCTTGAGGTGCAGAAGAGCATTTTTTATTGTTCATGTCTTTTCCGGAGGTGAAAAAAATGGCAAGTGAAAAGATTCTCGAATCCAAGAAGCAGGTAGTCGCTCAGATTACCGATCGCATCAAGGGCGCTGCTGCCGGTGTCTTCGTAGACTACAGCGGTATCAACGTCGCGGACGATACGCAGCTTCGTCGTGAGCTTCGTGCCGCCGGTGTGGAATATACCGTCGTCAAGAACACTCTGACCAAGTTCGCGCTGAAGAACGTCGGCTATGAAGCCCTCGACGTCCACATGGAAGGCACCACCGCTCTGGCTACTTCCACCAACGATGTGATTTCTCCCGCGAAGATCCTCTGCAAGTTTGCAGAAACTCACGAAAACTTCAAGATCAAAGCTGGCTTCTGCGAAGGCGAAGTAATGGATGAATCCGGCGTTAAGGCTCTTGCGGCCGTTCCTTCCAAGGAACAGTCTCTGGTCAACCTTATGTACGTTCTCCAGGCTTCTACCCGCAACCTGGCTGTGGTGTTGAACCAGTACGTGGAAAAAATGTCCGAACCCCAAGAAGCGTGAGAATCATCATCGTCACGCAACTACCTAAACTCATTATTCAGGAGGAAATTTAAAATGGCTAGCGAAAAGATTACTAACATTGTTGAAGAACTCAAGACTCTTACCGTTCTCGAAGTTGCTGAACTCGTAAAGGCAATCGAAGAAGAATTCGGCGTTTCCGCCGCTGCTGCTACCGTGGTTGCCGCTGCTCCCGCTGCCGGCGCTGCTGCTGAAGCTGAAAAGGATGAATTCGACGTTATCCTTGCTGACGTCGGAGCTTCCAAGATGGGCGTTATCAAGGCCGTTCGTGAAATCACCGGTTTGGGCCTGAAGGAAGCTAAGGACCTGGTTGACAACGCTCCCAAGGCTGTCAAGGAAAAGGTCTCCAAGGCTGATGCCGATGCCGCTAAGGAAGCTCTCGAAGCTGCCGGCGCTAAGGTTGAACTGAAGTAATTTCACCTCAAATGCCAAGAACGGCACGACGTTAAGTCGTGCCGTTCTTTTTTAGTGCCGTTTTTTTCGGTATGCTCCGGGCGTTTCTCCCGTGTGTGCGCGGAAGGTTCGCGTGAAGTACGTATGGTCGTTGAAGCCACACTGTCTGCCGATCTCACCCACGGACAGATTGGATTCAATCAGCAGCTTTTTTGCGTTTTCGCAGCGTACCACGTTTAAAAAGGAAACCAGCGTTTGCCCCGTCAGTCTTCGAAATTCCCGTGCCAAATAGTATTTGCTCCAGCCTTCTTCCTTTGCAATGGATTCCAGCGTAAGATCCGTGTGGCTCTCCGCGCGGATTTTTCCCAGAACCTTCTTAATGGTGAGGTGAATTTTTTTCTCGTTTTTCACTTCCCTTTCTTCTTTTCCGTAATAACGCAAAAGAGGAAGCAAAATCTGCAGCGCGTAACTGCGCAGTGCCTGGACCCGATAGGGAGTGTCTTCCGGTTTAAGAAATTCTTCTTCAAACCCTTTGATCGATTCGAGCAGCCGGTGGTCCCGTATCACGGGACGGAACGAAAATTTATTGCTGTCCGCATCGTTTTGTAAAAAGAAACTCCGGTCGATGATCAGACAACTGTATTCCATCTGATCTTTGGAAAAAATATCGTGAATCTGATTGGATCCGATGACTGCAATATCATCCTTTTCCACGGAATACGCTTGCTCGTTGATTTGTACCGTCCCCCGCCCTTTGGTAATAATCAAAAGCTCTACGTTCTCGTGCCAGTTGCAAATGCAGGAGACGTGTGTGGGGTTGCAATAAAAATTATTGAGGAAAATAAAGGGAATCATGGGGTGTTCCATCAAGTGCGTTTCGTAGCGTTGCAAGATCATACCCTCCCGGTTTAGTCAATATTGTCCTAAAACAAAGCAAAAAAAAACGATTGCTTTTTCGACTTTTTTATTGTATCATAAAATTAAGGAAAAGTCAATATAGACTTAAACGAGGAGGAGAAAATATGAAAAAAGTTTTATCATTCGCCTTGGCCTTAGTTTTGATCTGCGGACTGCTTTCCGTAATTCCCTTTTCCGCAGCAGGGGATACGGGTGTGGTCCTCGACAATCTGACCTGGGAAAAAGGGTCTTATTACGGAGCCACGCCCAATACGGGGCACGCTACTACCCGCAGGTATACCGTCATTCCCTGCGACGTGGGCGATAAACTCTACTTTACTATGCCCAGCACCAACTGGCGTCTTTACATTTACCCCGCCGACGCCAACGGTCCCATCAACTGGACCGAGCCTGTGGACGGTACGGAATATACCGTTTCCGAAATCAGCGGACGCACTCCTACGGAGCTTCGCATTACCGCTTGTCCCGAACCCGATGGAACGCTGACCGACCCGATGTGGGCGAATTTTGACGTGGTAATCTCCAAAAAGTCTGTAAAGATTAAAGACTCCACGGGCCGTGAATGGTTCAAAGGGTCTTATTACGGTGCTACTCCCAACACGGATCAGGGTACCACGCGCAGATATACCGTCATTCCCTGTGAAGAAGGGGACGTTTTTGATTTCGATATGCCCAGTACGAAATGGCGTCTTTATATTTATCCCGCGGATGCCAACGGATCGATTAACTGGACCGAACCGGTAGACGGAACGAAATATACCGTGCAAGAGATCAGCGGACGGATGCCTACGGAGCTTCGCATCACCGCCTGTCCCAACCCCGACGGAACGTTCACCGACGAAATGTGGGCAGATTTTGACGTGGTGATTACCAAAGAGACCAAAAAGATTACCGACTCCCTCGGTCGTGAATGGTTCAAAGGGTCTTATTACGGTGCTACGCCTAATCTTGACCACGCCACCACCCGTCGCTATACGGTGATTCCCTGCGCCGAAGGGGATGTTGTGACGTTCACGATGCCCAGCACGAACTGGCGGCTTTACGTTTATCCCGCCGACGCGACGGGTTCCATCAACTGGGTTGAAGCAACCAACGGAATGGAGTATACCGTTCAGGCAATCAGCGGTCGGATGCCTACGGAATTGCGTATCACCGCTTGTCCCAACCCCGACGGCAACCTGACCGACGAAATGTGGAAAAACTTTGATGTGAAGATCGAGGTCTCCAAACCTGCACCCCCCGCAAAGGATCTGTTTGAGGAAGCCACTTGGAACAAGGGGTCCTTCTATGACGCTGCCGCGCCCAATACGGGGCATTCCACCACCCGTCGCTATACCGTGATCCCCTGCGAAGAGGGCCAGCAGTTCACGTTCAATATGCCCTCTTCCAACTGGCGCATTTACGTTTATCCTGCCGATGCCAACGGTTCCATCGGCGGTGATTGGTTCGAATTGACAAACGGTATGAAATATACCATAAAGACCATCAACGGCCGCGTTCCCACCAATCTGCGCATTACCGTTTGCCCCAACCCCGACGGAAATCTGACCGACGAAATGTGGGCGGGCTTTGACGCGGAATGCTACGTTACGGAAGGAGTTGTAGGGGAAACTATGGCGGATTACAATCTTTTCCGTACCGCAAACTGGAAACTGGGTTCCTACTACGGCAACGCCGTTCACGGGGGCACAGACCGTCGCCACGCCATCTTCCCCTGCGAAAAGGACGATACCTTTACCTTTGATTTCTCCGACGAGCAGTACGGTCTTTGGATCTACTACTATGACGAAAAGGGTGAAATCGCTGACTTCGGTTACACCACCGTAACCAAGGATACCGAGCTGAAGATCACCGAGAAGAACGGCAAGGTTCCCACGGAGCTCCGTATCAGCGTTTATCCCGTTGCCGGCGGCAACATCACCGCAGAAATGTGGTCCAAGTTCAACATTACCTGTACCAAATCCTCCAACCATATCAAAGTAGCAACGATGAACTACGGGCTGTGGAACGACGGTGCCACCAAATTCGTGGAAGACAGTAAGGTCGATACGGTCCTCGCCGCCTGGAAGAAGATGCTGGACGACAACGACGTGGATATCTTAGCAGGTCAGGAGTGGCTCCGCTTCTTTGACCGCAGCAACACCATGACTGCCGAGGACGCCCTCTTCGCATACAAATACCGTTATCAGTTTTCTACCGCAACCGGTTTCGGAAAGAATCTCGTTTCCAAGACGGCGATTGAAAATTACGTTGCAAAATCCTTTACAAAAAATAAGGATCGCCAGTATACCAAGTCCTACACCACCATCAACGGCAAGAAGGTCTGTCTGATCAACGCGCACTGTTCCTTGGAAACCAACTTCTCCATTAACCGCAAGGCGGAATTCGAAGAATTGATCCGTATTATGGACCAGGAAAAATACGTGATTGTGTTCGGAGATTTCAATGCCTACAACGTTTCCGAATTCAATCTGTTCAAGAAGGCCGGCTATTCCGTTGCCAACGGCGGCGAATTCGGAACCTTCGACACCTGGACCAACTTCGACAAGCCCTCCTCCTGGAAGAACAAGGCCATCGATAATATTATCGTCAGCCCGAATATCGAAATTCTCGACGTCAAGGTGGACCGCAGAGATCTGAGTGACCACAATATGCTCATTGCCGATATCCGTCTTCTGGACAAAGCCCCCGAAAAGAATCCCGGAACCTCCGATCTTTCCGCAGATGTGATGAGATTCTTTACGATGTCGCTGATCAGCCTCGGTGCCGTTGTCGGTTATACGGTTTTCCGTAAATTCCGCAAAAACACGATCGGTTAATTCCGTTTTTGATTCAAATAAAAATGCACTTACGGTTTTTCCGTAAGTGCATTTTTCGTTATATTTCAAATTCCGTTCCGGCGCAAGCCAACGTCATGGGCAGGGGAGACAAGGCCGTTTTTCTGTGTAAGGACAATAAAAAAGATATTTTTGCCGTTTTCGCGGATGACTTTGAACTCTCGCAAAACGATGCATCGCCTTCGTCGATATGATGTTTTTCGCTTCGCTCAAAATGATGTTGCTCGTTTCACTCGCAATGATGCGATGTTTGCCTAATGTGCCGCAAGGCACACATCATTCGCGAAGCGAGCATCATTAGGCGAAGCCGTCATCATTTGCCGAAGGCAAACATCATTCAAAAAACGCACCTTTGTCGATAGACAAAAGTGCGTTTTTTGTTGGTTGGGGAATAGGGATTCGCCCTGCTCTGCGGAGCAGGCGGGGCTCGGCTCTGACAGTCCCCCGGACTGTCATTCACTCCCTCGCCCGTTCGAATCCCTCTTGATACAACAAAAAAAGAACAACCCACAAAAGTGAGTTGTTCTTTTTTGGCTGGGGAATAGGGATTCGAACCCCAACAAACAGAGTCAGAGTCTGTCGTGCTACCTTTACACAATTCCCCAATATGGAATTCAGTTTTTCTTGAAACCTTGGATATTATACCACTTCCTTTGCGGTTTGTCAACAGTGTTTACAAATTGTTCAAATTTTTATTGGGAAAACGAGATTGTTCTTTCACTTTCCATTGACAGCCTTCAAAAAGTATGCTATAATATGGGAAAAGAGGTGTTGATTATGTTTTTGACTTTCAAAATTCTGAAACTCGTCGGAAAAATTCTGGGTCTCGTTCTGGGACCGATTCTCCTGCTTGCCCTGCTCTTTTTCGGATACCTTTGCATCACCGAATATTCTCCCGATGAACGGGAGGCGGTTGCCGTTACTTCTCCTCAGCAAGCTCTGACCTCGCCGTCGGTGGGGGAGAGCTTTACGGTGTATTCCTGGAATATCGGCTACAGCGGTCTGGGAGAAGAATCCGATTTCTTTATGGACGGCGGTGAAATGGTGGATCCTCCTTCCCAAGAAGCCGTGGAAAAGAATTTTGCGGGGATTCTGAATTTTATGCAGAATACCGAGGCGGACGCCTGGCTTTTGCAGGAAGTGGATCGGGATTCCTCCCGCAGTGACGGCATGGATCAATACGCCGCCCTTTCGGAAAAAATCCCCTCCGCGTCTTCCTTTGCTCTGAACTATAAATGTGCCTTCGTTCCCTTCCCCTTGCCTCCCATCGGCGGAGTGGAATCGGGGCTTGCAACCCTTTCCGCGCGGAATCTTGCCCAAGACGCCACCCGCGTCAGTCTGCCTTGTCCCTTCTCCTGGCCCGTTCGCGTGGCTCAGCTGAAGCGTTGTCTTTTGATCAATCGCATCCCTCTTGCCGATTCCGACAAGCAGATCGTTCTGGTCAATCTCCATCTGGAGGCCTACGACGACGGGGAAGGAAAGATCGCCCAGACCAAACTGCTTCTGCAGGTTCTGGAAGAGGAATATGCAAAGGGAAATTATGTCATTGCGGGGGGCGATTTCAACCAGTTGTTCCCCGGCACCGAAGCCCTTTATCCCATTGCCGAGCCGGAAAAATGGCTTCCCGGTCAGTTGGAAGCCTCTCAGCTGCCCGAAGGCTGGCAGTTTGCCTTTGACGCCGCTACCCCCACCTGCCGCCTGCTTGACCGTCCCTATACGGAGGATTGTCAGAAGTACGTCATCGACGGATTTTTGGTCTCACCAAACGTTACCGTTTCGACCGTAAAAACGCAGGATCTGGGCTTCCGCTTCTCGGATCACAATCCCGTGGCACTTACCGTTACCTTCGCCCCTTGAAGAAGATTTTCGTCTTGACAATCGCCCTTCGTTGTGTTATAATAAAAGGGTGATCTTGTCGGATTTTCCGATTTTTTGTATAGAGAAAGGTGATCCCATGAAAATGCGTAAAATTCTCGCTTTGCTTCTGTTGCTTTCCATGCTTTCCGCTTTGGCCGTCGGATGTGCTTCGGCCGTGGAGGAAACAACGGATACCACGTCGGAGATCGTTTCCTCCGATCCCACGTCCGATCCGCCTCCGCCTTTGGATCCCACCCTTGACAAGACGGAATTCCCCGAAAATCTTTCGGCGGAAGCTATCGGAACGCTGGCGCAGGTGGAGATCAGCCCCGCAGACGGCGGCGTGATCTATCGGGCGGAAAACGGCCGATACGGAATCCTTTCCCTGGACGGAAAGACCGATACCGACGTGCGCTACGGCTCCTGCGAGCCTCTTGACCGATACTTTTTGGTCTGCGTTCGGGTTCCCACTACCATAAACGTGGCCAAATATCTGAACGTGTACGGTCTTGTGGACGCGCAAGGGAAAACGGTGCTTTCCATGCGGTTTGCGGACGTGCAGATGCTTAACGAGCGATTCGTCAAGGTCTGTACCGTGTCCGGGCAGGTGCAAAAATCCTACGAGGCGGTCCATTGCTTCACCGAAGAGGAATATCCTCACCTCGTTCAGGGTGATCCCGTTTATTATCGGGGCACCTGGGAAGTGTTCGATCTGACCACGGGCAAGCCCGTTCCCAACGTGGGCGGAACCCTCGATTGCGATACCTACGCTTACGGCAACCACATTTTGTATACCAACGATGAAAAAGAAACGGTCGTGGTCAATGCGAAGGGCGAACCGGTGGGAGAAGGCGCAAAATTGCTGGAAAACGGCTGTTATATCCTTCCCAACGGAACGGAATCCTCGGTTTATAACGCCGACGGAAAACTCCTGTTTTCTTACGTTACCAAGGATGCCAAATTCCTCCACGCCTCGGGAGATTATTTCACCGTTCTTGCCAAGGGAAAGTATGAGATCCGCGATCTGACGGGAAAAACCGTTTCGGCACAGTTCTCCTCCTATCCCGTGGTGACGGGCGGAAAGATCTACGTGGACGAGAAGATCTGCAACATGGACGGAACCTCCTTCTTCAAAGGATCTCTGAACGAGATTTTCGTCGACAAGCAGTTGCAGCATCACCTGATCCTGCGGGCAGGAAAGACCCACACCCTTCTGACGAAGGACGGTACTGTGGTTTGTTCCGGTTCGGAAAAAGACGGAATCTTCTTTGATACCTATCATTTCCTGTCTTATAAGCAAACCGACGGCGGGAAGCTTTATTATTCTCTGAAGGATCAGGATTACACCTTGAAGGGCACCGCCGTGGCTCCTTGGCTGGTGCAGGTGGAGGAGGAAAATTCCACCTTTGCTTTGATCAACGTCATTTCCGGGGAAACCATCCTGCGCGGCTATCGCGGTTATCTTTGTTCCGACGCGGAAAACACGGCCTATTACATTTACGCCAAGACGGCCGACAACGGAGTCGAGATCTTTGTTGTGAAGTAAAATACCCCCGATTTTCGGGCAGAAAACGGCGGTGGGAGAAAACACGTCTTCCACCGCTTCTTTTTTTATTTGATTTCATTAATAAATATCCCCCCCCCCGCATAGCGGGGGGGGATTTCAGTTTCGGGCATAGCCCTAATAATACAGGCTGCGCACAAGTGCGCCTTTTTATTGACCTGCCGGTCACGCATGGGGTTACCTGCTACCCGTAAGCGGGTTCAAGTACGGTATCCACATCACAAAACGAACGATGCGCTATCGTGAGCCTCCCCTTACTAAGGGGAGCCTCAACGGAGTGCCACGTTCAATTTATGCGTTTTGCACAACCGTTTCCTCTCAAAACTCTTTTCGCTTTGAATTTCTACTCATCGGCAATAGCCTCTATTGAACCACGCGACTATCGCGTGGTTTTCTGTATACAAAAATCCCCGTGCATCGTTCGATGCACGGGGATCGGTTTCGGATCAAAAACCCGGTGTGCAGTAAGCTTTTGCCCGTTTTATGAAGCTATGCTTCGTTGAGAAACTTATTTGTAATACTTTCTCAGAACTTCCAGAGCCTTCAGAACGTTGCCTTCGAAAGCTTCTTCGGAAACGTCATAGTAACCGTCGAAAGCGTCGGTGGTGCTGTTAGCAGTCTTGTAGAACTGAGTACCATCGGGGTTGGTCATACCCATAGCAACGAAGGAGGAAGCGGGAACCTGACCGCCCTGAGCGATGTCGTTAACGATGTAGTTACGATCGAACAGGAGGCCGAGGGCGTTGCGGATTTCAGCTTTAGCCTTTTCAGCTTCCACACCGGTGAGGGTGCTGTCAGCGGGAAGGATGTTTTCGTTGATGTTCCAGCAAACGTAGTAGGTACCGATCTGACCGGCAACGACGAATTCGTCCTTGTAGGAGGTCTTCAGGGTAGCGATTTCGTTGGTGGGAACGTCATCGATCAGCTGCCAGGTGCCGTTCTTGAAGTTAGCCAGCATGTTGTTGCTGTCGTCAGACAGGTGGCACTTCACGGTGGGCATGGTAACGGAATCCTTGTCGTGGAACTTGTCGTTCTTGGTCAGGGTGATAACGCTGTTGTGTTCCCAAGCGGAAATGGTGTAGGGACCGTTGCAGACGTAGGTAGCGGGTTCGGTAGCCCAAGCGTCGTTGGCGACGGTAGCCTTATGAACGGGGAAGTAGGTGGGGAATGCGAGCAGTTCGTTCCAGTAAGCAGCGGAGTTGATGATGGTGACCTTCAGGGTCTTGGCGTCAACGGCTTCAACAGCCAGTTTAGCGCCTTCTTCGCCGGCAGAAACCTTGTCGTAACCGACAACCAGTTCGAACATGTAGCCGTAGTCGGCAGCCAGTTCGGCAGAAGCGGCACGGTTCCAGGAGTAAACGAAGTCTTCAGCAGTCAGAGCATCGCCGTTGCTCCAGGTCAGACCGTCCTTCAGGGTGTAGGTGTAGGTGACGGTGCCGTCATCATTCTTCACGCCTTCGGGAAGTTCGGTAGCCAGGTCGGGAACGATGATCAGGTTGCCGTTGGCATCCTGAGACCACTTAGCCAGACCGGAGAACAGGTGAGCCAGCATGGTAGCGCCGTCAACAGCACTGTTCAGAGCGGGATCCAGAGTGTCGGGTTCGGAACCGATACAAACGTCAAGAACGTCCTTACCTTCGAGGGTGGTGTTCATGAAGTACTTGTAGCCGAGGGGGTTGGAGAAGAAGCCCTTCACGTCCTTGCTGATCATGTAAAGGTCAGTGTAGAAGTAGAGGGGAACGATACAACCGGTTTCCATGAGCATATCTTCAGCGATGTGCATCATAGCGTAACGGTTGGTTTCGTCGGTGCAGGCCTTGATCTGAGAGATCAGAACGTCGTAGGTTTCAGCCCAAGTGCCGTTTTCAACCTTGATGTCCAGACCGAAAGCGGTCAGGTCGAGGTTGTACATCTTCAGGTCGGCGTGAGCGCCCTTACCGTACTGAACATCGTTGTTACCGGAAATGCTGGTCCACATATCGAGGAAGCAGATGGGATCGCTGTAGTCAGCAACCCAACCGTTACGAGCAACGGAGTACTTACCTTCTTTACGGGTGTCCAGGAAGGTAGCCCATTCCTGGTTGTCCAGATTCATGGTGATGCCGACGTTCTGCAGAGCGGACTGCAGGTATTCGCCGATGGCTTTGTGGCTGTCGCTGGTGTTGTACAGATAGGTCAGAGTGGGGAAATTGCTGAATTTGGTTACTTCGTTACCGCCTTCGCCTTCGGTATTGGTCGTTTCGGTGCTACCGCAGGCTACCAGAGCGAAGACCATCAGCATTGCAAGAGCGAGTGCCAGAAATTTCTTCATGGTAATCTTTCCTTTCCTTGTTTGCTTTTTATTTTCAATATGCGCAGATTGACTTGCACACCTCTCCGCGCAATAATGAACGAAACTCAGTTTGCCTGATCCATGTTATGGCAGGCGACGAAGTGACCCTTGGATACTTCCTTGAATTCGGGCATTTCCATGGCGCAGCGTTCCGTGGCGTAAGCACAACGGGTGCGGAAGGGGCAGCCGGAGGGAGCGTTCAGGGGGCTGGGAATGTCTCCGCCGAGGGCAATGCGCTGATTTGCGCGGGCAATCTTCGGATCGGGGACGGGAACTGCGGACATCAGAGCCTTGGAGTAGGGGTGCAGAGGATGATCGTAGATCTCCTTTGCATCGGCCAATTCCACCATCTTGCCCAGATACATAACGGCAATGCGGTCACTGATGTGCCGTACCACCAGAAGGTCGTGGGCAATGAACAGGTAGGAGAGGTTCATCTTCTCCTGCAGGTCGGCAAACATATTGATAACCTGGGCCTGAATGGAAACGTCAAGAGCCGAAACGGGCTCGTCGCAGACGATGAATTCGGGGTTGATGGCCAACGCGCGGGCAATGCCGATACGCTGTCTCTGACCGCCGGAGAATTCGTGGGCGTAACGGGCGGCGTGTTCACTGTTCAGACCGACGTTTTCCATCAGTTCCAGAATTTTTTCTTGCCGTTCCGCCTTATTTGCATATAACTTGTGAATATCGAGAGGCTCCCCGATGATGTCCGAAACGGTCATGCGGGGGTTCAGGGAAGAATAAGGATCCTGGAAGACCATGGTGGCCTTTTTGCGGAATTCCTTAATGTCCTGCTTGGTTTCGATCTTTTTTCCTTTGAAGTAGATTTCACCTGCGGTGGGCTTGTAAAGGTGCAACAGCGTGCGGCCGACGGTGGTTTTTCCGCAGCCGGATTCTCCGACCAGACCCAGGGTTTCTCCCTTGTTGATCTGGAAAGAAACGCCGTCGACGGCCTTCAGAGGCTTCGTGCGGAACATTCCCATGTTGATGTTGAAGTACTGCTTCAGTCCGTTGACCTCAACCAGCGGAGCAGAGGCATCGATCAGATTCTTTTCCGTATCACTCATTGTCTTCGGCCTCCTTTGCAGTCGTTTCTTCATCCAATACGATGGATCCGTCTTCGATGCCCTTCTTTACGTTCATCCAGCAGGTTGCCCGATGATTTTCGTTGATGTCCATGGGCGTTGCGCAGTTCTGCAGACAGATCTTCATTGCAGCGTCGCAACGGGGAGCAAAGGGGCATCCCTTGGGCATATTCAGAAGGTCGATGGGGGTACCCGTAATGGGCTGAAGGGGTTCGTCGTCGTTGCTGGTGGTGGGAATGGAGCGCATCAGCCCCTTCGTGTATTCGTGACGGGGGTTGTAGAAGATCTCGTCAGCGGTGCCCTGTTCGCAAATGGAACCGGCGTACATAACGATCACCTCGTCGCACATCTGTGCAACCACACCCAGGTCGTGGGTGATCATGATAATCGCCATGCCCAACTCTTTTTGCAGGGAATTCATCAGCTCCAGAATCTGGGCCTGAATGGTCACGTCCAAAGCGGTGGTGGGTTCGTCTGCAATCAGAATATCGGGTTCGCAGGCAAGAGCCATCGCTATAACGATACGCTGACGCATACCGCCTGAGAACTCAAAGGGATATTGTTTCATGCGCTTTTCGGGTTCGTTGATGTTAACCAGACGAAGCATTTCGATGGCGCGTTCCTTTGCCTGCTTGCGGTTTCTCGGCGTGTGGAGCATGATTGCTTCCATCAGCTGATGGCCAATGGTATAGGTGGGATTCAGCGCGGTCATGGGGTCCTGGAAAATAATGGAAACCTTGTTGCCGCGAACGGTCTTCATGACCTTTTCTCCGGCACCGACCAGCTCCTGGCCGCGGAGTTTGATGGAGGATCCTTCCTTGATTTTTGCCGTGGAGGCAAGGATCTGCATGATGGAATATGCGGTAACCGATTTCCCGGAACCAGATTCCCCCACGATACCCAGAACCTTCCCTTCATCCAGATTGAAGGAGATTCCGTTGACCGCCTTTACTTCGCCTGCGTCGGTAAAGAAGGAGGTCTGCAGATTTTTGACTTCGAGCAATGCCATATGATGCTACCTACCTTTCTTAACCGTTAAGCTTGGGGTCGAAGGCGTCGCGCAGACCGTCACCGAAGAGGTTCAGAGAAAGAACGATCAGAGAGATGACGATAGCGGGAATCACCAATCGGGAGGGATACGTGTAAAGACCGTTCAGCGCGTCGGATGCCAGAGATCCAAGGGAGGGCATGGGAGCGTTTACGCCCAGACCCAGGAAGGAAAGATAACTTTCCGTAAAGATTGCGCTGGGGATCTGCAGTGCGGTGGAAATAATAATTACGCTGATGCAGTTGGGAACCAGGTGCTTGCGGATGATCCAACCGCTCTTGGCTCCGGAAGCCTGTGCGGAAAGGACGTATTCCTGTTCCCGCAGAGAGAGGATCTGTCCGCGGATCAGACGGGCCATGGAGACCCAGTAGAGAAGACCGAACACGATAAACAAGCTGATGATGTTACTGCCGATCTTTTCCAACACGGTTCCTTCCAGAATTTCGCCCATGGTTTCCTTCATGACCGAAGCCAGAAGAATTACCATCAGCATGTCGGGCAGGGAGTAGATGATATCAACGATACGCATGATGATCATGTCCACCATGCCGCCGCAGTAGCCGGAAATGGAGCCCACCAGCAAACCGATGATCAACACGATGATACTTGCGAACAGACCGACGGCCAGAGACACGCGCATTCCGTAGACCACGCGGATCAGATAGTCACGGCCGTGAGAGTCGGTTCCGAAGAAGTGGGGGAAGACCGACTCGGTCTCGCCGGTGTATCCCACGAAATAAACTACGTTAAATCCGTCTGCCGTTTCGATCAGCTCCACGTCACCGGCAACGCGCTTGGCGTTTCCGAAGGCGGAAACTTCCCAGACCCAATCCGAGACGGAGGGACTATCTTTATAGGAAGACGTTTTTACTGCGTTCTTTTGTTGTCCGCCCAGTTTCTTAAAGGAAGCTTCGGACTTGTCTCCCGCAAGGAAGGAGGACAGAATCTGTTCTGCCTTCGCCTTCGTTTCGGCGGGATTTTCACCTTCTTCGGTGATCAGCGCCACTTCGTAGATGTTGGCTTTTCCCAACATCTTTTCCCGTTCCGTAGCGCCGTAGGAAAAGGGAGAAAGGTTGTTGTAGGACGCGTCCATCCGTCCGAACTTATCCTGCCCCAACATCTGATCGTAGCCGTAGGGCCAGAACATGGGGAGGAAAATGCAGGTAAGGGTCAGAATCACGATGATGAAAAAGCTGACCACGGCCACCTTGTTCTTCCAAAGCCGCTTCAAGCCGTCCTTGAAGAAGGTGGAGGAGGGGCGCATCTGTACCATGTACGCCTTGTCTTGAGCCGAGGCGGGATCAAAGGAGTCCATTCTGACATGCATGGATAAGGGATTCTTCTTAATCATAACGCTGCGCCTCCTTTACTCAAGATTGATGCGGGGATCGACGACCTTATAAAGGATATCGCCCACGAAGTTCATCACGACGACCAGCGTCGCAAGGATAATGGTCGTACCCATGACCATGGGATAGTCACGGTTCGTAATACTGCTGACGAACGCGCGGCCGATTCCGGGAACGGCAAAGATCTGTTCCACCACCAGAGAACCGGTTACGATGTAGGCCAGCATGGGTCCGAAATAGGTAATAACGGGGATGAGGGAGTTCTTCAGCGCGTGACCGAAGATGATCTTGGGACCCGAAACACCCTTCGCCTTTGCGGTGCGGATGTAATCCTGTCCCAACACGTCCAACATGGAAGAGCGGGTCAGTCGGGTGATGTAAGCCGTGGGATAAAGGGCAAGGGTGACGATGGGGAGGATCAGACCCAATGCCGTTTCCCCGTTTGCGGGAAGCCATTGCAGGGTTACGGCAAAGACCAACAGCAGGATGGAGCCCATAATAAAGCTCGGCATGGAAACGAAGGCCGTGGTGATGACCATGATGATGCGGTCAATCAGTTTGTTTCTCCGCAGCGCCGCAACGGAGCCGAGGACGATGCCCACCGCAAGCGCGGAAAACGCGGCGATCAGACCTAATTTTGCGGAGGTCTTCATGCCGTCGCCGATAATGCCGAGGACTTCCCGTCCCTGTTGCTTCAGAGAGGGACCGAAATCAAATTCGAGGACAATGTCTTTCAAGTACGTGCCGTATTGCTCCATAAGAGGTTTGTCCAGGCCGTATTTCTGTTCCAATCTTGCCTGGGCCTCCGCGGTCATGGATTTTTCCTTTTGGAAAGGACCGCCGGGCACGGAATGCATAACGAAGAAGGTTACCGTGATAACGACCCAGATCGTCAGGACGGCAAGCAACAAGCGCTTCGCTATGTAAAGCATTGTTTTGGAGTTCATGTTGGGGGATCATTCCTTTCTTGCGTGACAAAGACACCGTCTTTGTGACGAATAACATCCTAAAATTTCGTCTTTTAATATAATAGCACAAATGTTGGGATTTGTCAACCGAAAATTGCAGACAATATTTGCAAATTTTTTCGAAATCTATATGAACTCTGTGCATGGTTTTGCAATTTTGTAAAACCCTTTTGGTTCATTTTGGAGGGATTTTCCGAAAAAACACGAGAAAATTTGTTTTTTCTTCGCAAATTTGTAATATTCTTCGAAAAATATGACGTCTTTCGGCGGATCTCCTCTTGACAACGGCAAAAAAATATGCTATAATTCCACCGTATGGTTAGAGGTGCGTTTCGCCATCAGTACGCCGTCGCAAAAACGCTTTTCCGAAGCGGACGGGGGAAAGGGACGGGCGCCGAAGACGGCTCGCGGATCAGGGCCGTTCTGGCAACGGGAAATAAGAGTTCCGTTGTTGTCGCAGGAATGCGGAGCGCTATCCGAATGAACAGAACATCGTGGTGCGGAGAGTTCCGCCGCCGTTCTTTGTGATAGTTTGCCGCAACCGTGCAAGCTGTCATTTTTTTATTTTATCGGAAGAGGAGAACCGATTATGAACAAAACCTTATTTCAAGGCGTAGCCACCGCCATCGTAACGCCCTTGAACGCAAACGGCGTGGATTACGAAGCCTTTTCCCGTCTTTTGAACTGGCAGATCGCAGAGGGAGTCAACGCTCTCGTGATTGCGGGAACCACGGGGGAGGGCTCCACTCTGACCGACGAGGAGCACCGTGAGGTTCTGAAATTTGCCGTTCAGACCGTACAGAGCCGCGTTCCCGTCATTGCAGGTACCGGATCCAACGATATTGCTTACGCCGTGGACCTGACCAAGCACGCCTGCGCTTTGGGATGCGACGGAATGTTGGTGGTCACCCCTTACTACAACAAGGCCACTCAGAAAGGACTGGTCCGCTCCTTTACCGAGATTGCGGACGCTTCCGATAAGCCCGTGATTCTCTATAACGTTCCCTCCCGTACCGGCTGCAATCTGTTGCCCAAGACCTGTGCGGAGCTGGCCGATCATCCCAATATCTGCGGCATCAAGGAAGCCAGCGGAAATATTTCCCAGATCGCGGAGGTCGCCGCGCTTGTGGGAGATAAAATGGACATTTATTCCGGTAACGACGATCAGATCGTTCCCGTTCTTTCTCTGGGCGGAAAGGGCGTCATTTCGGTTCTTTCCAACGTTCTTCCCAAGCAGACCGTGGCCATGTGCGACGCCTTCTTTGCGGGCAACGTGGCGGAAAGCCGCAGACTCCAGCTGGAACTGTTGCCCTTGATTAACGCACTGTTCTGTGAGGTGAACCCCATTCCCGTCAAGGCTGCGATGGCGGCCATGGGATTCGGTGAAAATTACCTCCGTCTGCCTCTTACTCCTATGGAGGAAAACAACGAAGCCATGCTGCGCGCCCTGATGCGTGAACAGGGGCTGAAGGTCTGAGAGGTGTCTTATGTCCTGTGAAATTCTGATTTACGGCATGGGGGGCCACATGGGGCGGGAGGTCGCCGCCCTGACCCTTGCGGGATATCGGGATACGTCCCTTGCCGTGGGGGTGGATCCCAACGGATACGACGGCAACGCCGTCTGTCGCGCAAGCCTTGCGGAGGTCACCGAAACCTGTGATTGCATCATTGATTTTTCCCATCACAGTGCAACGGAATCTTTGCTTTCTTACGCTCTTTCCCGTAATCTTCCCGTGGTTCTTTGCACTACGGGACACACGGAAGAGGAGAAGGCTCTGATTTACGCCGCATCCGAAAAAATCCCCGTTTTCTTTTCCGCCAATATGTCCCTCGGCGTTGCATTGCTGGTGGAACTTGCCAAAAAGACCGCCGCCGCCATGCCCGAAGGGGAGATCGAGATCGTGGAAGCCCATCACAACCGCAAACTCGACGCCCCCAGCGGGACTGCGTTGATGATTGCCGAATCTCTTCGGGAGGTCCGCGGAGACGTTCCCTTCGTCTGCGGCCGTTCCGGTCAGGGAAAACGGACGAAGGAGGAGATCGGAATCCATTCCCTTCGCATGGGAAACGTGGTGGGGATTCACGAGGTCACCGTTTCCACCGATACCCAGACCATTACCCTGAAGCACGAGGCTCACAGTCGGGCCCTTTTTGCGGAGGGGGCCGTTGCCGCGGCTCGGTTTTTGGTGGGAAAGCCTGCGGGACTGTACGATATGAAGTCCATGCTGGCCGATTAAGTCTAGGAGAATTTTGTCATGATTAAAGTTTTGAAATTCGGCGGATCTTCCTTGGCGGATGCGGAGCATTTTCGCAAGGCCGCCCAGATCGTCAGATCCGATCCCGCCAACCGTTACGTGGTCGCCTCTGCTCCCGGGAAGCGTTTCCCCGAGGATATCAAGGTTACCGACCTTTTGCTGGAGTGCTACCGTCTTGCCCGTGCCAAAAAACCCATCGACGAACCTTTCGGGCAGATCGAAAACCGTTTCCGTGAGATCATTAAGGACCTTGGTCTGAATCTTTCTTTGGAGGCGGAATTTGCTACCATTCGTCTGGTGATCAAAAACCGCGCGGGACGGGATTATGTGGCCTCTCGCGGGGAATACTTGAATTCGATGATCCTTGCGGAATATCTGGGCTATTCCTTCCTGGATGCGGAAGACAGCATCTTTTTCACGGAAGAAGGGGTTCTGGATCTTTCCCGCACCGACGAATCTCTGGAGGTGCTTCTGGGTGAGGCGGGCAACGCCGTTATTCCCGGCTTCTACGGTTCCATGCCCAACGGCACCGTCCGCACCTTCTCCCGCGGCGGATCCGATATTACCGGCTCCATCGTGGCCCGCGCCGCAAAGGCGGACCTTTATGAAAACTGGACCGACGTTTCGGGTATGCTCATGGCCGATCCCCGCGTCGTGAAGGATCCCAAGCCCATTCCCTTTATCACCTACCGCGAATTGCGGGAACTGTCTTACATGGGCGCCAGTGTCATGCACGAAGAAGCCATTTTTCCCGTGCGGGACGCCGGAATCCCCATCAACATTCGCAACACAAATTGCCCCGAGGCTCCCGGAACCATGATCGTTCCCTCTGCCGAGGCCGCCGCGGCTCCCGAGTATATTATCACGGGCATTGCCGGCAAGGTCGGGTTTTCCGCCATTTACGTGGAAAAGGCTCTGATGAACGGTCAGTTGGGCTTCTGTCGCCGTCTGCTTCAGATTCTGGAGGATAACGGGGTCAGCTTCGAGCATCTTCCTTCGGGAATCGACACCATGTCCGTGGTGGTGGAAACCGCCGCACTGGAGCCTCATAAGGAAAACATCGTCGCTTCCATCAACCGTAAGATCGAGCCCGATAATTTGCATATTCTGGACAACCTTGCCATGCTGGCCGTCGTCGGTCGCGGCATGGTTCGTGCGGAGGGTACCGCCTTCCGCGTCTTCAAGGCTCTGGCGGAAGCCAAGGTCAACGTACGGATGATCGATCAGGGCTCCAGCGAGCTGAATATCATCGTCGGTATCGACGCCGCGGACTACTCCGTTGCCCTTGACGCCATTTACCGTGAATTTGTGAAATGATTCTTTTTTTGAATCGGATTGGATAACTTTATGATTTGTGACAATCTGACCTCCGTCAACGGAGTTCTGCATTTTGCGGGACAAAATACCTTGTCTCTTGCCGAGGAATTTGGGACGCCTCTGTACGTGATGGACGAAGATCGCATCCGCTATAATTGCCGCACTTATCGCAACGCGTTGCAGAGTAGCTTCGGCCCCGACGCGCAGCCTCTTTATGCGGGAAAGGCCGCCAGCTTTACGCGACTGATCCGCATTGTCAAAGAGGAAGGGCTCGGGCTGGACGTGGTCTCTGCCGGGGAGATCGCAACGGCGAAAAAAGCCGAATTTCCCATGGAAACCGCCTATTTTCACAGCAATAACAAAACCGACGCGGATATCGCCCTTGCCATGGATTGCGGCGTGGGCTATTTCGTGGCGGACAACGTGGAAGAGGTGAGCGCGGTCAACGCCCTTGCCGCAGAGCGGGGAATCCGTCAGAAGATCCTTCTCCGTCTGACCCCCGGCATCGACCCCCACACCTACGCCGCCGTGGCGACGGGAAAGGTGGATTCCAAGTTCGGCACCGCCATCGAAACGGGGCAGGCTGCGGAAATAACGGCCTATGCGTTAAGTTGTCAAAATGTTGATTTAGCAGGATTTCATTGTCACGTGGGTTCCCAGGTTTTTGACTCGGACGTATTCCTGCGTGCGTCGGAAATTATGTTGGAATTTATCGCCGAAATGCGGGATTCCCTCGGATATACCGCCCGTATTCTGGATCTGGGCGGCGGCTACGGCGTTCGCTACGTGGAATCCGATCCCGTGTTGGACATTGCCGCCAATATCGAGATGGTGGCAAAAAGCGTAAAAGCAAAATGTGCCGCTTTGAACCTGCCCCTCCCCGCCATTCGTATGGAGCCCGGCCGCAGTATCGTTGCCGACGCGGGAATAACCCTTTACACCGCAGGCACCGTGAAGCGGATTCCCGGTTATAAAAATTACGTTTCCGTGGACGGCGGCATGACCGACAATCCCCGTTTTGCCCTCTACGGTTCGGTTTATACCGTGCTGAACGCGGGCAAACTGGACGAGCCTGCAAGTTTCCCCTGTTCTCTGGTGGGACGGTGTTGCGAAAGCGGCGATATTCTGCAGGAAAACGTGAAAATGCCCGAGTCGGTCTGTCGCGGCGATACCATTGCCGTTTTGACGACGGGCGCGTATAATTATTCCATGTCTTCCAATTATAACCGCATCCCCCGTCCTCCCGTGGTGATGGTTTCCGAGGGCGGAAAAACCGTATCCCTCGCCGTCCGTCGGGAAACGCCCGAAGACGTAACGGCGCTGGACCTGTGAACGTAACGGACGTTATAAAACAAAAAAACGAGTGTTATAAAAACCCCGCAAGCCTTGATCTTGCGGGGTTTTTGGTAGGGTGGGTCAATCTTTGCAGCAGGGATCTGCGCAGGATCCTCCCCGATTGGGCGGGAAGAACTGATCCAGCGGGAACTCCATTTTCCCAAACAGACCGCAGGGGTCTTCGTCGGCCGGATAGCAGCTTTCCTTTTCGGGGATGCAGAAGTCGCAGGCGGGGATCAGCAGTTGTACTTCCCGCATCAGACGGACGATGGAGAAGAGCCCCAGGGTTACGTAGAGTCTGCGGCATTCTTCCCGATTGACGGGCGGACAGTCGAAGCAGGAGCAAACGTAGGCGGGGATGGCGGAAACGTCCAGATTGTCGCATCCGCAGGGATCGCAGGGCTCACAGATGTGGGCGGACAGTACGATGGGATCCAATACCTCCACCGTGGCTCTGGGACGGTTGCTTCGGACCTCCGATTGGCCGTCGCATTGACGGGGCGCGTATTCCGAAGAGTAAATACGGGCTTCTCCTTCGCTTCCGTAAAGAATGGTCTTTTTGCTGAAGGACGCACATCCTTCCAGTCTCTGGGGACGTCCCTGTCCCGTGCAGACGTCAAAGGATACGCGGAAGAAAAACTGAATGTCCACGCTGTAGAAGCCGTTGTTGAAGGTCAAAGGCTCCACGTCTATGTAGGACCACAGAATTTCCGCCTGGAGGGGTTTGATGCTCACCGCGCAATCGAGAAGGTTCTGTCCTTCATCCGACAGATAGACCCGCAGATCCTGCATGCAATCCCGATCCTTACAGCAATCGTAAATCCGATCTACGTTTACGCAGACCGCTTCCCGAAAATCCGATTCGGGCGTTGTGGTTCGAGGGTTCGGCATTTCCTGGATTCCTCCTTGAATCTGTATGGCAAATACCGTGAAAGGTCTTGCTCATTCCATGTATATGCATTCCCCCGAATTTTGCACACAAAAAAAGCCGATGCGTTTTGCATCGGCCTTTGTTTTTAGTCGTTCCTTGCTTTTTGGTCGGCTTCCTTCCGCTTTTGGTGACTTACCTCGTAAGAATGAATAATAGAACAGAGGGTTGCGGGGATGAATCCCAAAAGCAGATAGACCCAGTAGGGTGAAAAATGAATGAAATCGAAAAGATAATCCACTCCGATGGAAAAGCCCGAACAGACGAGAAAGTGGAAGAAGAAATAGGCGATCAGATTCCTGTGAAGCCCCAGAGGCTTGCAGGCCGTACTCAACAGACTCAGAATCACGAACAGTACGGTGCCCAGAATCGCGCCGATTCCTGCGAGGGTCAACCATCCCGTAAAGCTCAGAAACGGGACGCTGTTTTCGTAATAGTATACGTTGTAGGGATACATGATCGCCGTAAGCCAGAAGGTCGCAATACAGGTCAGATAATACAGAAGCGTCGGTATTTTAAAAAAGTATTTCATATCCGTGATCCTTTTTTCTTTGATCTACGGCTATTATAACATATCTTTTCTCAAATGTCAAGCGAAAGCCTTCAATTACCGATTTTTCGTTGGAAAAACTTAACCGTTTCCACGAAGGGGATCACCGAAAAGGCCAATCCCAACGCTGTCAGATATTCAAAAAGGGAAACGGGGGTGAATTCAAACAGAGACGCAAGGACGGGAATATAAATCACCGCCGTGGTCAGAAGCAGGGAAAGCAGCATGGCCCCCAGCAGAAGGCCGTTGCTCGTCTTCAGCGAAAAAAGGGATTTCCGTTGGGATCGCAGGTTGAACGCGTGGAAGATTTCCGCCATGGACATGGTCAGAAAGGCCATGGTCATTCCGTCTGCAGACTGGGTGATCTCCCATCGCCCCGATTCGATGAAATGCCCGATGAAATAAGACATCAGCGTTAAGACGGAAACCAGAACTCCCTGATAGCATACGTCGAACCCCACGCCGCCCGAAAAAACGCCTTCCCCAAGCCCGCGGGGCTTTCGCTTCATGATGTCCGCTTCTTTTTTCTCAATTCCCAACGCCAGAGCGGGGAAGGTGTCGGTGATCAGGTTGATCCAGAGAATATGCACGGGATGCAGGATGGTGAATCCCAATACCGTTGCGGCAAAAACCGAGATCACTTCGCTTAAATTGGAAGCGAGGAGGAATTGAATGGCCTTGCGGATGTTGTCGTAAATCTTCCGCCCTTCCTCCACGGCGGTGACGATGGTGGAGAAATTATCGTCCGCAAGGATCATGTCTGCCACGTTTTTCGTTACGTCGGTTCCCGTGATCCCCATTCCGATGCCGATATCCGCACTTTTGATGGAGGGCGCGTCGTTGACGCCGTCTCCCGTCATGGCGGTGACGTTTCCCCGTTTTTTCCACGCCTTCACGATGCGGGTCTTGTGTTCGGGGCGGACGCGGGCGTAAACCGAATACCGATCCACGGTTTTTTCGAATTCTTCGTCGGAAATTCCATCCAGCTCTGCCCCCGTGATCGCCTGGGCGGGGTCGGTAAGAATCTTTAATTCCCTTGCGATGGCAACGGCGGTGTCCACGTGATCCCCCGTGATCATAACGGGGCGGATTCCCGCGCTGCGGCAGGTTTCAATGGCGGATTTTACCTCCGGACGAACGGGATCGATCATGCCCACCAATCCCACGAAAACCAGATCCTTTTCCAGTTTATCCGAGGATTTTTCTGCGGGCGGCGCTCCGTGTCCCCGCATGGCGAGAGCCAGAATCCGAAGGGCCTTTCCGCCCATTTCCCGTTGTTTTTCTTCGATTTCCTTTCTGAAGGCAGGGGAGAGGGGAACGGGAACGCCTTTTTTCAGTATTTTCGTGCATCGGGACAGAATTGCGTCGGGGGCCCCCTTCGTGTACTGTACGATCCCCTCCTTGCGGCGGTGTAGGGTGGTCATCATCTTGCGGGAGGAATCAAAGGGGATTTCTCCGATGCGCGGGGATTTTTCTTTTAATTCCGCCTTTTGCAGTCCCCGTTTTGCCGCGTGACGGACCAACGCGCATTCCGTCGGTTCTCCCTCCGTGTGCCCGTTGATCTGCTCTGCGTCGGAGCAAAGGGCCATTCCTTCTGCCAAAAGGGTTGCGTCGTCGGTATAATCCTCCACCACGGTCATTTCGTTTTTGGTCAGGGTTCCCGTCTTGTCGGAGCAGATGATCTGGGTACATCCCAAGGTTTCCACGGCGGTAAGCTTGCGGATCACCGCGTTTCGCTTGGACATTTTCGTGACCCCGAGGGACAAAACGATGGTTACCACCGTGGCCAACCCTTCGGGAATTGCCGCAACCGCAAGGGATACGGCGATCATGAAGGTGGAGAGAAGAGTTTCCCCGCGGAAATCTCCGCCCTTGACCAGTGTGAACAGGAAAATGAACGCACAGATCCCAAGAACCGCATAGGTCAGAATTTTACTCAAGCGGGAAAGCTTCTGTTGTAAAGGAGTTTTTGCTTCCTCCGCCATGGTCAGCGCCGAGGCGATTTTCCCCATTTCGGTTTTCATACCTACGGCGGTTACGACGCCTTTTCCTCTTCCGTAAACCACCGTACTGCCCATGTAGGCCATGTTCAGCCGATCGCCCAAGGGACAGTCTTTGCCGGAGGGCGGAAGAGCCTCGGATATTTTTGTGACGGGATTGGATTCTCCCGTTAACGCCGCCTCCTCGGTCTTCAGGGAGACTGACTCCAGAATACGCAGGTCTGCGGGGATCGAATCGCCTGCCTCCAGCACCACTACGTCTCCTTCTACCAGATCCTCGCTCTTCAGATGGCGGATTTCTCCTTCCCGCAAGACCTTCGAGGTGGCCGCCGTCATGCTTTTTAACGCTTCCAGCGCCTTTTCCGCCTTGCTTTCCTGCACCACGCCCAGAACGGCGTTTACCGTGACCACGAAAAGAATGATGAAGACGTCTGCCGCCGATTCTCCGCCGAAAAACGCGGTCAGCCCCGAAATCAGTGCCGCGCCCAGAAGGATGAGGATCATCGGATCCGACAGTTGCTCGAAAAACCGTGCCGCAAGGGAGATCTTTTTCCCTTCCTCCAGCTTGTTTCGTCCTTTTCCTCGGTTCTCCGCTTCCCGTTGGGTCAGCCCTCCTTCGGAGGAGTTGAGCTCCCGCAGGGTTTGCGTTTCGTTCTGATAATAATGTTTCATGGTTTCAGCCTTTCTTGTTTCGGAGATGTAAGAAGTTCTTTCTTTTCGGGAAAAAGACTTGCTTTTTTCCGTGATTTGTGTTATACTGTCATAGACGGGTTTTCGTTTTTTATTGTATGTCCGCCCCGTTTCGTTTATACGGAGAAAGGAGTTTTTATGTCCCATCCCTTTTCGGACGTTACGGTCCCTTTACTGTCCTGGTACACCGAAAATGCCCGTTCCATGCCTTGGCGGGACGATCCCACTCCGTACCACGTCTGGATTTCGGAGATTATGCTTCAGCAAACCCGCGTGTCCGCCGTGATTCCGTATTATCTGCGTTTTATTGAAATGTTGCCTGACATTCCTTCTCTTGCGTCCTGCGACGAGGAAAAGCTCATGAAGCTTTGGGAGGGGCTCGGGTATTATTCCCGTGCGCGGAATCTCAAAAAGGCGGCGACGGTGATCTGTGAAAAATACGGTGGGGTTTTCCCTTCGGATTACGCGAGCATCCGTGCTCTTCCCGGAATCGGGGATTATACCGCGGGGGCAATTCTTTCGATTGCCTTCGGAAAGCCCGAGCCTGCCGTGGACGGAAACGTGCTGCGGGTCTTTTCCCGGATCAACGGGGATTTTTCCGATATTATGCAGAAGCAGACCCGCGATGCCTGTCGGGACGTTTTGCGGGATTGTATGCCCGAAGGACGCACCTCCGAATACACGCAAGCCTTGATGGAACTGGGTGCAACGGTGTGTCTGCCCAACGGGGAACCCCTTTGCGAATCCTGCCCCGCACGGAATTTTTGCCTTGCGCTGCGGGACGGTTTGATTTCCGATCTTCCCGTTAAAACTCCGTCCAGACCTCGCAAGATTGAGGAGCGTACCGTGTACTTTATCCTGCACGGGAATTGCGTTGCCCTTCGCCGCCGACCTGAGGGAGGGTTGCTCTCCGGATTGTGGGAATTTCCCAACGGGTTGCGGTGTGACGAGCCGAAAGACCTGCCCTGTGAAGGAGACACCTTCGGGGATGCGAAGCATATTTTTTCTCATATCGAATGGCGCATGACCTCCCGCGTTTGTCGGGTCAAATCTTCGGATCTTCCTGCGGGATTCGTTTGGGTGAATGTTGCTCAGTTGAAGAAGGAATACGCAGTCCCCGCCGCCTTCCGTTCCTTTTTGCCACGGCTCCTGGAAGCCCTGGCCGAGGCTTAATTGAAAAAGCAAATCGAAATCGGACGCTTCCTGCGGAGCGTCCGGCTTTTTTTTGCGTTTGTTTCGAAATTGTAAACTGTTTATGAAAAAATCGAAAAAAGGGATTGACAAACGGGGCTTGCGCGATTATAATACAAGATATAATATATAATACTATCGAGGTAATTTTATGATTCGCAGTATGACAGGGTACGGGCGCGCACAGTGTGCCTGCGAGAAACGGGATATCACCGTGGAGATCAAAGCGGTTAACCATCGCTATTTTGAGCTCAATTCCCGCATTCCCCGTGCCTATCTTTCTTTGGAGGATCCCATTCGCGCCGAATTGCGCAAGGCTATCGTGCGCGGAAAAGTGGATCTGAATCTTTCGGTTTCCCGTAAGGAAGGGGACGATACCAACGTCACCGTGGACCGTGCCCTTCTGGAGCAGTATTTGAAGGAACTTCGTTCCGCTGCCGAGGAATACGGCTTGCGGGATGATCTGACCGCATCCACCCTTTTGCGCCTGCCCTCCGTGGTCAGCTCCGAGTCTTCGGAAGAAGATCTTTCGGAAATTTGGGAAGAGATTCTTCCCGTTCTCCGTCAGGCGTTGGATTCCTTCGTTGCCCAGCGGGAAGAGGAAGGAAAGCGTCTTGCGGACGATATTATTGCCAAATGCGGCGAGTTGAATTCCTTCGCCGATCGGGTGGAGGAGCATCTTCCTTCTCTGATGCAGGCCTACGAAACCCGTCTGCGTACGCGGATCGAGGAGCTGTTGGACGGTCGTCCCGTGGAAGAGGGACGGATTCTGACGGAGGTTGCCATCATGTCGGACAAAACCGCCGTGGACGAAGAATTGGTCCGTCTGCGCTCCCATACCTCCGCCTTGAAGGATATGTTGGAAAAGGGCATCTCCAATGGTAAGAAGATGGATTTTATCGTCCAGGAACTGAATCGGGAGGTCAACACCCTCACCTCCAAGATCGGAGATCTGGACGTTACCCGCATCGCCATCGAGATGAAATCCCTCATCGAAAAGATCCGCGAACAGATTCAGAATATCGAATAAGGAGTCCCCTATGCAATTAATCAATATCGGATTCGGGAACGTGGTTTCGGTCAATCGGATCGTCGCCATTATTTCGCCCGATTCTTCCCCCATCAAACGTCTCGTGCAGGATGCCCGGGACAAAGGCTCCCTGGTGGACGCCACTTACGGACGGCGTACCCGCGCGGTGATTATTACCGACAGCGGCCACGTGATTCTGTCCGCCCTGAACCATGAAACCATCGTCAATCGCGTTCCCGGTGGAGGAGACGCCATTGCGGATTCCGATCCGGAAGGAGAGCTTGAGTTATGAGTCGCCCCCGTTTGTTTATCGTTTCGGGCCCCTCGGGCAGCGGAAAAGGCACCCTGCTGACCCTGCTGCGGGAGAAATACCCCGATCTGTTTTATTCCATTTCCGCCACCACCCGCGCTCCCCGGGAAGGCTTGGAGCAGGACGGCGTGCATTACTATTTCCTCACGCACGAAAAGTTTGAGGAAATGATCGCCCAAGATGCGTTTATCGAATACAAACGTTACTGCGGCAATATCTACGGTACGCCCCGTAAGCCCGTTGAGGACGCCTTGCAGGCGGGACGGAGCGTCATTCTGGAGATCGAAACCGAAGGGATGCGGGACGCCTTTGCGCAGTATCCCGAAGCGGTCACCGTCTTTATCGCACCTCCTTCTCTTGAAATTCTCGGTCAGCGTCTGCGGGGCAGACAGAGCGAGGATGAAGAAAAATGCCTTCGCCGTCTGAAGCAGGCGGAAGAAGAAATGAAACGCAGCGGCGAATACCGCCACGTGGTGGTTAACGACGTTCTGGAGGACGCCTTTGCGGAGCTGGATCGTATTTTCCGCGCCGAAACCTCGGATTCCTAAATTTTCAATCATACATTACATCTGCCGAAAGGAAGTTTTTTATCATGATTTACCCTGCAGTAAGTTCCCTCATCGAACAGGACGGCCAGTGCCGTTATTCTCTCGTCATTGCCGTTGCCAAGGAAGCCCGCACCATCGCGGAACGGGCCAACAACAGCAAGGAACGTCTTTCCGAAAAGCCCATTAAAATGGCCGTCAACGCCTTTGCCGACGGAAAGGCCGTTTATTGTGAGTCTGACCCCTCTGCGGAAGAAACCGCGGAATAAACTTTAATTTCAGGAGTTTTCGGTTATGATCCGGTCGGTGGGCGTTGCCGTGGAAGGGGTTCCCCGTTCTGCGGATAAACTGTACGAATACCTTCTTCCCGATGGCCTTGACGCGCCTTTGGGAAGCGTGGTTACCGTGCCCTTCGGCCGCTCCAATAAGGGAATCCGCGGCGTGGTTCTCGGTCCGGGAGAGGGGAACCCTCCCGAGAAGCTGAAAACGGTGCTTTCCGTGGGGCAGGCCTGCCTTTCTCCCGAAGGGATCGCCGTGGCGCGGTATATGCATCAACGGTATTTCTGCACCTATTTCGAGGCGGCCCGCTGTCTTTTGCCCACGGGGATCTTCGGCGTAAACGTCAAGTCCGTTCAATCGGTCAGTGTTCCCGACGAAGGTGCCGCTGCCGCGTATATGGAGGCCCATTATTCCAACCGCAAGCACTGCGACGTTCTGGGCTTTTTGCTGGAAGCGGGACAGATGACCCTGAAGGAACTCACCTATATGGCGGGCGTTTCCGAATCGGTGGTCAAAACCCTCGCCAAAAAAGGCCTGGTCTGCTTTGAAAAGACCGAGGTCCTCCGCAATCCTCTCAAAGACCGTCCCGTCCCCGAAACGCCTCCCGAGTTGGTTCTCAACGAGGAGCAATCCCGTGCCGCCGACCGTATGATTTCCCTTCTTTCTTCGGGAAAGACCCATCTTCTGTACGGCGTTACGGGCAGCGGAAAGACCCACGTTTTCATTCGCCTGATCGACGAGGCCCTCCGTCAGGGAAAGCAGGCGGTTTTGATGATTCCCGAAATTTCTCTGACCCTTCAGATCGTCAACCGTCTCTACGCTCATTACGCGAAGTCTCTCGCGGTTTTGCACAGCGGGCTTTCTATGGGGGAGCGCTACGACGAATGGCGTCGGATTCAATCGGGGGAGGCCCGCGTGGTCATCGGTACCCGCTCCGCCGTCTTTGCTCCCGTACGGGAAGGGGCCCTGTTCATCATCGACGAGGAGCAGGAACATACCTATAAGTCCGAATCGGCCCCCCGCTACCATGCACGGGAGATTGCCGCCTTTCGTGCGGCACGGGGCAAGGGCTTCTTGGTTCTTGCCTCTGCAACCCCCTCCTTTGAAAGCTTTTTCCGTGCGCAAAACGGCGTGATCGGCTTCGATTCCCTCACCCAACGCTTCAACGGCCGCCCTCTGCCCAAGGTTATCGTGGCGGATCTGCGGCGGGAAATGATGTCGGGAAACCGCTCCTGTATCGGTCGCACCCTCGGTGCGGAACTGGAGAAAAACCTGCAGCGGGGCGAACAGGCCATTCTGTTTATGAATCGCCGCGGCTATCAGTCCCATATTACCTGTACCAAGTGCGGCACCGTGGTCAAATGCCCCCATTGCGGCATTGCCATGACCTATCATTCCTACAACAACCGGGTGGTCTGTAACTATTGCGGCCATTCGGTCCCTTATCTTTCCACCTGCACCTCTTGCGGGGAAAAAGGGCTTTTGTACAGCGGAATCGGAACCCAGAAGGCCGAGGAAGAACTGGAACGCCTTTTCCCGGGGATCCGAATCTGCCGTATGGACGCAGATACTGTGGGCGGAAAATACACGAGAGAAGGGATTCTCAACGATTTTCGGGATCGGAAATACGACGTTCTTCTGGGTACCCAGATGATTACCAAGGGGCTTGATTTTCCCGACGTGACGCTGGTTGGGGTTCTCAACGCGGATATGTCCCTTTATACTTCCGATTTCCGCGCTTATGAAAAAACCTTTTCTCTTTTGACCCAGGTGGTGGGGCGGGCGGGCCGCGCCGAGAAGGAAGGCCGCGCCGTGGTGCAGACCTATTCTCCCACCCATCACGTGCTTTCTTACGCCTTCTCACAGGATTACGAGGGCTTTTATCGGGAGGAAACCTCTCTGCGGAAAAACCTGCTTTATCCTCCCTATTGCGATCTCTGTCAGTTCTGCTTTCTGGCCGATACGGAAGGAGAAGCCTTCTCCGCCGCCGAGGCCTTTTCCGAAATGATTCAGAACCGGGTTTCCGCCGATCCCGCGTCCTTCCCCGTCCGTTTGATTTATCCCAAACTGACTGCCGTCCCTCTCGTGGGCGGCAAGACCCGCGTGCGTCTCTTGATGAAATGCAAGGACAACGCCCCTCAACGGGATATGATTGCAGATTTGTTGGATTGCTTCCGCAAGGAGCGGGCTTATCGCAACGTGGTCGTTACCGCGGATATGAATCCTGTCACCATACTTTGATTTTTGCCGAAAGGAACGGTTTTTATGGCTATTCGAAACATTGTGAAAGAAGGGGACGAGGTCCTTGCAAAGGTCTGCCGCCCCGTTACGGTCTTCGATGACCGTCTGCACACCCTCGTGCAGGATATGAAGGAAACTCTGGCGAAAGCCAACGGCGCAGGTCTTGCTGCCCCTCAGGTGGGCGTGCTCAAGCGCCTTGCCCTCGTGGTGGACGATGACGATTCGGTGTTGGTTCTGATCAACCCCGTCATCGTGGAAACGGAAGGGGAGCAGTGCCCCACGGAAGGGTGTCTTTCCGTCCCCGGCGTGTGGGGGAAAACCCGCCGCCCCGCCAAGGTCACCGTGGAGGCCGTGGATGAAAACGGAAAGCCCGTCCGTTATACCCGCACGGGTATCGTTGCCGTCTGCTTCTGTCACGAGATTGACCATCTGGACGGTCACCTGTATCGGGAACACGTTACCGAATACGTTCTTTTCGACGATTGAGGATTGTTTATGAAAATTATGTTTATGGGAACCTCGCCCTTCGCCGTGGAGAGTCTCTCCGCTCTGGACCGTGCGGGAATTCCCGTCTCCTGCGTGGTCACCCAGCCCGACCGACCCAAAGGGCGGGGATATAAAATGACCTGCACCCCCGTGAAGGAATATGCCCTGGAAAAGGGATATCGGGTGGAAACTCCGGAAACACTGAAGGAGGGTGCTCTGATGCCCCTTCTGGAAGAAATTTCCCCCGATCTGATTATCGTTGTGGCTTACGGGAAAATTTTGCCCGCCTACGTTCTGAATTTTCCCCGATACGGCTGCGTTAACGTGCACGGATCCCTGCTTCCCATGTATCGGGGTGCCGCTCCCGTCAACCACGTTTTGATGGACGGATGCACCGAAACGGGCGTTACCACCATGTATATGGACGAAGGGCTGGATACGGGAGACATGATCCTGAAAGCCTCCACCCCCATTTCTCCCGAGGATAATTTCGGAACCCTCCACGACCGTCTTGCCAAAATGGGCGGCGACCTTTTGGTGCAGACCGTCGGTCTGATTTCCCGCGGAGAGGCAACCCGTACCGTGCAGGAGGGGGAAACCTGTTACGCCTCCATGATCACCAAGGAGACCCGCCGTCTCGACTGGAATTGGGGCAAAACGGAACTGTTCAACCGCATCCGCGGTCTGTATCCCGAGCCCTGTGCCTTTGCCCTGTGCGGCGGACGGAACGTGAAAATTCTCGATTCCGAGCCCGTGGACGGGGATTGGGACGTTCCCTGCGGCACCATCGTGGATAAAAAGCATTTGATCATTCGGGTGAAGGACGGCGGTCTTCGCCTGAAAACCGTCCAGCCGGAAGGGAAGAAGCCCATGTCCGGTGAAAGCTTCTGTGCGGGCAACCGTGCGGAAAACTTCGAATGAGAGGAGATATTATTATGCAATACTTGTCCAACTTGATCGGCGAATATTTTCAGCTTGCCGTTGACGGCGGATATTTCGGGTACCTGCTCTTTATGCTTCCCGTGATTATCCTGTCCGCCATCGCGTCTTCCGCCGTGAATTCCAACTATAAGAAGTACGCGAAGGTTATGTCCCGTCGGGGTATTACCGGGGGGCAGATTGCAGAACTGATTCTGCAGCAGAACGGCATCTACGACGTTCGCGTCAAGCCGATTTCGGGAAACCTGACCGACCATTACCACCCCAAGGAGAAATATATCGGTCTCTCCGAAGGAGTGTATAACTCCACCTCCGTTGCGGCGCTCGGTATTGCCGCCCACGAGGCGGGTCACGCGGTTCAGCACAACGTGGGATACGCCCCCATCCGTTTCCGCTCCGCCATCCTTCCTATTGCCAATATCGCGTCTTACGCATCCTGGATCATTATTTTGATCGGCCTTCTCATCAGCCCCGCCATCGCCGTTGCAGGTCTCGTCCTCTTCGGCTTCGTGGTGCTCTTCCAGTTGGTCACGCTCCCCGTGGAGTTTGACGCTTCCCGCCGTGCCCTTGCGGTGTTGAACGCGGGATATCTGGACCGGGACGAAATGGAAGGTGCCCGCAAGGTCCTGAAGGCTGCGGCCATGACCTACGTGGTGGCCCTGCTCACCTCCTTGTGGCAGATGCTCCGTCTGGTTCTGCTGGTCTTCGGCAATCGGAGGGATTGATGGTGCAAACCGATCTTTCGTCTCTCACCTTTGAGGAGCTTGCCGAGGCCTTGAAGGAATTGAATCTGCCTTCTTTTCGGGCGGGACAGATCTATCGCTGGATCGCTCGGGGCGCGTTCTCTTTTGAGGAAATGTCCGATCTTTCCAAGGATCTTCGCAATCAGCTTTCTCAACGCTTTTCTCTGGCCTGCGTGGCGGAGGAGACCTGTCAGGTCTCTTCGGACGGCACCAAAAAATACCTGTTCCGCCTGGCGGACGGAAATCACATCGAAACGGTTCTCATGCGCTACGAGCACGGGAATTCGGTCTGTATTTCTTCCCAGGTCGGATGCAATATGGGCTGCCGCTTCTGTGCCTCCACGTTGAAGGGAAAGGTCCGCGATCTGACGGCAGGGGAGATGTTTGCTCAGATCGCCTACATCAATCGCACCGATCCCGTTTCCCACGTGGTGGTGATGGGAGTGGGGGAGCCTCTGGACAATTTCGACGCGCTGGTCACCTTCGTCCGAAACCTTTCTTCACCCAAGGGATTCGGCATGAGCCAGCGGCATATTTCGGTCTCTACCTGCGGCCTCGTGCCCAAAATCGACGCCTTGGCGGCGCTGAATCTGCAGATTACTCTGTCGGTTTCGCTCCACGCCCCCGATAACGAGACCCGTAGCCGTCTGATGCCCGTCAACGGCACGTATTCCGTGGAGGAGCTCCTCGCCGCCTGCGACCGCTATACCAAAGCCACGGGACGCCGCATTTCTTACGAATACATTATGATTCACTCGGTCAACGATACGCCCCGCCATGCGGAATTGCTTGCAAAACGCCTGCAGGGAAAATTGGCTCACGTGAATCTGATTCCCATGAATCACGTGGAGGAACGGGAGTTTTCTCCCTCTTCTCCCGAACGGTTGCGCCGCTTTTCCGATCTTCTTACCGCCCGCGGCATCAACGTAACCTGTCGCCGCAAGTTAGGGAAGGATATCGACGCTTCCTGCGGCCAACTCCGCGCCCGCTTTGAGCGCAAACCGAAAAACTGATTTTTATGCTCCCGAAAGGAAGGGATGTTTCGTGAAATTCTATATCAAAACCGACGTGGGTCTTCGCCGCGCCACCAATCAAGACGCCTTCTGCTGTGCCCGTCTTTCCGACGGCACGGAATTCACGGTGCTCTGTGACGGCATGGGCGGTCACCGCGGGGGAAATCTGGCGGCGGAAATCGCCGTGCGGGGATTTCGGGAAATTCTCGGAGGACAACTGCACGCAAATCTCCGTCCCAAGGATTTGAAAAGCATTCTTTCCGGCAGTATCGTGCGCGTCAGCAATCTGATTGCCGATACGGCGCGGGAAAATTCCGATTTTGCGGGAATGGGTTCTACGGTGGTTCTCGCCGTCCGTTGCGGAAAGAAGCTTTGCGTTGCCCACGTGGGGGATAGCCGAGCCTATCTCTTCCGTTCGGGAAAACTGCAACGGCTGACCAAGGATCATTCGCTGGTTCAGTCCTTGATCGACAGCGGACAGATTACCGCGGAGGAAGGGGAGACGCATCCCCACCGTAACGTGATCACCCGCGTTTTGGGTTATTCGGAGGATATGCTCCCCGAGATTTGCATTTCCGACGTAAAGCCGGGGGATCGGTTCCTCCTTTGTACCGACGGTCTTACCGTAACGGTGCGGGACGGTGAACTGGAAAAGATTTTGCAGGAAAACGCTCCCGAATCTCTGGCGGATCTTTTGGTAGCCCGCGCTCTGGATGCGGGCGGTCCCGACAACGTTACCGTGGGCCTTATGGTGGAAGAGGAAAGAGAGGGGAAATGATATGAAACAGTTGACCGGAAGCGTCATCAACGGAAGATATCGCATTATCAACACCTTGGGAATCGGCGGAATGTCCGTGGTGTTCCGCGCCTACGATTTGCAGGAGGATCGGGAGGTTTCTCTGAAGGTTCTTCGTGCAGACCGTCTGGGAGATCAGGAATCCCGTCGCCGCTTTTATAACGAATCCCGCGCCATTGCCCTCATGTCCCATCCCAATATCGTCAACGTGTACGACGTGAATTTCGAGGGCAAGGTTCAGTACATCGTCATGGAATACGTGGACGGCGTGACCCTGAAGGACCGTATGGATCAGAAGGTCCAACTGTCCGCAGCGGAAGCCATCCATTATCTGAAGCAGATCCTCAGCGCCCTGCAGCACGCTCATTCCCGTGGGGTGGTGCATCACGATATCAAGCCGCACAACATCCTCCTTTTGCAGGATGCTTCGGTGAAGGTTACGGACTTCGGAATTGCTTCGGTCCCCAATTTTGAGGACAATACGCCCTCCGACGAAACGGTGGGTTCCGTTCATTACATCTCTCCCGAACAAGCCCAAGGTGACGTTACGGACGAAAAATCCGACCTTTATTCCGTGGGCGTTATGATGTACTGTATGCTGACGGGTCGCCTGCCCTTCGACGCCCTTTCCCCCCTTGACGTGGCCCGTATGCAGGTGGAAAAACCGCCCTATCCGCCCTGTAAATTGGTTCCCGAAATGCCTATCGGTTTCCAGCAGGTGATTTTCCGTGCCATGGCAAAGCGTCCCTCCGACCGCTATCAGAACGCTGCGGAAATGCTTGCGGATCTGGAAAAATTGGAGCAGGATCCCAACGCTGCCTTCCCCTATCCCAAGGAATTCAAGCTTACCCGTCGTAAAGCGCCTCCCAAGAAGGGCTTTGCCGGCTTTGTCCGCTCTTTGTTCCCCGAGGATGACGACGCGTACCGCCATTCCCGCAACAGCCTCGTCGCAGTTCTGTGCGGGGTGCTGGCTTCGGTTCTGATCGTTGTAATCGGCATCGGGTTGATGGTTTCCACCGTGTCCAATCTCTATAAAGAAAGCGTCAACGTCCCCTCCTACATCGGCATGTCCTACGAGGAGGTCATGAATAATGAGGATTTGACCAAGTATTTTACCTTTGAAGTTGTCGAAGAATACGACAACGCCGTGGAGGCAGGGCTGATTATCGAACAAACGCCCCTTTCCGGTGAGGTTCTGATGACGGGCGACTCGGTCAAACTGGTGGTCAGTAAAGGAAGCCGTGAGGTGGACGTTCCTTCCGTTGCGGGGAAAACCGCCGCCGAAGCGGAAAAAATGGTGAAAGACGCAGGGCTTACCTTCGTGAAAAAGACGGAGGTGGGAAATTCCACCCTCCCCGAAGGGACCGTTACCCGCTGTGAGCCCGAGGTGGGCACCAAGATCCCCGAAGGTACCACCGTCACCGTTTACGTCAACGTTTACGCCGCCGTTCCCGAGGCTATGATGCCTCAGTGCGTGGGCTTGCCCTTTGAAAATGCGGAGCAAGCGTTGCGGAATCAGAATCTGCAGAATTTTATTAAAAACGAAATTTATCACGAGGCTGCCGCAGGAACGGTTTTGGAACAGTCCGTGGAGGCGGGAACTCTGGTTCCCATTTCCGACACGGTGGTTCTGACCGTCAGCTTGGGCGCAGAGCCCGCCGCGGAGTAAAGAATGGAAGGAATCGTCATTCGCGGGTTGGGCGGCCTGTATTCCGTGCTTTGTGACGGCGAAGTCTATTCCTGTCGCGGCCGAGGCGGTTTGAAAAGGGATCGGAATATATTATACGTAGGAGATCGGGTGGAGTTTGACGGCGAGGTGATTGAAAAAATCCTGCCCCGTCGTAATGTCCTTCCCCGTCCTCCCATGGCCAATCTGGACGTGCTGTTCATCGTCGTTGCCCTTTCCGACCCTCTGCCCAATCTTTATACGCTGGACAAGCTGACGGTCATTGCCGAGCATTGCGGCGTGGAACCCGTTCTCGTGTTCAACAAGACCGATCTGGAGGACCCCTTGGGGGTTCGGGAGATCTATTCCTCTTTGGGGTACCCCACCCTTTCACTCTGTGCAAAAACGGGGGAGAACGTGGAACGTCTTCGCCCCTTGATGGACGGGAAGGTCTGCGCCTTTGCGGGACTTTCCGGTGTGGGAAAATCCACGTTGATCAACGGTCTGTTCCCCGAAATTTCCCGTGAAACGGGGGATATCAGCCGAAAACTGCAACGGGGCCGCCATACCACCCGTGCGGTGGAGCTTTTTTCCTTTGCGGGGGGATTTTTGGCGGATACGCCGGGATTTTCGGAATTGGAGTTTGCTCCCTGCGGTTTGGTTGACCGTTCCCGTTTAGGGGAGTATTTCCCCGAATTCCGCCCCTTTTTGGGGGATTGCTTCTTTCGGGACTGTGCCCACGGAAAGGAAAAGGACTGCGCCGTGCGTGCCGCCGTTGAAGCGGGGAAAATTCCTCCTTCCCGTTATGAAAGTTATCTTCGGATGTATGAAGAAATCGGTCCTTTGCGGCCGTGGGAGTTGCAGAAATGAGATGGGTCGTGTTTTGTTGGTCGGATTCTTCCGTGCCCCCGATGGACTTGCGTGAGGACGACGTGATCGTCTGCGCCGATTCGGGATTGGAATACGCCCGTCGTTGCGGCGTTACTCCTTCCGTGGTGCTGGGGGATTTCGATTCCTTTTGCGGGGATCTTCCCGTCGATGCGGAGGTGATCCGTCTTCCTGCGGAAAAGGACGATACCGACACCCTGTTTGCCGTCCGTCTCGGTCTTCAGCGGGGCGTGCGGGAGTTTTTGATTGCGGGGGGGATCGGCGGTCGGTTGGACCATACCCTCGGTGCGGTTCAGACCCTGAATTGGCTCGTGTCTCACGGTGCCCGTGCCGCCATGGACGACGGCCGTCAGTTCGTTGAGGTACTGCAAGGCCCCGCAAAACGGGAATATGCGAAGGATTTTCGTCCCTATTGCTCTTTGCTTGCCCTTTCGTCTCACGTGACGGGGGTTACCCTCTCGGGCTTCCGTTACCCCTTGACGGAAGGCACCTTGACGTACGATTTTCCCTTGGGGGTCAGTAACGAGATTCGGGAACCCGTTGCCACCTTGCGGTTTTCCGAGGGTCGCCTTGCGGTGATCCGTTCCGCCGATTGACCGTCACACTATTTTTCGCCGTTGCATAAGATGTCAATGAACGGAGGGAGCCCGAATCCCCCGTAAATCAAGGAGGCACTCTTATGATGAATAACGGTAACTACTACTTCTGGACTGTTCTGATCGCCGCGGTGATCATCTTCTCCGTTTACAACGGCAACAACGGTTGCGGTTGCAACAACGATCCCTGCTGCTGATCGGCACTTTCAAACAAAAACGAAACTCCCTTCTTCGGAAGGGAGTTTTTCTCTTAAGCGTTTCGTTCTCCGTGGGACGCAGGGGTGAGATCCAGCCCGAAGCTGATGGAAATGGCACGGTCCACCCGTTCCATGGCTTCCCGATCCAGGTGTCCCATCCGCTCCTTGAGCCTGCGTTTGTCCAGGGTGCGGATCTGCTCCAGCAATACGATGGAATCCCGGGCAAGTCCGTAGCTCTGCGCGTCCACCTCAATATGGGTGGGCAGACGGTTTTTGTTGATGCGGCTGGTGATGGCGGCGGCAATCACCGTAGGGCTGTGCTTGTTTCCCACGTCGTTCTGTACGATCAGCACGGGACGAATCCCGCCTTGCTCCGACCCTACCACGGGGCTCAGATCCGCATAATAAATATCTCCGCGACGAATCAGCGGCATTCCTTTTTCCTCCTGTAATTTTGGATGTATGGTTTTTCTCTTTCCGAACAGTTATAGTTTCCGCCGATTTGGAAAAATTTAATCAATCCAAATTTCGGAAATTTCTCCGTTCATTCCCATAATACCGCAGGAGGGGAAAAAAGGTTCTTGCAAGAAAAATCCCGTCTCGCTTCCGAGACGGGATAATTGTTATTGCTTCGGCTCTTCCTTGGGCTTATTTGCGGGTTTTTTGCTCTTGTGCCGCTTTTTGTGACGGGGACGGGGCGGCGCGTTTGGATCTCTCGGCTTCTGCTCCCGCTGCTCCGGGGATTTCGGGGTTGCTTGCTCCGGTACGGACGGAAGGAATGCGGGAACGATCGGTTCGGGATCGGGTTCGTTGGGATCCCGCAGATCGGCTTTTGCGTAAAAGCGGGGCGCTTCGTCGGGTTTGTCCTCCAGACGGACGCGAACCCCTTCCTTCAAGGCGTTCAGTTCGCACACCGTGCCGCATCCGTCGGGCGTCTTGACGTAAGAGCCCATCTTCGGCAATTCCTTATAGTCGGCTTCGTAAGCCTTTTGCTCGTAAGCAAGGCAACAGATCAGCTTTCCGCAGGGCCCCGAAATCTTCTGGGGAGAAGAGGAAAGTCCTTGATCTTTCGCCATTTTTACGGTGATCTGATCAAAGTCTGTCAGGAAGGACGCACAGCATACCTGCCGTCCGCAAAGACCCAATCCTCCTATGGATTTCGTCTGGTCCCGAACGCCGATCTGTCGCAATTCGATGCGGGTTTTGAAGACTCCCGCAAGATCCTTGACCAGCTCGCGGAAATCCACTCGTCCGTCCGCTACGAAGCAGAACACGATCTTCGATCCGTCGAAGGTGTATTCCACGTTGATCAACTTCATGTCCAGTTTGTGCTTTTTGATTTTCTCCGTGCAGATGTCAAAGGCACGCTCTTCCTTTTTGCGGTTTTCCGCGTCCTTTTTTTTATCGTCCTCCGTTGCAATACGCAGAACGGGGGAGAGGTCTTTGATATTTTCCGATTCGTCGATTTCCTTGTTGCCCAGTACCACCGTGCCGATTTCAATGCCGCGCACGGTCTGTACGATCACCTTTTGTCCGGGGCGTGCCGTGATCCCGTTGGGGGCAAAATAATAAATCTTTCCGGCAGAACGGAATCGGATTCCGATAATTTCGATCATATACGGTCCTTTCTTCGGGTTGCATCCCGCCCCGCGTTCAGACAGATGCGGGGGAGATTTGTGTTCCAGAATTTCACGTTTACGTTGGCTTGCATGGGTTGCGCCGCTTCATCCCATTTCTGAACGAGCGTACTGTAAAAAGCGCGGTCGGATTCGGCGCATTGCCGTAATTTTCGTTTGATATAAAGAGAAAATGCGTTGTAAAAAGCAAGGAGGGATTCCCGATTATCGTAGTGGAACAGCTTCAGCGCTTCTGCGGCGTTTCCCTCGCGGGCGGCCTTTTCCAATCGCACGCAGGCCTCCGAAAAACCGTCTCCCTCTTCTCCGTAGCGCTTCAGTGCTTTTCCCAAAAATCCGGCGGAGAGCAGGGTTGCTTCTTTTGCTTTTTCGTCGTATTCTCCGAAGGTTTTGATAAAATGCTCCCGGATGGTTTCCTCGGGCAAGGGGGCCAGAGAAAGCACCTGGCAACGGGAACGTACCGTCTGTAAAACCCCCTCCCGTGTGTTGCACAACAGGATAAAAACCGCGTAGTGAGGCGGTTCCTCCAGAGTTTTCAGCAACAGGTTCTGCGCCGTGGGATGGAGCTTTTCCGCATTGTCGATGCGGTAGATCTTATGCTTTGCGTCGTTGGGGGTCAGAACGATCCCTGCCAGGACCTGCCGTAGCTCGTCCACGGGGATCTCCGCGGGAATTCGGATGATGTCGGGATGGCAGTCCTGTCGGAACTTGTAGCATTGACGGCAGATTCCGCAGGGCGGGTTTACGCCGTCGCAGACCAGCGCGTTGGTGATCTTGTCCGCCAGGGTATGCTTCCCCGATCCCTCGGGCCCCTCGATCAGATAGGCGTGGAACAGATGGGCGTTCAGGATGGTTTTTATGGGCTCGTTTCCGTAAAAATCGGTAAAATTCATGCTTAACCTCAAAATTCGGGAAGGGCGGATCGGGATTCCTTTTTTCCCGATTTTTTGAATTCTGTCTAACATTATAACACATTCTTTGCCGGAATGCAAGAAAAATTTGCGGAAAGTTAAAATTATTTCGCATATATCCTCTGGAAATTTTCAGAAAAATATGGTACAATGGAGGAAAGACCTGCAAAGGAGATCGTTATGGGGTACCGTACCGTCCGCGATTTTGCCGAATATGAATTCACCGAAAAAAAGTCCCGTTTCATCGGACGGGTTTTTTATACGCCCACCGAGGAGGAAGCCAAAGCGGCCGTGGCTTCGGTGCGCGCAGGGGACCCGGAAGCGCGACACCACGTTTACGCTTACGTCATTCACGGGGGCGTTACCCGCATGAGCGACGACGGGGAACCTTCGGGAACGGGGGGTGCTCCCGTGCTCAACGCCGTGCAGAAGAACGGTTTTGAGGACGTGACCGTGGTGGTCACCCGCTATTTCGGCGGAATTCTGTTGGGGGCGGGCGGCTTGGTCCGTGCTTACGCAAAGGCGGCGGCGGGGGCTCTGGAATGTGCCGAAAAGACTGAGACTGCGGAGTTTCTGGATTTTACCCTTACCTTCCCTTACGCCAAAACGGGGACGGTCAATTATGCCGTGGACAAGCTGGGCGTCACGGTGACCGATCGGGTCTTTGCCGATCAGGTGGTTTTTACCCTTACGGCGGAAACTCCCGTTGCGGAGCAGTTGCGGGAAAATCTTTCGGAGGATCGGTCGATTTTGTTTTCCGAGCAGGGAAGACGGGTGGCGCCCCGATGAAAATCTTTGTGCGTTTTTCCTTTGTCCTCTTGACAATCGGTTAAATTTGTTGTATAATATGTACTATAATATAGAGAGAATCGGACCGAAGACGGTTGAACGCAACCTTTTTCGGTTCGCAGATGCAAAAAAAGAGGTGTTGTTATGGCCTTTTCCTTTCGCGGCGGAATCCATCCGGATTACCAAAAAGAGAAAACCGCCGCAAGCGTTATCGTCAGCAATATGCCCCAGCCCGAACGGGTGATAATCCCCCTCTCCCAGCATATCGGTACTCCCTGTCAGTCTTTGGTCAAGGCGGGAGATCGGGTTCTGGAAGGGCAGAAGATCGGGGACTGTGAGGGGCTCGGAGCTCCCATTCACGCGTCAATCGCGGGAATCGTCAAAGCGGTGGAGCCCCATTGGACCGTTTCGGGAATCAAGGTTCTTTCCGTCGTGATCGACAACGACGGAAGCGACGAGAAAGTGGAATACACGCCCTACGAAGGGGAGATTTCCGATCTTACCCCCGAGCAGATTATTACCTACGCCCGGGAGGCGGGTATCGTCGGCATGGGCGGTGCCGCGTTTCCCACCTACGCAAAGCTGCAGACCGCCATTGACCGCAAGGTTTCCACCGTGATCATCAACGGTTGTGAATGTGAGCCTTTTATCACCGCCGACCACCGTGCCATGGTGGAATATCCCCGCTTTATCGTGACGGGGGCGGAGCTGATCCGTCAATGCCTCGGGGTGGAGGACGTGGTTATCTGCGTGGAGAGCAACAAGCCCGACGCCATTGCCACCATGCGATCCACCGCGGACGGAACGGGAATCGCCGTGATGGAGGTTCCCACCAAGTATCCCCAAGGGGGCGAAAAACAACTGATCCGCGCCGTCACGGGACGGGAAGTTCCTCCCGGAAAACTCCCCATGGATATCGGTTGCGCCGTCTTCAACGTGGATACCTGCGCTTCTCTTTACCGGGCTGTCTTCCGCGGTCTTCCCCTGACCAAGCGCGTGGTGACCGTCAGCGGCTCTGCCGTGGCAAATCCCGCAAATCTTCTGGTTCGTATCGGGACCTCTTACCGGGATTTGTTCAAGTTCTGCGGCGGTTTTACCTCCGAACCCTATAAAATCGTCACGGGCGGTCCCATGATGGGCATTGCGCAACATTCCGTGGATCTCCCCGTGGTGAAAAACACCTCCTCCCTTCTGGCTTATGCCGAAAACGGGGAAGAGGAGAGCTTTTCCGATACGGAGGTCTGCATCCGTTGCGGACGGTGCGTTGCCGCCTGCCCCATGCGGCTTCAGCCTACGAAAATTTACGAAAACGCCGTTCTGAACCGCTTTGACGAATGTGCAAAGCTTCACGTTCAGGATTGTATCGAATGCGGATGCTGCGCTTACGTCTGTCCCGCAAAACTGTATCTCGTGCAGGCAATGCGGATGGCCAAGAGCCAGATTCCGCGGGAAGGAGCGAAAAAATGAGCGAACAATTTTTGGTCAACTCTTCGCCCCATTACCGTTGCAAAGATTCTACCATGTCTCTCATGCGGGACGTGCTGATTGCTCTGATTCCCATTTTGGGCGGCGCCACCGTCTTTTTCGGGTTCCGTGCCCTGACGCTGACGTTGGTTTCCGTTATCTCCTGCGTTTCTTTTGAATCCCTTTTTAACTGGATGACCAAACGGAAGAATACCGTCGGGGATCTTTCCGCCGTGGTAACGGGCGTGATCCTCGCCTTCAATCTTCCCGTCGTTACCCCTTACTGGATGGTGATCGTCGGTGCGTTTTTCGCCATCGTCGTGGTGAAATGCCTCTTTGGCGGTTTGGGGAAAAATTTCCTGAACCCCGCCCTTGCGGCCCGCGCATTTCTCTTCTCCTGGCCCGTCATCATGACCAGTTTTACCAAACCTCTTCTGGCGCGGTATTACGAGCTTTCCTTCGTGTTCGGAGAGCCCATGTTCGTCAACGAGACCTCCGACGAGATCTCCGCCATTTCCGGCGCCACGGCCCTGGAAAGTCTGAAGCAGGGTGCTCAGCCCGAATTCTCCCTTTCCGAAATGTTTATCGGGAATATTCCCGGATGCATCGGGGAAACCTCCGCCCTTCTGATACTGCTTGGGCTCGTTTATCTCCTTTGCCGTCGCGTTATCACCTGGCACATCCCCGTCTTTTACGTGGGCACCGTAGCCCTTCTGACCTTCCTGTTTCCCGCGGGGAATATGGAAAATCTTACGTATATGTCCTATGAACTTCTCAGCGGCGGACTGCTTTTCGGTGCCGTGTTTATGGCAACGGACTATACCACTTCGCCCCTGTCCCGCTACGGGAAGATGATTTACGCCGTGGGCTGCGGTGGGCTGACGGTGCTTCTGCGTACCTTCGGCGATATGCCGGAAGCAGTCAGCTACTCTATTTTGATTATGAACGTGGTTGCCATCGTTATCGATCGGTATCTCAAGCCGCGCCGTTACGGGATCGGAGGGGATAACGCATGAACAAAAAACAAATCGTTGCCCTCGGTCTCCGTCTCGCCCTTTTCGTTGCCGCCGTGGTGGCCATGCTCTCCGTGGTCAATTATCTGACCCGTGATACCATTGCCGACCGTATCCGCGCCGAAGGGGAGGCCGCCCGATCCGAATTGATGCAGGGGTGTACCTTTACGGAGGAAACGAACGTTCCCTTCCCCGAGGACACTACCGTCACCGCCGTATATCGCGCGGAAAAGGAAGGCGTCTTCGTCGGTTATTGCTTTGACGTTTCCGTTAAGGGATATAACGAAATCGGCATGATCGTCGGGGTTACCGCCGACGGAAACGTTACCGGTGTCAAGATCCTTTCCCAGACCGAGACCCCCGGAATCGGCTCTAAGGCCGTGGACGAAACCGGTTCGTATCTGCCTCTCTTTGCAAAGCATGATATTGATTCCATGCAACAGTATTTCGTCAGCGGAGCCACCATCTCCTCCAAGGGGATCTGGAACGGCGTTTCCGACGCGGTGGCCCTGTGCGAACTGTTGACGGAAGGAAAGGGGGCGTAATCCGTGAAGAAAGAAAACGAAAAACTGACCGTCGGGAAAATCTTCCGCGACGGACTTCTGGATCAGAACCCCATTTTCGTTCAGTTGTTGGGGATGTGTTCCACCCTCGCCATTTCCACGTCGGTAATCAACGCCCTCGGAATGGGCGGCAGTGTGACCTTCGTTCTGATTCTGTCCAACCTGTTCATTTCGGTCTTGCGTAATCTGATTCCTTCCAAGATCCGAATCGCGTCCTATATCGTCATCATCGCAGGCTTCGTTACCGTGGTCGATATGGTTTTGCAGGCTTATATTCCGTCTCTTGCGGCGTCCTTGGGTCTGTTTATTCCGCTGATCGTGGTCAACTGTATTATTCTTGCCCGCGCGGAAAGCTTTGCCTCCAAGAATAAGCCCCTGCCCTCCGTGCTGGACGGTCTTGCCATGGGGCTTGGTTTTACCGTTGCTCTGGTGATCATCTCCGCCATTCGTGAACTGTTCGGAAACGGAACCCTTCTGGGCTTTGCCGTTATGCCCGAAGGATATTCTCCCGCGGTGCTCGTCATTTCTCCCGTGGGCGGATTTTTGATCCTCGGTGCGCTGATCGCTCTGGTGCAGTGGTTCCGTGCCCGCAAAAAGGATAAGGAGGATTGAGTATGGGAAATATTTTCTTGTTGGCCATTACCGCGATCCTTCTTGAAAACTTCGTCTTCGTAAAGTTTTACGGAATCTGTCCCTTCCTCGGAGTCTCGCAAAAGAGCGATACCGCCGTGGGAATGGGGCTTGCCGTTACCTTTACCATGACCATTGCCTCGGCCCTTACCTGGCCTTTGTATTATTTCGTTCTCGTTCCGCTGGGCATCGAATATCTGGAGACCATTGCCTTCATTCTTCTGATTGCCTGCCTGGTTCAGTTTATCGAGATGTTCTTGCAGAAAGCCATTCCTTCTCTCTATTCCGCCTTGGGGATCTATCTTCCCCTGATTACCACCAACTGCGCCGTGCTCGGCGTGGCCTTGCTGAACATTCAGCAGGGGTATAATTTCCTGGAGTCGGTGGTTTACGGATGTTGTGCCGGTCTCGGCTTCCTTCTGGCGATCTTCCTGCTTTCGCTGATTCGGGAACGCTTTGATTTTGCCGATATTCCCAAGCCCTTCCGCGGAATTCCCATTGCCCTGATCGCAGGGGGCCTGTTGGCTCTGGCGTTCAGCGGTCTGCGTCTGAACTTTTAAGGGAGGAGGATGATTATGCTTGCTATCAATATGCCCGTTTACGTGGAAATTCCGTTAACCATCCTCGTCCTTGCCGCCGTGGCCTTTTTGTTCGGGGCGCTCCTTGCCGTTGCCGCCAAGAAATTTGCCGTAAAAAAGGATCCTCGCATTGAACAGATCTGCGAGCATCTTGCCGGCGCAAACTGCGGCGGATGTGGGTACAGCGGATGTGCCGCTTACGCTACCGCCATCGTGGAAGGCGGTGCTCCCACCGACCTTTGCCCCGTGACGGGGGAAGAGGGCGTCAATCAGATCTGCGCCATTATGGGCGTGGAAGCGAAGCAGCCCGTCCGTATGCGTGCGCAGGTAAAATGTGCCGGAACCTGGGAGAGCGCAAACTTCAAATACCTCTATAAAGGGCTTGCGGACTGCCATTCGGTGGCTCGTCTCGGAAACGGACCCAAGGAATGTCGCTACGGTTGTATCGGCCTGGGTTCCTGTGTGCACGCCTGCCCCTTCGATGCCATTCATCTTTACGGCGGTGTTGCCACCGTTGCTTACGATAAGTGCCGCGCCTGCGGCATGTGCGTGTCCGCCTGCCCGCAGAATCTGATCGAATTGGTTCCCTTCAACTCCCGCTATTGGGTTTCCTGCGGCTCGAAGGACAAGGGTGCCGTGGTTCGTTCTCTTTGTAAGGACGGTTGCATCGGTTGCGGCCTCTGTGCCAAGGTTTGCCCCACGGGTGCCATTACCATGGTGGATAATATTGCGCACATTGATTATTCGCGTTGCTCCTCTTGCGGTGCCTGCGCGAAAAAGTGTCCCCGCAAGATTATCTTCGACGGAAATCCTCTGGACGAATTGATCGAAAAAAACGGTGAGGATATCCTCTCCTCGGAGGAAAAAGAACGTGAAGCGTGAGTGGTCCTTTCATCGCCCCCAAGGCGGTAAAAAACGGACCGTTCTGCTGATCGTAGGCGGAATATTGCTCTTTATTCTGGGCTTTTTCCTTGCCCGTCCGCTCTGTCTTCTTTTCGGTCTGGTTTGAAAAAAATACTGTTTGCCCTCCCCGACGCATACATTGTTGGGGAGGTGCTTTTTTATGAAGAAAAACTTTTTTTTCGCCCTTCTGGAGGAAGAGTTCGTTTGGCTGAAGCGGGCGGTTTCGCCGGAATTTCCCGATTCTCCCGTCGACTGCGAGGAAATCTGCCGAAGCCGTCACGAAATCCTCGTTTCGCGGCTTTTTCGGGATTTTATGACACCCCTGGAGCGACGGAATCTTTACGGAATTTCCCTCGGAATTTTGGGGATGTTTTCCCTCTTTCGCGGGTGCGGACCCTTTTCGGCAGGGGAGACCGATCTGTTTCTGCGCACGGTGGATTTGTTTCTGCCTCTTTCCTTTGACGAACGGGTTCTTGCTCTGGAGCGGGAGTTTTGTCGGCAATGGAATTCCCCTTCTCTTTCCCGGAGAATGCAATTTTGTCGGGAGGGGTTTTCCGAATTGGTCCGTCTCGTGACCGTTGCAGCTCTGGATCATGTATAAATAACCGTTTTTGCAAGAAAGGAATTCTTGGTCGAATTGGTGAAAATTTTTTTTATCCCTCGGGTTTTCTTTCGTCACTTTTTTTCTCGATTGTCGAAAAAGGTTGATAAATGGGGATTTTTCGGCTCTTGTGCAAAATGCCGAAATCTTTTCCACGCCTGTATATTCAAACTTGTGGAAAACCCTGTTGAAAATGTTTAAAACCCCCATTTTACCCACTTTTTCCGACTTTGGGAAATTTCGGGAAATGTTCCGAAAAAATTCATTGACACGCGCAAACCGTTGATACAAGGGGAAAAATTAAGTTTGTCCATCTTTTTTGTGAACCTCGCCCTTGGGAAATATATGCAAAACCGTATTACCCTGCTGACACACCAAAACGGTATAAACCCGTGGAAAACTCTGTTGAGAAGTTTGAAAACCTTGGCGTTTCAATGTTTTTTGAAGGGGAAGGGGTGTGGAAAACTTTTTGGGCGACGGAAGGAATTTTGTATAATTGCAAAGTTCGGAGAAAAAACGGTTTTTTCGGAGCGAATTTCTAATTTATTTCATATTTACATCTTTACAACGGGCGAAATTTGTGCTATAATAATATATAATGCTTTATAATATAGTCGCGCGCTCGCGCACGAGCGCCGAAATCCGAAAGGAGATATCACCATGAAAATCAGAATCACCGCAGAAAGCTCTTGTGACCTTTCCCCCGAATTGGTTGCAAAGTACGGAATTAAAGTTCTCCCCATGCCCGTTACCTTGGGTGAGGACGTGTTTCTCGACGGTGTGGATCTGAACCCCGAAGGAATTTACGACTACGTTTCCCGAACCAAGGTTCTGCCCAAAACCAACGCCATCGCACCTCTGCAATATGAAGAAATTTTCACCGAAGAATTGAAGGACGCGGACGCCGTCATTCATTTCAGCATCAGCTCCGGGATTTCTTCCTGCTATCAGAATGCCGGGATTGCCGCCGAAGAACTGGAAAACGTCTACGTGGTGGATACCAAATCCCTTTCTACGGGAATGGGTCTTCTGGTTCTGGAGGCCGCAACCATGGCCGCGGAAGAAAACGCCGACGCTGCCGCGATTGCGGAGACCTGTCGGGCTCTCGCCGAAAAGCTCAACGTTTCCTTTGTTCTGGGCGATCTGGAATATATGCGTAAGGGCGGCCGTTGCTCTGCCGTGGAAATGTTCGGCGCAAACCTGCTGAAGCTTCGTCCTATCCTGCAGATGACCGACGGGAAGCTGGGGGTCAATAACAAACTTCGCGGTCCTCTGACCAAGGTTTTGGAAACCTATATCGACGAACGGCTGAGCAATGCAACCCCCCGCACTCAGCGCGTGTTCTTTACCCATACCTGCGTGGACGACACCATCCCCAACCTTGCCAAGAAGTACCTGGAGGAGAAGGGCATCTTCGATGAAATTCTCGTAACCCGTGCCGGCGCCACCGTTACCTCGCACTGCGGAAAAGATACCTTCGGGATTCTTTTCTTCAACGCATAATTACATTTTAAGGATTGATACGTTATGAAAAAGCTTTTTACTTCCGAATCGGTCACCGAGGGACATCCCGATAAAATCTGCGACCAGATTTCCGATGCCATTCTCGACGCAATTCTGACCGAAGATCCCACCGCCCGCGTGGCCTGCGAAACCTTCTGCACCACGGGTCTGGTAAGCATTATGGGGGAAATTACCACCTCCTGCTACGTGGATTTTCAGAAGATTGCCCGGGGTGTGATCCGCGAAATCGGATACGACCGTGCCAAATACGGCTTCGACTGCGATACCTGTGCCGTGCTTTCCGCCATTGACGGACAGTCTCCCGACATTGCCATGGGCGTGGATCGGGACGGTGCGGGAGACCAGGGTATGATGTTCGGTTACGCCTGCAACGAAACCGACACCCTGATGCCCCTTCCCATTTATTACGCGCATAAGCTGGCCAAGCGTCTGACCGACGTGCGCAAGGACGGAACCCTTCCGTATCTGCGGCCTGACGGGAAAACCCAGATCACCGCAGAATACAACGACGGACGTCCCACCCGCATCGATACCATCGTCATCTCCACTCAGCATTCTCCCGATGTGAAGCTGGAAAAGATTCGGGAAGATCTGGTGGCTCACGTGATCACCCCCATCATTCCCGATTATCTTTTGGACGAAGAAACCAAGGTTCTGGTCAACCCCACGGGGAACTTCGTCGTCGGCGGTCCTCAGGGGGATACGGGGCTTACGGGCCGCAAGATCATCGTCGATACCTACGGCGGGACTGCCCGTCACGGGGGCGGCGCCTTCTCGGGTAAGGATCCCACCAAGGTGGACCGTTCCGCCTGCTACATGGCCCGCTATATTGCCAAGAATATCGTCCGTGCCGGTCTTGCGGACCGTTGCGAGGTTCAGCTGGCCTACGCCATCGGCGTTGCCGACCCGGTTTCCGTTATGGTTGATACCTTCGGGACGGGCTGCGTGACCGAAGAAAAACTCACCGAAGCCATTTACGAAGTGTTCGATATGACCCCCAAGGGCATCATCGAAACCCTCGATCTGCGCAAGCCCATTTACCGTCCTCTGGCCGCCTACGGTCACATGGGTCGGGAAGACCTGGGGGTTAAATGGGAAATGTGCGATAAAGTCGACGCGCTGAAAAAAGCGTGTCTGTAATTTCCGAAAAGGAGCCGAATCATGAACGAACGCGAAAAGATTCTTCACTATCTGGAACAGAACGCCCGCCTGACGGCGAAGAATATTGCCGACGCCCTGGATATGGACGAGTCCGCCGTTGCCGAAATTATTCGGGAAGCGGAGGAGGACGGAACTCTGCGGGGCTATCACGCTCTGGTCAATTGGGACAAGACCGATCGGGAGCACACCTGTGCCGTTATCGAGATCAAGGTCCACATCCGTCACGGAGAGGGCTTTGAGGAAGTGGCCAAGCGGATCTGCGCCTACGACGAGGTGCAGGATCTTTACCTCATGTCCGGCGGCTACGATCTGATGGTGGTTCTGGAAGGCAGAACCCTGCGGGACGTGGCCCGTTTCGTGGGAGAGAAGTTGGCCGTTATCGACGGCGTGACGGGGACTGCCACCCATTTCGTCCTCACCAAATACAAAGATAAGGGCGTGCTGATGGAATCCGACTCCTGCGACCATCGGCTTTTGAGTGAGATCTGATATGAGCTTGAATTATGACGAATTGCTGAACCCCACCGCACGGGATATGAAGCCCTCGGGGATCCGTAAGTTCTTCGATCTGGCAGGATCCATGCAGGACGTGGTCACCCTCAGCATCGGGGAGCCCGATTTCAAGACCCCGTGGCATATCCGCGAGGCGGGCATCAGCAACCTGAACGAAGGGAAGACGGCCTATACCCCCAACGCGGGTCTGGTTCCGTTGCGTCGGGCCATCACGTCTTATATGTCCCGCCGCTTCGGTCTGCAGTATGACCCCGATGCGGAGGTGATTGTCACCGTGGGCGGCAGTGAGGGAATCGACGTTACCATGCGTACCGTTCTGCGTCCCGGAGACGAGGTTCTGATTCCCGAACCCTCCTTCGTGTGTTATGCGCCTTTGGCTTCCATGACGGGCGCCGTTCCTGTTTCTCTTCCCACCTACGAGAAGGATGCCTTCCGTCTCACCCCCGAGACTCTGAAGGCGGCCATTACGCCAAAAACCAAACTGCTGGTTCTTTCTTATCCCAACAATCCCACGGGCGCCATCATGACCAAGGCCGATTACGAGGCTATCGCCGCCGTGTTGCGGGATACGCAGATTCTGGTGGTCTCCGACGAGATCTACATCGAACTCAGTTACGCCAAAGAGCCTCTCGTTTCCTTCGCTTCCATTGAGGGAATGCGGGAGCGAACCGTGGTGGTAAACGGCTTCTCCAAGGCCTACGCCATGACGGGCTGGCGTATGGGGTACGTCTGCGGCCCGAAGGAATTGATCCGACCTGCGTTGAAGTTGCATCAGTTCGGCATTATGAGCGCTCCCACCACCAGTCAATACGCAGCGGTGGAAGCCCTGGAGCACGGGGCCGAGGATATCGCCATGATGCGGGAAAAATACAATATGCGCCGCAAGTTTTTGCTTCGTACCTTCGAACGGTTGAATATTCCCTGCTTCGAGCCTCTCGGAGCCTTTTACGTGTTTCCGAATCTCAGTCGCTTCGGTCTGTCCTCGGAGGAATTCTGCCGACGGTTTTTGGAGGAGGAAAAGGTGGCCATGGTTCCCGGGAACGCCTTTGGGGAAAGCGGAGAAGGGTTTGCCCGTATTTCCTACGCCTATTCCATGGATCATCTGAAGATCGCCATGGACCGTCTGGAACGGTTTATTTCCCGTCTGGAAGGGGAGAAGTAAGTGAAAGCCAACGCCTACGCAAAGATCAATCTGACTTTGGATATTACGGGTCGGGACGAGCGTGGATATCACCTTCTGTCCTCCCTCTTTGCCGAAATCTCCCTGGCCGATACGGTAACCCTGGAGGAGGGCGGGAACGGAATCTCCCTTTCCTGCAATCTTCCCTACGTTCCCGTAGACGAGCGGAATCTGTGCTATAAAGCGGCGCAGAGCTTTTTGCGGGAATTTTCCCTTTCGGGAGATTTCCATATTGATCTGATTAAGCGCATCCCCGTCTGTGCGGGGCTTGGCGGCGGATCTTCCGATGCGGCGGCGGTGCTCCGTCTGCTTTGCGACCGTTTCGGTCTATCGACGGAAGACGAACGGGTTCTGCGGGTTGCCGCCTCCATCGGCGCGGACGTGCCCTTCTTCCTGAAAGGCGGCCTCTGTCTGGCGGAAGGAATCGGAGAACGGTTGTCTTCTCTTCCCAAGCTTGACGGATATACCGTGGTCCTTGCAAAAACCGCGGAACGGGCTTCTACCCCCGACGTATATCGGGCCTATGACGGTCTTCCGCAGAAAAAAGCCTTCACAACGCTCTCTTTTCTGGAGGCTTTACGGAAGGGCGAAGACGTAACGCCTTACGTGTCCAACCATCTTACCGACGCGGCCTCCCTTCTGTGTCCCTCCGTCCCTCTTCTGAAAAAGCAATTACTGGATCTGGGGGCGGACGCGGCGGAAATGTCGGGAAGCGGAAGCACCGTTTTCGGACTGTTCCGAGACGCGGAAAAAGCAAAAACGGCCGCCAAAAATATCAATACGCAATTTTGTGAAGTTTGCCATTTCATGTAAATAAAACGAAATTCATTTCTGAAAGGAATACGAATACAATGCATAGCATGGGTCTGAACGAAATCCGCGAGAAATATCTCTCGTATTTTGAAAGCAAGGGGCATCTGAGACTTCCCAGCTTCCCCCTGGTTCCGATTAACGACAAATCCCTTCTTCTCATCAACTCGGGCATGGCTCCCATGAAGAAGTATTTTACCGGGGAAGAGGAACCTCCCCGTCGCCGCGTCACCACCTGCCAGAAATGCATCCGCACCCCCGACCTGGAGCGCGTGGGTAAAACCGCCCGCCACGGGACTTATTTCGAGATGCTGGGCAACTTCTCCTTCGGAGACTATTTCAAAGAAGAAGCCATCGCTTTCTCTTGGGAATTTTTGACCAAGGTTCTGGAAATCCCCGAAAATCTTCTCTGGCCCTCCATTTACGAAGGAGACGAAGAGGCGTTCCATATCTGGAAGGATCAGATCGGCGTTCCCGAAGAACACATCGTCCGTCTGGGGAAGGCCGACAACTTCTGGGAGCACGGAAGCGGTCCCTGCGGCCCCTGTTCCGAAATTTATTTTGACCGTGGCGAAAAATACGGCTGCGGTTCTCCCGATTGCAAGCCCGGTTGCGAATGTGACCGTTATATGGAAATCTGGAACAACGTGTTCTCCCAGTTCAATAACGACGGCAACGGCAATTATACCGAGCTCGTTCAGAAGAACATCGACACCGGTATGGGCCTGGAGCGTCTGGCCTGCGTTATGCAGGGCGTGGACAATATGTTCGAGGTGGATACCATCCGCAACGTGCTGAATACCGTCTGCAAACTGTCCGGTAAAAATTACGGTGACGACGCGGACGACGACGTTTCCATCCGTATCATTACCGACCACGTGCGCAGCTCTTCTTTCATGATCTGCGACGGCGTTCTTCCCTCCAACGAAGGCCGCGGATACGTTCTTCGCCGTATTATCCGCAGAGCCGCCCGTCACGGCCGTTTGCTCGGCATCGACGGTGCGTTCCTGGGCGGAGAGTTGTGCGACGTTGTCATTCGGGACAACGAGGGCGCATACCCTGAACTGAAGGACAAGGCCGCCTATATCAAGAAGGTTCTCTCTCTGGAAGAGGAACGTTTCGATGCTACCATCGACCAGGGCCTGTCCATTCTTTCCGAAATGGTGGCCGAGGCTGCCAAGGCAGGGGAGAAGACCCTTTCCGGCGCCAACGTATTCAAACTGTACGATACCTACGGCTTCCCCATTGACCTGACCCGCGAAATCGCCGAAGAAAAGGGCTTGACCGTGGACGAAGACGGCTTCGACGCCCTCATGCAGGAGCAGAAAACCCGTGCCCGTGCCGCCCGTGCCAATATCAGCGGTTGGTCCGACGCCACCAAATCCGCCATCACTTCACTTCCCAAAACCGAATTCTTGGGATATACCGACGAGTCCTGCGTGGGTAAGGTCCTTGCCATTTTCGTGGACGACGAGTCTGTGGAATCGGTCTCCGAAGGAGATTGCACCATCGTCTTTGACCGTTCCGTGTTCTACGGAGAAGGGGGCGGCCAGGTGGGCGATACGGGCGTTGTGTCCGTAAACGGTGTCAACGTGGCCGAGGTTACCGACACCAAGAAGACCGAAGGGGTCTTCCTCCATCTTTGCACCGTCACCGACGGCACCCTGTCCGTGGGTGATTCCGTCGGTATGTCCATCAATCCCGTCCGACGGGACGCCATTCGCCGCAACCACTCCTCCGCACACCTTCTTCAGGCCGCTCTGCGGGAGGTTCTGGGGGATCACGTGGCTCAGGCAGGCTCTTACGTGGACGAATATCGGATGCGCTTCGACTTCAGCCATTTCGCCGCCATGACCGCTGACGAAATCAAAAAGACCGAAGCCATCGTCAACGAATTTATCCTTCGCGCCCTTTCCGTGGATGCACGGGTTATGCCCATTGAAGAAGCGCAGAAATCCGGCGCCATCGCCCTTTTCGGCGAAAAATACGGCAAGGAAGTCCGCGTCGTAAAGATGGGTGAGGTTTCCACCGAATTTTGCGCGGGTACCCACGTGGATAATACTTCCCGTATCGCCCTGTTCCATATTCTTTCCGAATCGGGCATTTCCGCAGGGGTCCGCCGTATTGAAGCGGTTACCGGCCTGAACGTTCTGAACCTTCTGGAGGAAAAGGAAGGGGTCATCGCCCGTTCCGCCGCCGCGTTGAAGGGCAATGCCGCTGATCTGGAGGGCCGTTGCGAATCGGTCATGAACGATCTGAAGTCTGCCCAGAAGCAGATTACCGAACTGACCGAAAAGCAGGCCGCCGCTTTTGCCGATTCCCTCTTTGCCAAGGCGGAAGAAATCGACGGAACGCCTTTCGTTTGTTGTACCGTGGACGGTGACGCCGCATTCCTGCGCACCGTTGCCGATCAGATGCGTGCCAAGAACGCGGATGCGGTGATTCTGCTTTCTGCCGTTTCCGACGGCAAGGTTATGTTTGCCTCCGCTTGCGGTGCCAACGCCGTGAAGAAGGGCAACCACGCCGGAAACCTCGTCAAGAAGGCCGCAACCCTCTGTGGCGGCGGCGGTGGCGGACGTCCCGACTGTGCCGCCGCAGGTGGACGGGACGCCTCCAAACTGAGCGAAGTTCCCGCGGCCGTTCGTGAACTGGTCAAATAAGGAGTTTACCATGTGCGTATTTTGTAAAATTATCGCAGGGGAGATCCCCTCGAAAAAGGCTTACGAGGACGAGGACGTTCTCGCCATCTACGATATCAACCCCCAGGCTCCCGTGCATATCGTCTTTATGCCCAAGGAGCATCTGTTGACCTGCGCCGATGATATTCGTCCCGAAAACGCCGAAATCATCGGAAAGATCTTCGCCGCCATTTCCAAGGTGGCGAAGGATCTCGGTCTGAAGGACGGTTACCGCATTATCAACAACTGCGGTGCCGCCGCAGGCCAGACGGTGATGCATATCCACTTCCATCTCCTTGCGGGAAAAGCGGATATGAGCGAACGTATGGTCTGATTCTCTCCCGTTTTTTCCGTTTTTCGAAAGGATTTTTCTATGGATTTCTTTACCTCCCTTCGCCGTAAGCCTTGGTTCTGGATCCTTTGTGGATCGGTGGCCCTGCTGATCGTTGTTGCAACGGTTCTTCTTGGGATCTCCGCCGCGCCCGCGTCGGTTCGGAGCATCGTCCTGGATCGGAATGAAGTCACCTTTTCCTCCCTGCTTTCCACCCATCGGCTGGTGGCAACCACCGATCCTGCGGACGTGGACCCCGAGGATCTGATCTGGACTTCTTCGGATCCTGCCGTGGTCACCGTTTCCGAAAACGGACTTTTGACGCCCAAGAGTAACGGTTCTGCGGTAATTACCGTGGTGGGCGCTCGGGGGGAAGGGAAGGCCGAATGTCACGTAGAAGTTCTGTCCGTTCTTTCTTTGGATCTTGCCGAAACCGAGGTTTATCTCGGTTTTGCCTCTTCTCAGGTTTTGCAGTATCTCTGTGATCCTGCCGCCGTTGATCCCTTGCAGTTGGTTTGGACTTCTTCCGATCCCACTGTGGTTTCCGTGGATCCTTACGGAAAAGTGACGGGTGTTTCCATCGGGAAAGCAACGGTAACCCTCTCTTCTGCGGACGGAACCGTGTCGGATACCTGCACCGTGACGGTGACCGAGCACGTTCCCGTGGAAGGACTTGCCTTTGAAATTACGGAATTTACCTTTAAGAACGCGGAAGATATCCTGACGCTTCGTCCCATCTTTACGCCTGCGCACACCTCTCAGCGGGAATTGCAATGGCTCTCCACCAACGAGCAGGTCGCTACGGTGGATGGGGCAACCGGCGCGGTAACCGCCCACTCCAACGGAACGGCAACCATCATTGCCAAGAGCATTTACGGAGATTTTTCCGCCTCTTGCGTGGTGACGGTGGATCAGAATATTCCCGTCACGGGGATTTCTTTGGAGAATAAATCCTACACCTTCCGCGGGCTTGGACAAATTTATCTCATCACGCCTACCTTTTCTCCCGCAAACGCCAGTAACAAAACCGTTCTTTGGACCTCTTCCGATCCTTCCGTGGCCACGGTCTCCGATTCGGGGATCGTTACCTCGGTCAAGCGTGGGGAGGCTACCATCCGCCTGGAAACCCAAGACGGGGGCTTTACGGCCGAGTTTTCCGTTTCGGTCAATCCCAACGATCGCATTTCCGTGACGGGGGTTTCTCTTTCCGATTATACCCTCGTGTTCGATTCTTTGGGACAGTCCAAGCAGATCTCTGCGTCGGTGGTTCCCTCCAACGCCACGGAAAAGGGCGTTCGCTTCGTTTCCCGGAATACCGCCGTCGCCAAGGTGACCAACGAAGGGTTGATTACCGCCGTCGGCTTCGGAACGACTCAGGTTTCCGTTACCTCCGTGGACGGGGGATACAGTGAACTCTGTACCGTTACCGTCAACGCTCCCGTGATCGAGATCCCTCCCTCGGTTCCGGAGGCGGAATACGTGAAGGGAGTTTGGATTTCCACCGTTGCCAACATTGATTTCCCCTCTCGCTCCGGCTTGTCTGCCGACCAGTTGAAGGCGGAAATTGATACCATTATGAACAACGTGGCCACTTGGGGGCTGAATACGGTCTATTTCCAGGTCCGTCCCTCGGGCGACGCCTTATACCCCTCGAAATATTATCCCACCTCTTATTACGTGGTGAAAAATCAAGGGGACGAACTTCCTCTGGATATTTTAGCCTACGCCATCGAAGCCGCTCATGCGCGGGGAATCCAATTCCACGCATGGTTGAATCCTTACCGCGTTACCAACGCAAAATCTTTTACCCTGGATCATCTGGCGGCTACCAATCCCGCCAAGGCCCATCCCGAGTGGGTCCTCACCGACGGGACGAAGCTGTACCTCAACCCCGGAATTCCCGAGGTACGGCAGTATATCATCGACGGAGCCCTTGAAATCGTGAAGAATTACGACGTGGACGGCATCCATTTCGACGATTATTTTTACCCCTCCGTCAACGAGCATTACGATGATTCTGCGGCGTATCAGCAGTACGGAAACGGTCTGTCTCTTGCAGACTGGCGCCGCTCCAACAACGACGCTCTGGTGAAGAATCTGTATAACGCCATCAAGGAATACGACGCCTCCGTTATTTTCGGCATCAGCCCCGCCCCCGTCTGGGCGCTGAAGTATTATCAGCCCGAAGGGGTGGACATCAAGGCTGCCCATCAGACCTATTCCGACGCCTACGCCGACACCTTGAAGTGGGTGAAAAGCGGCTGGCTCGACTATATCTGCCCTCAGGTCTATTTTGCGCGGGATCACGCTACCGCCCCCTTTGCCCCCATCGTGGATTGGTGGGACAAAACCGTGAAAGATACGGGCGTTTCCCTTTATATCGGCATGGGTGCCTACCGTTGCGAAGATACCGCCGCCTACCAGACGGGGCTGGAAATTCCCGCCCAGCTGGATTATATGGACACGAAAGAAAACGTGGACGGTGCGGTTTTCTTCACCTACGGTTCTCTCTTGAAAAACTTTGCGGGCGTGGGTGACCAGGTGAAAGTACGGTACTATACTGCCCCCATCAGCACCACCTTGCAGTTCAATCAATCCTCCATTCGGGTGGATTCTTCCTACAAAACCGCCTACGTGGTCGGAATTTCCGATCCCCACTTCCCCCTTTATGCAGACGGGAAATTGGTGGAGCGCACGAAGGAGGGCTTGTTCTCTTATCGCGTCACCCTCACGGGGAACACCACCACCGTCCGTTTCGTTCATAAGGATCAGACGGTGGACTACGTCATCACCCGTACCTCCTCGGGGGGCGGAAGCGGGAATTATCTGGACAGCTTTTCCTTTGCCTCGGGGAAATTTACCCCAACCTACGACGTGGCGGATAAATCGGGGGTACAGATCGAATTTTCCTGCGTTGCCCCCGCCGGCTCCGACGTAAAGGTTCAGGTGGGCGGGTATTCCGTCCCCTTGACTACCTCCACCGCAGACCCCAACAACGGGAAATATCTGAAGGCCACCTATAAAGGTACGCTCACCCTTCCTCAGATTGACGGAGACGGAAACGCAACCCTCGGTTACGCCGTCTTTACCGCAACCCGCGGGGAAGAGAGCGTGTCCAACGCTCCCGGTGCTTTGGTGGAAGTGATTAACGACCCATCCTCCTACGCCATGGAGGTTTCCGTGGACAAGTCCGATATCCGTCCCAATCTGGAGGCGGATCCTACCTTATATTATATTGCCACCCAAGGTGCGAAGGTCAACGTGGTGTCCAAAAAGGACGGTACGGTGAAGCTGACCAACGGAATGTATCTTTCCACCGCCGACGTTACCGTTTCGGATCGATCCTTCACTTTGGCTAAGGTGAATTCTGCCGCACTGCAATCGTCGGGTAAATATTCCGTTCTTTCCCTGAAAATGACCGAACGGGCCTTCCATACGGTCTGGATGGGAACGCGAAGCGCGGAAATCACCCTTTACGGGATTGCGGGAGACCTTCCCGAAATTTCCTTGGGCGAAAATCCCCTGTTCGCGGCCGTGAAAACGGAGCGTATCGACGAAACGACGGTGCGCGTTACGTTGGAATATAAAACCTCCAAGCATATTTACGGTTATTATTGCAACTTCGACGGAACGTCGCTCTACGTCAATTTCCGCAATCCCGTTACCCTGGCGGAAGGGGAGAAGCCCTTGATCGGCGTCACCGTTTCGTTGGATCCGGGACACAGTCAAAGCTCCGGCGCCGTGTACCTGCACAACGGGGTGCCCGTTTGGGAATCGAAGCTGGCTATGACCCTTTCCAAGCTGACTGCGGAAAAACTGACCGCCATGGGGGCTACGGTGGTTCTGACCCATCAAGGGGAACAGACCTACTCGCTGGACGAGTTGATCGTGCAGTACCGCGCCCTTTCCCCCGATGTGAACGTTTCGATCCATTTTAACGCCGCCGAATCCCTTGCTACGGGAACCGAAACCTTCTGGTGTTACGGCAACAGTCAACTTCTGGGCGAGACGGTTTTGAAAACCTTTACGGAACAGACGGGCTTCCGTTCCCGCAAAAACGCCTGCGACTATTATAAAGTCTCCCGTTTGTGCGAATTCCCCTCCATTCTCTTTGAAACGGCCTTCATGTCCAATCCAAGCGACCTTGCCTATTTCATGGACGACGCCAATATGGATAAGGCCGCAACGGCCATCGCGCAGGGAATTTTGAATTTCTTCCTGGAACAAAACAACTGAAAAGAGTGATTGATGATGTACAACGCCCATCCCCGTTACCAATGCTTCCCCTCCGTCGTTTGCGTTGGAGAGGAACGGGAGATTCGGATTTTCCCTCGGGACGTAAGCCGCCGCTTTCTGCCCGATCGGGAATATCGGATGCAGGTTCTCGGTCTTTTGGAGGATCAACTGGATTACCACGACGTCCTTCCCATGGATCACCCCTGCACCGTGAAGGACGGTTGTCTCTGCTTTACCTACCGCTTTGATCGGGAGCAGGAGTATGCCGTTCACTTCACCGAAAACGGCGGAAAGCCCGTCAAGGTGTTCCTCTACGCGGTGAAGGAGGATCTGTACGCCCTTCGTCCTTTGAAGGGGGATCTTCACACCCATACCTATTATTCCGACGGGCAGGACGGGATCCCTCAAACCCCTGCGGACTATCGGGAAGAGGGCTTCGATTTCTTTGCTCTCACCGACCATAACCGTCTGTATCCCTCTCAGCTGATTTCCGAACTGTTTCGGGATATTCCTCTGGGCATTCATATGATGACGGGGGAAGAGGTACATACGCCCGGGTCCATGCTCCACATCGTGCACGTGGGCGGAAAAGAAAGCGTTTGCGACCGCTACGTCAATCATCGGGAAGAATTCGATGCGGAAATTGCCGCTTTGGAAGCCACCCTTTCCCACGTGGACGAGCAGTACCGCCACCGTTTTGCCATGGCAAAATGGGCTTGCGAAAACATTCGGAAAGCAGGTGGTCTGGCTATTTTTGCCCATCCCTGCTGGATGCCTCGCCGTTACGTGGTGTCGGACGATTATCTGAATCTTCTCATGGACGCAAAGATCTTCGATGCCCTGGAGATTCAGAACGGAATCCATTGCCGCTACAACAATATGCAGATCGCCCTTTGGCAGGAGCAGGCGATGAAGGGGAATTATCTTCCTCCCGTGGGAAGCAGTGATTCTCATAAGCACGATCGCACCGTCGACGCCTTTGCCCGCCGTTTCACCGTGGTGTTTGCCGAGAAGAACGATACGGAATCCATTCTGTCCGCCATTCGGAAGGGATATACCCTTGCGGCGGAAATTTCCCGCGAAAACGAAGACGAGATTCGTTTCTACGGCTCTCTGCGTCTGGTTCGCTTCGCCCACTTCCTCTATCAGCATTATTTCAACGAGACCTACCGCCTCTGCATGGGAGAAGGCATTTTGATGCGCCGTTATTCCGAAGGGGATGAATCGGTGGTTCCCGTTTTGTCTGCGCTGGCCGGCACCGTGGAGGATTATTACAACAAATTCTACGGAAAGACCGATCCTGCGGCGCTGACGGAAAAAACCGCGTCCTTCCTGGATCGGTGCCTGGAACTGCAACGTACCTTGGGCCCCGCAACCAAGGGTAGCTACGTGACTCTTTACGGCGGCAACGAGCGCCGTGAATAAGAAGGAGGTTCATTCAATGACCGAGGAAAAAAAGAAATCCCTTATCCAGGCGGTGAAGTTTACGCTCTTTTCCGCTTCCGCAGGGATTATTCAGGTTGGCTCCTTCGCCCTGATGGAGATCTTTATCGATTCCTATTGGGTGGTTTATCTTATTTCGCTTCTTCTTTCCATCGTCTGGAATTTTACCTTGAACCGCAGATACACCTTCAAATCCGCCGCCAACGTTCCCGTTGCCATGGCGAAGGTGTTGGGGTTTTATCTGGTCTTTACGCCTCTCTCCACGTGGCTCGGCCACCTTGCGGAAGGGCAGGGGGTTCACGATTTTCTGATTTTGGTCGTCACCATGCTCTGCAACTTCGTTTTAGAGTTTCTGTTCTGCAAGTTCGTGGTGTACCGCGGTCAGGAAGATACCTTGGAAAAATAAAAAACAACGGCAGGAATTCGTTCCTGCCGTTTCTTCATGTCTTTACAGTTCAATTCCCATGCCGATTCCGTCTTCCGTGGGGTCCTGATAAAAGCGCTTGCGTCGCCCCAACTCGGAAAATCCACAGGACCGATAAAGCCGTCTTGCCGGTTCGTTGGATTCCCGTACGTCCAGATAGGCAATCTTGGCTCCGTCTTTGCGTAAGTACTCCAAAAGTTCCGTTAAAAACGCCTTTCCCACGCCCTTTCCCCGCAGATCCTCCCGCACGGTGAAGGAGGTGATTTCCCCCTCGTCCATGACGCGAAACAGCACGCAATGCCCAAAAATTTCCTCGTCCATTTTCCAGATCAGAATCCGAAAGGTCTCGTTTTTGTGGAGTTTTTGCAATTCCTCTTCCGAAAGGGGATGAGCAAAAGCTTTTTCCAATTCCGCTACTGCGGGAAGGTCCCGTTCTTCAGCCGCCGTCAGTTTCATACAGTTCTTCTCCCAAGGCCTCAACGGCCTTTTTGATTTCTTTTGCACATTGCCGATATACTTCCTCCGATCCGCCGAAGGGGTCTGCGATTCCTTCCTCGGTCAGAGGAAGTATTTTTTTATCGGGAAGCATCCGTTGCAGCAGATAGGCCTGGGCGGGGGTCATGGTGTAAATACGCTCTGCCTCTCGCGCCATTTCCACGGTCAGCTGGGTTGCCCGATGATGGGAAATATCCACACCGTATTCCGCCGCCATCCGGATGGATTTTTCGTTTGCACCGCCCTCGTCTGCCGAGAGGCCTGCGCTTTTTGCGTCATAATCCAATCCCCGTTTTTGAAATTCTTCCCTTGCAAAGCCTTCTGCCATGGGGGAGCGGCAGGTGTTTCCCGTGCACAGGAATAAGATCGTTTTTCTCATTTTGCGTCAAACCAATTCTTTGCAATTTTACATTCCGCTACCAAGGGAACCTTCAGTTGTGCCGCCGATTCCATTTCTTCCACCAACAGTGCGGCGGCCTTTTCCGCTTCCCCTTCGGGGCCTTCCAGGATCAATTCGTCGTGGATCTGCAGGATCAGACGGGTTTTCATTTCTTCCTGCTTCAACCGTCGGTCGATCTTTACCATGGCGTATTTGATCAGATCCGCCGCCGTCCCTTGAATGGGCGCGTTCATGCACACCCTCTCTCCGAAGGCCTTGATGTGTCCGTTTGCCTTCAGCTCGGGCACGTAGCGGCGACGGTGGTAGACCGTCTCCACGTATCCGTGTTCTTTCCCGAATTCCACCGTGTTTTGCATGAAATCCCGCACGCCCGTGTAGGTCTCCAGATAGGCTTCGATATACCGTTTTGCTTCCTTTCGGGAGATGTGCAGATCCTGTCCCAGAGAATAATCTCCGATCCCATATACAATTCCGAAGTTCACCGCCTTCGCCCGACTTCTCAATTGAGGCGTAATCATTTCGGGGGCAAGGTCAAAGACCTGGGACGCGGTGGCGGTGTGAATATCCTCTCCGTCGTTAAAGGCCTGTTGCATGGCCTTGTCGTCGGCGATGTGGGCAAGAATCCGCAGCTCAATTTGGGAATAGTCCGCGTCCACCAGAACGTGCCCGTCCTTTGCCGCAAAGGCACGGCGCAGTTGCCGTCCCAATTCCGTGCGGATGGGAATGTTCTGCAGGTTCGGCTCCACGCTGCTGATGCGTCCCGTCTGGGTCACCGCCTGCATGAATACCGTGTGAATCCGTCCGTCATCCTCCACCTTTTCCGCCAGCCCGTCCGCGTATGTGGACTTCAATTTTGCGATATGGCGGCAATCTATGATCGCCTGGGCAATGGGGTGATGGTTGACCAGCTTTTCCAAGGTGTCGTTGTCTGTGGAATAACCGGTCTTCGTTTTCTTTCCGGGAGGCAACAGAAGATCGGTGAAAAGCACCTCACTCAACTGCTTGGGGGAATAAATGTTAAAGGTTTTTCCCGCAAGATCGTATACGGTCTGCTCCAGTTGGACCAGATGCTCTCCCAGTTGCTTGCTGAATGCCTCCAGAAATCCTTTGTCTGCACGGAATCCCAGATCCTCCATGCGGGCAAGGACCGTGCAAAGAGGCAGTTCGATTTCGTAGTACAGGAACTCCGCACCGTTTTCCTTCAATTCCGCCTTCAGCTTGTCCCGCAGACGGGGGAGAAGGGCGGGAAAATCTTCTGCCGTTGCAGCAAGATTCAATTCCCCTTCACAAAGGATTTCGGGGGCTTTCCCCGCACGGGAAGGATCCAGCACGTAAAGGGCCAGCATGGTGTCGAATACGCAACGATTGGAGAGTCCTTTCCGTTCCATTTTGCGGATCAGCGGCTTTGCATCGTGGGTGATAAATTCCCGTTGGGACAGTTGTTCCAGGATTCCGTCGGTCAGTTTGCCTTCGTAGATCGTTTTGTTGCAAAATACCGAAAGGGTTTCCTCTCTCAGTATCAGGGCAAGCTCCCCTTCGGGCAGGGTTTCGCCCAGTTCTTGATGGGAAGGGGCGGAAAAGGCTTCTTTTTTTTCTTCTTTCAGGGAGATGGAAAACTTCGCCGCCAGCTTTGCCAGTTGGTATTGCTCCAGTAGTTTTTCCAGCGCCTCTCGATCGGGCTCCCGCCCTTGCGGTTTTCCCCCGTCCAGAGGATGGTCGGTTACGATGGTCCCCAGCTTTTTGCTTAAATAGGCGGATTGTTTTCCGTTCTCCATTTTCGTCTTCAGGGCGCCCTTCATGTCTTCCACGTGGGCAAAGACGTTGTCCAGATCCCCGTACTGATGCAGAAGGCTCAAGGCCGTTTTTTCGCCCACTCCCGCTACGCCGGGGATGCGGTCGGAGGAGTCTCCCATTAAGGCCTTCAGGTCGATCATCTGAGCAGGGGAGAGGCCGTATTTTTCCAGCAGCGTTTCCTTATTGTATAGTGTGTCCGTGGGGCCCTTGGGGGTCGTGGTCGCCAATCGTACCACGGTTTTGTCGGAAATCAGTTGCAACGTGTCCCGATCTCCCGTCACGATGACGGTTTCGTCTCCGTCGTCTTCGGCGTTTTTGCTTAAGATTCCAATGATGTCGTCCGCTTCCAGACCTGCTTGCTCGTATCGGAGCACGCCCAGGGCGTCCAGCATTTCTTTGACGATGGGGAACTGTTCCCGCAGCTCGTCGGGCATGGCGCGGCGTCCCGCTTTGTAATCGGAGTATAATTCATGACGGTAGGTGGGTTCTTTGCGGTCAAAGGCCACGCATACCACGTCGGGACGGTCTTCTTCCATGTGGCGCAACAGAATGTTGAAAAAGCCGTAAACGGCGTTGGTGTGGATTCCGTCCTTGTTGGTCAACAGAGGGATTCCGTAAAAAGCACGGTTCAAAATACTGTTTCCGTCTACCAGCATGAGTTTTTTCATAGCGATGTCCCTTTCTTCGCGGTATTTCTACCTTCCTATTATACTCTATTTTGGAAAAAAAAGCAAGTCTTTCAGACAAACCTTCAAAAAAATGCCTCTCCTTTTGTGCATTTTGCATGGGGACTTTTTCTGTTTTTTTCGAAATCTTTGGGCTGACGCCCCACTTTTGACGTGTTTTCGAACAATTGTCTGCGAAATTGCTCGTTTTTTGCGTTTTTCGAACATTTATTTTGGTTAGTATAACGAAAAATATGCAATTTTTCAATTGTAATTTCTCACAGTGTGTAAGCCGTGAATTTTGGAATACTGCTTGACTTTTCCTAAAAAATGCGGTATAATAGGATTACAGTGGATGAAAGTGGTGGATCGGGGATGAAAATCCCAAAAATCACCTCATCCGTGGGTAAAACACCGGGTTTCGGGAAAGGAGGAGATCCCCATGGCAATCAGTTGTCCTTTGGAAGGTCGTTTTGATATGACCATCGATGCAAAGGGCCGTCTGTTTTTTCCTGCAAAGCAGAGAGAAAAATTAGCGGGGACCACGCTTCACGTAACCCAAGGATTGGACGGCTGCCTGTTTGCTTATACCGATCCCCAGTGGGAAGCCTTCAAGCAAAAAATCAGTGAATTGCCCATTTCCAAGAATCGGAAAAGCATGCGTTATCTGATGGGGAACTCCTGTGAGGCCTCTTTGGACGCCCAGGGACGCATCACCGTCGCACCCAAGCTCCGCGAGTTTGCCCAATTGAAAAAGGACATTACGCTGGTCGGTCTTTTGGACCGCATGGAAATCTGGGACACCGATCTCTGGAACGAAATGAACGACTCTTTGACCTCCGACGATATCGCCGCTATGCTGGAGGAGTTGAACTTCTGATATGGAATTCGTTCACAAATCCATTATGGTGGAGGAGATCCTCGAATATCTGAACATCCGGCCTGACGGCGTCTACGCCGACGGAACGGCAGGTGGGGGAGGCCACTCCCGCGCCATCGGAGAAAAGCTCTCTTCCCAGGGTACTCTGATCTGCAACGATCGGGATCCCGACGCTCTGGCCGCCTGCGAAAAGCGGCTTGCGGGACTTTCCTGTAACGTGCGTCTGGTCCGCGGCGTCTTTTCCGACCTTGCCGCAAATGCGGGACAACCCCTTGACGGAGTCCTTCTGGATCTTGGAGTCTCGTCCTATCAGTTGGATTGTGCTGAGCGCGGCTTCTCATATATGCAGGACGCGCCCCTGGATATGCGGATGAATCCCGAGGACAAGCTTTCCGCCTGGGACGTGGTCAACCATTGGTCGGAAGAAGAATTGACCCGCATCTTTTTCGAATACGGCGAGGAACGGTTTTCCCGCCGCATCGCATCGCAAATTGCGTTGGCTCGGTCTCAAGGACCGATTCAGACCACCCTTGAGTTGGTCGATATCATCAAATCCGCACTCCCGAAAGCCGCGTTGAAGGAAAAACAACATCCCGCAAAACGCGTATTTCAAGCCATCCGCATCGCCGTTAACGACGAGCTGGAGCAGGTTCGCTCCGCTCTGGACGCGCTGGTGGAGAATCTGAACGACGGCGGCCGCATCGCGGTGCTGACCTTCCACAGTCTGGAGGACCGCATCGTCAAGAATGCCTTCGCCCGTTACGAAAAACCTTGCACCTGTCCTCCCGAATTTCCCGTCTGCACCTGCGGAAAGAAATCCCTCGGAAAGGTTTTGGCGAAGGGAATCGCTCCCACTCCTCGGGAAATCGCCGAGAATCCCCGTTCCCGCAGTACGCGGTTGCGGGTTTTTGAACGGCGCTTTGAGGATTGAATAATTCGTAAATACGTTTTTACATAAGCACCAAACAAAACACAAACATCAACCCATCGGACACTCAAACACACACACAAACGAGTCCGAACATCCACACGGAAAGGAGGAAACGAAATGAAGCTTCCCTCTCTCAAATTCAACTTTCTCACCATCTTTCTCGTCTTGGGCATCGTCGTTCTCCTCCTTCTGACCGTGGACTGCAGTATCACGCAGAACGAGAAAAACGCCGAATTGCGCACGCTGAACGGACAGCTGGATACGGAAATCAGCGAAGGAACGCGCCTGCAGCTGGAGATCAATCGCCGTTCCGATTACTTTGCCGTAGAAGAGTACGCTACCGAAATTTTGGGAATGCGTAAATTGGAGAATTATCAGATTCAGTATATCCGTTATGACGTTTCCGGAACGCTGGAAGTGCTGAACGTAGAGGAGGAAGAAGATTTCTTCGGTCGGGTTTCCAAAGCGTTCTCTGCCATTGGAGATTTCTTCCGAGGTTAAGTTCTGTCCCTCATTCTGCGGGAATATAATATTTTTGCCACCCATCTGACAACTTCCCCGAATGAGAAAGGAATTTGCTATGAAAGTGTCGTCTAAGAAGATCAACTTCGTCAAGCACGTGTTGCCTGTGATTTTTTGCGTGTTTTTCATTGGTCTGATTGGACGGCTTTTTTATTTACAGGTCGTCCGTCACGATTATTACGAGGGCAAAGCGGTGGATCAGCACACGTGGGAGATTACCGTGGAACCCGAACGGGGCTCCATTCTGGACGTGAACGGAGAAGTCTTTGCAAAAAACAAAGACGTTCAACAAATTTTGATGGCACCGGCGCAACTGAAAAGTGCGGAAGACCGTGCCACCGTCGCCGCCTTTTTATCCGAAGCCTTCGATTTTGAATATCAGGATATCTATGATAAGATCGTTGCGGGCGAAAAGAGTATGTATTTTTCGGTCAAGCGTCGCGTGGAGGCAGAAGACGCCGCGAAAGTGACCGAATTTTTGAAGCAACACGAATCCCTCAAGGAAGCCCTTTGGGTCAGCCCCGATACGAAGCGCTATTATCCCGGCGGAAATCTTCTTTCTACGGTGATCGGGTTTGTCGGAATCGACAACCAGGGGCTTGCGGGTCTGGAATATCAGTATGAAGATATTTTGACGGGAACTCCCGGGAAAATCACCGCCATTCGTACGGCATCGGGGGGTGCAATGCCCTTTGCGTACGAATCCTATCAGGATGCCATCGACGGTTACGATTTGTATCTGACCGTCAATAAGAAATTGCAGTACGTGTTGGAAAAGCATATTTCCAACGCCCGCGTGGAGCATAACGTGCAGTCCCGCATTGCGGGAGTGATTATGAACGTCAAAACCGGTGCGGTTCTGGCCATGTCCTCCAAGCCCGATTTCGATCCCAACGAGCAATTTACCATCACCGACGAAATGACCCTGGAAAAGCTGAAAGAGCTTTACGGTGAGGGAACGAAGGAGTACTACGAAGCCTACAACAAGACGCAGGCGGAATTCCGCAAAAATAAGGTCGTTACCGAACTGTACGACCCCGGCTCTACTTTCAAGATCTTTACGGCGGCTATGGCTTTGGAGGAGGATCTGGTTTCTCTGTCCGAAACCTTCGTCTGTTCCAGCCAGATCGACATGGGCGCCATTACCTATCACTGCGCTTCCGATAAGGCCCACGGTCGGGAAACCTTTAAGGATGCCATGGCAAATTCCTGTAACGTGGTTTTCGTTACCATTGCCGACCGTATCGGCGTGGAACGGTTTTATCGCTATTTTACCCTGTTCGGATTCCGCAGTAAAACCGGCGTCGGGCTCCCCGGCGAGGTCTCCGGTATTTTCTTTGATGAAGAAAAAATGAGCAAGTGGAACCTGTATTCCTCTTCTTTCGGTCAGACCTTCCAGATTACCCCCATGCAGTTGATTACGGGAGTTTCCGCCATCGCCAACGGCGGAACCTACATGAAGCCTTATATTGTGGATCGCATCGTGGATCAGGATGGAAACATCGTTCAGCAAAACGAGCCTCAGCCCGTCGGTCAGATCGTTTCTGCCTCCACCTGTGAAACTCTGCGGGACTTTTTGGAATATACGGTTGTAAAAGGAAAGACCGGATATCTCAAGGGATACCGTATTTGCGGAAAGACGGGTACGTCCCAGAAACTGTCCTCCGAAGCAGGGTTTGAAAGCGGAAAGATCATCGCGTCTTACGTTTGTTTTGCCCCCGCGGACGATCCCGAAATCGCCGTCTTGGTTGTGGTGGACGAACCGAACTCTACCGTGCAGTACGGCTCTTACATTGCCGCTCCTTTGGGACGGGATATTATGGGAGACTGCCTGGAATATCTGAACGTAGAACCCGATTACGAAGACGGCGGGGCTGCGGCCTCGGTGCGGGTTCCCGCATTGGAAGGACTCTCCGTGGATGAAGCCGCCGCCAAGGTGGACGATCTCGGCCTTGCGGTTAAAATCGTCGGGGACGGTGAAACCGTTTCCCTGCAACTGCCCGTGGAAGATACGGTGTTGTACAGCGGAAATACGGTTTTGATTTACACCGATTCCGAGGACGACGCTATTCAGAGCGCAAAAACCACCGTTCCCGATTTGATCGGGAAGACCGCTGCGGAATGCAACTCTCTGCTACAGCACGCGGGCTTGAATATTAAGGTCGTCGGCGATAATCTCAACTATTCTACCACCCTCGCCTTTAAGCAAAGCGTCAAGGCCGGTACGAAAGTGGATAAAGGAACTTTGATCACCGTGGAATTCCAAGGAAAGACTCCGTAAAAAGAGTTTTCCGGACGTTGAAAGCAACTTCACGTTCGGAAAGGCGGTAATCGTTTTGAAACTCTCCCTTCTTGCAAAGGATCTGTTCTCCTGTTCTCCCTATGAAAACCTGGATATCTCTTCGGTTACGGATTGCAGTGACGGGGTGACTCCCGGCGCGCTTTTCGTGGCGTTGCGGGGGAGACGAAGCGACGGTCACGCATATCTGAACGCGGCCGCCGCCCGAGGCGCTCTCTGTGCCGTGGTTTGTGCTCCCGTGGAAAACGCGCCCATTCCAACCTTTTTGGTGACGGATACCCGAGAAGTCTTTGGGCGTCTCTGTTCCAATTTTTACGGAAATCCGTCCAAGGATTTGATTTTGACGGGAATTACGGGAACCAACGGAAAAACCTCTACCGCGTATATGCTGGATCACTGTCTGCGTTCCTGCGGAATTTCTTCTGCCTTGATCGGCACGGTGGGAACCGACGACGGAGCTACCTTCGGTCGATCCACCCTGACCACTCCCGCTCCCGATCTGTTGCATCGGATTTTCGGGCGGGCGAAGGAAAACGGATGCACCCATACGGTGATGGAGGTTTCTTCGCAATCGTTGGATCAGTCCCGAACGGCGGGCATTGATTTTGAATTGGGGGTTTTTACCAATCTGACCGTGGATCACCTGGATTATCACGGTTCCATGCAGGCCTATCGGGATGCAAAACTGAAACTCTTTGCTCAGTGCAGAAGGTTTCTGGTCAACGGGGACAGCGATTACGCGGCTCCCTTTTTGGCGTTTAACGGGGCAAAATCCTTTTCCGTTACCCACAAGGCGGATTTTACCGCCCATCGGATCCGTATGACGGGCAACGGTGTTACCTATTCGCAACGTTCGCCTCTCGGCAGTCGGGAAGTGTTCCTTCCCGTTTGGGGGAGGTTCAGCGTATACAATTCTCTTGGTGCGCTGGCGGCAGCAGAGCTTCTGGGCTTGGATCCCGACCGCTGTGCTGCGGCGCTTGCGTCTTTCCCCGGAGTTCCGGGACGCATGGAGTCGGTGGGGGAGAACCTTCCGTTCCGACTTCTGATTGATTATGCTCATACCCCCGACGGATTGGAAAACGTGCTCCGATCCCTTCGGGAAACCACCGTCGGACGGTTGATCCTGCTTTTTGGATGCGGAGGAGACCGTGACGCGGGAAAGCGGCCCGAAATGGGGCGTATCGCATCCCGTTTTGCCGACTACGTCATCGTGACCAACGATAATCCGAGATCCGAAGATCCGCAATCTATCATTGATCGGATCTTACAGGGAATGCAGGGCTCTTCTTATCGGGTGATCCCCGACCGTACCGAAGCCATCCGCGCCGCAATCCGTCTCGCAAAGGCGAGCGATACGGTACTTTTGGCGGGGAAGGGACACGAAACCTCGCAGATTCTCTCGGATCGTACGGTGCATTGTGACGAACGTGAAATTGCACGGAAAATTCTCAAGGAAGAGGGATATTAAATGACCTTTCGTATGTCTGAATTGGCTCGCATCGTAGGCGGAACCTGCCTGCGGGACGGGGAATTCTCCGATTTTTGTATTGATTCCCGCAAAGGAAAGCCGGGAGATCTTTTTATCTGCCTGAAGGGCGCCCGGGTGGATGGACACGATTTCGTTCCAAAAGCGGAAGAATTGGGCGTTTCCGCCCTTTTGATTGACCACGAGGTTCCCTCCTCCCTCCCTGCCGTTCTCGTTCCCGATACCCTGAAGGCACTGCAGGATTTTGCCGCGTGGTATCGCACCCGACCCGATCTGAAGGTGGTTGCCGTCACGGGAAGCGTGGGGAAGACCACGACGAAGGAATTTATCGCTGCAGTCCTTTCGCAGGGAATGCCCACCTATAAAACCCAGGGAAATATGAACAGCGAAACGGGTCTTCCCTTGACCCTTCTGCACGTAGAACCCAACCACCGCGCCGTGGTGACCGAAATGGGTATGTGCAATTTCGGCGAAATCTCCGAATTGTCCTTGATTGCCCGTCCCGACATTGCAGTTTTGACCAACATCGGTCTTTGCCATATCGAATTTCTTGGTTCGCAGGAGGGAATTCTGAAAGCCAAATCCGAAATCGTCGACGGAATGACCGAGGACGGCTTCGTGATTCTGAACGGGGACGATCCTTATCTTGCAACCTTGACCGATCTTCGGCAAACGCGCGTCACCTACGGGTTGAACCACCCCGAATACGATTATTACGCCTATAACGTGGCGGTTCTGAGCGAAGGGGTTTCCTTTACCGCAAAAACGCCTTTGGGCGATCTGGACGTTCATCTCGCCATCGACGGGATTCACAACGTCTACAACTCCCTTGCCGCCATCGCCGTGGGCGTTCTGTGCGGAATGGACCTTGCCTCCATCGGAGAAGGGCTTCGCAATATGGAAAAAGCGCCTCTGCGACAGAATATCCGCAAAGAACGGGGCATGACTCTGATCGAGGACTGCTACAACGCCTCTCCCACCTCCATGAAAGCCTCCATCGACGTTCTGAAGGGTAAATCCGGCAGAAAGGTCGCCGTTTTGGGGGATATGCTGGAATTGGGTGAAAATTCCGCTTTGTATCACCGTCAGGTGGGTGCGATGCTGGAAGGCGTTTCCGTTCTGATTGCATACGGAGACCATGCTCGGGATTATCTGGAGGGTGCCGCACAGGCGGGCGTTCTGCAACGGATTCCCTGCAAAACCCCCGAGGATGCCGCCGTCAATCTCAACCTTGCCGCCCGCAAAGGAGACGTGGTGCTGTTCAAGGCCAGCCGTTCCATGCACGCGGAGCGTGTAATCGAATGCTTTTTGAAGGATACGAAAGAGGAGGAACTGTAATATGCCGGATCAAGGATATATCATTCTCGGATTCGTCGGAGCTTTCATCATCGGGGTGATTTTAATCCCTTTGCTGATTCCCATTTTGCGTCGGTTGAAGTTCGGTCAGCAGATTTTGGTTCAGGATGGACCTTCCTGGCACAAGAAAAAGCAAGGAACCCCCACCATGGGCGGAATTGCATTTATCGTAGCCACCGCCGTCTCCTTTTTGCTTTTTGGATTTAAGTTTTATCGGGAAGGGGCGATGATGTCCAACGGGGTGATGGGTCCCTCCGTGGCTCTCGTGGTTCTCGTCTTTTCCGTGCTCTTCTCCATGATCGGCTTTGCGGACGATATGACCAAGATCCGCCGCAAGCAGAACGGCGGGCTTACCGCAACGCAAAAGCTGATTTTTCAAGGAATCCTCTCTATCTTCTTTATTCTTTATATCGGATTTTTGCGGGGATGGGACACCTCCATGCTTCTCCCCGTGTTCGGAGTCCGTATTCCCCTCTCGTTCTTCTACTACGTCGTTGCGATGCTTCTCATCAGCGGCTTTGTAAACGCCGTTAATCTGACCGACGGCGTGGATGGACTTTGCACTACCGTTACCCTCCCCGTGGCCGTGTTCTTCTGTCTGACGGGGGCAATTATGAAGCTCACCGACGTGTCGGTTCTTTCCGCCGCCCTTCTCGGGTCTTGTGCCGCTTTCTTGGTTTATAACGGAAATCCCGCCAAGATTATGATGGGGGATACGGGATCCTTCTTCCTCGGATCCATGGTGGTGGGGCTTTCCTTTGCCCTGGATATGCCTCTCGTGATTTTGCTTGTAGGCATCGTTTATTTCCTGGAAGCCCTTTCGGTTATGATTCAGGTCTTCTATTTCAAGGTGACCCACGGAAAACGTCTGTTCAAAATGACCCCCATTCATCACAGCTTCGAGCTGAGTGGCTATTCCGAATGGAAGATCTGCTTTTTGTTCGGCGGCGTTTCTCTGCTTGCCTGCGCGCTGGTTCTCATCTGGGTTTTTGCATCGTTTTCCGTCTGATTTCTTGCACGATTTTATGAAAGGAGCTTTGGTATGGAGCAAACCTCTCTTCGCCCCCGTTCCAAGCGCATGACCTCCGTGGATTTACCTTTTCTCGTGGCGGTCTTGTTGCTTTTGGCCATCGGTCTTGCAACTCTCTATTCCGCAGGCTTTGCCAAGGCTCTGCAGGAAACGGGAAACAGCTATCATTACATCCTCCGCCAGGGGGCCTTTGCTTTGGTCGGTCTGGTCGGCATGATCGTTATTTCCTTTTTTCCTTATAAATTATACAAAAAAATTGCCGTTCCCTTTTACGGCGTTTGTATGGTACTTTTGGTTGCCGTGCTTCTGTTGAGTAAAGACACGGAGCGCCGTTGGCTGTATCTTGGCGGGTTCCAATTCCAGCCTTCGGAATTTGCAAAGGTTGCGGTGATTCTCTTTCTTGCACTGTATCTTTCCAATGAAAAATTGCGTGTCCGTAAATTTTGGAAAGGGATCGTGATCCCCTCTTGTATTTTCGGTTTGTGTGCGGGCCTCGTCGGGATTGAACCCCACCTTTCGGGTGCAATCCTCATTGCCGGCGTCGGTTTGGTTATGATCGTCGCCGCAGGGGCGAACGTGATGCAGATGCTTCCCATCGGCATTGCCGCCGTGATCGGAGGCGTTGCCCTGTATTTGAGTAAAGAATATATGCAGCTTCGCGTTGCAACGTGGTTGAATCCGGAACTGGATCCTTCGAATGCGGGATATCAGGCCCTTCAGTCCTTTTACGCCATCGGTTCCGGCGGCTTGACGGGCGTGGGCTTCGGAGAAAGCCGACAGAAATATCTTTACCTTCCCGAACCGCAGAACGACTTTATTTTTTCGGTCTTCTGTGAAGAAATGGGCTGGATTGCCGCCGTGGTCGTCTTGGGCCTTTTTGCGTTCGTGGTGGTCCGTGGGTTGTATATTGCAACCAAGGCCCCCGATAAGTTTTCTTCTTTGATCGTGGTGGGTATTATCACCCGTCTGGCCGTGCAGACTCTCTTTAACGTGGCCGTGGTTTCGGGAGCCTTCCCCGTAACGGGCATTTCTTTGCCTTTCTTCAGCTACGGCGGTACGGCGTTGATCGTACTGTTGGGAGAAATGGGCATCGTTCTGCAAATTTCCCGTTATGCGGATATTGAGCGGGATCCTCCCCCAAAGCTTTCCCGACGGAAAGAGGGCGGAGAAGAAGAGATTTCGGATATCCCAACGGAAAAAACGAATCGTAAACGTAAACCAATCGAGAAACGAGGCTGAAAAAAATGCGTATTTTAGTCGCTTGCGGCGGTACTTCGGGGCACATCAACCCTGCTCTTGCCATTGCGGGGGAATTGCGCCGTCGTCATCCCGACGCAGAGTTTTTGTTTATCGGAACGCCGAATAATCTGGAGGCGGATCTGGTTCCCCGTGCGGGATATGCCATGAAAACTCTTTGCGTGTCAGGGCTTCGTCGGAAGATGAGCTTTGCAGCTCTTCGACATAATATCAAGTCCGTTTCCCGCTTTCTTTCCGCGAAAAAACAGGTTCGGCGGATTCTGAAAGAGTTTCAGCCCGACGTGGTGCTCGGAACCGGCGGTTACGTCAGCGCCCCCGTTCTTTCCGAGGCGGCGCGGATGAAATTTCGCACAGTGATCCACGAGCAGAACGCATATCCCGGGGTGACCACCAAAATGCTTGCCCCCAAAGTGGATCGGGTTTTGTTAAGCTTTCCCCTTGCCCGTCCCGTCAAATGCGACGAGAAAAAATGCACCGTCATCGGAAATCCCGTAAAAGAAGAATTTTTACGGATTACCAAAGAAGAAGCCCGTGAACAACTGGGCATTGCTCCCGACGCCGCGTATATCCTTTCCTACGGCGGAAGCCTGGGCGCCCGAAAAATCAACGACGCCTTCGTGGATCTTGCTCGCATTGCCGCAAAAGATAAGGCGATGATTCTTTGTCACGGCGCGGCGCGGGATTATGCGTACGTTTCCGAATTGTTGCAGGATCTTAATGCGCCGAACATTCAAGTTCATGAATATATTTACGATATGCCCTTACGTATGGCCGCCGCCGACGTGGTGATTGCCCGCTCGGGAGCTATGACCCTTACGGAGTTGGCGGTGCTGGGGAAGCCGTCCATCCTGATTCCTTCCCCCAACGTAACGGAAAATCATCAGTTTTTCAATGCCAAGACCTATTCCGACGTGGGTGCCGCCATTTTAATGGAAGAAACCGAGTTGAGCGGGAACAATCTTTACGCGGCTTTATGTGATCTGGTCTTTGATAAGGGACGGATGTCTGATATGGAACGGGCGGTACGCACCTTGGCGCATCCCTCTGCAACCTCTCGTATCTGCGACGAGATCGAAAAACTGATTTCCGGCTGAATTTCACCTTTTCTCTTTCTCGGCATAGAATGGAATGAATTCCGAATAAAGGGGTACATACTATGCCGAAATTACGCATAGAGGGAGGGAACTCTCTCTGCGGTGTGATTGATATTCAGGGTGCCAAAAACAGTATTTTGCCCATTATGGCCGCTACCCTCGTTGCCGATGGGGAATGTATCATTGAAAATTGCCCCGATATCAGCGATACCCATACCGCCCTTGAAATTCTGCGAACCCTGGGTGCTTTGGTCAAGCATCGGGGGAGAACGGTTTACGTAGATTGTCGCAACGTAATTGACTATGAAATTCCGGACGCTTTGATGCGAAAAATGCGGTCTTCGGTCATATTTTTGGGAGCCTTGCTGACCCGACACCGAAAGGCCGTGATTTCCTTTCCCGGAGGCTGTGAACTGGGCCCGCGTCCCATCGATCTTCATTTGTCCGCCCTTGAAAAAATGGGCGTCACCATTCGGGAGGAGTTCGGCAGTCTCTACTGCACTTGCCCTCGTTTGGTCGGGTGTGAAATCCCTCTCTCGTTTCCCAGTGTGGGTGCAACGGAGAACATTATGCTTGCCGCTGTGCGCGCAAAGGGCGTTACGGTTATCACCAACGCGGCACGGGAGCCCGAAATCGAAGATCTGCAGAATTTTCTCAACGAAATGGGAGCCGACGTGTGCGGCGCAGGCTCCAGCACCGTAATCGTACGTGGGGTCGATTCGTTGGCGGGATGTTCTCATCGGGTCATCCCCGACCGGATCGTGACCGCTACGTATTTGTGTGCCGTGGCCGCAACCCGCGGAAACGCCTTGCTGCGCAAAACCTGTCCCCGTCATAATGCGGCCTTGCTCTCCGCTCTTCGTCAATGCGGATGCGAGATTGAAGCGCAGGAGGATTATCTGCGAATTGCCTGCGACGCGTTGTTCTCGGCTCGTAGAATCCGAACGATGCCTTATCCCGGTTTTCCCACGGATGCCCAGGCTCCTTTTATGGGGTTGATGTGCGTGGCAAAGGGGAGTACCGTTTTCGTGGAAACGATTTTCGAAAACCGTTATAAACACATTTCCGAGCTTCAACGGATGGGGGCCCGTATCACACCCGAGGGCCGCGTTGCCGTGGTGGAAGGGGTTCCCCGTCTTCACGGTGCGTCGGTTTGCGCTACCGATCTTCGGGGCGGAGCCGCGCTGATGATTGCCGCCTTGGCAGCAGACGGCATTTCCGAAATTACGGATATTTATCACATTGATCGGGGGTACGAGCGTCCCGAATGGGTTTTGTCTCAGTTGGGTGCGCGGATTTCCCGAATCGAATAAGCCCCTTTTCTTCGGGGCGGGAAGGACAAGCTGATATGGGTGAAATGGAAAAACTGCGGGAAAAACAACGCCGCCGCAGACAAAAGCGAACCGTTCGTATTCTGATTCTCTCGCCGCTGATTGCCTTGGTTTTTGTGGCGGGGCTCTCATTTCTTACGCAGATTGAGACCGTGGTGGTTCGTAATTTTTCTCATTATGATACGACGCAAATCTGTTCGACCCTTCCCTTTTCCGTGGGGGACAGCCTCTTTTCCGTGGATCGGGACAAGCTTGCCGATCAGATCGCCGTTTCCAACCCTTACGTCAAACGTGCAACGGTCGAATATTCTTTCCCCGATCGGGTGGAGATTTCTCTGACTCCCGCAACGGTTTGCTTTGCTCTCCGATACCAAGAAATTCAGGTGGAGGATTCTTCCTCTTCTCCCGCTCCGCCTTCTGCGGAGCCTAAGCCCTCCGTTCTCCTTCTGGATGAAGATTTCAAAGTTCTGGAAGCGGTGGATGCCGTTCCGAACCACGTTCTGTTCGTGGATGGAATGGACATTATGTCTTATGAGATGGGGCGGATTCTCAGCGCGGAGGATAATATCCAGGTCAGCATCGTGCACGATCTGATCGAAAAGCTTAAGGAGCGGGATCTGTATCAGTACGTTTCCCGTATTGATCTGAATAAAAAATACCGCATTACCGTGCAGATTCACGACGTAATCACCGTCAATTTCGGAAATTCCGAAAACTTTGCCCAAAAGGTGAATGCGTTGGTTCATATTCTTTCGGAAAACGACGTGACCGTCCCCGCGGAGATCAGCGTGCGTAATTATTCCGAAGGACGCTATTCCCGCTTGCCCGACCCCGTTACCGATTCTTCTTCGGAGGATGCGTCCGCGTCTTCTTCGACGAATTCCGACCGCGATGTAGGGGAGACGGAGGACTACGGAACCCCTTCGGATGTCGAAAATTGAGATAATTCGTAAAATGTTCGGAATAATATCAAAAAAAAGACATTTTATTAACTTTTCTTTTGTCTGAATTTGTGATATAATAAAATATATAATTTTCTGCACAACAAATTAAGTCCGATCAATCATCGAAAGGAAGTAACAGATATGGCCTTCAGAAGTATTGAAGAACCCGAAACCCTCGTAACCATCAAAGTCATCGGCGTCGGCGGCGGCGGCGGAAACGCAGTCAACCGCATGATTCAGGATGACGTTAAGAGCGTTGAATTTATCGTTGCAAATACCGACGCGCAGGATCTGGAGGATTCCCTTGCCTCCAACAAGATCAATCTGGGCGTGAAGGTCACCAACGGCCGCGGTGCCGGTGCGAACCCCGAAGTGGGGCGCCGTGCTGCCGACGATAGCCGTGAACAGATTTCCGAAGCCCTCAAGGGCGGCGAAATGGTCTTCATTACCGCAGGTATGGGCGGTGGTACCGGTACCGGTGCGGCTCCCCTTGTTGCGGAAATCGCCAAGGAAATGGGATTGCTCACCGTGGGTGTGGTTACCAAGCCCTTCGGTTTTGAAGGAAATCTGAAGATGAAGCGGGCCGAACAGGGGATTGAAAACCTCCGCAGTCACGTGGACTCTCTGGTCGTGATTCCCAACGAACGCCTCAAGTACGTGGCGGACGATCGCATCACCCTCGTCAACGCATTCGCCATGGCGGACAGCGTGCTCAAGCAGGGCGTTCAGTCCATCACCGATCTGATTCAGGGTCGCGGCGTTCTGAATCTGGACTTTGCCGACGTTTGCGCCGTCATGAAGGACGCAGGCTACGCTCATATGTGCGTTGCTTCCGCGAAGGGTAAGGATAAAGCCGAAGAGGCCGCCCGCAAGGCCATCGTTTCTCCCTTGCTGGAAACCTCCGTTTCCGGTGCCAAGGGCATTATCATCAACTTCACCGCCGATCCCGAAGTGGCGTTGGACGACATCTACCGTGCCGCCGACATCATCCGCGAAGAGGCCGATCCCGATGCAAATATCATCTGGGGCGTGGTGCTGGATGACGAACTGGAAGACGAGCTGCACATCACCATTATCGCCACCGGTTTTGACGAACCCCAGAACGCTGCCCTTCCCAACGGAAAGACCGCCGTTCGTCCCATGTCCAATTCCGGTTACACCTTCAAGCCCTTTGATGCTGCTCAGCCCGCCGCGCCCAAGCCTGCGGCTCCCGCAGCTCCCATTTCCCAGCCCGTTGCGGATACGTCCTCTCTCTTTGACGATTTCGCCGCGCCCGCTACTCCCGCAGCTCCTGCGGCTCCCGTGGTGGATTCCTCGGAAGAAGATTCCGATGAAGACTTCATGAGACTTCTGAACGAAATCACCAAAGGAAAATAAAAAAGATACCGTTAGGGCAAAATCGCAATGATTTTGCCCTGATTTTTATTCGTACCATCTTAATCAGGAAAAGAGGTTCCGATATGAGCAGAGAATCCGACGTCAAGGCCTTAAAGCAGTTGAAAAACGATATGCTGGATGCGGCCGGCTACGCAAAGCTTTCCAAACAGGAGTCCGATCGGGGACACGAATACCGCCGAGAGATTGAAAATACAAAGTTCGTTTTCAAACCGCTTCCCACCAATCAGGAAGAGGTGGTTCGCAACGGTTTCGTTCAGGGGTGGAAGGAAAAATACGGCAATCCTATCAAGCAGAAGCGTTCTTTTCTGATCGTTTACTCCATCGTGGTTCTTGCCCTTTCGGCCTTTCTTCTTGTGGATTTGTTCGGTCAGCTTGGCATCGTTTTTCGGGAAACGCAAGCCTTTTTTGCCGAAGAATCTTCCATCGAGTGGTTGCTTTTGCTGGTTGGAACCGTTGCCTTTTTCGGGACTACCGCATACTTACCTTGGGGACTAAAAGAAAAGAAGGACGAGGCAGAGAAGATTACCTTCCGTTATGCCGCCATCGGGTTCGGTGTGGGAGGCTTTCTTTTCGGTTATACGGCCTATCATACGAATGGGATGCTCGTCCTCTTTGCGTATCCCGTCTTCCTGGTTGTCGGCCTGGTTGTCTGTCTGATCATTCACGGCGTTTGCGTTTCCAAGAGCAAGCGTCCCAAATTTACCGCCGAACAGCAGGAGGCTTTGGATGCGGCGAAACAGCACGATTCCGACAATGCCGAATCCAACGCGGTCAACGAGGTCAAGGAAAAAGAAAAATGGGATGCCTGGTGGGCCGTTCGTCATGAGGAATTGAAGGAAAAGATGATCTACCACTGGGAACAGAGCGACGTTGCCGCGGAAAAGGCCGAGACGTATCTGGAAAAGGTTCGTTCCTCCGACACCCTCGGGGCAGGGGAGAAGAACGTGGAAACAGTCGATTGGTTGCTCCATTTCATCCAGAGCCGTCGGGCGGACAGCATCAAGGAAGCCCTGCACGAGTTGGATAAAATGCAGCAGAACGAGAAGATTCTGGAAATCGAACGGGAAAAATACGAATTGGCCGTACAAAAAGCGCGGCAGGAAGAAGCCGCCCGTCGGGAACAGTTGGCCATGGAGCGCCGTCACCAGATGGAAATGGAGGCCCAGGCCAGACGGAATGCGGATATCCAGTCCCAGATTGCAGCCAATACCGCCGCCATGCGGGATTCTGCCGACCGTATGCGTCGGGACGCGGCCAGCCGTGCCTATGCTTCCGCAGAAACCCAGGCCCGCATCGCCTCGGAGCTCTCCGCCATCCGCTTGCACGATTATTATAATTCTTAAATTCCATACGAGAAAAGATCCCTCACAACCGTGAGGGATCTTTTTATGCTAATTTCTTTATTTTTCACAGGGCGGAGTATGGAATCTTCTTCCGCAAAGGAATCTCCATTTTTCGCTTGAATTGTACGAACCAGCCGCCGTAAGTTCCCACGGGATCCACCAGAATAGACTTGATCTTGCAACGGTTTGCCGTAGCCATATCGGTGAAGAGCTGGTCGCCCAGAAGAACGGCCTCCTCCCGCTTGATCTCAAGGAGGTCCAGAGCCTTAAAAATGCACTTTTTGGAGGGCTTTGCCGCTCTGTGGAAGAAGGGGATTCCCAGAGGCTTTGCAAAGTCTGCGACGCGTTTTTCGTTGTTGTTGGAAACGATGCAAACACGAAGTCCCGCTGCGGTCAGATTTTTCAGCCAGCTTTTGACTTCTTCGTCGGGCTCAAGGCAATTACGTGCCGCCAACGTGTCGTCCAGATCGGTGATGACGCCGCGGACCCCCATCTTGTGCAGAAGAGACGCGGTTACCTCCGTAAAGCGACGCAGGCGTAGGGTCGGTTTATAGAATTTCATGGAGCCTCCTATGAAAAACGTGCATGACCGTTAGAATCATGCACGTGTTCGGATCGTTTATTTGTACTTGCGCTTTCTGGCGGCTTCGGACTTCTTCTTGCGTTTGACGGAAGGCTTTTCATAGTGTTCACGTTTTCTCAGCTCAGCCAAAGTCCCGGCTTTCGCACACTGTCTCTTAAAACGACGGAGCGCATTATCCAACGATTCGTTTTCCTTGATCTTGATTTCAGACATTTTTAATTCCCTCCCTCCATCGTATACGCTGAAGGATCTCTATTCTTTGAAATCCTCTACCATTATACACGAAAAAAGCGATTCTGTCAAGTGGGGAAGGGGAAAAACCCCAAGAAAGGAATGTTAATTTTTTGTGAACTCTCGCAAGAGGGAGTCTTGGGGGAGAAACGAATCGGGTAACGGCTCGAATTTTTCCAAAGAAAACTTCAGATTTTCGGTCAACTGATAATATTTGCTTTCCTTTTCGACCTCCTGAAGCAGGCCGATCATCTCGTTTCGGAACAGGCAAGGCTCGTACAGATGCACCGAATTGATGCGGTATTCCGCAAAGCGCGCCATGGGACGCACGTACAGATCCTCCGCCCGACAGACCTCTTCCCACATGGTTAGCGTTTCCGTAGGGGATGCGCTTCGGTGATGGCTGTCCCGAATCATGCGGCGAATCAGGCGCACCTGCCGCTTGTCAATGCCGATCCCTTCTTCGTTCTGAAATCCGCTGTGGGGGGAAATGTATACGCGGAACAGAAGATCTTGTTCCAGGCATTGGGCAACTTCCTCGTGGAGTCCGTGAATTCCTTCAATAATAACGGCTCCGTGGGCGGGAAGATGCGTGGGGACGGCGTTGTCCCGTCGCGTGCCCGTGTGAAAATCGTAACGGGGAAGATCGGTTTTCCCCTGATGCAAAAGCTCTTGAATTTTATCGTGCAAAAGCTCCGTTTCCAGGGAAGACAGCACCTCAAAATTCAATTTTCCCTCCACGGGCACCATGTCTTTGTGATTCTTGTAAAAATCGTCCATGGACAGAACCTGCGTGGGAATACCGTCCTTTTCCAGCATGGCGGCCAGTTTGTTTGCCGTGGTGGTTTTTCCCGACCCGGACGGGCCTGCCAGACACAGAATCCGCCGCCCGTGGAAGCGGATTACCGCTTCCCGCAGCTGGGCATGATAATCCCCTTCCGCCGCGGAGATCAATGCGTTTGGGGCGGTTCGGATCAGATGATTGATTTCATCAATGGAATATTCGCAATGGGTGGGGTAGATCATTTCCATTTCTCCTTGACGTAGTTGTAGGCAAATTTCGTGTTGCAGACCCGGGATACGGTTCTGTTTTCGATAAACTTTGAGGTTGCGTTTGCGCCCGCACCGTAAATCGGTTGCAGATCGTCCATCATATAGATGTTATAGGGGCTTTCGAAGCCCTTTTTGGCGTAGCCTACGTTTTCCAGATTTCCCACCGTATTCTTTTGACGGTAGAGATAATAGGGCAGATATCCGTACTGTTTGCAGTAAGCCTGGGATATATGCACCATTTCCACCGTTTCTCTTGCGTTTTTCGTAAATTCCTCGGGATTTTCCTCAGCGTAATCCGCAGCCCGCTTCAGATACAGGGTATGTACGGTAATATTGTGCGGATCCAGGGCCGTGACGCCCTGCATGGTCTGTTCAAACCCTTTGGGCGTATCTCCCGGAAGTCCCGCAATCAGATCAATATTGACCGCAAGGCTCGTTTTTCGGGCTTCCCCGTAGGCGCGGTGAAAATCCGCCACCGTATGCCGTCTTCCCACGTTTTGCAGAATTTCGTCGTGCAGGGTCTGGGGATTGACGCTGATGCGGGTTGCGCCGTTTGCTTCAACGGCCTTCAGCTTTTCCGCCGTGATGGTGTCGGGGCGCCCCGCTTCTACGGTGTATTCCAGCAAAGAGGAGACGTCCACCGCCTTCGCCACGGTTTTCATCAGTTCGTCCAGTTGCGTGGCGGACAGGGTTGTGGGCGTTCCGCCGCCCATATAGACGGTGGTGATGCGATGGCCGTTTTCGTTTGCAAGTGCCGCTTTTGCAAGGATTTCTTCCTGCAAAACCGTCAGATATTCGGGAATCAGCTCCTGCTCCGATCCCGTTACCTGGGAAACGAAGGAGCAGTATTTGCAACGGCTGGGGCAGAAGGGGATAGAGATATACAGGGCCGCGTCGCCTGTCCGATTTGCGGCTCTTGCGGCTTCTTGCCCTTCCATGGTCCGCTTGCAAAGATCAATTTTTTCGGGTGTGACCAAATAGAATTTTTGCAGGATCTCGTCGGTTTTTTCTCCGTAGCGGGACAATGCCGTCTCGTAAAAACGAATGGGACGAACCCCCGACAAAAGCCCCCAGGGGGATTCAATTCCCGTGGCGGCGCGGAACACGTCATAGCATGCGCTCTTGATGGCGCACCGTTCCCCGTCGTACAATTCGGAATGAATTTTATGCACCGACGTGTAGGTGTTTCCGTTGACCGAAAAGACCGCTTCAAAGGAATCGCCCGTCCGCGTTACGGTCAGAATTTTCCCTTTTTCCTCGGTAAATCCGTCTCGGGGATAGAACAGATTGGAGAGGGCAACCACGTCAAAGCTGTCCTCCGTGTTATGTAAAATCAGCTTCAATTCCAATCCTCCCCGATCCAGGGCTCTCCGCCGATGGTCGTCTGAAATCCGTGACCGGGATATACCGCAGTCCGTGCAGGGAGCAGGGAGAGCTTTTTCAAGGATCTCTTGATGTCTGTCCAATCGGAACGGGGAAAGTCCGTCCGTCCTTCCGCTCCCTTGAACAGGGTGTCTCCCGAAAAGAGAAATCCGTTGCCTTCATCGTAGTAGCAAACCGATCCCGGAGTGTGTCCCGGGGTGTGAATTACCTGCAATTTTAAGGCTTCTTCTCCTTGTCCGAGGAGGATTTCCTCCCCGTCGTTCACAAAATCGGTGGCGAAAAGATCCCTTCTCCACGCGGGATCGGGATAGGATGCGGGAGCCCGCAGAATATCATCGTTCAGATAATCTTCGTCTTGTTTGTGCATCCAAACGCGGGGGGAATAGCGGTCGCAAAAATCCCCCAAAGCTGCCGTATGGTCCAGATGTCCGTGAGTCAGAAGAATGTCCGTGACGGGAAGGCCGTTGCAGAATCTTTCCAGTTTTTCAAAGGCATCGCCCGGATCGATCAGCACGGCGCGGTCGGAGAAGGTGAGAATATAGCAATTCGTTACGAAATCTCCCACGAGAACGCGTCGCAAATTCATTTCATCAACTCCCGTGTATCCATCAGAATGGTGACCGGTCCGTCGCAGACCGTTTCGATCTGCATATCCGCGCCGAAAACCCCCGTTTTCGTGGGCAGAAGCTTTGCCATTTCCGTGCAGAAACGGTTATAAAGGGGCTCTGCGATTTCGGGGCGGGCGGCCCCTCCGAAAAAGGGGCGGTTTCCTTCGGAGCAGTCTCCCATCAACGTAAATTGGGATACCGCCATGACTTCCGCCTTCACCTGGGCGGCAGAGAGGTTCATTTTTCCGTTTTCATCTTCAAAAATGCGGAGATTGGCGCATTTGCGCACCAAAAAGTCCACTTCTTTTTCCGTATCCTCGGGGCAGACGCCCAGCAGGATCAGAAGACCCGCCTTCGTCGAGGAATAAGGGGTTCCGTCGGCGGTCAGATTGACGCCGCGAACCCGTTGAATGACCGCTTTCATCAGCTACGCTCCACTTTCAGTATATCTTTGATCTTCCGCAGGCGCTTGGCTACGATTTCCAGATGGGAAAGGCTGTGTACTTCAATGTTCAGCACCACGCGTACGTCGCCGTGAGCCATCATCTGCATGGAAAGCCCGCGGGTCATAATATGCATATTCGCCAGGGCAGAGGAAATATCCGCCAGAAGATCGATGCGATTCAATGCGTCGACGGTCAGCGTGGTGGCGAAATATTCGTTTTCCGTATCTTCCCAGTGGACCTTCACCAGTCTTCCGGGTTCAATGCCCTTCAGATGGGGACAATTGGCCTGATGCACCGAAACGCCGCTGCCGCGGGTGATAAAGCCTACGATTTCGTCCCCGGGAACGGGGACGCAGCATCCCGCCAGGCGAACCAGACAGTTGTCGATATCGTCCACCACCACGCCCCCCGTGGTTTTCTTGCGGGGACGCACGATCTGAGGCGCGGGCTGCTCCTGTTCCGCCTGTTTGCGGATCAGCTTGCTGTAATCGGTCTTCAGCCGGGGCATGATCTTGGAAATGGACACGGCGCCGTAACCGATGGCGGCGTAAAGATCGTCCATGGTCTCCAGCCCGTATCGGGTAAGAACGGGGGCAAAAAGCTCCTGCTCCGAGACGTTTGCGGGGTTGATCAGATTGCTCTTCAGTTCCCGTTCCAAAGAAGATTTTCCGAAGAAAATATTTTCTTCCCGCTTTTCTTTCTTGAACCAGTTGCGGATTTTCGCCTTCGCTTCGTTGGTCTTGACCAGATTCAGCCAGTCACGGGAAGGACCGCCCGAGGATTCGGAGGTGATGATTTCCACCACGTCTCCGTTGTGCATCCGCGAGGTCAGTTCCACGATGCGGCCGTTGATCTTGGCTCCGATCATCTTGTTGCCCACCTGGGTGTGAATGGCGTAGGCAAAGTCGATGACCGTAGAGTCGGAGTGAAGGGTGATAATGTCTCCTTTGGGGGTAGAGACGAAGACCTGGTCGGCAAAAAGGTCGATCTTGAAGGTCTTGATAAAATCGTCCCCGTCGTTCATGTCGCTCTGCACTTCCAGTAGCTTGCGAACCCAGGAAAGCTTTTCATCCAGAGGGTCTTTTCCGAATCGGCCGGTTTTGTATTTCCAGTGGGCGGCAATTCCCAGCTCTGCAATTTCATGCATTTCGCGGGTGCGGATCTGAATTTCAAACAAATATCCTTCAAAGGAAACGGTGGTGTGCAGGGACTGATACATATTGGGCTTGGGCGTGGCAATGTAGTCCTTCAATCGGCCCGGAATGGCGGTGAAAAGATCGTGCATCAGCCCCAGCACGTTGTAACATTCCGTGGTTTTGTCCACGATGATGCGGAAGGCGTACAGATCGTAGATCTCGTCGAATTCCTTGTTTTGATTGAACATCTTCCGATAAATGCTGTAAATGTGCTTGATGCGGCTTTCCGTGGTTGCCTGAATGCCTTCCTTTTCCAGACTTTCGGTAATCATGGATTTGATGCGGTCAAAGCGCTCGTTGTTTTCGTGGAAGACTTCCAGATCGTTGACGATCTCATCGTAGCCGATAGGGTCAATGTACTTCAGAGCAATGTCTTCCAACTCGCTTTTCAGATTCTGAATTCCCAGACGGTGGGCAAGAGGGGCGTACACTTCCAGAGTTTCCATGGCCTTGCTGCGTTTCTTTTCTTCGGTCTGATACTCCAGCGTGCGCATGTTGTGCAGGCGGTCTGCCAGTTTGATCATGATCACGCGGATATCCTTTGCCATGGCAAGGAGCATCTTGCGCAGGTTTTCCACCTGCTGCTCTTCCTTGGAGGTGTAGTTAATCCGCCCCAGTTTCGTAACGCCGTCCACCAACTCCGCAATTTCGGGCGAAAAACGCCGTGCCACCTCTTCCTTGGTGACGGCGGTGTCTTCAATTACGTCGTGCAAAAGGCTTGCAATGATGCACGCATCGTCCATTTCGTAAGAGATCAGAATTTTGGCGACCTCCAGAGGATGGATAATATAGGGTTCTCCCGATTTGCGCAACTGCCCTTCGTGGGACAGAGCGGCAAATTCCGCCGCCTGACGAATCTTTTCAATATCGTAACGGGCGTTGCTTTCGGCGGGAACCTTTAAAAATTCGGTGATCAATTGGTCGTACATAGCGTTATCCTTTATCTGCGGAAGAAATTTTATCCCAATCGTGTGCTTTGCAAAGGTCCACTTTTTCGTCGGTATGGTATACCGTAACGAACAGGGTTTTTGCCTCGGAATATTGAATCAGCCCCAATTCCTGCATGGTGTCCAGACAAAGCATCAGCTTGCAATAGTTCAGGTCGGTGGCGTAACGGTTGCGCACCGTGCGGATGATCGTCTCGGGACGGCGCAAAAGGGTGCTCTTGTTTCCGTTCCGAAGGGCCGTGGCGGTTAAGTAACGATAAAGGGAAACCATATCCGAACGGTTGATCTTACAATCTTCGGGCAGAGGTGTTTCATCTTTGCGGTATGCGAGATAATGCGTTCGGTATCGGGGCGTCTCTTCGCTTTCCGTAAAGCGGATGCTTCGCACGGTAACGTTCAGGATGGGACGCTGATGGAATTTCTTTTCGGTGATCGTGCAGAAGATATCAATGAAATCCCCTTCACTGCAATCCAGTTCTTCGGGCGCGTGACCAAACCACATGGCGGTGTAATCGTGGCCGTTTTTCTCCAGGGTCAGTCGCGTGTGTTTTCCGCCGCCGACACCCGTCAACGCACGGATGCGCAACCCTTTTGCCACCACGGAAGGATAGGGGTTTCCGTTTCCGAAGGGCTCCAGGACCGACAGGGCGTGCACGAAGTCCGGAGAAAAGGCCTTCTCGTCTACTTCAAATTCCGCTTCGCAGGTGGGAATCAGCGCTTCGTCGGGGATTTCCCGTCCTGCCTGTTCGGTGACGTCCTTCAAAAAGAGGGGATAGTTTTCCCGCTTCAGCGTCAATCCTACGGCCATTTCGTGACCGCCGAAATTTTCCAGATAACGGGAGGATTTTCCCACCAGCTCAAAGAGATTGACTCCGTGTACGCTGCGGGCGGATCCTTTTGCGGAATCGCCGTCAAAGCAAATCAAAATACAGGGGCGGGAATAGCGTTCGGTCAGTCGGGAGGCGGCAATGCCGATTACGCCGTTGTGCCAGTTTTCCGCGGCGTAGACCATGATCTTTTCCGTGGGCTCCTGTCCCGCAAGAATCAAATCGATATCTCGAACCACCTGCTGTTCCTTTTCTTTTCGCTCCACGTTGCAATCGCATAATTCCCGTGCCAGTTCTTCCGCTCGGTGGGGATCCTGCTCCAACAACAGATCCACGGAAACGCGACAGTCTCGGATCCGTCCCGCCGCGTTCATGCGGGGTGCGATCTGATAGGCAATCACGTTGGTGTCTATGGTGCCGTCCTTTGCGCCGCTTAATTGCAACAACGCCTCAATTCCGGGAGGACAGTTCTTTTCCAGCTGTGCGAGCCCGTAGCGGACGATGCTGCGGTTTTCGTCCAGAATGGGCATAATGTCCGCAATGGTTCCGATGGCGGTGATTCCTCCGTAAAGGCGGAACGCTTCCATCGAGTCGCCCATGCAGGCGCTGATGAATTTGAACACCACGCCTACCCCCGCAAGATCGGGGAATGGGTATTGGGAATCCTTCCGTTTCGGATTGATCACGGGACAGTCGGGCAATTCGTCCATACATTCGTGGTGGTCGGTAACGATCACGTCCAACCCCAATGCCTTCGCGTGAGCGATTTCGTGAATCGCCGTGGTGCCCGTATCTACGGTGATCAAAAGGGAGGTCCCCGATGCACGGATGTTGTCCAACGCCGCCGGATTCAGTCCGTAGCCCTCTTCCAGACGGGAGGGGATGTAATAATCCAACGCTTCCGTCCGGCGGGACAAATATTGGTACAGAATGACGGTGGACGTAATGCCGTCCACGTCGTAGTCTCCGTATACGGTGATCTTTTCTCCCCGCTCCAGCGCTTCTTTGACCCGCGCCACGGCCCGATCCATATCTTCCAGCAGGAAGGGATCGTGAAGGTTTGATTTCAGATCGTTCTGCAGGAATTTACGGATGCTTTCCGTATCGGTCAATCCGCGGTTGCAAAGGAGCTTTGCAACGGGTTCGGGCAGGTTGTGTTCGGCACAGATCCGCGCTACCGTTTCGGGATCCTGTTGCCGAATAATCCATTTTTCATCGGTCATGAGTTTTTTATCCTTGTTTCGATTGGTTTGCTTTCATCAGCAAGCCGCGTTTTGTTTCCCAGAGATGCTGGGACAGGTCTACGTAATAATGTTCGGGGTTTTCAAAGCGGGCAACCTCTTCCCAAAGATGAGAGGTCTGTTCCGCGCAATAGTCCCGGATCTCGCGGGTGGTGGGGGATTCGTAAACGGGTTTTCCCTGCTCGAAAATCGGAACGAGCAGCTTCTTCGCCGTATAATCCTCAAAGGTTTTCCTCTTCCAGGGAAAATCGGGATGGAACAACTCGATGGGCTTGGTGAAGTCAAATTCTTCGCCCCGTTCGGCGATCAGATCCGCCAGCATCTGTCCCGTGGTGTTGGAATAAAGCCGCCACACCTCTTTTTCGCAGGGGGTGGTAATCTTTTCCACGTTTTCGGAGCATTTGATTTTGGGGATCATTTTTCCTTCTTCTTCCACGGCAACCACCTTGTAAACGCCTCCGAATACGGGTTCGCTCTTGGAGGTGATCAGCCGTTCTCCCACGCCGAAGCAGTCCACCTCTGCGCCTTGGGAGAGGATGTCCCGGATGATGTATTCGTCCAGGGAATTGGATACGAAAATCTTGCAATCGGTCAATCCCGCGTCGTTCAGCATCTTCCGCGCCTTTTTGGACAAATAGGCCACGTCACCCGAGTCGATGCGGATTCCGCTGAGCTTGTGTCCCAGAGGTTCAAGGATTTCCTTGTGTACGCGAATGGCGTTCGGGACGCCCGATTTCAACACGCTGTAGGTGTCCACCAAAAGAGTGCAGGCGGTGGGATACTGTTCCGCATAAGCCTTGAAGGCCTCGTATTCACTGTCGAACATCTGGATCCAGGAATGGGCCATGGTTCCGATGGCCGGAATCCCGTACAGTTGCTCGCAGACGGCACAGGCGGTTCCTTCGCATCCCGCAATGTAAGCCGCCCGAGCCCCCAGAATGGCCGCGTTCGTGCCCTGGGCCCGACGGGATCCGAATTCGAAAACGGGGCGCCCCTTCGCCGCTTTGACGATGCGGTGGGACTTCGTGGCGATCAGGGATTGATGGTTGATGGCAATCAGCAGCATGGTCTCCAGCAGTTGAGCCTGAATGGCGGGTCCCTTCACCGTGACGATGGGTTCGTTGGGGAAGATGGGGGTCCCTTCGGGGACGGCCCGCACGTCGCAGGTGAATTTAAAATTTGCCAAATAATCCAGAAAATTCTCGGTGAAGAGCTTTTTGGAGCGAAGGTATTCAATATCTTCCTCTTCGAAATGCAGATCTTTGATATATTCGATTACCGATTGCAGTCCTGCTGCAATGGCAAATCCCCCTTGGTCGGGCACCTTTCGGAAATACAGGTCAAAGCAACTGACCGTATCCTGCTTTCCTTGCTTCAGATAGCCGTTTCCCATGGTAAATTCGTAAAAGTCACAAAGCATGGCTTCGTTGTACGTTAAGTTCATTCTGATGGATTCCTTCCGTTTGGTTCACAGCCCGTGATTGGCTGCCCAGGTGTGTCCGTAGGTTCCGCGGGTGGCGTAGAGGGCTTTCAGGAACGGACAGTCCGAAAATGCCGAGTCTGCAATGTAGGTAAGGGTGTCCGGCAGATGGGCAGAGGTTGCGCCGATTTTCCAAAAGGCGTTTTCTCCGATATATTTCAGGTTGCTTCCCAATTTGACGGTTTTCAGTCCACTGCAATCGGCGAAGGCAAAGTCACCCACCTTCTGCATGGATGCGGTCAGAGAGACTGAGGTCAATCCCGCACAATCGGCAAAGGCACCCGCACCGATTTCGGTTTGCCCGTTGAATTTTACTTCAATCAGGCTCGTGCACCGCGCAAAGGCGTTTGCCGGTACGTATTTCAGCGTGGGAGGCAGGGCAATGCCCTTCAGTGCCGCGCAATGTGCAAACGCGCCCTCTCCCAGATCGGTCAGGGAGGCAGGCAGCTGCATAAAGGAAAGGTTCACGCATCCGCTGAAGGCTTCTTTCCCGATCTGCGTGACGGTTTGGGGGAGGACTACCTGCGTCAGGGCCGTGCAGTTTTTGAAGGCCCGATCCCGAATGATTGCGGGGGGAAGGGTGACGGTCTGCAGGGAGGTGTTCTCTTCAAAGGCCCCCGAACCGATCACTTTTACCGAATCTTCCACGGAAACGTGGGGTTCCGAACCGAAATATTTCACCAGAATTCCGTCACCGAGAATCATCTGATAGTTGGGCTTTCCGACGATGTGTGCTCCGTCAAAACACTGTTCTCCGATGGTCGTCAATCCTTCTCCTCCCAAAAATTCCGCCAGTGCCGTGCATTTTTCAAAGGCGCGATCCCCCAGAACGGAAACGGTGCTTCCCAGTTGGACGGATCTCAGCGCGGAGCAACCCGAAAAGCTTTCTGCTCCCAGAGATTCGAATCCGTCAAAAAACAGAATTTGGGTGAGGCTTTTGCAATTTCGGAAAGCGCCTTTTTCGGTGCTTTTCAAGGAGGCGGGGAGTGTGATGGTGGAGAAGGTGCAGTCTGCAAAGGCGTTTTGTCCGATCTTGGTTATTCCTTCGGGAAGAATGACCTGCATCATGGAGGTGCACCCTTCAAAGGTTGACGTGCCGATTTCGGTGACGCCGGCGGGAACGGTGATTCGTTTCAGCGTTTCGCAGTTGTAAAAGGCACCGTCGCCCAGATGGATTACCGTGTCGGGCAGAATTGCTTCAAACAGGATTTCACATTCGTAAAACGCACTCTTCCCGACGGTGGTGACACCTTTAGGCAGGGTGATGGAGGAAATGTTTTTCTGCATGAACGCACCGGGGGAGACCTCCGTTACGGCTTTTCCGTCGATCTCACGGGGGACCACTACTTTGCTTTCGCTTCCCACGTAGCCCGAGATGGCGACGGTTCCGTCCTCCTTGATCCGATATGCGAAGGCGTTTTCTGCCGTGGCCTTCCGATCATAGCTACGGTCTTCCTCCGAGTTCCCGGAAAAGGCGTCTTCAAACAGCTCAAACCGAAAGCCTCCTTCCTTGGAGATCTTCGGTCCCTGATATGCGATGGCGGCGAGCCCTGCAATGCCCAAAAAGGCAACCACCACGGTTACGTAACGGAAGACCGTCTGTTTTTTCGTGGGATAGACGGCCTTTTTCTTGGTTCCGTCCGCGTGCTTCCCCATCAGCAGATTCAAGAGCTTCGAAACGAAACTTTGTCGTTTCGCGTGTTTTCCCTGATATACGGGCCCCTGAAGCTCTTCTTCCTCCTCCGTTACGGGAGGAATGCCTCTTTTATTCAAATCGTCCATAGCGTTGCACCTCCGTGCGCGTGCGCGACGCGTAAAAGTCTATAATATTTATATTATAACATAATTCTCCCCGCGTTACAAGAGCGAAAATGGTATATTTTTGTGACAACGTCGCACTTTCACCCCTTTTTTGCTTCTGCATAGAATGGAACGAGGTGATTGATATGTTTTTAGGAAACCTGTTCGGTTGTTCCGGCTCTCACGATCGGGATAATACTTGGTGGGTAGTGATTATCGCAATAATTGTCTTATATTTTCTTTTCTTTGATCGGTCGGACGATTCCTGCGGTTGCGCTGATCCGTGCCACGATCCTTGCCGCGATCACTGTTGTTGACGTGCAGAAACCTGCCGCGAGAAGGCCGCCCGTTTCGGGGCGGCCTTTCGTCTTTTGAAAAAATTGTAACAACCCCTTGAAAAAAACTTCAAAGTATTGTATAATGATAAAATAATGCAAAGCCGAAGGGGGTATTTTATGAAGGTTTCGGTCTGTACCTTGGGGTGCAAAGTGAATCACTACGAAACGCAGGTTTTGCGTCGTTTGTTATCGGGGCGGGGCGCGGAGTTTGTCCCGTTCGGAACCCCCTGCGATCTTTCCATCGTTCATTCCTGTGCCGTGACCGAGGAGAGTGCCCGTAAAACCCGGCAGATGATGCGCCGTGCCCGCCGTGCTTCTCCCGAGGGAATCGTTGCGGTGATCGGTTGTCTTGCGCAGGTGGAGCCCGGCTCTTTGGCAGAGGCGGATATCATCCTCGGGAATCGGGATAAGTCCTCGCTTCTCTCGCTTGTGGACACCTTTTCGGCGGAAAGAAAACCCGTCGTTCACGTTCCCGATATTTTGAAATATCGTACCTTTGAACCCATGACTGTCTCGCAGGACGAGCGGGTGCGCGCCACGGTGAAAATTCAGGACGGTTGCTGCAATTTTTGTGCGTATTGCATCATTCCCTTTGCCCGCGGTCCCATTCGCAGTAAGGAGCTGACCGATGCGGTTTCGGAAGTGGAGACCTTGGTGAAAAACGGATATAAGGAGATCGTTCTGACGGGAATCCATCTGGATAGCTACGGACGGGAGCACGGCCGTTTTTCCTTGTTGGATCTGCTGGAACGGTTGGATGAAATCCCCGGGCTGGAGCGAATCCGACTGGGGTCTACGGAGCCCGTTATGGTCACTGCGGAAACGGTGGAGCGGTTCAAAAAATTAAAGCACCTTTGCCATCATTTTAATTTGTCTTTGCAGAGCGGATGCACCGCAACCTTGAAACGGATGCGCCGTCGCTATACGGCGGAGCAATACGCGGAGGGCGTGGCTCTTTTGTGTGAGGCATTTCCGGATCTTTCCCTTTCCACGGATATTATCGTGGGCTTTCCGGGGGAGACGGAGGCGGAGTTCGCCGAGACCTTTGCCTTTGCGGAAAAAATCGGCTTTTCCAAAATCAACGTTTTCCCCTTTTCGCCCCGCCGAGGGACGGCCGCGTGGGATTTCCCCGATCCCGTAGATCCTGCGGTGAAGAAGGAACGGTGTCGCCGTCTGTTGGATTTATCCTCCCGCATGGAACAGCGGTTCTGCGAACGGTACGTGGGACAAACCCTCCCCGTTCTCTTCGAAAGTTTCCGTGGCGGAAAGGCCTTCGGCTCCGCCCCGAACTTCCTTTCGGTGGAGGTGGACAGCAATATTTGTCTTATCGGTAAGATCCTTCCCGTCCGCATTGTATCGGCGGAAAAGGGGCTTTGCAGGGGGGACTTGCAAAAATCGGAAAAATGTGGTATAATATAATTTGTTGATTCTTCTTTTACGTTCATTAACACCGAGAGGGGTATTTTGTGGCAAACAACGAGTATAACAACGAGAGCATCAAATCCTTAAAGGGAGCGGACCGTGTCCGACTTCGTCCGTCGGTCATTTTCGGATCCAACGGTCTGGAAGGATGCTGCCATTCCTTTTTCGAAATTCTTTCCAACTCCATCGACGAGTTCAAGGAGGGGAGAGGATCGAAAATTATCGTCACCGCCTACGCGGACCATTCCCTGGAGGTACAGGACTTCGGGAACGGGATTCCCGTGGACTTCAACCAAAAGGAAAACGCCTATAACTGGGAATTGCTTTTCTGTGAGATGTACGCAGGGGGCAAGTACGGCGACGATACGGGAAACTACGAATATTCTCTGGGGCTTAACGGCCTCGGTCTTTGTGCTACCCAGTACGCTTCCGAATATATGGAAGCGGAAATTTACGACGGAACCTATCAGTATAAGCTTTCCTTCCGGGAAGGGGAACCGGTGGAACGGGATCGGGATAAGGTCCTGCAGAAGGTTCCCATGAAGCATAAGCGGGGCTCCACCATCCGTTGGAAGCCCGACCTGAAGGTCTTTACGGAGATTGATATTCCCAAGGCGTATTTTCAAGACGTTTTGCGTCAGCAGGCCATCTGCAACGCAGGGCTGACTCTGGTTCTGCGTTGGCAGGATCCCGTGGATAAGAAGATTGAGGAAGAGGTCTTTTTCTACGAGCACGGTATTGAGGACTATATCCACACCCTTGTGGGCAACGACGGGATTACTGCCCCTCAAACGTGGTCCTGTGAGCGCTCGGGACGGGATCGGGAGGATCTGCCCGAATATAAGGTTCGTCTGAATATCGCCTGTGCCTTTTCCAACCGGGTCAACAGTATGGAATATTATCACAACTCCAGCTTTCTGGAGTACGGCGGTTCGCCCGCCAACGCGGTAAAAAGCGCCTTCGTTTACGCCTTTGACAACTACATCAAAAAGATCGGAAAATATACGAAAAACGATACGAAGATCACCTTCCAGGACGTTCAGGACTGCCTGGTTCTGATCTCCAATTCCTATTCCACCTCCACCTCCTACGAAAATCAGACCAAAAAGGCCATCAACAACAAGTTCATTCAGGATGCCATGAACGAGTTCTTGCGGCATTGCCTGGAGGTCTATTTCATCGAGCATAAGGCCGAGGCGGACAAGGTTGCGGAACAGATCCTCGTCAACAAGCGCAGCCGTGAAAACGCCGAACGCACCCGACAGAATCTGAAGAAAAAGCTCACCGTGGAAATGGACATCGCCAATCGGGTCGAGAAGTTTGTGGATTGCCGTTCCAAGGACCCCGCCGTCCGCGAACTGTATATCGTGGAAGGCGACTCCGCATTGGGCTCGGTCAAATTTGCCCGCAATGCGGATTTCCAGGCCATCATGCCTGTCCGCGGAAAAATCCTCAACTGTCTCAAGGTTGAGTTCAACAAAATCATGAAAAGCCCCATCATCACGGACCTGATCAAGGTTCTCGGCTGCGGGGTGGACGTCAAAGTGAAGGGAAGCGACGAGTCTGCCTTCAATATGGACAACCTCCGCTTCGGCAAGATCATCATCTGCACCGATGCGGACGTGGACGGATATCAGATCCGCACGCTGATTCTTGCCATGCTTTACCGTCTGACGCCTCGTCTCATCGACGACGGAAAGGTTTATATCGCCGAGTCGCCTCTTTACGAAATTACCCAGAAGGATAAAACCTATTTTGCCTACACCGATAAAGAGAAGAACGATATTGTGGAACGGCTGGGCGGAAAGTGCAATATCCAACGCTCCAAGGGTCTCGGTGAAAACGAGGCGTCCATGATGAAGCTCACCACCATGGATCCCGAAACCCGCCGTTTAATCCAGGTCCTCCCCGAAGACGCACAGCGTACCGCGCAGGTCTTCGAAATGCTTCTGGGAGACGATCTGGAGGGACGCAAACGCCACATCGCCGAATGCGGCGCCCAATATCTGGAACTGGCCGATATTTGAGAAAGGAGAGATGATATATGCCTCAGTATGAACAGAACATTACCGATACTTTGGAACTGAACTACATGCCCTACGCCATGTCGGTCATCGTCTCCCGTGCTATTCCCGAGATCGACGGTTTCAAGCCTGCCCACCGCAAATTGCTCTATACCATGTACAAAATGGGCCTTCTCAACGGGAAATTGACCAAATCCGCCAACGTGGTGGGGCAGACCATGCGCCTCAACCCCCACGGCGACGCGGCCATTTACGATACCATGGTCCGTCTTACCCGCGGTCACGAGGCTCTGTTGCATCCCTTCGTGGAATCCAAGGGCAACTTCGGAAAACACACCTCCCGTGATACCGCCTACGCCGCCGCCCGTTATACGGAAGTCAAGCTGGACGGCTTTTCCGCCGAGCTTTTTGCGGAAATCGACCACGATACGGTGGATATGGTGGACAACTACGACTCCACCATGAAGGAGCCCTCCCTCTTGCCCGTCACCTTCCCCAACATTCTCGTCAACCCCAATCAGGGGGTTGCCGTCGGGATGGCCACAAACATCTGCTCCTTCAATCTGACCGAAATCTGCAATACCACCATTGAACTGATCAAAAACGAGAATCACGATATTCTTACTACCCTCACCGCTCCCGACTTCCCCTCGGGCGCTCAGCTGATTTACGATGCGGACGCTTTGCGGAATATCTACGAAACGGGCTCCGGCTCCTTCCGTCTGCGGGCAAAATACCGTTACGATAAGAAGAATTCCTGCCTGGAGATCTACGAAATTCCCTACAACACCACCCTGGAAGCCGCGATGGACAAAATCGTGGAATTGGTCAAACTGGGCAAATTGAAGGAAATTTCCGCCATTCGCGACGAAACAGACATCAGCGGTTTGAAGCTTGCCATCGACCTGAAGCGGAGTGTGGATCCCGATGCGTTGATGCAGAAGCTTTATAAGATGACTCCGCTGGAATCCTCTTTTTCCTGCAATTTCAACGTGCTTGTGGGCTATTCGCCCAAGGTCATGGGCGTGCGGGAAATTCTCACCGAGTGGATCGCCTTCCGCATGGAATGTATCCGCCGCGCCACCTTCTACGATATCGGCAAAAAGAAGGAATATCTCCATCTTTTGCAGGGGTTGCGAAAGATTTTGCTGGATATCGACGAGGCCATCCGCATCATCCGTCAGACCGAAGAGGCGGCCGACGTGGTGCCCAATCTGATGATCGGATTCGGTATCGACCAGGTCCAGGCGGAATACGTGGCTGATATCAAGTTGCGCAACCTGAACCGGGAATATATTCTCAATAAAACCGCCGAAACCGACGCCTTGGCGGCGGAAATCGAGGATCTGGAGGATCTTTTGGCCAAGCCCAAGCGGATTCATAAGCTCATTATCAAACAGTTGCAGGCCATCTCCAAGAAATACGGAAAGCCCCGCAAAACGCAACTGCTCTATCCCGACGAGGTGGTAGAGTATTCCGAAGAAGAAAAGGTGGAGGAATACGCCGTTTCCTTCTTCCTCTCCAAGGCGGGCTATTTCAAGAAAATTACGCCCCTTTCTCTGCGCATGGGCGGAGAACAGAAGTTCAAGGAAGGGGACGCACTGTTGTCTTCGCTGGAAGGGGACAACGCCTCCGAATTGCTCTTCTTTACAGACCGCCATCAGGTTTATAAGTGCAAAGCCTCGGAATTCGCCGACACCAAGGCCAGCGTTTTGGGAGACTTCCTGCCTCAGAAGCTGGGCTTTGATGAAGGAGAGACCCCCGTCGCCATGTTCGCAACCCGCGATTATGCCGGGCATCTGGTCTTTTTCTTCGCCAACGGCAAGGCCGTCCGCGTGCCGCTGAACGCTTACGAAACCAAGCAAAACCGCAAAAAACTCATCAACGCCTATTCCGACGCATCTCCCTTGGTGGGCGTTTATCTCGTCCGCGAGGATGCGGAGTTCTATCTGCGTTCCTCCAACAATCGCTATCTGCTCCTTAACTCCGCACTGATTCCCGAAAAGGTCACCCGCAACGCCAACGGCGTTACCGTTCTTTCTCTGAAAGCAAAGAACACCCTGGACGTGGCAGAGCCTTATCAGGCAGGCACCTTCGTCAAGCCCGACGGCTATCGGGTCTCTTCCATCCCCGTGGCGGGATTCCTGCTGAAGGAAGCGGATAAGAAAAAATAAAGCATTGCAAAAAACACCCGAAAAAGGATTTCCTTTTTCGGGTGTTTTGTTCTGTTCTTTATGCCTTTTTGAGTTTTTGTGTCAGCGCTTTGATTCCCATGGAGATTAAAAGCATCACGTAGGCGGCCAGCATAAAAATGCCAATGTAAATAAACAGTCCTACTGCAAAGGGTACCAGCGGCTGAACCAAAGAGAAGAGGGGCAGGGTAGAGGCCTCGTGGGAGCTGATGTAGAACATATTGAAACTCTCTCCGCCCGTAAAGCCCGTGTAGTAGGCAATTTCGTTGAGAATGATGGCGATGGCAAGGACGCCGCAGAATACGGGGGTCGCTTTCAAAATCGTTTTATGGACCGATTTTACGTAGTTTGTGTACAACAACCAGATTCCCACCGCGATCATGCCCCCGTGGATGACCATGGTTTCGATGTTGATGCCGATGGTGTCAATGAAAACCTGCTCCGGGTACACGAAAACGCAGATTCCCGCAAAGGGGGAGTAGGTTGCGAGAAATGCGCAAAGAGCATCCTTGAAGGGGCCCTTTTTCAAAAATCCCGCCACCAGCGCGATATACATGGGGACGCAGCAGAATTGCCAGGGGAATGCGTACCATTGAAAATCCGCCGTGATGCCCGTGTCCGTTGCCGTGAAGGTGTAGTTGATCTGTTTATACGCCTCCAGCAGAATGGAAATGATGGCAAAGGTCAGAAGGATGGCGTTGGTCTGCTTTTCGGTGCCTTCCTTGCAATAACGGCAGAGCAGGACGGTGATCAGAATCATGATACCGATCCACATGAGATGGAACCATCCGAAGGTGCTCGGCTCGGTCATGTCCGCATCCAGAATAATCAGTAATTTTCGTAAGAATTCCATAAAGACCTCCCGTTTCGTCTCTTCTCTACATTATATCATAAAATTTGCAACATTTCAATGGGGTGAATTCTTACGGTTTTCTTAAGAAAAAAGCGATCCCTTCCGTCGTCTGCGGGATCAGCGTCCCTTGTTCAGGAAACCTTTTGCTTGTGCGTGAGTTTTCTCCCGTCCTGTTGTTCGAGAGAAACCCTTGAACTGTGAGAAAACATTGATGCTTGCACAAAAATTAAGCCTCCCCTGTGTAAGGGGAGGGGGACCGCGAAGCGGTGGAAGGGTTGTGTTCGGGGAATGTAATTTTTATTTTCAGTGCTGTTTTTCCTTCTTCGGAAGGTTCATCACCACGATGGATCCGATGACCAGCACCATGCCCAATCCCTTGATCCAGTCCATGGTCTTCCATTCGTCGTAGAAGCAGATTCCAATCAGTCCCGCAACGATGGGCTCGATGGCCACGGTAATGGCCGCCTTGCTCATGTCCATGCCCGTCAGCGACTCGGTGTAAAGCAGATAGGGCAGGGCTTCCGTCGCCAAGGCCAGCAAAATCCACATGACGATAGCCATCCAGCCGTCGGATTTCATGCCGGTGACGATGGTTCCGTAATCGGCAAAAAACAACAGAGGAACCAAGGCAAACAGGAAGGAATAGGCCGTCATGGTAATGGACTTGTAGCCCCGATTCAACGCGGCTCGCGCCCAGATGCTGTAGGAGGCGTATCCGACCCCGGCGAGCATTCCCGTGATCAGTGCAATGGTGGGAATCCCGTTGCTTCCGATGATGCCCGATGCCAGAGCGCATCCCACAACGGTAACCGTGCCTCCGATGATCTTCTTAGCCGTGATTTTGTCGCGGAAAAAGATTGCGGAGAAAATGGTCACGAAGAGGGGAGAGGTGTAAAGAAGCACTGCCGCAATGGAGATTTCCGAATGTTGAATGGAAATCATGTAGCAGGTCTGGAACATAATGATGCTCAGAATCCCCGCTCCCGCAAAGATCCAGAGATCCTTCAGCTTCAGTTTTAGCGCCTGGGGATCCCGAATGGCAAGATACAGGAAAAGGAGTGCGGTGCCCATGGATAACCGCAGGGTGACCAGGTTGTAGGACTCAATTCCCAACGCTCCGTAATAGCGGTTGAAAACGCCGATGGTGCCCCATAGAACGCCCGAGGCCAGAACGGCCAGCAGGCAAAGATTTTTCTTTTTCATAAGTATCCTCGCGGTTCAGCACCCCCGCGGTAGCAGGGGTGCTGAATGTTTTGTTTTTTAGATTCTCAGATTCCGACCATGTTTGCGATGTTGTAACGGGCAACGTCAAATTCCTTGGTCATATTCAGGGCTTCTACGATATCGATATCGATGATCTTGTTGTCCCGAATGACCACCACGCGGTTGGATTTTCCTTCCCGCAGCAGGTCTGCACAGCGGCAACCCATTTCCGTGGCGATGTAGCGGTCCCGTGCGGTGGGGGATCCGCCGCGCTGAATGTGACCGAGCACCGTTGCGCGGGATTCCACGTCGGTCAGTTCCTCGATCTTCTTGGCCAGCTTGGAGGCGCTGGTGATACCGAGGCCTGCCAGATATTCGTAGTTCTTGTTTTTCTTTACGTCGGCGAAAATGCCTTCGGAGCAGACGATCATGAAGTTCTTCTTGCCGGCGGCCTTGCCTCGGTTCATCTTTTCGATGACTTCTTCGATCCTGAATTCCACTTCGGGAACGAGCACGTAGGTGGCGCCTGCGGCAATGCCCACGTCCACGGCAACCCAACCTGCGTTACGGCCCATGACCTCAATCACGGAGCATCTGTGGTGAGACAGGGAGGTGTCGCGCAGCTTATCGGCCGCTTCCATGGCCACGTTGACGGCGGTGTCGAAGCCGATGGTGTAGTCACTGCAGGCGATGTCGTTGTCAATGGTTCCGGGCATGGCCACGGTGGGGATTCCGTGCAGGGACATATCCCGTGCACCGCGGAAGGAGCCGTCGCCGCCGATGACCACCAGGCCTTCGATGCCGAAGTCTTTGCAGGTCTGAACGGCCTTCAGAACCCCTGCTTCTTCTTTGAATTCCAGACAGCGTGCGGTCTGCAGGATTGTGCCGCCCCGATCCAGAATGTTGGATACGGAACGCAGGGACATTTCTTCAATGTCTCCGTCGAGGAGGCCCTGATAGCCGTTTCGAATTGCCATAACGGTCATGCCGTTGGCCAATGCGGTGCGGGTGACGGCGCGGATGGCGTTGTTCATGCCCTGGCTGTCGCCGCCGCTGGTGAGAATGCCGATTCGTTTCATAATGCTTCAATCCTTTTCTCAAATATGTCAATATTTTTTCTTACTGAATTTTGCCGAGGATGCCGTAGCTGTCTTCCAGGAAACGGTTTAATTCCTCCGCTGTGAAGGGACGCTGGTTGAGCACCGCCAACAGATACAACTGACGGGCCACCGTCTTGGACAGGTCGGAATCCTTGTTTTTCGCAAGGTTCTTCACGATCTCGTTTTCCGTGTTCAGCACGAGGATTTCCTCGGGGGGAATGTGCACGTCCTTCATGCCGTAGATCTGCGCCATTTCGTTCATGCGGCGGGACTTTTCCGTGATGTTCAAAATAGCGGGCAGGGAAGTATCCTTCAGCGCCGTTTCTTTCACCGTCAGATCTTCTTTTCCGCAGGCTTCGGCAAAGAGTTCTTTCAAAGAAGATTCCTCTTCCTTGCCGTCTTCCTTGCGAAGCTCGTCGGTGACCGAGTCGATGCGCTGGAATACCGTGTTTTGCTCGTTCAGTTCGATAATATTGATGAACTGTCCGTCAATGAGCTGATCCAGCACGATCACGGGGATGTCCTGATCCTTGTATAGCTTCACGTATACCGATTGCTGGGTCAGATCCGTGGCGTAATAGATCTTGCCCTCCACGGCCCCTTCCAGCTTCTTGTATTCGCTTAGCGTCACGAATTTTCCTTCCGTGGTCTTGAACAGAACGATGTCCTTCATGCGGTCGTAGAATTTTTTATCTTTGATACAACCGTATTCCACGAAGATCTTGATATCGTCCCAGAAGGATTCGTATTTTTCCAAGTCCGTGTTGTGCAACCCCGCCAGCTTATCGCAAACCTTCTTTACAATGTGGGCGGAGATCTTTTTCACGTATTCGCTGTCCTGCAAATAAGAGCGGGAGACGTTCAGGGGCAGCTCGGGGCAATCCAGAACGCCCTTCAGCATCAGCAGATAGTCGGGCAGGACTTCTTTGATGTTATCCGAAACGAACACCCGATTGTAGAAGAGCTTGACCTCTCCTTCCAGACTACGGTATTCGTTGCCCAGACGGGGGAAATAAAGAATTCCCTTGAAATTCAGCGGATAGTCCGCGTTTATGTGAATGTGGAACAGGGGATCCTGATTGTCCCAGAACACTTTATGATAGAAATTATTATAATCTTCCTCGGAGCATTCGTTGGGCATTTTCTGCCACAGAGGTTCTACGTCGTTGACAGGGGTGGGAGCGGGTTGTTCTTCGCCCTCTTTCTCCTCTTTTGGTTCCGTCGTGTCGTTGAAGAAAATGGGGAAGGGCAAAAATCCGCAGTATTTGGTCAGGATGCCCTTCAGTTTGTCTCCATCCAGAAAATCCTTTTCTTCTTCGGTGATGTGAAGGGTGATCTTCGTGCCGCGTACGGTGCGGGACCCTTCGTCCATTTCGTATTCCCCGTCCTCGGTACAGCTCCAGTATACCGCAGGGGCGTCGGTGTAGGATTTCGTCTCCAACACCACCTTATCCGCAACCATGAAGGCGGAATAGAAGCCCAAGCCGAAGTGGCCGATGATGCCGTCCGAAGAGGCGTTTTCGTATTTCTGAATGAAATCCAAGGCACCCGAAAGGGCGATCTGGTTGATATATTGCTTCACTTCGTCCTCGGTCATGCCGATTCCGTTGTCTTCAATAACGATGGTCTTTTCGTTTTTGTTCACCGTTACGTCGATGCGCCAGTTGCCGTCAATTCCAACGGCCTGTCCGACGGCGGCCAGATGCTTTAATTTCGTTTCCGCGTCCGCCGCGTTGGAAACCAATTCCCGCAGGAAGATTTCCTTGTCCGAATAAAGCCAGCGCTTGATGATGGGAAAAATATGCTCGGTTTGTACCGAAATGCCGCCTTTTTCCGCCATTTTCGAATTCCTTCTTTCGTGAATCTGTAAATGCATTCAAAAAGTATTATATAATACTTTTCCCCGTTTGTCAAGTCTTTCCCGTAAAATTGCGGATTTTGTGCGATATTTTTCCGTTGCCTCTTGCTTTTTTCCGAAAAATATGGTAAGATAAGAAAAAACGCAGAAGGGCGGACGGTTATGAACGATAAATCTTTTGTGCTCGCTTTGGATCAGGGAACCACCTCTTCCCGCAGTATTGTCTTCGATCGGGAGGGAACCATGAAGGGCATTGCCCAAATGGAATTCCCGCAAATTTATCCCCAGCCCGGTTGGGTGGAGCACGATCCCAAGGAGATCTGGTATTCCCAGTTTGAAACGGCCAAGCAGGCCATCCGCAACGCGGAGATCGACCCTGCCCGCATTGCTGCCATCGGCATCACCAACCAGCGGGAAACCACCGTGCTTTGGTACAAAAATACCGGCGAGCCGGTCTGTAACGCCATCGTGTGGCAGTGCCGTCGGACGGCGGATTTTTGTTCTGAATTGGCAAAGGATCCCGCCCTCGTTTCCATGATTTCCGAAAAGACGGGATTGAAGCCCGACGCCTATTTCTCCGCCACCAAGATCCGCTGGATCTTTGACAACGTTCCCGGGGTGCGGGAGCGGGCCGAGGCAGGGGAGATCCTCTTCGGTACGGTGGATTGCTATCTGCTCTGGCAGTTGACGGGAGTTCACGCCACCGACGTGACCAACGCTTCCCGCACGCTTTTGTTCAACATCCACACCATGCAGTGGGACGCAGAATTGCTGGATCTGTTCGGAATTCCCGCTTCGGTTCTCCCCGAGGTCCGTCCCTCCATCGGTTATTTCGGCACCACGAAGGTGGAACTGTTCGGTTGTCCCATTCCCGTCACGGGGATTGCGGGAGACCAGCACGCCGCTCTGTTCGGGCAGGCCTGCTTTGCCGAAGGGGATGCGAAAAACACCTACGGTACGGGATGCTTCCTGATGATGAATACGGGTTCCCGCCCCGTTCCTTCCAAAAACGGACTCGTTACCACCGTGGCATGGAGCCGCGGCGATCAGGTGACCTATGCCCTGGAGGGCAGCGTCTTTATCGGCGGTGCGGTGCTTCAATGGTTGCGGGACGAGCTGAAGATCATCACCTCCGCTCCCGAAGCGGATATTCTGGCCGCAGGGGTGGATAACGGCGGAGTCTATTTCGTGCCTGCCTTCACCGGTCTCGGTGCTCCCTATTGGGATATGTACGCCCGCGGCACCATTACGGGGCTGACCCGTGGAACTACGCGGGAAAATATTATTCGTGCGGCTTTGGAAAGCATCGTCTTCCAGACCAACGATCTTCTCACCGCCATGCGGGAGGACACGGGCGTGCCCTTCTCCTCGCTGAAGGTGGACGGCGGCGCTTCCCGCAGTGATATAATCCTGCAGCTGCAGGCGGATCTGCTCCAAGCCCCCGTGGACCGTCCCGTGAACACCGAAACCACCGCTCAAGGGGCCGCCTTTATGGCTGGTCTGGGAGCGGGTTTGTGGAAGGACGAAGGGGAAATTGCCGCCAAACGCCGCTCTGCAAAGACCTTTGCTCCCGCCATGGACGACGCTTCCCGCGAAACCCTCCTTGCAGGTTGGAAGCAGGCCGTCGGACGGACTCTTTACAAGGGCTGAATCAAGCGAATAACAAAAAGCCGAAGAGATCGAATCTCTTCGGCTGTTTTTTTCTTGTATCGTTTATTTTTCGGGCAGGGTCAGAACCACTTTGCCCACGTTTTCGCCCCGATACAGCAGCTGATGCCCTTCGTCGGCCTGCTCCATGGGGAAGGTGGCGCAGATGCGGACCTTCATTTCTCCGTTTTCAAACTTGGGCCAGGTTTTTTCCACAAGCTCGCTCAAAAGAATTCCTTTTTCTTCCGGGGTCTTGCTCCGCAGAGTGCTTCCGATGATGCGGATATTTTTTACGTAAATATTGCGGAAATCAATGGGAGAAATATCCCCCGCAAGGGTGGCGATCTGAATCCAGCGGCAACCGCGGGCCACGTATTTCAGACATTTGCCCAAAACCTCTCCGCCCAGACAGTCGATGGCCAGATTGACGGGATGCCCCGCCTCTTCCTCCTGCCGCAGAACCTCGGCAATATCCTCTTTTTCCGTATTGACCACCCGATCCGCATTCAGATATTCCACGGCCTTTACCTTTTCTTCTCCTAAAACCGTGGTGATGACGCGGAGTCCAAAAGCCTTCGCCATGGGAATGACCGCGCTGGCAAGTCCGCTGGCACCGGCGTTCATCAGCAGGGTTTCCCCTTGCTTGGCACCGCCCACGGCAAAAAGATTCAGATAAGCGGTCATGTATACCTCGGGAATGGCCGCCGCTTCTTCATAAGTCAATCCCTCGGGAATGGGCATCACCATTTCCGCTGGAACGGTGACGTATTCCGCGTATCCGCCGCCTCCCAACAGAGCACAGACTCTGTCCTCTTCCTTCCAGCGGGTTACCCCTTCGCCTACGCCGCGAATCGTCCCCGCAACCTCCAGGCCGGGCCATTCGGGGCATCCGGGAGGAGGGGGATAATTTCCTTCCCGTTGCAGAAGATCGGCGCGGTTGATGGCCGCCGCACGGATTTCGATGAGCACCTCTCCCGCCTTGGGGACGGGATTGGGAACCTCGTCCCATCGCAGGGTTTTATCGTCGTTGATCAAAATCGCTTTCATGTTTTTTACTCCTTAAAATCCCAAATCGTCCCGAATCGCCTTTGCGTGGGTCAGCAAGGGTTGCGAGGGGGTGGTGAAATGATCGTGTTCGTAAACGCAAAGGGACATACAGCATCCGAAATGGATACCTACCCGCCGCAGTACGCTGGTTTTTCCTCCGCACAAAAAGAGAAAGGGAACGCTTAATTTTTCCTTCAGCAGGGTGATGATGCGCAGGTTTTCAATCTGTTGGGCTTCCGTTTCCGCACCCGTGACGATTTTGACCACGTCTGCGCCCCGTTCCTGCTGAGCAAGAGCAATTTTCAGCACCTCTTCCGCGGGAATAAACTTCAGAACGTGGGCGGACATCAGTACCTCTTTGCCTTTCGCGTGGATCTTTTCGATCAGCTCCTTTTGCTTTCGGATGGCTTCCGGGTTTTTGCTCACTTCTCCGGGGGTTGGGTTGAAATAATCCATCATTACGTCGAAAAGCGTGCCGCCCAGATCCGCGTAAGCCAACAACTCTTCCGCCAGCTGTTCGTCGGTTTTTCCTGTGTTTTTTCCTTTGCGGTAGTTCGTGACGTAAATGGGAAATCCCTTCATTTCTCCCAACAGCTCTTTGTAAAGCTGCGGCGTTTGCAATTCCCTGGGAAAGGATTCCATCTGCAGTCCGAAGGCTTCCGCACCCAAGGGAATGGATTTGCGGATGCGTGCCACGGCGTCTTCCGGGCTCGGAGTTTGGATCATTACCGTCAATAGGGGCTTTTCATATTGCAAAAAAGTCGGTTTCATTTTTTATCCTCTTCCCATGGCGTTTCGGCCGCCGTCGATCATAATGTTCTCTCCGTTGATGAACTGTCCCTTATCCGAGGCCAAAAACAGGATCAGATCAATGATTTCTTGGGGTTCTGCCGCCCGTCCCAAAAGGGTTTTCATGTTTGCCATTGCCGCCCGTGTCAGTACGGGCCCGGGGGAGACGCAGTTGCAGCGGATGCCGTATTTTTCTCCGAATTGGGCGATGGATTTGGTCAGTCCGAACATAAGTCCCGCCTTGGAGGTGGGATAATCCATGCCGTATCGGTCCCCTTCCTGCCCCGTGATGGAGCCGAGGTTGATAATCAATCCGCTCTTTTGCTCCCGCATCTGTTTGAGCACCGCGTGGGAAAAATAAAAGGGTCCTTTCAGGTTTACGTCAATGCCCCAGTCGTAGATTTCGATGGGTACGTCGGGAAATTCGGGATATTGCTTCCGATCCACCTTCTGCATCCGTACGGCGGTGCCGCTCGCGAAATTGCAAAGCAGGTCGATTCTTCCGAATTCTGCCACCGCCCGGTCCCGCGCGGCGCAGACTTGATCGTAGTCCCGCACGTCGCAGAGGATACCAAGGGCTTTTCCGCATCCCTTTGCGTTGATTTTTGCAAATTCTTCGGTCAGGGCGGCTTCGTTTACGTCGCACATAACCACGTTTCCGCCCAGGTCCGTCCAGTTTTGGGCAAAACAAAGGCCCATGCCCGAGGCAGCACCCGTGGAAATGGCTACCTGATTTTTGAATTCCATATCAATTTCTGCCCTCGATTCCGCAAGTCTTTAAGATGGTTTTATACAACCCCAGTTCGTAATCCAAGGTGTAGGGATTTTCTTTCACGCCCCGCACGTAGTCGGCAAAGGCCAGCATCATTCCGTCGTACCGCCCCTGGGTTTCGGAGGGGATAAATTCCCCATCCGCGCTCCACGCCGTGTCGGTCACCCGTCGCATTTCGCAATGCTGACCCGCTTCGGGTCCAACTTCCAGAGGACGGATTTCCACCGTTTCCTTCGTCCCCGTTACCACCAGCTGGCGGCGCATGAAACCGCCCCGCTCAATATCGGTGGTTTTGGCGAAGGATACGCCGTTTTCGTACTCAAATACCGCCATGCCGAAATCGGTGGATTCCACGCCCTCGTATCCCGTGGTTCGGTTGAGGGGAATGACCCTTTCGGGCATCCCTTGAATCTGTAGGATCAGGTCCACCAGATGGCACCCCAAGAAGAACATCATTCCCGCGGGCAATTCTTTTAACCAATTCCGCACCCAAAGGAGATGATAACAACTCATTTGCGCTTCCACGCTGATAATTTCGCCCAATTCGCCCGCCCTGACCCGCTGAATCAGATTTTGGATGGTGGGATTGTAGCGGTACATATAGCCGGTGTGGAACACCTTGCCGATTTTGCGGACTGTTTCGATCAATTTCTCAAATTCCGCGAGATCCGCTCCTCCGGGCTTTTCCATATGGATGTGCTTTCCCGCTTCTGCGGCCATTTGTGCATATTTAGTCAGATAAATTTCGTCGGTTTCCACGGTGACCGCTTCGATGGAAGGGTCCTTCAGAACCTCTTCCAGAGTCAGTTCGGGATAGCCGTCGAAATGCTTCATTTTTTCGGGCAAACGCTCCCGCTCTCCATCGGGGAGGACATAACCTGCGATTTCAAAACAATCGGGATATTTTTTCAGTGTGTTGAAAATCTGCGGTCCGTGGCTGTGGGTGTTTACCCCGATCTGTGCAATACGAATGGGCTTCATTTCAGCATTCTCCAATCAAATTGTACGATGGGGAAACATTTTTCCGTGGCCAAACGGTTGAAGATTTTGGGTGCTTCTTCGGGAGAATGGGTTTCTTCCACGAAGGAAGCCAGGGAAATGCGTCCCAGTTCCGTCAGCTTGCGTACGGTGATCATGTCGTCCCGCTGAGTCCACCAGCCGGGATTGGATTCCACATCGGGTCTGGCGTTTGTGTGCGCCCCCACCAAAGTGATACCGGGACCGTGTATTTTGCGGTAATAGTCTACGGTAAAGTCGCTGCTGCGGGTGCATCCCAAAAGGGCTACCCGTCCCTTCAGAGCCATGCAGTCCAGAATGCCGTTCAATCCTGCGCCCACTCCCGTCACCTCAATGCCCACGTTGGCACCGCCCTCGGTGACTTCCTTAACCTTTTTCGCAAAATCGGGATCAAAGGGATCGAAGGCATAATCCGCGCCCAATTCCAGGGCACGAGCCCGTTTTTCGGGCATGGGATCTACCGCCACCACGGGGACTGCCCCCGCCGCTTTCAACAAAACGACGGCAAACTGACCCAAAATGCCCTGTCCCATAACGATGGCGCTTTCTCCGATTTCCAGACGGCATTTGCGGATGGCCGCCAGAGGGAAAACCGAAATAAAGAAGGTTGCCGCCTCCTCAAAGGGGAGATCCCCGATGGGGATCACGTTCTTTTCCTTGAATACGCAATACTGACGGTACTGACCGAAGGTGCAGGCCACCCGATCGCCCACCTTGACGCCTGTCACCTGATCGCCCACGGCAATGACCGTTCCCGCGGAGCAATAGCCCAGATGCTTGGGGAAGATGGATTCTTTCGGCGGGGACGTCCAGTCCACCGTGTCGCTGCCCAGAAGGTTAGCCCGCTCCGTGCCGCTGCTGGTGGTGGAAACGGCCAGTTCCACCAAAACGTCCGTGGGGGACATGGGCTGAAGCTCTTCTTCGATCAACTCCGCTTTTCCCCGTTCCGTAAAGACGATGTTCTTGCTTTTCATAGGTTTTTGCTCCTCCCATACAAACAAATAAACGGAAAATTTTTCTGATTTCATTATACACCATTGACAAAAGAAAGAAAATGTGTTATTCTATAGAAAATAGGGTAAAATTCTCTTTGTTTTTGAGGTGAAACTCCAATGGACAGTACAATATTCTCCAAATCCTTTCGCTTCTGCCGTTATTCCTACGAAAAGTATCACTATACCGACTGCAGCAGAGGTGCCCCCTCCCACTTCGTTGCCTATATGGAATCGGGCCGTTGTAAGATCGTGTCCGAGCGGGGCACGCGGGAATTTGCGGCGGGGGACGTGTTTTATATTCCCATGGGATTGCAGTATAAATCCTATTGGTACGGAGATCCCAAAATCTCCTTTTTGTCCTACGGGTTTTCTTCCTTCCCCGAAGCGGAACAGAAGCATTTCTGTCTGCAAAAAATTCCCTGCTCTCCCGATCTTGCGAGGGAGTTTTATACGATTCCCATCAACACCCCCGTGGATTGCGAAATTTTAGGCCGCTTTTATTCCGCCCTTGCCAAGGCAATTCCAACCATGCGGACCGGCTCCTTCAACAACGCAAAACGGGTCTATCGGGACGCCATGGAGTTTCTCTCTGCCCATCCCCTTTGCACCGTGACCCAAATGGCAAAGGCCTGCAACGTGAGCGAGTCCATGCTCTACGCCGTGTTTCGCAAGGTTGCGGGGAAATCCCCCAATTCCCTGCGGCAGGAGCTGCTTGTGGACCGTGCCGTTCAGCTTCTCATCACCACCGACCGCCAGGTGCAGGAAATCAGCGATACGTTGGGCTTTTCCTCCGTTTCCTATTTCCGAAAGATCCTCAAATCCTATACGGGCAAAACTCCCTCCGAAATCCGCAAAGACGCCTCCGTTTTTTAAGACAAAGAAAAAGAATCCATCTCAATCGGATGGATTCTTTTTGTCTATATTACAGATTCATCGCAACGATGGCCAAGATTCCCAAGATCAGCCCCACCGTCTGAACCTTCGTCAACCGTTCTTTGTAGAAGAGCCACGATACCAGGCAGGTCAGCACTGTGGAGCCTGCCGAGACGATGGGAAACATTACCGAAGAGGGGAGACGGTTGGTCAGAATCATAATTCCGTAGTTCACGCCCCCGTTGGCAAGTCCGCAGAACAAAAACCATATCCAACCCTTTTTGATTCCGACCGAGATGGTGCTTCGTTCCGTTGCAAGAGCCGTGCCAAAGAGGGATACGGCACAGATCGCCATAGCAACGATCATAAATTCGCTCTTGTATTGCCCTGCAAAGTGCATCTGCTGAATTTTCTGCACCGTGGAGCAGAGTCCGTTT
>JAGBIM010000003.1 GCA_017934975.1 Clostridia bacterium | reverse complement strand
CGCCGCGGTCTTTGCCGCATCGGAGGTTCCCGCCGATCCGACCCCCGTTGATTCGGCTCCCGAATCTCCCGTTGAAACCGAATCTCTGCTGACGGCCGATCTGAAAAAGCAGATCGTCCCCGAAGCCGAGGTTCCCGACCTGATCGACTATTCCGTTGCCGTGGAAGAAAAATACGTCTGCCGCGCCTATTGGGAAGAAACCGACCTGAACGAGGTGGTTTTCCTGAAATCCGACGGCACCTTGGCACGGTACTATTTCGCCATCCCCGTGAAATACGAGGAAAACGGCGAAGTTTTCGACAAGAAGCCCGCCCTCGTGGAGCGGGAAACCTTGTTGAACAACCTTTACCGCTATGAACTGACGGCCCAGAACGATACGGCCTTTTATTGCCCCGACAACCTGACTCACGGCTTCCTCTATCAGGGAGGCGACATGGAGGTTGCTCTGCGGCCCATCACCCAATCCGAATACGATTTCCTCCGCGGGCATGCAAATGCGGGGGACTTGGTGCTGCCCGGAAATATCCTCCCCGAAGGCTACGATTCCCAGGCCGTCACGGGCGTGGCTCAAAGCGCTCTTTCCGTCACCGACGAAGAGACCACCGCCGCCCGCTACGTCCTTTCCACCGAGGGGGAACAGGTCAATTCCGTCGTGGCAGGGCAGGATATCCTCTCCGCCGTCCCTTCCTACAACGGCTTCCAACTGCAGCTGGATCTGGCGGAAGGCGCCCTGACCCAAACGGTCTATTTTGAGCTGGATTCCGAACTTCTCCCCATCCCCACGGAAGGGGGCCTGCTCCTCTGCGACCGGAAGGGCAATCCCGTGGGCATTTTGGGGGACCTGCTCTCCGAAAGCGGCGTTTCCAACGATATCCCCTGGACCGTCACCGAATCTCTCTCCGGTACCTATCTCTTGTCCGCCACCCTCCCCCGCAACGGGCAGACCTACACCCTCTCCACTACGAATCTTTTTGACTATCTGTTGGATGCTTCCATCTATAGCGCAGATCAGGAAAATTACGGTCAATCCGCCAATTTGTGGGTGGGATATCATCAATCTTATTCGGGAATAGAGCGGGTCTTAATTCGCCCCAACAACTGGTATTTTACGGAAACCGCAATTTCCAATCAGGTAGTGCAGTCTGCGACGCTGACGATCCGGGATATTACCGTTACCACCCCCGAAGAGGACATCGAAGTCCGACCCTTCTTCGGCGGTACGTGGGAAGAAAATTACGTAAACTGGACTGACTTTGAGGCGGTCTCCTACGGACCCGTTCTCGACTCCAATCCCGTTTCTTCTGCCATCGGCTGGAACGAGGGATATTATTATTCCTACGATATTACCCCATTGGTGCAGAACTGGTACACGGGTGTTTCCAACTGGCAAAAGGGTTTGATCATCCGTTGGGACGAAGACGATTCCGCAACCTCCACCATGGAAAAATGCTTCGCCTCCTCCCAATATTCCAACGAGAACTACCGTCCCCGACTGGAAATAACTACCGCCGCTCTTTCCACCATTGAAAGCGGGGTGTATTATATCAATCCCGCCGCAGCGGTAGATGGCTATCGTTTTTCCGCCAATCCCGTGGCTGTCGATAACGACGCGACCACCGGTGCTCCGAACTCCTCTACCGTATATATTCAGGAGACTGGGCAGGCCAATGCGTTTCATCAAATGTGGAGAATAACACATATACAGAACAATTACTATACCATTCGACCCTATCATTATACAGCGGCCGGTTTATATGCCTCCGGTACCAGTGCCGTGACGAGCCACCTTGGATATTCGGATCTTTGGGAGGAAGTAAGTTCCGGCTTCTTGTGGTATATCGGAGAGGGCTCCGTCCCGAGCGGAGGGGATCCTTCTTTAGATTATTTATATGTGCAACCGTTTGGCTCCGGTTTTCGTCTGCAAACTTACAGTGCAACAACGACGGGCACCGTTTCCCTCGGTGACGATTATGGCGGGATTGAGCATAAATGGATTTTTTCCAAGTTGTCAAATCCTCAGAGAGCAGTTCTTTACTATAGCACTGCTGCCGGAATAAGAGACCTCAATCCAATATACTCGATATATGCAGGAGATAGCAGGAACCTAAAATCGATCGGCTTGTTGGTTTCTATGAGTGTTCCGAACGAAGTTTCTTTGGATGTTTCTTCCTATAGTTGGAAAACTTCCGATTCGGAAATCGTCGAATATGATTCTACGACCGGACGCTCTTCTTCGGAAGGCTTGGGAATTGTTTATGTATGGCCCGATGTGTCCTTTGCTTCGCAATATGAATATTATTTTCGTATTAGTTCTTATGGGGAAGGTACGTATTATTTGAGAAACGAGGCTTCCGGAAGGTATCTTGACGTTTCCAGCGACTTTATAGACGTGGGAGGACGTGTTTCTCAAAGCGATTTTGACGCAGATCCTCTGTCTGAATTTATTTTTATTCGTCATGAGAACGGATATTATACGATCCATCCAGCTACGGATACCAATTATTGCTTGGCAGCAATGTTGAATCCGGACGATGAATACGAAGTTTTTCTTAATTGGACATCGTACGATGATTCCTGTTACTGGAACGTGGGACGGACGAATTCCGGGAACTTCAAAATTGCAACGAAATTGAATACGGCTATGGTTCTTTCTTTGGATCCTGAATCTTCGGGTTCAATTCTAGGGAGCAGTATCGTATTGACCTCGTATAGCAATAATGACGATTACCGTGACGAGTGGTTTATTACCGAATATGCGTATCAGCTTTCCCTGTATAGTTATTACGATCAAAAATTTATTGATCGAAACGGCGAAAACACGGTGGAAAGAATACAGGAGCAAATGGATACTCTAAAGGCTGCATACAAAGAATATCTGGGAATAAAGATTAATCTTTTATGTCTTGAAAAAACAACCACCTATTTGGAAGATTGTGTTGCCGCTTCTAATGATGAGGTTTGTAGGCATTCTTGTCATACTATGGAGAGAAATGGTGTCACGTATTATTACACTGATAAGCTTTATTTCTTCTATAATGTGTTAGAGCAAAATCTTCTTCCTTGCACCTATGGGTATGTTTATTGGATTGGTTATGATTTTGGAAATGACTCAAATGCAGAATGTGTTTCCCTTATAAGTGGAGAGATGCCAGATGTTTGGCATTTGATTCATGAGGTTTCACACCAGTTTAACGCATCGGATCATTATTGTAATGATGGAACTACCGATATTTGCCTTAATCCTGAACATTGTGAAAATGCTGAGCATGTTCCTGCATCTGGAGAGAAAATTAGCCAACGGCCCAATACTTGTGCTATGGATAATGACTTAGGTTCTTGGATGGCAATTGAAGCAAATGGGGCGCCTTTTTGTGAAGATTGTAAGACAGAAATTTTTGCTCATGCGGAGCAAAACGGCCACGCAATCCCATAAAGGAGGAAAGGTTTGATGAGAAAATTTGTAATTGTAATTTTATCTGCAATTCTTTCTACTATTCTGTTTTCAACCTGCCTTGTTGCTGAATTTGTGTATCAGCCTCGGATTGAATTCTTGTCTCTAGACGATTTTTATGCTTTTTTGAATCACAAGGACAAAGCTTCCCTTATTGAGGAGTTGAAGGAGAATGCTTCCAATGCTAAGGATTGGGCCTTTACGATAAAATCTTCAAAAGGTCTTGTTGCCGCCGGAGATCTTTTGCAAGAAGAAGGCGTCTTTCTTCCTCTTGTTCAAGATCCTTTGAATCAGATTTCTGTGCAAGCGGAATTCTTTGAATACTCCGATTCTGAAGACCTCAGTGTGCGTTGTATGTATGATTATGAGCGTTATAGCGTTCAGGTTTTGTGGGAGCATGAGTATTCTCGCAATGACGTGAAACAAAACGGTTTTACGGCGGGATGTGTACAGCTGAACTATTCCCATGTAGATATGGAAAAGCCTTTCAAGGTTTACGTGGAGAATCAACCGTGTGAGGCGTATCTGTCGAACGATGGGAAAATGGTTCTCGCAATATATGGAGAGTGGCTGCTTTCCTGTTATTTTCGTGATAAGGTTCCAGAGTCCCTTTCCTTTTCTGTTCGGGGCGGATCTCCAAAAATTTCCGATGAGTCCCCCGCCCCCTTCCCGTGGGTGTGGGTGATCGTCCCCGCAGGCGCAGTCCTCATCGCCGCCGCCGCAACAACCGCCCTCGTGATCCGCAAAAAGAAAAAGCAATAATCCCCCTGATTCCTGCGGGGCGCCCCCGCCCCGCAAAATCCAAAAGGAGGTTTTCGTGTGAAAAAATATTTATTGCTCCTGCTTGGTTTTGTGTTTGCGTTTTCTGTGGTTGCTTGCTGTGATTCTTCTGAACAGACGAAACCCGAAAATCCTACGGAAGGAATGTCCGTTCTTTCGCAAGATACAGAGTCCAATGTTGAACAAGACGAATCTGAAATTTCAGGTTCTGATATAACGAACGGAGACGAAGCGGAAGCAGTTTTTCTCTCTTGTGAAACGAATTTTTACAACGGAAACCTTTCCGCAGAATACGAAGTGCTTTGTACCGGGTTTGGCGGCTCTGTTTTTACAAGCGGACCAAGTCTCCCATCAACGTATCCGGAGATTCCGGAAGGATATCCCGAAAAGAAGATGCATCTTTCCGAGGTGGAAGGCTTCAATCTTGACCAAGTAAAAGAAGCCGTTTACGCCTGGATTGAGTATGCTGCAAAAAAAGAGCCAACACAGTTGCGGGTTGTTTATATTCCTCCGAAAGAAAGGATGTCCTTTGAATTTTGGGAGGAGGAAGACGGGACAGTTGCACTTTACGTTCATCTTAGTGTAGAGGTTCTTAACCACGAGCATGTTGTTTGGAATGGCGAGGCCTTCGAGATTCCTCAGGCACACACCTACACTCCCGGCTTATATGAATTCCGTGTAACCAAGCGGAATCCGTAATTCCCGTATATCCCTGGGTCGGCAGCCCTCGTCGTCGTCGCCCTCGCAGCCGCGGTTGTCCTGATGCAGAAGAAGAAAAAGCAATAATACCACGCAAAGCCCCCACGTTTGTGGGGGCTTTTGTTGTCTGTAAATCAAAGATTTTGGGCAAAGATGGATTATTTGAGGGAATCTTTCCAGGATTTTTTCGGTTTTTCTGCTTCCTCTGCGGTTTCGGGGGATTCGAGATAGGGTTTTGCTTGCAGGGCGCGGTGGCGGCCGTAGAGAAGGCCGCCGATTTTGAGGGCCAGCAGGGGAAGCGTTACGATCGCCGCACCCATAAAATAGTTTCCCGTCAGCGTTATGGGGTGGTAGGCGATACCGAGCAGATAGATGACCAGCGTTTTCGCGGGCCGATGGTTTCGCCAAAAAAATGCGATCAAGAGGAACAGGATACTTCCCGTGGCGTGGGCGGGAATCAGGACGCGCAGATCATAGGTCTTGTTGACCGTCCGCCTTTGCCCTTCCCCCTTGGCCGTGGCAAAATAGAGATATCCCACGATCAGGTCTGCGAGAATCAAGCAGGCGTGCTGGCGGTATGCGTATTTGATCATGGTAAAATTCGAAAGATAAACCACAAGGGCGTGAACAATGTAATACGCGAAGGAGAAGAGCAACAGCACCCCGAAGGATTTTAAGGCGATAAGAAGAAATCGTTTTGCGTTTTTGTTCATGCAAGTTCCCTCCTTTTTTCATTGATACAATTACAACGTGTTGTTATTCTTTATAAATAATCTGATCTGCGCAGCAGTCTCCCGTAATATCGCCACCGACTATAATGTTTCCGCTTGCAGTACACGCACCAAGGATCCACTCATTTACTTCTATATTCTCTGCTACACATTCTCCGGTTATATTGCCATTTACACAGAGATTTCCTTTTGTTACGCAGCCTCCCGTAACGTTCCCTTCGATTACAACATCAGACATACACGTAACTTCACCGGTGTTACCAACAAGCTTAAAAGTAACGTCACCGGAGGAATCCTCCGCAGTCTGCAAGATCTTCCTACCCTTGAAAATCACGCAACGAATCATCGTGTCATCGGGCCACGGAAATTCTGCAGACGAATCATAATACGCTTCAGATTTTTCTTTGTTGGCCGTGCGAGAAAACAATTCGTCAATACAACATCCAAACACGTCAGCAAGTTGAGGCAAAAGCATAATATCAGGCATCGTCATTTCCGACTCCCATTTTGAAACGGCCTGATTGGAAACACCAAGTTTATCACCAAGCTCGGATTGTGTCCAGCCTTTTTCCTTTCTAAAATGAGCAATATTCTTCCCAATAGACATAATAATCTCCTTAAGTTAAATTCAAAACCGATTTTGTAATTACAGTATAGGACAATTCGAGCAAAAAGTAAAGAACTTATTTGGAGATTTCACAGCTCAAAATTCTCCGTTTGGTTGGGAAGTGTTTTGAGAATTGATAGATCTTATCAACAAAAAACGCAATCTCTATATTCAAACGGGATTGCGTTTTTGTGTCAATCAGTTTTTCAAGCTCTGCATGGGGGCGGGGATGCGGCCGCCGCGGGCGATGAAGGCGGCGGGGGAGACGTTGCGCACGGGCATCACGGGGGCGGTGCCCAGAAGGCCGCCGAATTCCACCTGATCTCCCACGGATTTGCCGTAGGCGGGGATGATGCGCACGGCGGTGGTCTTGGTGTTGACCACGCCAATGGCGATTTCGTCGGCAATGATGGCGGAAAGGATGTCCGCAGAGGTGTCACCGGGGACGGCGATCATATCCAACCCCACGGAGCAGACGGCGGTCATAGCTTCCAGTTTGTCCAGGGTCAGAGTGCCCTGCTCGGCGGCACGGATCATGCCCGCGTCCTCGGACACGGGGATGAAGGCACCCGAAAGGCCGCCCACGTGGGAGGATGCCATGACGCCACCCTTCTTGACGGCGTCGTTCAAAAGAGCCAAAGCGGCGGTGGTGCCGTGAGCACCGCACTGTTCCAGACCCATTTCCTCCAGAATGTGAGCCACCGAGTCCCCGATGGCGGGGGTGGGGGCAAGGGAAAGGTCCACGATGCCAAAGGGCACGTTCAGACGGCGGGAGGCTTCCGATGCCACCAGCTGTCCCATACGGGTGATCTTAAAGGCGGTTTTCTTGATGGTTTCCGCAACGGCAGACAGGTCTCCGTCGCATTTTTCCAGAGCGGTTTTCACCACGCCGGGGCCCGAGACCCCCACGTTGATGACGCATTCTCCTTCGCCCACCCCGTGGAAGGCACCCGCCATAAACGGGTTATCCTCGGGCACGTTGGCGAAGACCACCAGCTTGGCGCAGCCGATGGAGCCCTGATCCCGGGTCAGATAGGCCAGATCCTTGATGGTGTGCCCCATCATCCGCACCGCGTCCATGTTGATGCCCGCCTTGGTGGAGGCCACGTTGACGGAGGAGCAGACGTTGCTCGTTTCGGTGAGGGCTTGGGGGAGGGATTGGATCAGTTTCAGATCACTGTCGGTGAATCCCTTATGGACCAAAGCGGAAAATCCGCCGATGAAGTTGACCCCGCAACGGTCGGCCGCTTCCTGCATGGCCTTGGCAAAGCAGGTGTAGTCCTCGGTTTTGGAGGCGGCGGCGATCATGGACATGGGGGTGACGGAAATGCGTTTGTTGATGATGGGAATGCCGAATTCCTTTTCGATCTGTTCCCCCGTTTTGACCAGATTCTGAGCCTTGGCGCAGATTTTATCCACAATCTTGCGGCAGGCCACCTTCGGGTCGGGATCACAGCAATCGAAGAGGGAGATTCCCATGGTAACGGTACGAACGTCGAGATGTTCGTTTTCGATCATATGGAGGGTTTCGAGAATTTCGCTGCTTGTAATCATATCGGATCCTCTCAGATGCGGTGCATGGCGTTGAAGATTTCTTCGTGCATGGTGTGGATGGCAAGGCCGTTGTTCTTGCCCAGTTCGTTCATGCGGTCCACGAAATCGGTGAATTTCACCGAAAGACCGTCGATATTCACCAGCATGACCATGACGAACAGCTCGTCGAAGACCTTTTGGGTGATATCCTCAATGTTGGCTTTTGCCTCGGTGCAGGCGGCACTGACCTGGGCGATGATGCCCACGGCGTCTTTTCCGGTGACGGTGATAATTGCTCTCATAATTTTATCCTTTCCCTTCGTTGAACATGGTTTGCAGGTTTGAAAGTATTTCCTTGGCGGAGCCTCCGTTGGTGATATTCCAGAACAGTTCCTCCACCGTGGGAATATGCTCGTCCGCCCACAAAAGTGAGTGGGTGTCGGCGTTTTTCAGAAGATCGAAGTACAACGCTCCGTCTTCTTCGTGGTAGAAATATTCGCCGATCAGATCTTTTTGGGGGTCGTCCCCCTCTTCGGCGGCAAAGAGGGCGGGGAGCACCTTTTTGCACAGATCTGTGTTTGCGGCGGCAGTGACGCCCAGGAAGGCGTCTTGCGTGGAGAAGGTGACGCCCGTGGCGTTTTGGGCTGCGGCGGGAAAGCCGATGATGCGCAGATCTTCCCGCATAATATCGGAAAGAGATCCTTCCGCCGCATCAAAGAATTCCGCACCGTTGCCCACGTAAAAGGCAGTGTGCCCGTTGAGGAACGCCAGCTTCGCGGTGGCGTCCGCCTCGGGGTTGACGGGGGAGCCCAATTGATAAAGGGGATTCGCGGAAATCAGCGTTTTCAGGTTTGCAAAGGCGGTGCGGGTTGCGGCGGAATCCATGATGCATTCCCCGTCCTTGTCAAAAAGCCGTGCTCCATGGGCGTGAAGGGTGCCCCAGACCAGAGACAGGTCTTCCGCGGTGGGTTGGGCAAAGGAGAAAATCTCTCCCGGCATCAGGCCGCTTACGTCAGCGCAAAGCTTGATGAAATTGTCCCAGTTCCAGTATCCTTCCTCGTAAAGGGCGAGGGGCGTTTCCGTCATCCCGTCGGTGAAGATCTTTTCGTTATAAAAGAGCAGGAAGGAGGCGGAGGGGGGAGGATTCAGCCATCCGTCGGGGCGCAGGGCGTAAGCCACGCCGTCTGCGGTTTTCAGCACGCCGCTTTCCGAAGGGGTAAGCCCCGCGTCGGCAAGGGTCAGCAGCGTTCCGTTCTCGTAATGGCGGGTCAGGATCAAGGCGTTGGTCTGAACCACGTCTGCGTATTTTCCCCCTGCCATGGTGTTGCTGGCAAATTCCTCCGCAAGGGTGTCCGCGGCGACGGTTTCCACTTGGATTGTAATGCCGAATTCCTTCTCCACGGCGGAGATCTGTTCCAGAATGCGGTCGCTTCTCGGATCGGCGCTTCCTTGGGGACGGAAGGCTTCGGTTCCCGAAAGGGAGGTCTTCACCGTCAGCACCGTGTCGTCCTGAGGTTTTACGGTTTCGGTTGGTTTTTCGGAGGTTTTTCCGCCGCTTAAGTCGATCTTTTCGCATCCCGTCAGCAGGGTGAAAAGCGCGACGAGGAGCAGCAGGGCGATTCGTTTGATTTTCATCAAGGTGGTGCCTCCTTTGGAGGTTACATGGCGGGAACGGTTTCCATTCCCAGAACGTCCAGAGTTTGCTTCAAAAGGTTGCCCACGGCGGCGGAAAGGGCGATCCAGGTGTTCTTGCGGACGGGATCGGCTTCGCTCATGATCTTGTGGGTGCCGTAGAATACGTTGAAGGCGTTGGCCAGATCGTAGGCCCCTTCGCAGAGGAAGCTGGGCAGTTTTTCTTCAAAGGCCTGTCCGTAGGCGGTGACCAACAGTTGCATCTTCATCAGAACGTCCCGTTCTTCCTTGTCGGCGACCTTGATTTCCGCTCCAAGATCGGGTTGTCCCGCCTTGGCCAGCAGAGAATTGATGCGGACCAGGGTGTAAAGCAGGTAGGAGCCGGTTTTGCCGTCGAACTGGACGAATTTGTCGATATCGAACACGTAGTTTTTATTGCGGTTGCAGACCAGATCTCCGAACTTCAGGGCGGAGCATCCCACCTTGCGGGCCGCGTCGGGATCCTGCGCAAGCGCCCCTTCGGAAAGCTGTTTTCCGGCGGCGTCGGAAATGAGGGCGATGAGGTCCTTCAGCTTCATGGTGCCCCCCTCGCGGGTCTTGAAGGGTTTGCCGTCGGTGCCGTTGACGGTGCCGAAGGGAACGTGCATCATTAAGGTGTTTTCCTTCACCAATCCCGTTTTGCGGGCGCAACGGAAAACCTGCTCGAAGTGAAGCCCCTGACGGGCGTCCACCACGTACCACATCTCGTCGGGATCGATGGTTTCCATGCGCTCCACGATGGTAGCAAGGTCGGTGGAGGCGTAGATCTGGGCTCCGTTGGATTTGCGGAGAATAATGGGCGGCATGGGCTTTTCGTCGGTTTCCTCCGCCACGTCCATGACCAAAGCCCCTTCGCTTTCGTAGGCAAGACCCTTTTCGATGAAGGAGTCGATCATGGGATTGACGTATTTATCGCAGGTGCTTTCCCCGTTCCACAGGTCGAATTCCACGTTCAGGGAAGCGTAATCCTTCTTGATGTCCGCAATGGAGGTGGCGCACACGTCCTGCCACAGCTGATAATAGCCCTTTTCGTGGTTCTGCAGACGGTAGGTTGCGTCCTGGGCCTTTTTGCGGAACTCCTCGTCCTCCTTGGAGCGGGCGGAGGCCATGGGGTAGATCTCGTTCAGATCGTTGAGGGTGATTTCGGGCTTTTTGCCTTCCCCTCCGAAATAATAGGAGAGGTCAAAGCGCTCCGCCAGACCGGCGATGACCAGTCCCATCTGGGTGCCCCAGTCTCCCAGGTGGATGTCTCCGGTTACGTCATGTCCCAAAAAGACGCAAAGGCGTTTCAGTGCCTCTCCGATGACGGCGCTGCGCAGATGGCCCACGTGGAGGGGCTTTGCGATGTTGGGTCCGCCGTAGTCCACCACGATCTTGCGGGGTGCGTCGGTCTTTTCCACGCCGCAGCGAGGATCGTTGAGAAAATCCTTCAACAGATCGGAAAAGGCTTCGTCGGTGACGGTGAAGTTCAAAAAGCCCGGAGGGGCCACTTCTGCCTTTGCGTAGGTATATTTTTCAGCAAATTTATCGGCCAGAGCCTGGGCGATCTGCAGGGGAGCGCGGCGCAACACCTTCGCCAGACCGAAGGCGCCGTTGCACTGGAATTGGCACAGGTCGGGACGGTCGGAATAGGTAACGCTGATCTTGTCCTCGGGGAATTCAAGCTCCCGCGCGATGGCTTTCAGGTCGTCGTTTAACGTACGGATCAACATGGAACATTCTCCTTTGACTCCGCAAAAGGCGGAGCGGTATGCCTATATTATAATATCAACTTACATTATAGCATACTTTTTTCGAAAAATCAAGAGGGCAGGCGAAAAAAGCGGCGAGGGTACGTGTCAAATTTCCCCCGCGCCGCGCCCTCGTCCTCTCCGCAGGAGAGGCCCCACGCCCCCGCGGGGGCGTGGGGCGGGGCGGGACGCCCCGCACGAGGGCTCCGGGACGCAGAGATTTTATTTTGAACAACGTCCCCGTAACCGAGAAAAAACCAAAAAAATAAAAGTTGGTAGTTCCACCGTTTCAATGCGATTTTGAGGGAGTGAGTCAGGCGAAAAACGGAAGGTAGATTTCGCCTTTCTCCGAAGGAGCGTACCGAGAGTACGTGACGGAGGAAAAGACGAAAAAAAGAAAGTCGGTAGACTTTCTTTGGTCTACCGACGTTTTTCGTCTGAGGGGGGTGGGCGAATACGATTGCCGCAGCATTATGCATACGGCAACCATAAACACCCAAACACACAACAAACATCACAAGGAGTAAGTGGCGGGGGAAGAAAGCTTTGCGGGCGGAAAACTTCTTGCGACCGTGTGTTTGGAAGCCCTTTCTTTCCCTGCGTATATTATACCCCATTTTCCCCGCAATGTCAAGGGAAAAAGGGAAATCGTCAAGATTTATTCAATATTTTTTCCTTCCAGCAGATTCCATACGCCGAAATGCCGCTTGACCAGCTCCGAAAAGAGCATCCCCGCCGCCAGCGCGTCCGCCGTGGAGCGGTGGGCTCCCGAAAAGAGAATGGCGCAGGCGCGGCAGGAATCCGCCAGTTTATAATGAGGAAGTTTTTCCCCATCCCTGGTTTTCAGTATATTTCGGGCAAGGGGCAGGGTATCAAAAACCCGCCGTCCGCGAGTGACCATGCCCTCCGAGCCTAACACCCGCAGGTCGAAGGGGGCGTTGTGGGCAACGAGGGGGAAATCTCCGATAAATTCTTCCAATCCGTTCAGAATTTGCGCACAACGGGGCGCGTGTTCCACGTCCTCGTTGGTAATCCCGTGAATGGCCGTGGCCTGGGGGGAGATGCCTCCGAAGGGCTTGCACAGGGTGGCAAAGACCGCTGTGGGACGGAAATTTTGGAATTTTACCGCCGACACCTCCACGATCTGGGCCCGTGCGGTCAGCCCCGAGGTCTCCGTGTCCAGCGCCACGAAATTCCCGCATTGTTCCAGGGCCAGCCCCTTCAGATCCTTGCAGAAAACGCAGGACACCTCCTCTTCCCCCAACAACGCCGAGCGGGGAGAGGGACGGACGGACACCTCTTGAAGAGAGTTGAGAATACAGTCGAATTCCGCCGTGTAATATTCCACCACGTGATACCCCTTCGGATAGGTGTCGTGAGGGGTGGTCAGATATCGGTCAATGATTTCCTTTGGGTCGGAGAACAGAATTTTTGCGGCGGATTTTTGCGGCTCTTCCTTTGCAGGTCTGCTCTGACAGAGGGGGCAAAGCCCTTCTTCGTTGACCCGCACGAAGGGGCCCGAAATCCCGCAACGAACGCAGGTTGCCATGAAACTTGTCCTCCTTTCCATCACGGTGAATCCGTGTATATCATCCCTTCCAATAGGGACGGAATATCATCAAAACGCAGTTTTGCATTGCATCCTTGCGAAGGCGGAAGGCAGCCTTCGGCGGATGCGATTTATTTACGAATGCTTTTTTTTATTGCCTCTATAATTTCTTGTTCCGCAGTTTTGCCGTAATCAAAGAGCGTAACGGTAATTTGAGTTCCGTTTTTTAGTTTTAGTGTATGAAAAAAGCAGTCCCCGGAGATGAGGTTATCTCCTTTGAAAAACCTGCTTTTGATGGAATGGATTTCACTTGTTTTTACAACGGTTTTTTGAAGAACGGTTTTCCCGTTGATATCGGCTCCTTGCGGAAAAATGATTTCTTCTTCACTGATTATCAAAATTCTGCTTTTCGAGGCAAGAAAGCAAGTGAAAAACAAAATGCTCATAAATCCTCCCGCCGTAATTGCCGAAACGGTCAAAGAAAGGTCTTGTGCGTTGATGAAAAGGAGGATGATGCCTGTCAAAAGAACGGAAACCCCAATTAGGGTTGCAATCATCAGCCATCTTGTCGAACGGGGCGAGTATTTTTTCACTGTGCATTTTCCTTTGCGGTATTGATGGAAGAAATGAGCATTCTGCGGATCGAGCCGCAATCGTGTAAAACGGTTTTTGCGGTATCTTCTGAGAGCAAACCGGCCTTTTGTGATATTTCGACCCAATACTCCGTTTCGTAACATTCTTTCAATGCGATTTGTAACTTTGCAATAAAATCGGGACGGCTATGTGCGTATTTTGCCTCCCGAATGTTTGCTCCGATGCTGGTTCCGCTTCGTTCCAGTTGATTAGACAATGCATAATGTCCTTTGATTTGATCGGTCAGCTTCAGAATTTGAATCGCAAATTCTGTAGACGCATCTGCAAGTTTGTTTTCTGCCATGGAAGCACCTTCTTTGATTGGATCGTAGTGAAGATTTTTTTCTTTTTAATGAAATCGCACTTTGTGCGATGAAATCCGAGTATGGCTCGGATGAAATCTGCTACGCAGATGAAATTAAATCCACCCACCCGCCGTCGAGGCGGATTTCATCCCTGAAGGGGATTTCACCGTCGAAGACGATTTATTCCACCCGAAAGGGTGGATTTAGTTGAAAATAGCCTTTGTCTGAACGACAAAGGCTTTTTTCTTGGTGGACGGTAAGGAACTCGAATCCCTGACCCTCTGCACGTCAAGCAGATGCTCTACCAGCTGAGCTAACCGTCCGAATTGCTCGTATAGTATACCGCAAAAAACGCAACTTGTCAAGAGAGTTCACAAAAATGTGGAAAAACTTTTTTTCGAGAGGGGAAACGCATGGGGACGGGCGCCTTCCTTTGCACGGGAAAGAAGAAACGGAAAAGGCGGGTTTTGAAATATTTTTGAAGACAATGCAAAAAAATATCGAATTTTTTGCAAACCCCATTGAAAGGCGTATGAAAATATGATATATAATATATGTTATATTTAAACTTGCGCGCGACAAGAATGGGGAAAGGAGTTGCGGACGTGACGGAAAACGAACTGAAATCCTTGAGCCGAAAGCAACTTCTGGAACTGTTGCTTCTACAGACTCAACGGGCTGATCGGCTGGAGGCGGAGCTGGAAGAAGCGAAACGTCGGATCCGCGACAAAAAGCTGATCGAAAGCGAGGCTGGCTCCATTGCGGAGGCTTCCCTGAAGCTGAACGGCGTATTTGAAGCGGCCCAGGCCGCCGCGTCCCAGTACGTGGAGAACGTGCGCCGTCTCAATCAACCCGAGGGGGCTCATCACGGATCTTCGGAGCCTTATTCGCCTCCCGTATGGCAAGCGGAAGCGCGACGGGAAACGCCTACCGACTGCCGCTTGGAAGCGGTGAATCGCCGCCTGGAGCAGGTGTCGGAGCGAATTGCGGACATGAAGGAAAAAAATCGTGAGCTGGAAGCTCTTTTGGAAGGAATTTCGGATAAGCGGAACGATGAAAACGAATCTTGACAGTGCGTTTCCCACCAGCGAGGCCATCGAGGCGGAGCTGAAGCGGGAACGAAACAAAATACGATACCGACGGATTCTGAAAAGCACCGTATACGCCCTCGTGGTGGTGGCCGCCGTGGCGGTTCTGATCGCAACGCTGCTGCTCCCCGTTCTGCAGATTGCGGGGACCAGCATGGAGCCCACCCTGCATAACGGCGAGATCGTGGTTCTCTTGAAAACCTCCTCTCTGGAGCGGGGGGATCTGTGCGGATTTTCCTATTCGAACAAGGTGTTGATCAAACGGGTCGTGGCCCTTCCGGGGGAGACGGTCTACATGGACGGGGACGGGAACGTGGTCATCGACGGCGTGCCCCTGGACGAGCCTTATCTGACCGAAAAGGCTTTGGGGGAATGTGATATCGAATTCCCCTTCACCGTGCCGGAGAACGAGTATTTTCTTTTGGGGGATTATCGCAAATCCTCCATCGACAGCCGCAGCAGCGTCATCGGATGCGTTCCGCGGGAGCAGATCGTGGGGCGTCTTTTCTTCCGACTCTGGCCTTTGTCGGAAATTTCGTTTTTTTAAGATATGAATTGATTTTTTGAGAAAGGAGGGCTTGGTATGGCGACCGAACGGACCTTGCGTGAAAACGCAACCGCAATGGAACGGTGGAAGCGCCGTGCCGCGTTTTTCCTGCCCGTTCTTTCTCTCTTCGTGGTTCTGGCGGTGTTCTGGTGGCTGAAATTGGTGGGGGTCACCCTGGCCGGGGAGGCCTTCTGCGGCATGGCGGAGCACACCCACGGGGTGGACTGCGTCCTTGTGACCGAGGCCTGCACGGAAGACCACGAGCACTCCGATTCCTGCCTTGCCGTTTACGATTGCGGCAGGGCGGAGCATGTCCACGTGGCCTCCTGCTATTCCGATCTTTCCGCCGATCTGGAAACCTCCTCCGATTGGGAGGCGACCCTTTCCGGGATCCCCGCAGGATTAACGGGCGGTCTTCGGGTGGCGGAGGTGGCGAAATCCCAGATCGGTTATTTGGAAAGCACCCTGAATTTTACCGTGGATTCGGATCTTTCCCGACACGGCTATACCCGTTACGGACAGTGGTACGGCAATCCTTACGGGGATTGGTCCACCATGTTCACCTCCTTCTGCCTGCGTTACGGCGGACGGGATTCGGTTCCCATCAGCGGGGGCGCGGAGACTCTGCGGCTCCAATGGATCGAAGCGGATCTGTTCCAAAGTCCGTCTTCCTATACGCCCCTCCCCGGGGACGTGGTCTTTCTGGATAAGAACGGAAACGGCACCGCCGATTCCACCGCCCTTCTGCTCTCCCGTGCCGAGGGAATCCTCACGGTGGTGGAGGGGGATCTGGAAAACGCCGTGGCACAAACGGAATATGCCGAAACCGACGGGTCGGTGCTGGGATACGGCCTCTCCTTTGCGGAGGGCAGTGCCGTGGTCACGGGCAACGAAAATTCCATCGGTCAGACCCTTCCCGACGGCGGGACGGTGCTTGCTACTGCTACCCCCTTTGATCCCGACCTGTTTACCGAGGCGAACCGCTTCGTGATCTACGCTTGGGAGAAGGACGGATATTACGCTCTCGACGGAGAAGGGGTCTGCGTGCCCGTCACCGTGGACGACCAAGGTCGCGTTGCGGGGGGCGCAGAGGATCTGAATACGCTTTACTGGACCCTTTCCGTGGCGGAAGACGGGTCTTATCTGGGGGTCAACCGCGCTACGGGACGAACCGTTTCCCTGACCCTTTCCGAGGACGGAACCCTTTCCCTCGTGACGGAAGAAGCCCCTGCGGTGCGGATGCTTTCAGCCCGTGCCCTTGCCGCTCCCTCCGCTTCGGGATACGCCCTTGCGGTGGCCGCTTCCTATACGGTCTGGTTCGACGGAACCAACGGCGGATTGATGACCCTGGGCGGCTCGCTGAATCAAAGCAGCACCGTGACGGGAGGGGATACGCTGAAGCTGCCCGCCCAATGGCAGGCTCCCGTGAAATATAATTACGCCCTGCGCGGCTGGTACGACGTGAAAAATTCCAAGTTCTACGCGCCCGGCGCGGAAATCACCGTCAACGAAGACCTTGTTTTTTACGCCGACTGGATTTCCGACTCCTACGATTACGGCAAGCTGAACGCCGAAACGGTCAACACCGTCAGCACCAAAGACTTTATCAAAACCCAAGTCTTCGACTACAACGCGTTGTTTAATATCCTTTCCTCCAAGCCCTCCGTCACCGTCAGCTCCTCCTCCCACTCCGAAAGCTGGAGCTCCGTGGCATTGAACGGTGCTGTGCCCTACGCCAACGGCACCTCCATTGATTTCATGTTCATCGACTACGACGGAAGCGGGGACGTTTCCTACGTTTCGGGGCGGAACAGCCGTAACTCAAGTGCCGGCGTTTACAGCGGTCTTTATACCGACGCTCTGGGCGAAGTTCTGTTCGGCACCGACAACGGCTTTGACCCCGTGACGGGAACGGGGATCCCCGGCAAAACGGTTCTCGGAGAAGGGGACTATCTTTTCCGCGTCATGGACGATCCCACGGACCCTCATTACGGCTATTATTACTACGACTCTGCCCGCAACGCCGCTTCCTACAATCAAAGCGAGGGACGGTTCTACGTTTACGATTATCTGGAACGCACCCGAGACTCTTCCGGGGTTTCGGGCGAGGGGAGATATTCCGACTTTATGCCCTTTAACTCCCCCTATCGGGTTCCCGACGGGAAGACCGTCCCCACCTACACCTACGAAGGGGATTACGGGGAATTTGACGGGACGACCCATTATCAGTACGATGCAAAATACAATACCAATAATAACAACGTAAACTACGTTTCCGCCAACTATGCCTTCGGCATGAGCATGGAGTTGGATTTTTACCTTCCCTTTGCCCCCGGCACCAAGGACGAAAACGGCGATTATAAGAATCTGGACCTTTACGAAAACGAAATGTGCTTCGAATTCTCCGGAGACGACGACCTGTGGGTCCTCGTGGACGGAAAGGTCGTGCTGGACGTGGGCGGGATTCACGGTATCAAATCCGGTTCGGTCAACTTCTCTTCGGGAGAGGTTATCGTGGACGGAACCTCCAAGGGAACCCTTTCGGGCATCACCGCAGGGCACCACGAAATGAGCATTTATTATCTGGAACGGGGAAGCTCCCAGTCCAACTGCGCCATCTATTTCAACCTGTCTCCCCGCTTCTGGCTGGATCTTCGCAAGGAAGACGTGCTGACCCGCGAGCTTTTGAACGGGGCGGAATTTTCCGTTTATACCGACGAGAATTGTACCCGGCCCGCGCTTTTGTGGGCGAGCGAAGAGGCTTATCAGAACAAAGAGCCCTCCACCAATATCTGCACCGTGGCCGACGGCGTTGCCCGCATCTGGGGCTTCAGCCCGGGACAGACCTATTATATCAAGGAAACCAAGGCCCCCGATCTGGAAGAATACAGCGTGGCCCACGGGTTGATCACCCTCACGCTGGATAAGCGGGGCGGCGCCTCCTTCCACGTTCAGGTGGTGGGCGACCCCGGCGACGGGGAAGACGCGAAGCCCTCCAAGGGCTTTACCGCCTACGGCTATCAGATCGAGGACAGTACCCACCACGCCTATCTGGTCATCACCAACGGTAGCGACTGGATCCGGGAAACCACCTCGGTGAGCGCCTTCAAGAAATGGAACGATTCGGCGGACCATTCCAACGATACGGTTACCGCCTATCTGACCATGGTGGACGAGCAGGGACAGGTTCAGCGGATTCGAGAAGTCACCCTTTCTGCCGAAAACGGCTGGCTTTATACCTGGGACAACCTGCCCAAGCATTGGCCCGACGGAGTTACCGAAATCGTCTACGGGGTAGAGGAAGCCTTCATTCCCGGCTATACCGCCTCCTACGAGACGGTGGATCGCATCGAAAACTCCACGGAAAGCTGGGAGGACGTTACCTCCTTTACCGACGGCAAAGTGTATCTTCTGAAAACCTCCTCCGGTTGTTTGAGCTCCGTTTCCGCAACGGGCAGTACCCTGGAATGGGTGACGGAAGAGGAAGCCAAATCCTCTCCCTTGGCTCTTTGGACTGCCAAAGAAGACGATTCGGGGATGATTTTGACCAACGGCGAAGGGCAGATTCTTACTTTCCGCTATGGAAACAATTCCAGCAGCCGTTACTATAGCGTTACCACCACCGCCTATTCCTCCTCCTCGACCTATTATCAGACGATTTATACGGCGCGCTCTTCGTCCTCTTCCTCCACCCTGCGTCTTTACGCAGTGCGGAGCAACCGCAATTATTACATGGGGTCCATCAACAGCAGCGGAAGGCCTGCCGCCTCCACGAGCACCTCTTCGGCTCTGTCCTTCACTTTGATGGAAAAAACCTCCACCACCGAGTACGTGGAAGTGGAGGGACTTGCCTATCAAATTACCAACACCCCCCTGACGGAGGCTACCTCCGTCAAGGTGAATAAGGTCTGGGATGCGGGGGTTTCCGACCCCTCGATTTACGAAAGTGCACGGATCACCGTCCGTCTTTTTGCAGACGGGGTGGACACGGGACGGACCTTGACCCTGACCCTGCAAAACGGCTGGTCCGACACCTTCCTCGGTCTGCCATATGTGAATAAGGAAGGGAACGTGATCGTCTATACGGTGACGGAGGTCCCCCTCTCCGACCAATGGAAGCCCGAATACGGGGAAACGGTCTATCACGCAGGCTCCCCCGGAACCTACGAAATCACCGTAACCAATCTCTATCGTAGCGGTTTCGGCTACGAGCTGCCCGCCACGAACGGAAAGGGCCAAACGCCCTATCTGCTGGCCGGTGCAGGAATTATTTTCACTTCTCTCGTCCTCGGTTGGGTTCTTCATCGTAAAAAACACACAACAAACTAAAGGGTACACAACCCGTCACAACACACAACAAACGTCTTAACGACACAACAACCGTCACAAAAATCAGCGGCCCACACAAGCCGTTCACATATACACACAAACACAAACATCAAACAAAGGAAAGGTAAGACATGAAAAAAATTATTACGATCCTTTTGGCGGTCATGCTGACCGTCACCCTTTCCGTCCCCTTTTTCGGGGCGGGCGATGCTACGGGGAGCATCACCATCAAAGGTATTGAATCCAACGTGACCTACAAGCTCTATCGGATCCTGGATCTGGAAAGCTACAACGCGGACGAAAACGCCTACGCTTATCAGGTCAATGCCACCTGGCGCGGCTTCTTCGCCACCGCAGGGGCTCTGGAATACGTAGACGTGGACGAAGACGGCTACGTGACCTGGAAGGAAAACGTTCCCGATTCCGGCGCCGCCGAACTGGCAAAGCTGGCTCTGGCGTATGCGGAAACGCACAGCATTGCTCCCGAAAAGAGCTCTGCCAACGCAGGGGACATGACCGTTTCCGGCACCAACGGAACCTTCTCCGATCTGGCCCTCGGTTATTATCTGGTGGACTCCAATCTGGGGACCCTTTGCGGCCTTACCACCACGGACACCGCCGCGGAAATCACCGTGAAGAACGGCAAGCCCACCCTGGATAAGTTCGTGCAGGAAGACTCCACCCTGGAATGGGGCAAAGTCAACACCGCCGATATGGGACAGACCGTGCATTTCTTCTCCACCATCACCGCTTACGCCGGTGCGGAGGGTTACGTGTTCCACGACGTGATGCCCGCGGGTATTACGTATGATACGGTGGTCACGATCCTGCGGGAAAATCCCCGTACCCGTGCCGCCGGTACCGAAGTGGAAGCTACGAACTACACCGTAACTCCCGGTGCGGACGGGCACTCCTTCGACGTGACCTTTACCCAGGCTTTCTGCGATACCCTGGCGACGGGGGATCTGATTCATATTTACTATGACGGTACCCTTAACGAAAACGCCACCGTGGCCGGTGCGGGCAACGTGGACAAGGCGTGGCTCACCTACAGTGAATCCTTCCGCACCTCGGAAGTCACCACCACCACTTACACCTACGCCTTCGATTTGGTAAAAACCGACAGTCAGGGCAACCTGATCGACGGTGCGGAATTCAAGATCTACGACGCCTCCGTGGGCGGAAACGAAGTTCCCGTGGTGAAGGTGGACGATACCACCTACCGTCCCGCCAAGACGGGAGAAACCGCCGTGGCCGCGCTGGTTAAAAACGGTAAGATCCGCTTCGTCGGCTTCGACAGCGACACCTATTATCTGGAAGAAACCAAGGCCCCCGAAGGATACAACAAACTCCTTGCCCGTCAGAGCTTTGAGATCGACGGTGCGAACCTGGATTCTGTCGTGACCCAGGGTGCTTACACCTCCGGCGGCGTTCAGGTGGTCAACAAGACCGGGTCCCTCCTGCCCCAGACTGGCGGCATGGGCACCACCCTGTTTATCACCATCGGTGCCGTTCTGGTTCTCGGTGCAGGCATCGTTCTGGTGGCCCGCAAGAGAATGTCCAAGATTGCCGAGTAATTTGTAATTGATGTATTTTTGACGCTTCGGGCACGGAGTTTTTCGTGCCCGATCCGTCGCGGAAGCTTCGGGGAGATGCGGATGAAGAAGAAAAACAAATGGTCTACCTTTGCCCTTCTGTTGGTGTTTTTCGTCGGCCTCTCCGTTATGCTGTATCCCACCGTCAGCCGATATTGGAACGCCCGCAATCAGTCTGAGGCCATCGTGGATTACGAAAAGATGCTTCAGCAGGCAACGCCGGAGGATTACTCCAAGGAATTTGCCGCCGCGGATGCCTACAACCAAAGCCTTCGGAAGCTGCCCTTCCCTCTCACGGAATACGAGGCCGTGGCGGGATACGAGGAGATTCTGGATCTGAACGGCACGGGCATGATGGGATATCTCACCATTGACAAGATCCATCTGGAGTTGCCCCTTTATCACGGCACCGACGAAAAGGTGCTGAGCAGTGCCGTTGGGCATCTGAAGGGGACGTCTCTTCCCGTGGGCGGTTCCGGGACCCACGCGGTGGTTTCTGCCCATCGCGGCCTTCCTTCCGCCACGCTCTTTACCAATCTGGACCATCTGGAAGAAGGGGATACCTTCCGCATCACCGTATGCGACCGAACCCTGACTTATCTGGTGGATCAGATCAAAACCGTCAGCCCCACCGACACGGCGGACCTGCGTCCCGTGGCAGGGCAGGATTATTGCACCCTGCTTACCTGTACCCCTTACGGAATCAATTCTCACCGCCTTCTGGTGCGGGGGGTTCGCATTGAGACGGTGGAGCAGAATAAAATTTACGTCACCTCCGACGCTCAGCGCATCGACGTTTTGATCGTGACTACGGTGGTGGCCTTGCCCATGTTGTTTACGTTAATGATGATCGTTTTGTTTAAGCCCGTGAAAAAAGACCCGATGGGAGATGATTTGGAATGAAAAAAAGAATTGGGATTTTTGCCCTTTGCTTTGCCGTCGTTTTTCTGTTTTGTTCCCTGTCTTCTCTTGGGGCAAATCCCGTTGACGTGCAGGCGGAATCTTCCCTGACGGTGCAGTATCGGGCGGGGGAAAAAACCTTTTCGGATCTGACGGTGAAGACCTACCGTGTTGCGGAGATTTTTGCCGACGGAACCTACGAACTGACGGGGGATTTTGCCGATTACCCCGTGAATATTTACGGCATTACCTCCAAAACCGAATGGGACAGCGCCGTGGCCGCCCTCGTGGGATACGTGGAGGCGGACAAGCTTGCTCCTACGGCGGAGGGCGTTACCGACGCGGAGGGGAAAATCGTTTTTGACAAGCTGAAAACAGGAATGTATCTGACCCTTGGCGTCCGTCACGAAGATCCTGTGGAAATCACGGTTTTCGATGCCTTTTTGACCTCCGTTCCCACGCCCATGGAGAATGCGGAGCATCTTTATCACGTGGCGGTCTTCCCGAAAAGCACTTCCTTTGCGCCAACCCCCGAGGAACGGGAGTATAAGGTTGTAAAAATCTGGAAGGACGAAGGGTTTGAGTCTCGCCGTCCCCAAACGCTGACCGTGGAGATTCTCAAGGACGGAGTGTTGCAGTCCACGCAAACGCTTTCGGCGGACAACAACTGGTCCTATCTCTGGACCGCCCCCGTGGATGGGAGCGTCTGGACGGTGGTGGAGCGCAACGTGCCCAAGGGCTACGCCGTAGCGGTGCAGGTGCAGGAGCGTTCCTTCCTTCTGACCAACACTTACGATGAAAAATTAGGCGGACCCAAGCCGCCGCACACGGGGGATACTCCCGTTTCCTGGCCTTATTTTCTGGCCTGCTGCGGGGCGGGATTTTTGATGATTACCGTGGCCGTTCTTCAGAAGAGGAAAGCGCAATGAGACGGAAGATCACGACCGTATTTTTGATTTTTGGAGTTTTGCTGATCCTCCTTTCCGCCCTTTGGATGGTCGGATCTACCCTTGCCCAAGATCGCGCCGCGCAGGAACGGGGCGAAATTTTGGAGCAAATGCGTCTTTTGATGCCCGCGCCCCGCAAGGGAGCCCCCGACGGCCGTTCGGACGTCTCTTTGCCCCGCCTCTCTTTGGAGGGGGACGATTTCGTGGGGATCCTGGAAGTGCCCCGCTTTGAAACCGATTTGCCGGTATGTGCTACCTGGGACGCGGATGCGGTGGTGGATTTTCCCCGTTGTTATTGGGGTAATCCCTACGACGGGTCTCTGATGATCGGGGGGAGCGACGGGCGCGGACAATTTGATTTTATGAACGAAATTACCGAAGGGGATTCGGTGTTTTTTACCGACGTGACCGGCCTTCGGTTTTATTATCGGGTTTCGGAAATCCGGCTTGCCGACGGCGTTTCCTTTGAGGCTCTTTCTGTGTTGGATGCGGATCTGATCTTCTTTGCCCGCAACACCTATTCTCTGGATTATACGGTGGTTTGCTGTACGTTGGCATAAGTCGGAGTAAATATTAAGATAGAATAAGACCGAAAAGGAAGTTCCTTTTCGGTCTTTACGTTATGAAAAAATCTCTTCTTTTGTGTGCAGTTTCAGGGTTGCGGTCTGGTATCCTTCCTCGGTTTTGGCGGGGTAGGACACGTAGTAGTTTCCGTTTCCGAAGGAATAGATTCCTTCCGCGCCGCGGGGGAAGTTCCAGCCGCGAACGCCCGATTCTTCGTGGAGAATTCCCTCGGGGGAGAGGGACAATTCCGCCTCGCCCTTTTCCTTGACGCAGACGGGGGAAGCCGCCTCCACGGAAAAGAGGGGATAGTTGGGATATTGAGGCTTTTTGCCCCGATATACGCAGAGAAGCCACCGCTTCAGCCCTTCGTCGTATTCCAGATTCTGCACGCCCCAGTCGGTGTTCCCCGTGAAAAGGAAATATTTTCCATCGGGCTTTTCGGGGCCCGATTGATGGAAATTTTCCTGAGAGAGGGGTTGCAGAAGGGTGTCCCAATTCGAAATATCGTATTGCAACAGCACCTGTCGATCGTTGTCCTTCCGATCGTTGTCTCCGTAGATTCCGTAGGCCACGGTGAGATAATTTTTTCCCTCCGTCTGCCCGAATTTGGGTCCGAAGGCGGTGCCGTCGATGCCCGAGCAACCGTAGCGATGCTCTTTCCCCGATTCGCCAAGGCCGTTGAAATCCTCTACCACCTCTTTGAGGTAAACGGTTTTCATCACCCCGTCGCTGCAGGCGTCCATGTGGGGGCGGGTGATTTTGTCCACGTCAAATACGGCGATAAAGAAGGAGGTCGGCACGTCCTCCTCCGATTCGCCCAGAAAGCGGCGGATGCCCTTGCCGATGGAATCGTTTTTATATTCCAGCGATCCGTAGACCCTGCCGTCTGCGTCGTTGAAATCAATGCATCCCAAATGTCCCGTCAGCCCCTCGCAGGAGCCGACGAGATTTCCCTGCAGATCCAGCTTGACCAGCAGTTGGGTGTAGGAGCAATACACGAAGCCCTTGATCGGGTCTACGGCAATGCCCTGAATATGCCCCGAGGGGTACGCTCCCGTGTAAAGGGTGGCGGGAAATTTCGTCATGTCCATCTTTATTTGATCTTGAAGTGATAGGGGAGTCCCGCCCGTCTGGGGGCGTCGATCTCACCCACGATGAGGGGGGCCAATTCCCGAAGCAGTTCGTCGCTTACGTCGCATCCTCCGGGAAGGATGTGTTCCTTGGGTACGTATTTGGTCTTGTTTGCCGTCTGCGCCACGGGGACGGAGCCAAAGTCGATGGCGTACTGCTTTCCGGGACGGCGCACGTAGGTGATCATCAGCCCCGTTTTCCCTTCATAGGCAGCCTTGACGGCGGCGCGTCCCAGAGAGACCGATTCGGAAATGTCCGTGGCGGAAAGACAATGGGAGGCGCAACGCTGGGGAATATTCAATTCCACGGAGCGGGATTTGCATCCGATGGTGCGTTTGACCAGCTCGCTCAGTCGGCTGGCTGCACCGGAAAGCATGGTGTGACCGAACACGTCCTTGCTCCCCGAGGGGTCGGCACCGTAGAGAGTTCCTTTTTCGTCGTGAATCCCTTCGGAAACGGCCACGACCAGATTGTTTTTCTCTTTGAATTTGCGGCGGATATCATCCAGAAACGCGTCGCTGCTGAAATTCACTTCCGGCAGATAGATCAGGTCCGCACAGTCTTCCCCGAACAGGCGGGGAATTCCCGCGGAGGCGGTGAGCCATCCTGCGTCCCGCCCCATGATTTCCACGATAGTGACGGAGGGTTCGGGATAGACGGCGCAGTCGCAGGCGATTTCCTGGATGGTGGTGGCCACGTATTTGGCCGCCGAGCCGAATCCGGGCGTGTGGTCGGTGAAGGGCAGATCGTTGTCGATGGTTTTGGGTACCCCGATAATGCGGATGGGGTTGCCCATCTCCTCGGCCTTGCGGGAGAGCTTTTCCACCGTGTCCATGGAATCGTTTCCGCCGATGTAGAAGAAGGCGCCGATGTTGTACCGCTTGAAGGTGGAGAAAATATTATCGTAAATGGATTCCGACAGATTTGCGGGCAGTTTCATGCGGCAGGATCCAAGGGCTGCAGCGGGCGTGGTTTCCAGGGCGTAGGCCTGAGAATTGGTCTGCACCTGTTCGTTGAGGCAAACGAAATTTTCCCCCAGAATTCCTTTGACGCCGTTGCGGGCTCCGTAGATTACCGCGTCGGGATAAAGTTCGCGGCATCCCTTGATGATGCCCGAGAGGGTTGCGTTGATGGCAACCGTAGGGCCGCCCGATTGTCCGATCAAAAGATTTTTCATAATGGATTCTCTCCGTTTTTTCGTTTTCTACCTATATTTTATCGTAAAACCGCGGATCTGTCAAGGGCTCCGGGGGAAATATCAAAGTTTTTTGCGAAAAAGGACCCCCGAAGGATTTTTCCTTCGGGGGATTGCGGTTATTCTTGATTCTGAGACTGCTGGCCGGGGTTCTGTTGATCGGAGGTTTGCCCTCCGCCCTGACCGTTGCCGCCTTCGCCGCCTTCATCCGGATTTTCGGGGGTCGCGGGAGCGGGTTTGATATAGACCATGAATTCGCCGAGGGTAACCCCTGCGTCCGCGCTCTTGACGGTGTACTGAAGCAGGGCGCCGTCGCTGGACTTCAGCGCCTTAACGGTCTTGTTGACGGGGTCGATTTCCAGATGTTCCTTGGATCCGCTCCAGTCTTCCGGCTTCTGGGAAGGATTCGTGGGCAGGAGATTTTCGGGAACGGGGAGGGTTTCGCCTACGGTCATGACCAGATAAGGAGCCTTCTCCACCGTCACCTTGCAGGATGCGGAGTAGGATTTTCCGTCAATTTCATAGGTTGCGGTTACGGTGGTGGTTCCGATCTTCACTGCGGTCACGTTGCCGTCTTTGTCCACGGTGGCAATCTTTTCGTCATTGGACTTCCAGGTAACCTTGGTCAGCGGTTCGCTGTCGTCTTCAATCTTATCCTTGTATGCAAAGATCTGCTGAACGTTCTTGGGTTCCTGATCGTAAATGGTGATTTCATCGGGTTCGATCAACAGACGGGAGGCTTCTTTGTCGATGTACACCACGGCGGTGGCGTTCATGGTGCCTACGGTGCAGGTGATCAGTACGGCAGACTGACCTGCGTCCTCGGGCTCCTGCTTAATGTAGAAGGTTCCCGTTTTGGAATCCAACTGGATCAGGTCGGGACGGTTGGTGGTCCAAACGGAGCTCTGGGTGCAGTTGGCGGGCTGAATGGTCAGCTTCAGATTGTGCATATCGCGGTCGGTGGATTTCAGGGTGGTGGCGTCGGGAGAAAGCCCCACGAAGGTGGCGGGAACCTCTACCGTAGCCTTCTTCACGGTGACGGTGCACTCATCCAACAGGCTGGTGGTGCCCATGTTCAGACGGGCGGTAATGATGGCGGTGCCTTCCGCATAACCGGTCACAACGCCCCCTTCCACCGTAGCAACGGCGGGATTGGAGGAGGACCAGGTGATGGAATAGCCCGTAGCGTTGGTGGGCATGACCAGAGCCTTGACTTCCTTGGACTGGCCCAGATAGAGGGAGTATTCCGATTCCTCAAAGGTAATGGCGGAGGGGGTTACCGTGGTGGAGGAGACCTGAACTGCACAGGACGCAGACAGAGATCCGTCTTCGGTGGTTGCGGTAACGGTGGTGATTCCCTGGGAGAGCGGAACCACGATGCCGTTGGTCACCGAGGCGATGGCGGGGTTGGAAGAGGTCCAGGTCAGATTGGGAGTGACTGCGGCGGCGGGGGTGACGTTCAGTTCCTTGGTAAGGTCCAGAGCCTGCCCCTGTCCCTGGGTGTAGATGCTGGCCTTGAAGGACAGAGAGGTGATCTGCAGATTGTTGGCCGAAACGGTAACGGCGCAGGTGAACTGTTCTTCCCCTTCGGCGGAGCGCACGGCGGCAACCACGTTGCAGGTTCCTGCCGCAAGAGCGGTAACCGTTCCGTTGGTGTCAACCGTCGCAACGGCGGCGTTGTCCGAGGCCCAATACACGGTATAGGCGGCGGCGCCGACGCCCTTCAGGTCGTTAATCAGCAAGGTTTTGGTTTGTCCCGTCATCAGGGTGACGGAGGTCTCCGAGAGGGAGAAATTTCCTTCTTCCGTTGCTTCCTCCGAAGAGCAGCCCGTGATCACCAGGGCAAAGATCAGCAACAGTGCCAGAAGAAGGGTTTTTGCTGTGCGAAGTTGTTTCATAATTATCCTACCTTTCGGTGCCGCAAGCGGCATCATTGGTCATAAGGGTTCACTACTATTCTATCACATTTTTTCGGAAAAGTCAATATCCGCTGCGGAAATCTTGAAAATGAACGGAAATCGTGCCGATTTTGACACACGAAAGCCCCAAACCCATTGTATCATGAACGGGAAAGGACGGTTTTTATGAAGACCTTGCTCGTCACCCTCAACAGTAAATTTACGCATACCTCTTTGGCTTTGCGCTGTCTTCGGTCGGTTTTGCCCGAAGGAGAGGCGGAAATTCTGGAATGCACCGTCAATCAGCCCAAGGACGAGATTTTGCGACAGATCTGTGCCCGCCCCGCCGACGTATACGCCTTTTCCGTATATATTTTCAATCGCACTCTCACCTGTGCGATCCTTTCCGATCTGCGTAAGATCCGCCCCCGCGCCGTGATTCTCTGCGGGGGGCCGGAGGTGTCCTACGATTGCGAGGCCTTTTTGCGGGAGAACCCTGCCGTGGACGGAATTCTTCGAGGGGAAGGAGAAGAGACGTTTGCCCATCTTCACCGTCTCCTTTCGGCGGCGCAGAATCCGCGGGATGCGTTGTTTGATCTGGATTGTCCCGCCCTTTCGGTGATGAAAAACGGTCGCTTTCGCGCCAACTCCGACCGTCCGCCTATCTGCGATTTGGATGCCCTGCCCTTTCCCTATGAAGAGGGGGAATTGGAGCAACTGCGCTCCCGGATTCTGTATTACGAGTCCAGCCGCGGTTGTCCTTATACCTGTATCTATTGCCTTTCCTCCGTACAGGGGAAGGTTCGCTTCCGCTCGGTGGAACGGGTTTGTGCGGATCTGCAGAAATTCCTTGACGCCAAGGTCCGTCTGGTTAAATTCGTCGATCGGACCTTCAACTGCGGAAAGGAACGCACCCTCGCTCTGTGGAACTACCTGAAAGAGCACGACAACGGGGTGACCTCCTTCCATTTTGAGATCGCCGCGTGGCTCTTGTCCGAGGAGGAAATGATCTTGCTGGAGTCTCTCCGTCCCGGACAGGTTTTGCTGGAGGTGGGAATTCAGTCGACTAATCCCGAAACCCTTGCCGCCATCACCCGCAAGACCGATCCCCAACGGCTTTACGCCAACACCGCCCGTCTGTCTCAAGGCCCCTGCCACGTGCATACCGACCTGATTGCGGGGTTGCCCTACGAGGACCCGGCCTCCTTTGAGCGGTCCTTCAATACGGTGTTTGCCCTCAAATCCCACTGCCTGCAGTTGGGCTTTCTGAAGCGGCTGAAGGGAACGGCTCTGTGGAATCGGGAGGACGAGGCGGAATATTCCGACACGCCCCCGTACGAAATTCTGAAAAACCGCTGGCTTTCCCCCGAGGATCTTTCGGTGCTCAAGGGGGTGGAAAAAATGCTGGACCGCTATTGGAATTCGGGCCTCTGTACCCGACTTTTGTCCTATCTTGCAGACCAAAATCCCGACGGAACGTTTGCCTTTTTCCGCGGACTTTCGGAGGAATCGGAAAAGCGGGGCGAGTTCTATCTTTCCCAAACGCCTCCCAAGGCCTTCGCCTTTATGGCGGATTTTTTGAAAGAGAACCTTTCGGGCTCCTTGCGGGCCACCGCCGAGGCCCTGCTTTGTTACGATCTTTTTATTTTCGATCGCTGTCATTCCCCCGCTTCGTGGCAGAAAATTCTCCCCCAACGGGAGGGGCTTTTAGAGCTTTTGAAGAGCGGAATGGTGGAGGCTTTGCTCACGGAGGAGCAACGGCAGGTCTATTCCGAAATGAATTCTCTGCAATGGTTCCGCAACGCGGATCTGGCCACCTTCCCCTGCGACGAAAAGGGCAACCCCACCCCCCGCACCGTCCTTTTCCTCTACGGCAAGCTCCGCATCGCCGTTCCCCTTCCGCAATAACCGAACAACGTACACCGCCTCCGCTTTGAAGCGGGGGCGGTGCTCTTATGAACGTCTTTTTTTTACGTTAAGATTTTGACTTTTTCTTCCTTCGAATCAGGACAACCGCGGCTGCAAGGCCTCCGCAGACGAGGGCTGCCGCGGCGGGGACGACCACCCACAGCCACGGGAAGGGGGCGGGGTCGGTCGGGGTGTCGGTGGACGCGGTGTCCGTGCCGTCGGTAAGCGGTGCGTCGGGGGCGTTCCCGTCCGTAGAGGGCGTGTCAACCGTGTCGTCCGTGGGGGGCGCATCGGTCAAGGTCGCCGTTTCCGTGGAACCGTCTACCGTCCCCTCGTCGGTGGGGAGGTCGGTGACCGTGCCGGTGTCCGTATTGTCCGCCGTGTTTTTGTTAGTAGAATCGGAAGAGGTTTTGGGGGGCTCATAGTAAGGATTGAATTCAGTAGCATAAAAGAGAGAATTGAAAAGATGCTGACTGCAATATTCATTACTTTCCGAAGAAAACAACAGAGACAAAAAACCTCCACCATCGTAATACATAGGATATTTCGACAACGCCGATTCCGGAGCAGTTTTCAAAGTCATCATCTTCTTATCCCTTGAATTCTTTACGACAATCTCGTTTTCCCCGAAAACAACTTCTCCCGTTGTATATTTTCGACAAAACGTTTGCCCTCGCAGGTCCGGACCTTCCGGAATTTCCATTGTTACGGACGATTCTCTTGCATTTTCGGAAGGATCAAAATCCTTCACCGTCAAAATAATATCAATTTCCGGGTCGGGCGTCGCAAAGCGGAATTCGCCCGTTTCATAATTGCTCACCTCGTCAAACTGATAAGATTTCAATGTACCTAAATAAGAAAAAACGTTCAGATCAAGTGCGTTGCGTGGGTTCTGCGGACCGGAAACAAGGTTGACGTATGACTCAAAAACCTCTTTGTACTGTTTCTCATAATCCCGTCGAAGCAAAGAGGAAACAACCGTTCTCATCATATCGTCTCTGTGGTCTTCAAAATACCATTGCTGATAAAGTTCTCCAAAAGGCGAATATTCAACGGGTGTGTCCTTTCGCTCTGCGTAAAAGTTCGCAAACCAATCTCTGCCCGAAGGAGAAAAGATAAGTTTGTTCTGCACAATTTCAGATTCAAACGACGTTAAATCCTCTTCTCCGCTCTGCAGCATCAGCCCTAAAATCCCAGTATCGGGAGCACCATATGTTCCGATTTCCCATCCTGGGGTGCTGCCCCCGCTATAATAAACCGTCAAATCTTCCGAACTCAAAATTTGATCTTTTGGTATGGTTATTTGCGGTAAAGAATAATTCTTTCTCTCATGCCAAATTTCTACGGTAAACGTTGATCCTGCATAGTGTTCACCGTTAATTTCCCCTTCCTCCTCCTGATATGTCCGGAGCGTGTACCTATAAAAATGCCAATCCAACTTCTTGCTCGTAAATTCAAACTCGACAAATTCTCCCAAAAAGCTGATATCCTGATAATAGATAAAGCCTTCCGGAACATCCACCGATTGCAGGAGTTTATTATAGGCATAAAGAGATTTCGGGTGATACGGATCCGGATTATAAGGAGGTTCCATTGCAAAAGAAGGAAGTGCAAAACAAAGCACAAGAATCGCAATGCAACACAACGTAAGTAATTTTTTCATTGCAGCAAAGCCTCCTCAATTTTATGATGGGAATTTAAGTGATTTTGGATTATTGTAACACAAGAAGGACAGACCCGTGTCATTAAAGAGTCAGACATAACACACTCCCGAGGCGTCGTCCTGCCATGAATACAAATATCGCAATCGTTATTGCAGAATTCTGCTGTTTGCCCCTGATTGTCTTCTGCCGTAAGATCACAATAGTGGTCCTGTGCAGCAAATTGATGATTAAGCTCATGAATCAAGGTGCTTACGAGGTTTGCTTGAGAGTATTCAGTGATTCTTTGATATGGATTCACAATTATACAATACTGACTTTTATCACTGACACTCCGCCATGTGACATCATGCCCATTCAGAAAAACACTTGTCTGGACAGGTGAACGCTCTTGTATGGACGAAGGATACGACTGTGCAACAAAATCATCGATCGTTGCACAATCTCCCGGACAATCTCCGTTATGTCGTAAATCGCATACCGAAGAATACTCATACCAGTTTTGAACGAGATAAACGCCAAACATCGACGCCAGTCTCTGCCGTACGGTTTTTAGAACAGATATTGAATCAATCGCCTTTTCCGCATCTGTTTCATTTCCTTGAATTATTTCATCTGCATAGTAATTTACAGTGTGAATATATTTTACAAAATGCCACTTCTTTTGAGAAGTAGAATCCCAATCCTGAAGACGCAAAACATATTGTCCTTGATTTTCTGGCACTAACACAGGTGACAAAACAAGAGAAGGATCCAATTTAGGTGAAAGATTAATTCCGTTATAACGGACCATTTCATTTGTTGTTATAGCAGCATCAAAATACAACGTCCATAGCATTCCGTCTGAAGGATCGGATGAAGTTGTTTTTAAAACAACTCCGTCTCCGGAGGAGCACACACTGTCGCTTTGCAGACTCAAATAATGCCGAATACCGTCCTTCACAAAACTTATCGTGTAAAATGTCGCATCGTCATCTTCTTCACCTTCATCAAGGACCTCGCTTATAGTCCACTTTTGCATATTGGCTTGCAGTTGTGTTAAAATTGCAGTGTCATTATCCGTATTAATGAATTGTTCCGAATCAAGATTTGTAATATAATATTCTTCCCCACAAAAAGATTGTATGTGGAATTTAAAAGAACCAAATTCTGTCATTTTAATGGAAGTAAGTCCTACCCCAGTACACTCAAAAGCCCCTGTGCTTTCCGAGATGCGGACAACAGAAGAATTTTCACTTATCCAGGTATAATCTGATGGGGAAATACTTTCTCCAGAGGGAACACACATGGAAACATGCAACCCTAATCCATAAAACCATTTACTCTCCCCTGCACACATAGTTCTAACGGGATAAGACTCGCGAACTCCGTCATCGTCGTAAAAACGCACAGAACTCCCCACTGGAACCTCCATAAACTTCCATTTATGGTCCGTTCCGCCGTAGCCGTCGCCGGAGTAAACACCCCAAGAGGAAGAAGAGTTATACACGCCTAAACTAAACCCGGAACCGTAAGGGTACAAAGAAAAACAGTTTCCGTAACCGCCGCCCGGAAGAGGCGTGGCCTCAATATACCACAGAAAACCGGAGGAAACCTCTTCCCAAAGGTCAGACGTCCCCAAAGCCGCCGTCACAGCAGCGGACCCGGAAGTATACAGACCTGCAGGGGTGTAATGATAGGGGCGAATCGTGTAGTAATTATTTTGAATATGCGTCACGCGCCATTTCTGGTGCAGGGAATCCGTTTGTTTTGTATCCAAAGAAAGCGGCTGCGTTTCTGCCGCGCCCGTTGTTGCGTAGTTATCTACTGCAACGGGTTCTGCGGAAAGGTAATACCCGGCTCCAGCAGCGTAGGATTCCAACTCATACACACCGCTTTCAATGGTGGAAAGAGCGGCCGTGGTGACCTCCAACCGCGGGCGGTAGTTTTCGTTGGAATACTGGGAGGAGGCGAAGCATTTTTCCATGGGATAACACATTGTGTCCACATTCCAGCGGAAAATCATGCCTTTTTGCCAATTTGAAACACCCGTATACCAATTCTGCACAAGCGGAGTAACGTTGAACGAATAATAGTATCCATAAGTTCCACCAATTGCAGCTGAAACGGCTTTTGTGTCCAAAATGGCACCGTAGTCATTTCCATCAACCGCCTCCCATGTGACGGTATTTTCTTGCCAGACTTCTCCGAAAAAAGGGCGAACTTCAATTCCCGCTTCATGTTCGGTGGCGGTAATATCACGAAGCGTTATCGTCGCAGTCTGAACAACCTGATTGGGTGCTGCACTTTCCGTAAAATACCAGTTGTTGGGGCGAATTAAGACCCGTTCCTGCTGAACAGTAGAATGGTATCCAATCCACAAATTCGCAGATTGACCGTAATTCGTTTGGTCGCTATCATAGATGGAAGCATCCAACAAGTAGTCAAAAAGATTCGTGGTGGAGAGAGTGTAGGTCTGCCCGTTGCGGGGGAGGGTGGCGGACAAGAGGTGCGTACCGGAGAGGGATTCGGTGACGGTCCAGGGGATATCGTTCTGCACACCGCTTTCGGAGAGAAGGTCCCCCAGAATGCCCACGGGATTGCCCTTCCGGTCGCAGAGGAGCAGGCCCCCTTCCGTAGGGATAGGGAGAAGCTCGGAATCCAGCTCAAAATAGACCGTTTGAGTCAGGGTGCCTTCCGCCAGATCCAGCTGCAGTTGGAAGCCGTTGTAGGAAGGCACGGCGGAGAGGATATCCTGCCCTGCCACGACGGAATTGACCTGTTCCCCCTCGGTGGAGAGGACGTAGCGGGCGGCAGTGGTCGCTTCGTCGGTGACGGAAAGAGCGCTTTGGGCGGTTCCCGTCACGGCTTGGGAATCGTAGCCTTCGGGGAGGATATTTCCGGGTAGCACCAAGTCCCCCGCATTTGCATGCCCGCGGAGGAAATCGTATTCGGATTGGGTGATGGGCCGCAGGGCAACCTCCATGTCGCCTCCCTGATAGAGGAAGCCGTGGGTCAGGTTGTCGGGGCAATAAAAGGCCGTATCGTTTTGGGCCGTCAGTTCATAGCGGTAAAGGTTGTTCAACAAGGTTTCCCGCTCCACGAGGGCGGGCTTTTTGTCGAAGACTTCGCCGTTTTCCTCGTATTTCACGGGGATGGCGAAATAATACCGTGCCAGGGTGCCGTCGGATTTGAGGAAAACCACCTCGTTCAGGTCGGTTTCTTCCCAATAGGCGCGGCAGACGTATTTTTCCGCCACGGCAACGGAATAGTCGATGAGGTCGGGAACCTCGGCTTCGGGGACGATCTGCTTTTTCAGATCGGCCGTCAGCAGAGATTCGGTTTCAACGGGAGATTCGGGAGCCGAATCAACGGGGGTCGGATCGGCGGGAACCTCCGATGCGGCAAAGACCGCGGCG
>JAGBIM010000002.1 GCA_017934975.1 Clostridia bacterium | reverse complement strand
TTAGGGTCTTTCTTTCTCATATAAGAAACTCCCTCATAAAATCTTCCTTTGTGACCTTCATCAAGAAAGCACGTCTTGAGTTCCGAGGCTCTTTCGCAAGCGATACGCAAGCGGAACTGAAATACATTGTCCTTGAAGTTGGCAAAGCAATCTCTCAAAAGCTCAGCAAAGGTACAAGATTTTGCTTTAACTCTTTCGCTCATACAGCAACAACGCTTGAGAGCACATTTTCCGTTCTGACAGTAAGAACAGTAACGACATCGGCACACCTCCAAAGTGTACGGAAAGGGTTTGATCTCTGCTTTATCTCTGATTGCTGCATCAAGGAAATTAGCAAAGGAAAGGCCTGGGTTGTTAGGTTCTAAATACATTTTTTTCCTCCTGTTGGTTTTTGGGCAACAAAAAAGCCGACCTTATTTCCACTTCGTTAGTGGTCATAAAGTCGGCTAATGTTAACCGTATGTAATTAAGCTTCAAGAGCGTCGAGCAGGTGGAGTATGAGATTGGAGGTTGCTCTGTTGTCGATCCCGTTTGCCTTCTGTTTGAGTCTCTTTGCATTGAGAGCTTCGATAGCAACTCGGAGTTCAAAGGGGGTGAGTTTAAGTCTGCGAACCATCGCGTATCCGTTTTTCATCTGTAAGTCCTCGCTTTCCTTCTTTCTGACTATATTATATCAGAAAAGCAGAGATTTCTCAAATGTGCGATTATCCCGTAGGTTCAAGACCTGTATAAACGAAAAATCGAGCATTTTTCAGCAAAAAATTTCGACACTGAAAAAAGCCCTTAAAAACACGAAAAGTCCTTGAAAATCAAGGACTTTTGTGTGTAGTAGTCTTTTCGTACTACATAGATGGCTCCCCCTGTAGGACTCGAACCTACGACAACGCGGTTAACAGCCGCGGGCTCTACCAACTGAGCTAAGGAGGAATATTTCGTTTTGTTACTTGGCTATTATAGCACTTTTTTTTGCAGTTGTCAAGGGGGTTTACAAAAAGTTTACAAAGATTTTTTTCGTTCTTTTTTTTCGGCAAAAAAGGCTTTGTTTCTTGCATTTTTTCAACAAAAACCGGATCATCTTGACAGAGATGTCAACACATGGTATAATTAGCGTATAATATAATTCCTCTTTGCGTTTTTTCGCAGGAAGAACAAAGGAGCACGCACATATGGCCCCCATTTGTATTTTCGATTTAGACGGAACGTTGGTCAATTCCATGCCTCGCTATACGGCGGGGATGTATAAAATTCTGGACGATGAGGGGATTGAATACGACCCCGATCTGATCAAGATCCTCACGCCCTTGGGCTATACGAAATCGGCAGAATACTATATCGAGCATTTTGGGCTGACCGATTCCGTGGAGACCATCGTGAAAAAGATGGAAGAAACGCTGGTATACGAATACGCAAATAACATCAAGTTGAAGGCGGGCGTGGAGGAATATCTGAAAAAGCGGAAGAGCGAAGGGGCAAGGCTTTTCGTTCTGACGGCAAGTCCTCACATCGTAACCGATATCTGCTTGAAAAACAACGGGATTTTTGATCTGTTTGAGAAGGTCTGGTCGGTGGAGGATTTCGGGCTTTCCAAGTCGGGAACCGCCCTTTTCTACCGTGTAGCGGAGCTTCTTGAATGCAAGCCCGAGGATATTGAGTTTTTTGACGATAATCTGACGGCGGTCACCAACTGCAAAGCCGCGGGAATGATCACCTACGGCGTCCGCGATGGGCAAAGTGACGAAGATCTGAACAAGATCCGCGAAATCTGCGACTTTTTCGTGGAGGGCTTTGATCTTCCCATTAAAAGAGAAAAGGTTCCCGTTGAAATCCACCCTACGCCGAAAAAACGCGTCAACTACACGGTTCCGATCATCGTTTTTGCATTTCTGGCCGCTTTCGGGATTCTCGGAATCGCTTTGACGGCCGATTCGTTAAACCCTCCCGTTAAAATGCTGACGCAAACCGCATACGGGGATTTTGACAACGAATCCATCTATTTTCTGGACGAAGTCGTAGTGGTGGACGCCTATGCGGAATTCGAAAATACCGTCACGCAGGAAACGGAGGAATGGAATCTTCTGATCTTTTTCTACGATCAAGACGGAACGGGCTGTTACGCATCCATGAACGTGGCGAAGACCTCTCCCCTATGGGATCGCTGCGACGGCTATATAAAGAACGCGGACGCAGGCGTAGGCGACCTAACGCTGATCGGCTATTTCTCCTGCACGAATCTTTCCGGTTTGGAAAGTCCCTTACCGCGATACTACAACGAAACCTACGAACTGTTCAATCAGGAATTGTCGGGGGTCAAGTTGGAGAAGCATTTCGTTTTTGACGGAGCCACGGCAACGGAGGCAAAAAAGATTCATCACGACGAAGCGGTATCGGATCTGTCCATGTTCGGATGCTTCGCAATTTTCGGCCTCGTATCCCTTACGGTGACTTTGTGGATCCGTAAAAAGCGTTCCGCACAAAACGCTGACTTGTCCGACGAAAAAGTTTCGTCCATGCGGGAAGCGTGACCGTGCAGACGAATAGTATAAAAAAAGGTGACTCACAAGGAGTCACCTTTTTTATTCAGCAAAACATTATGCACGGCTGTTTTCCCATGGGAAGGATTCTCAGTTTTCGGACTGGGCCTTCATTTCAGCGAAGCAAGCGCTGCAATAAACGGGTTTGTCTTCTCTGGGCTGGAAGGGGACCTTGGCTTCGCCACCGCACTTTGCACAAGTGGTGGTGAAGTATTCCTTCGCGCCTCTGCTGGCGTTCTTTCTTGCATCGCGGCATTCTTTGCAGCGCTGGGGTTCGTTCTGGAAGCCCTTTTCTGCATAGAATTCCTGTTCACCGGCGGTGAAAACGAAGGTTTTGCCGCAGTCTTTGCAGGTTAATTCCTTATCTTCATACATGTTGAGATTACCTCACTTTAATAAATTTCGCCCCTGTCGGAATCGCACCGACGAGCGTTCATCCTTTTTCCACGGGAAAGCTCTAACCCCTCTGAGGTTTTTTCCGACGCAAGAAAGAAAAAAACACCGTGCATATCTTTTCCTTCCCCACAGCGGAGCCCTGTGCCAAATGGATTGACGCACCACTATAATCGGGCGTATATATTCAATATGGGATATGATCCCGTATTTTTTGTTTGATCCGCGTCATGGCGTTGTCCGCGGATTTGGGAGAAATACGAAGGGCCTGCGCGATGGAACGGACCGAAAGACCCGAAAGATATAGATCCAGAACGTTCTTCTCCAGAGAAGAAAGACGGGGAACGAGATCCCGCAACGCATCTACGGCCGCGTCCTGTTCCGCGTAACGGTCTTCCATGGGCAGATCGGAAGAAACCACCGATCCGTCCACGTCTTCAAGAGAAACGAGATTCGCATCGGAAGCATACCGACGAACTGCGGAGGTAATACGATTGCGGATACAGACCTTAATAAACGCGTCAAAGGGAACGCCCCGATCGGAATCGTAAGCACAACACCCCAGATAAAGTCCCCAAAGGCCTTCCTGAACCAAATCGTCCGCGTATCGCGCGGGATAAGAAGACGCCACCAGGCGAACGAAGGGAAGATAACGGTCATGCGCAACGGCAAAATCCGAAACCATACTGCACACTCCCCTTTCCTCGCTCCGTTTTCTCAAAAAAGCACAAAACGCCTCACCCTCACAACTGTGAGGGGGAGGCGAATTGACGAATTTTAGAGGAAAACGAAAGGGTCATAAGTAAAACCTTAGTTGATAATGGTCTGTTCGGTGTCGATATCGAAGAGGTGAATCTTGTTCATATCAAGAGCGATCTTGATGTTCTCGTCGCCGGGCTTCAGAACGGAAGTGGGATCGACGCGAGCGGTGAACTTGTTCTCCTGAACGTCCAGATACAAGTAGGTTTCTGCACCCATCTTTTCGGTAACTTCCACGTTTGCGGTGATGATAGCATCCGCATACTTTTCGAAGTAGAAGGGATCGTCGTAAATATCTTCGGGACGGATACCCATGATAACCTGCTTACCGCCGTAGCTGAGCAGTTTTTCATAGTTTTCGGTCTTAACCTTGGCTTCGGGGATCTTCAAGGAGAAGTCGCCGAAGTTGACGAACATATCGTCTCCGCGACGGGTCAGCTTCACTTCGATGAAGTTCATCTGGGGAGATCCGATAAAGCCGGCAACGAAGAGGTTGCAGGGCGTATCATACAGGATCTGGGGAGCGTCGCACTGCTGAACGAAACCGTCCTTCATAACCACGATACGGTCAGCCATGGTCATAGCCTCGGTCTGGTCGTGGGTAACGTAAATGAAGGTGGTACCCAGCTTTCTGTGGAGTTTGGAAAGCTCGGTTCTCATGGAAGCACGGAGCTTAGCGTCCAGGTTGGAAAGAGGTTCGTCCAAAAGGAAGACTTTGGGCTCACGAACGATGGCACGGCCGAGAGCAACACGCTGTCTCTGACCGCCGGACAAAGCCTTGGGACGACGGTCAAGCAGGTGGGAGATGTCAAGAATACGGGCAGCTTCGTCCACGCGACGCTTGATTTCTTCCTTGGAAACCTTGCGGAGCTTCAGACCGAAAGCCATGTTTTCATATACGGTCATGTGGGGATAAAGAGCGTAGTTCTGGAACACCATTGCGATGTCACGATCCTTGGGAGCCACGTCGTTGACCAGACGGTCGTCGATCAGAAGTTCGCCCTCGGTAATTTCTTCCAGACCTGCGATCATACGCAGGGTGGTGGACTTACCGCAACCGGAAGGACCAACCAGAATGATGAACTCTTTGTCTTTGATCTTGAGGTTGACATCGGTAACGGCACGAACGCCGCCGGCATAAACCTTACCGATGCCTTTCAATACTAATCCTGCCACTGTGAATATACCTCCAGTTTTTAATTGCAAATTGTTTACTTGTTAATAATACCATAAATCGCGTCGGTTTCATAGTGGCAATATCACCAAATTTCAACACTGATTTTTGGCAACATTGCACAAAAGAAAAACAAACTGTCCCATTATTGGGATAATGAACGCGAAAAACGGGAAAAAAGTGAGACGAATCCCACAGAAGATTCAAACTTTCTCAACCGATTCCGTCAGGGAAGGTTGATGATATCCATGTCCTTCGCACGCTTGGTGCAAGCCAGCATGGCATCGGCCATAATCTGGGAGAATCCGCTCTTCTCCATGACGTTAAGAGCTTCTGCGGTGGTTCCCTTGGGAGTAGCAATGGAAGCAAGCAGCTCGTCGGCGGACTTCTTGGAGGTTTCCATCATTTTCGCAGCGCCGATCAGAACGCGGGTTGCCACGATCTGTGCGGTTTCGGCGTCGATGCCCTGGGCAACGGCCCCTTCCTCAATCGCTTTTACCATATAATAAATGTAGGCAGCGGAAGAACCGGCAGCGGCGATATAATCGTTCAGTTGCTTCTCTTCGACCACGCGCAAAATACCGATGGATTCAAACAGCCCCTTAACCAGCTGAAGTTCCTGATAAGTAATGGGCATGGCGTAAGAAACTGCGGTCACGCCGTTTCCGAAGCTGCAGGCCACGTTGGGAATGGCGCGGACGAGTTTACATTCCTTACCCAAAAACTTCTTGATTGCGGAAATGGTAACCCCTGCGGCAACACTGATGATCACGTTGTTGAAGGTTACGGCGTCCCGAATGGTTTCCATCACGCCGCGAACGTCCGAGGGACGAACCGCAACGATGATAAATTTGGAAGAAGAAGCTACTGCAACCTCATTCTCAAGGACGGTGATTCCCTTTGCGGTGAGGGACGCGCGAACCTCCTCGCTGGGGTCGTATGCGCAGATGGATGCGGGAGAAAGGACTTCCTTGGCCAGGAAGCCTTCAATCAGCGCAGACCCGAGATGGCCGGCACCGATAAAACCCAAAGTATACATTCGATTTCATCCTTTCCTGTCTATAAGCCGCCAAAAAGCGACATGGTTTTCTATTTTATTATTATAGCACATTTTTTTCGATCTGTAAAGAGCCAATTTCCGTTTTTTTTGTGTCAAAGCGCTTCAAATTCGAAAAAAGACGCACAAATCTTGACTTTTTCCTCAATCGGTGATATAATAACCATATATATTTATGTGTATAGGAGACGCCTCTATGGAAAATCGCTATACGTTTCGTGCCGTATCCGCGGAGGATGCGGGAGAATTCGGACGCGAAAACGGAATTTTTCAACAAACGAAGGAATGGGCAAATTTTCGCGGGTTTTACAAAACCGAAGCCTTTATGGGTTATGAAAACGGCAAGGCCGTTCTGTCCTGCATCGTTTATAAGCTGAAAATTTTCATGACGCCCTGGTCCGTAGGATATATCACCCGCGGCTTCGTCGGAGATTGGTCCAACGGAGAGCTGGTGGAAGCGTTTACGGAATATCTGAAAGACTTTTGTCGCAAAAACAGAATTATCTATACCATCCTGGACCCTTGGTGCGACGAAAAAGTCGACTTTATCGATCCGGAGTCGAGCGTGCGGACACAGCTCGAAACACTCGGATACCGTCGCAGCGACGGAGAAATGCAGCCAAGAACCAACTACCGTCTGCATCTGAATCCGCTTGCGGACCCGGAAGAAGAGAAAAAACGCCTCTTCGACCGATGCGCCGTAAAGCTACGCAACGATATCAACATCAGCAAGGACCGCGGAGTCACCGTTCACCGCTTCCGGGGAGACAACCTGAAGGAGGGGGTCAAGGTTTTCTACGATCTTTTGGTAGAGACCACGCAAAAGAAGGGATTCGGACACCGTGATGAAGACTATTATTACCGTTTTGCGAAAGAATTAGGCGATTACGTCACCATTTATCTTTGGAAATACGATTACGAAAAAGATATGGTATACACCCGTAACGTTCTTTCGGAGGCAGAAGGGCGGCTCAAAACCATTCGGGACGAAATGGAAAATCCGGAGACCACGCCCCAAAAGATTGAACGGCTTAAGCCGAAAGAGCGGGAAGCCATCAAACAGATCGACGCATTGAAGCGCAGAATTGAGCTTTCGAAAAAATACGAAAACAACCCCTATATCTCAGCGTCCTTTTTTATCAAACTGGGAAACAAAGCGTACAATTTCTACGGGGCAAACGCGTTTGCATTACGGGATCTGAAGCTGACTGCAAACTACTGGGACATGATCTGCGACGCCGTCGACGGATCGGTAACCACCTTCAATATGGGAGGCACCCTTAAGTTAACAACCGAAAAGCTGAAAGAAGACCCCATGTACGATCTGTACCTTTATAAAAAGCAATACGCCGGAGAATTCGTGGAAATGCCGGGGGAATATCACCTGGTTTTGGACGAAAAGAAATACAATTTCTTCCATAAAAAGCTGAACTACTTCCGTCGCATCGTATTCCGCAAAAAATAAGGTTGTCCCAACAGATTCATATTCAAAAACGAAACGAGGTATTCCTATGAAAAAGCCCAACCGCACCCTTGGAGTGGAACCTGAAAAAATTGCTAAAAAGGTTTTGATTACGCCCGACGTTGAATCCTGCGTTCACGTGGCGGAGACCTATCTGAAAAATTACGTAAATTTCAACGGAAATAAGAATTTCACCGGCTACACGGGGACCTATCTGGACAAGCCCGTAACCGTGATTTCGGCGGGATTCGGAAGCGCGATGATGAAACTCCTCGCGGAGGATCTCTTTGACAATTACGGCGTGGAAAGCGTGATTTATCTCGGCACCTGCGACAGTCTGAAGGAAGAGATCGGGCCGCGGCAGTACGTCCTTGCCACCGATGCGGAAACGGAAATGACCATGGAGGTCTTCGGAGGAGATACGGAATTGATCGAAACGATCCAAAAAGACTTTGAATATCGGGGTGAATTGGTCAATTTCGCGTACGAAGCACCGATCCTGAACGTAGGCGGAATCGTATCCTCGGACGATTGGTTTGCCGACGAAGATGAGGCGGAACAGTATATCGACGAGGAATTGATTGCCGCAGACACCGCCACCGCCACGCTTTATGCCGCAGCGGAAGAATACGGCAAAAAAGCAGCGTCTCTCCTGCTTGTAAACCGCAACATCATTACGGGCGAAGAAATGCAGGACAAAGAATATCAGCGCACCGCCATGCGGCAGATTGTGATTGCCCTTGCAAACGTATAACAAGGAGAACGAATTATGCTTCAAGCCCTCTACATTCCGTTCCCGCAATGGATCACGGATTTTGACCTTGCGGTAGACAATTTTATTCATTTAAACTGGACCAATTCCGTTCTGGACCCCATCTTTACGTTCATCACTCATCTGGGCGACAAAGGGATCCTGTGGATTGCCATCGCGTTGATTCTTCTGTGCTTCAAAAAGACGCGGAAGATCGGAATCGTGATGGGAATCGCCTTGGTTTTGGGCGCACTGTTCGGAAACATTACGCTGAAGAATATTTTCGAACGCCCCCGCCCCTTTGCCACGGAAGGCGCCCTGCTGGACGCCCCCTATCTGATTCCCCATCCCAGTGAGTTTTCCTTCCCCTCGGGACACACCACCTCTTCCTTCGCCGCCGCCTTCGGCATTTTCCTCTACAACAAGAAATGGGGCATTCCCGCCCTGGTCATGGCGGCCCTCATCGCATTCTCCCGTCTGTACGTGTACGTGCACTTCCTTACGGACGTTCTGGTGGGAACGCTTTTAGGCATCGGATGTGCAATTCTCGCCTATTATCTTTGGAATAAGTGGCTGGAAAAGATTGCGGTCCGCATCTGGAATAAGCTGTTCAAAAATCATACCATCGAGCATTTTTAATCAATAAAACGGATCGGTCGTCAACTACTCTTTTCGACCGATCCTCTTTTTCGAAAGGGAGTTCTTGTTTATGAGTCAAGCACGTTGGATTTGGCTAAAAGGCGAATTTGAGATCTATCATTCTCTGCTCCTTCACTCCAGACGGCAGGAATACGGTGCCGATCATCCGGTCATGTGGGATCAGGCGACGCCCTATCCCGGGGTCATCTTCAAAAAGACCTTCACCGCAGAAAAAGACGGATCTTTTACCATCCTCGCCCGGGGGCGGGGACGGGCAAAACTGGACGGCGTTCAGTATCCCGTGGGAGTGGAAATTCCCGTTACGGCAGGGGAGCATTCTCTTGACGTGGAAATCACCTGTACCGACGGCACCTTCCCCTGCATTTACATCGACAGCGAGGTTTTACGGACCGACAAAAGCTGGATCTGTACCCACGTGACGGCGGAAAAATTCCCCGTGGATGCAAAAAAAGAATACACGACGCCTGAGGATAATCCCCACGTATTCAAATTCAGCTACAAAACCATCGTTCCCGAGGTCGAAATCGCCGTTCGGGACGGAGTTCTTTACGATTTCGGGAAAGAGACCTTCGGGCGGCTTCAGATCAAAAACGCAGATCCGAACGCCACCTACGAAATTTATTACGGGGAATCCCGGGAAGAGGCTTTGGACAAGCCCCAAGCCCTGATCCGCCAGACCGTTACGGGAGAGCCCGACTACGATCTGATTCCCCGCGCCTTCCGTTATATCTATGTCTGCGGCAAAATCGACGGGCTGACCGTGACGGCGGAATACGAATATCTGCCTCTGGAAGATCGGGCGTCCTTTGCCTGCGACGTGGAGAAAATCCGCAAAATCTGGGACACCTGCGTATACACCTTCCATCTGAATTCCCGTGAGTTCTATCTGGACGGAATCAAGCGGGACCGTTGGGTCTGGTCGGGCGATGCGTACCAGTCTTACATGGCGAACAATTATCTCTATTTCAACAACGATATTACCAGGCGCACCATCATCGCCCTGTTGGGAAAGCCGCCCTACGAGCAGCATATCAACACCATCAACGACTACACCATGTATCTGATCATTGCCGTGTACGAATACTACCGCAACACGGGAGATTTGGAATTCGTTCAATTCGTCTGGAAGCGACTTCGTATATTGTACGGTTTTCTGGCTTCCCGCGCGGACGAGCAGGATTATATCTGCCATCGCAGCGGTGACTGGATCTTTATCGACTGGTCGCCCATGGACAAATCGGGTAATCTCTGTGCGGAACAGATTCTGTATTGGCAGACCAAAAAAGCCATGGCGGCGCTTTCGGAATTGATGGGCGAAAACGGTGAAACATACACCGCAGAGGCGAAGAAACTCAAAGAACAGATCTTGCGGGACTACTGGAACACGGAAAAGGGTGCCTTTATCGATTGCTACTCTTCGGGCAAGAACAACGTGACCCGCCACGCGAATATCTTTGCGATCCTTTACGATTTCGTGGACGAGGACAAGATTCGCTCCATTTATGAAAACGTATTGGAAAACGAGGAAATCACCCCCATCACCACTCCTTATTTTGAATTCTTCGAGCTTTTGGCTTACGGGAAGCTGGGCAAGCTGGAGCACATTCAGGACAAGATCGAGTCCTACTGGGGCGGAATTCTGGACCTGGGAGGCACCTCGGTCTGGGAACAGTTTGACCCGAATAAGGAAGGAATCGAGCATTACGAAATGTACGACAAAAAGTACGGATGCTCCCTCTGCCACGCTTGGGGAAGCGGCCCGATTTATCTCTTGGGCCGATTCTGCGTAGGGGTCTACCCCACCGACGTGGCCTATAAAACCTTCCGCGTGGAGCCGAACCCCGGAAAATACAAGTCCTTCCAAGGAACCGTTCCTCTTCCCGAAGGAGAAGTTCGGGTGGAATACGCCGACGGCAAGCTTTCCGTCACCGCAGGAGCCGAAGGCGGGACGCTGTGCTGGCAGGGCAAGGAATATACGTTGAAAAAAGACGTCACGTTGACAGTATAACAGAGAAAACCCCTCCCGAGAGGGGTTTTTCTTTTTTCTAAAAAAAACGGAATATGGCACAAATCTCACGATATATAGCAAGAAAAAGACACTTTCTTATGCTATAATAAAACCATCACCAATCCGCCTTCAAGGAAAAGGAGAAGCCTGATTATGTTTAACGATCACTTTTGCGAAAGACCCAAAACCATCCGCCGATACGTGCATCCGCCCCTTTCCGAGCGGTTCTTTACCCTTTGGGCGGAAGGAAAAATTCTCTTCGGAGAATACGACGTAGATCGGGATCGCAGTCGCATTACGGAAGGCAGAGACTACAATCTGCAGATCAGCTGCGGAGTCTGGCCTGTTCTGGGGAGAGAAAACCAACGGATGATGGATTTCCGGAAGGTGAAAAACGTGATCACGGAGGACGGAACCCCCATCCACGGTCTGATTTTTCGGGAAGAAAACCTGGAGATCGAACTGGAGTGCTTTTGCAATTCCGCCCGTAAAAGCACGTTGTTCGGGAAAATGGAAATCCGCAACACGGGAAAGGAAGCGATTTCCGAAATCCTTACCCTCCTGCTTCGGACCACAATGGAACGGGATCTGGTCTGCGGCGGACCCGACGGCTACGTAAGCCACGATCCGAAACTAGAGCAGTGGAAAAACATCACCTGCTGCTGGTATCCCCTCGGAGACGGATTCACCGACGGAGAACGAAGCATTTCCTTCAGTTGCCCCGTTCTGTGGCACAAAAAACTGGATGGGGTTGAAATTCCGCTGGATCTGAAAGGCGGAGAAAGCTTTTCGTTCACCTTCAAGATGGACAAAGGGGAAGTTACCGACTACGATTACGAAGAAGAAAAAGCGAAAACCGTAGCATTCTGGCAGAAGGAACTTTCCCGCATCAACAAGCTTCCCGCAAAAATCGCAGAAGATCCGTCTATGATGAAGGCCGTCCGTCATATGGTGGCACAACTGTTGCAAATGACGGTCTACACCAAGGACAACTGGGTCATTCCCCGTCAGGGAAACCTGCAACGGATCATCTGGGCCACAGAGGCCATGTTCCACATTGAGGGGATCTGCCACGTAGGAGATTTCGACGAATACGTGGAGCCGATTTTCCACACGTATTTCGACCATCTGCAGGAATCCACGGGAGAGATCGGCCCCTTGGGCATTTATTGGGGAAGCATGACGGCGGCGGTTCTGTTCAGCTTTGCTCAATACTGCAACGCCACGAAAAACCGTGCCTTCTTCGGGGAATATCGGGACAAAGCCTACGCGGCCTTCCGCTTCATCAAGGACCTTCGCAGAAGCGTAACCGATACGGAAGAAATGGCGGGAGGTCTGTTCCCTTATCTGCGGGGGATCGACTGGACCCAGCAATTCCAATGCTGGACCTCCACCGACGTTTTCAACCTGCTGGGGCTGGATGAGTTGGCGAAAACCTTTGCGGCATACGGAGATCCCGCCGCGGAAGAGATCCGCACGGAGCATACGGAATATCTGTCGGACATGAAGCGGCATTTCAAGAAATATTACGATGCCCAGGAAGGGCGGGACACCCTGCGGATTCCCTTGAAACCTATGGGAGACGACACGGATCTGGTAGAAGATTTCTACCCACTGCTCTATCAGGGACGGTTCGTGTATGCGGGCATCATCGACAACGAAAAAGACGTTCTGCGGGTATACAATCATATGATCCGGGAGGGCATCACCCAAGAGGGACTCGGTCTGTACGGCCACATGCCCTACCGAAACGGAAACAACAACATCTGGTATCTTTCTTTCCCCGATATTTATTGGTTTGAGATCTGGATGCAATACGGAAATCGGGAAAAAGCAAAGGAGATCGTCGACGCACAACTGCGTTACGCAATGACGGAAGAATACTATTTTGCGGAACGGCTGGATGCAAAAGATCCCTATTTCGTCCCTTGGTCCCCCAACGCCAGCGCAACGGGACGGATCCTGACCATGCTGAAAAAATATTATTCCTGAATATGGAAACGTCTCCCCCTGCAAAGGCAGAGGGAGACCAATTTTTTCTGTTTTACACGTCCGTTTCCGAGTATTCCTTGGGGGAGCAACCGAACTCCTGGCGAAAAGAACGGTAAAAGGTCCGCAGTGAAGAAAAGCCGCTTTCAAAGGCGCAAAATGCAATACTGTTATTTTTATTCTGCATCAGAAGAATCGCTTCCCGAAGCCGAACCAACGTAATATAACGGCTGAGGCTTACGTGAAAAAAGGACTTGAAATAACGGGAAAGGTAGTCCGCATTATAACCGAACACCGAAGCAATGCTCGCAAGGGAAAGTTCCTCCCGAAAATTCTCGTTGATATAAAAAAGAAGGCGGGAAGACAGATCCGCATCCACCGCATCCGACCGATCCTGAAATTCCAGACACTCCGACAGCATACCGAGAATCACGTAGATCAAGCCCTTGGTTTTCAGATCGGGCTCTTCGTAATTGCCGATGGCGTCCACGCAGGAACGAAAGGCACGAAAGGCCGCAGGGTCCGTAACAAAGGGGTCGATGGCACTTTTTTTCTTGGTTTCGGAAAGAAAATCCCCACACATCCGCAGGGGAACGATCAGACACCCCACCTTCGACCCTTCTTCGGCATAAAAGCGGTGAGCGTCGTAACTGAGGGCGACGGCCATTTCCCCCGCCTTCATCGGGCGGTAACGGTCGTTGATCCAGGCACCGCCTTCCCCTTGATCTACAAAAAATATCTCGATCTGGGAATGAAAATGGAACGTACCGCCTCCCGATTCCCATCGGTCAAGGAAGAGACGGTCTTCCAATTCCCGCCGCACACCGAATTCCGCTTTCATAAAAACCTCCTCGGAAATTGACACGTATAAACCGTTTTTTCGCAAGAAAGAGACAAAAATCTGTGATATAATTATATCATCCAAAACCATATTTGTCAAGAGTGTTTGCGAGGAAAGAAAAGATGAACGCATTGATCTTAATTTTGATCCCCTTCGGGATGTGCCTGCAACAGATCGCAAAAAAGGCCTATCATCAGAAAAAAGGCGGCCCCTTTACCTTCTCCGCCGCAAGTGCGGTGTTTTCTTTGGCCGTCTATTTCTTCACAAGCGGTGGAGATCTGCAATTCAGCCTTGCGATCCTCCCCTATTCCGTTGCCTTTGCGGTCTGCTTCGCGGCGGCACTGATCGGTTCTTTTCTGGCAATCAAGCACGGTCCTCTTTCCATTTCTTCCCTGATCTTTCAGTATTCCCTCTTGATTCCCACCTTTTACGGCTTTTTCGCCTTGGGGGATCCGGTCAAAATTACGCTGATCGTCGGGATCGCCCTGCTGGCGGTATCCCTTTTTCTGGTCAATAAGAAAGACAAAAACGAGCCGAAAAAAATCTCCTTCCGGTGGATCGTATTCTTATTGATCGGCTTTTTGGGAAACGGACTCTGCTCCACGGTGCAGAAAATTCAGCAGATGCACTTTGCAGGGCAATACAAGAGCGAATTTATGATCGTTGCTATGGCGATCTGTGCCGTATCCCTCTTTGGCACGGCTCTTGCAACGGAACGAAGCACCAT
>JAGBIM010000001.1 GCA_017934975.1 Clostridia bacterium | reverse complement strand
GTCGCCATGGGGATGGTACTTACCCAGCACATCACCGACGCAGGTTGCGGACTTTTTGAAGGGCTTGTCTGAGGTCAGACCGGATTCGTACATGGTGTACAGAATGCGGCGGTGTACCGGCTTCAGACCGTCCCGGACATCGGGTAGTGCCCGACCCACGATGACGCTCATGGCATACTCAATATACGAGCGTTCCATTTCATCTACCAGATTGGATACGGTAATCGCTTGATCCGGGAATAGAATATCCTCCGGCTTATAATCACGGTTATGTTTTGCCATCTAGCAAACACCTCCAAGTTGTTTTCGCGCTGGGCGCGGTTTCCCTTCCCCCGGGGGGAAGGTGGGCCGCCGCAAGGCGGCTCGGAAGAGGAATGCGGGCAAAAAGCTTATTCTTTTTGCGCAGTCCGTTCCTCCACAATTTGATAAATTGCTTCACACACTTCGTGGAATCTTTGCATGACATCTAAATTTGAAAACCGTATTACTTTAAGTCCTTGAGATTCCAAATAGTCCGTGCGTTTTCGGTCATATTCGATTCCTTCAGTATCATAATGCTGAGACCCATCTAGTTCCACCACCAATTTTGCCTGGTGGCAGTAAAAATCAACGATGTAGTTTCCAACCACATATTGTCTGCGAAAACGAAAAGGATATCGACACAAAAACTGATACCAAAGATGGGCTTCTTCCTTCGTCATATTTTTCCGAAGATTTTGCGCTCTTCTCTTTTGTTTCTGGTTTCGTTCCATAACATTACTTTCACAATGTCTGATTATCTTCCCGTTTCGTCCGTTCTTGACCCGCATTCCTCTTCCGCCCCCTTTGGGGGCACCTTCCCCCCGGGGGAAGGTACGCACCTGCGGTGCTTAAATCTCAATATTGATGGCATATTTTGCGTTCTTTTCGATCCATTCCTTACGGGGCTCTACCTGCTCGCCCATGAGGACTGTAAAGATCTCGTCGGCCCGGCGGGCATCTTCCAGCGTAATACGACGCAGTGTACGGGTCTCGGGGTCCATGGTAGTCTCCCAAAGCTCGTGAGGATCCATCTCACCAAGGCCTTTAAACCGGGAAATATCCACCTTTGCGCCGCTTTCGCCACGCAGCTCCGCAGAAATCTGATCCCGCTGCTCGTCGGAGTAGGCAACCCGTTCTGTCTTGCCCTTTTTCAGCTTGTAAAGAGGCGGCACAGCGGAGTAAACAAAGCCATGCTCGATCAGCGGCCGCATATAACGGAAGAAGAAGGTCAAAAGCAGGGTGCGGATATGGGCACCGTCCACGTCCGCATCGGACATGATGATGATCTTGTGATAGCGCAGCTTTTCGATGTCAAAATCCTCACCGATGCCGCCGCCCAGTGCTACGATCAGCGGATTGAGCTTATCGTTGCCGTAGATCTTGTCGGCACGGGCCTTTTCCACGTTGAGCATCTTACCCCACATGGCCAGAATGGCCTGGAAGCGGGAGTCACGGCCCTGAATGGCGGAGCCGGCAGCCGAGTCACCC
>JAGBIM010000034.1 GCA_017934975.1 Clostridia bacterium | reverse complement strand
CTGGTTCTCTGCGTGTCTATGTTGGTGGGCTCCACCTACGCGTGGTTCACCGACACGGCCACCACCGGTGTCAGCACCATTCAGGCCGGTACCTTGAAGGTCGACCTGGTTGACGCCAACGACGCCACCCTCGTGGGTCAGTCTCTCACCTTTCAAAAGGCCGCAGGCGCCGAGAACGAACCCATTCTTTGGGAACCCGGCTGCAAGTACGAGCTTGCTCCCGTCTACGTGAAGAACAACGGCAGTCTGGCCCTCAAGTATCAGATCATCGTCAACGGTCTGGACGGGGACGCCGAACTGCTGAATGTCATCGACTTCAAGGTTATGATGAATAACGGAGAAGTGGATCTGGACACCTTCGAAGGCAAGCTGGCCGCCGATCAAAAATCTGCCGCCATCACCCTCGTGGGCGAAATGTCCAAGGATGCGGGCAACGAATATCAGGGCAAGACCCTCTCCGGCCTGTCCATTACCGTTGTCGCAACTCAGGACACCGTGGAATCCGACAGCTACGACAATCAGTACGATGCCGGCGCTACCTATCCCAACACCGTTGCCAACGCAGTTGGTCTGGCTGCGAGCCTTTCCAACGGTGGAAACGTAATCGTTGTCGGCGATATTGACATCTCTGCCAATGAAGATGTTGTAGTTGCTGACGGCACCGTTCTCGATCTGGGCGGAAACACTTTGGACGCTTCCTGGATCGACGCGGAAGGTGACATGACGATTCAGAACGGTAAAATCGATTTGAACAAAGACTCTTCTGACGACGACGTTTACATTTACGCTCAGACCGGCCAGAACGTAACCCTTGAGGACGTTACCATTTCCGATACCGCCCTCTCCGTTTACAGCTACAAGGGCGGCGTTCTTACGCTTACCGACGTGGTCCTCGTCAATACGGCTCAGTCGAACCCCGTTCAGAACTACGGCGGTGAACTGGTGCTCAACAACGTTACCGTGAAGCAGGAAGGGGATGCCAACAGTGCTTGGTATTCTTCTGCCGTTCAGGTTGTAAACACCATTGTCAAGAACACCGATGCCAACAAATGGCAGGTTGTTTCTCAGGCTGAAACCGTGGTGAACGGCGGTTCTTACACCGGTAAGCGTGCCATTCAGGTAAACGCTCCCGGCGGAAACGTGACCGTAAACGACGGTGTGTTCACCGGAAGCGAATATGCTCTGAAGGCAGAGTTTGCTCCCAACAACTATTTGGACGGTGCGAATTTCGAATCCGTGATCATCATCAACGGCGGTACGTTTGACGGTGCTATTAAGGTTTCAGATGCTACCGAATTGGTTATCAACGGCGGTACCTTTATCAACAGCGGTCTGACCGAGACCCAGATTGGTGTTTACGTTGCAGACGGTTGTACCGTAACTGTGAACGCAGACGGTTCTTATACTGTTCAGTAATTTTTTTAAGTCCGTCCTATCCCTCCTTGCGGGGGATAGGCGGCAAGCAGAGGAAAAAACCTTGCGTTGTTTCTTCCGTTTGCCGAGGACTTGTTCCCCGCGCAAAAGGGAGGGAGATCCCGTCAATCCCCCGAACTTGTCATATTACTTGTGAATCTATTTGCGTTCCATTTATTAAATTCATAGGAGGTCATGAAAATGACGAATACCAAACGCGCACTGATCCTCAGCGTATTCGCGCTGGTTCTCTGCGTGTCTATGTTGGTGGGCTCCACCTACGCGTGGTTCACCGACACGGCCACCACCGGTGTCAGCACCATTCAGGCCGGTACCTTGAAGGTCGACCTGGTTGACGCCAACGACGCCACCCTCGTGGGGCAGTCTCTCGCATTCCAAAAGGCCGCAGGTGCCGAGAACGAACCCGTTCTTTGGGAACCCGGCTGCAAGTACGAGCTTGCTCCCGTCTACGTGAAGAACAACGGCAATCTGGCCCTCAAGTATCAGATCATCGTCAACGGTCTGGACGGGGATGCCGAACTGCTGAATGTCATCGACTTCAAGGTTATGATGAATAACGCAGAAGTGGATCTGGACACCTTCGAAGGCAAGCTGGCCGCCGATGCAAAATCTGCCGCCATCACCCTCGTGGGCGAAATGTCCAAGGATGCAGGCAACGAATATCAGGGCAAGACCCTTTCCGGTCTGTCCATTACCGTCGTCGCAACTCAGGACACCGTGGAATCCGACAGCTACGGCAATCAGTACGATGCCGGCGCCACCTATCCCACCCCCGTTTCCAACGCTGCTGAACTGGCAGCCGTTCTCGCCAACGGCGGCACCGCTTCCCTCACCGGGGACATCACCGTTGACGAACCTATCGAAGTTTCCAAGTCCGCTACCATCGACTTCAACGGAAGCGAACTGAACACCTCCGTTTCTATGAACCGTCCTCTTAAGATTACCGGCGACGACGTGAAATTGGTTATCAACGCTGACGGCACTACCAACACCTTCGGTAACGACACTTACGGTGTGGTTGAAATCGTGGAAGGCGTTCAGAATGCTACCGTGGAAATCAACGGCGGTAAATTTGAAGGCACCACCAAGCAGGGCGCTTTCGTAAAAATCCGTAACAACGTTACCGGTAAGATCGTCCTGAACGACGTTACCTTTATCGATAACTGTTCCGTGACCGCAGGTAATACCAATGCCTTTGTTATGAATACCAATGGCTCTACCAGTGGTGACGTGGAAGTGGAAATTAACGGCGGTTATATGGAATCTGCCGGCGGTTTCTATATCGGCGGCACGGTAAAGAAGGCAACTCTGAACGGCGTTACCATCAAGACCGAAGGTGCTGCCTTTGAAGCGTACTGCGCGGACGGTACCTACATCAACGATTGTAACATTACCGTCGTTCCCGGTACCACCATCTGGACTGCTCCCGCAGCAGGGGTTGCCGTTTCCAACAACGGTCAGGCATTTGTGACCAACACCACGATTGATTCCGCCGGATACGGTCTGTACGTGTATCCCACCCAGAATGCAGATCAGGGTGTGATCGTAGCCAATGGCTGCACCATTACCTCCGTTCTCGGCAACGTGGCAGGTAACGGTACCATTACCATTCAGTAATTTGAAATTCCCTTTGGGAGTTTTGCTTCTCCGTCCTTCGGGACGGAGGGCAACCGAAGAACAGGACTCTTTGTCCCGTTTTTCGGTTGCCGTGATTTTGATTTTTAAGAAAGGAGGAGACCTATGTTCGGGAAAATCAAGCTCCGCCTGTTTGCGGTTTCCGTCGTGGCCATTTTATTGAGTTTCTTTTTACAGGGCACTTTGGCCTATTATTCCACCGTGGGCACGGCCACCAACGTGGTGACCACCGGAAATATCCGTTTCCTCATCCACGAAAAGACCGACCAAGGGACGGAATTCCCCAAGGAAGGGGTTTATATCGTTCCCGGTGACGTGGTTTCCAAGCAGGTCAGCATCGAAAGTGATTGCGACCATCCCTTCTACCTGCGGGTCAAGATCGTTTACGGCATCGATTCTCAGGAGCTTTCCGCCGAGGAATGCTTCAAACTGAACGTGGACGAAACGGTCTGGGAACTGCGGGACGGATGGTATTATTATAAGGGTATCGTTCAGCCGGGGCAGACCACCCCCAACGTCTTCTCTCACGTGGAAATGGTGGGCGCGGCCATGGATAACCGTCATCTGGGCAAGACCCTTACTCTCTCTGTAGTGGCCCAAGGGGTGCAGAGCGAGAACAACCCCGTCAACGGCACCGACACCTATACGGCCCTCGGTTGGCCGCAAAATTGAGGAGGTAGCCCATGAAAAAGATTTTGACCTTCTCCCTTTTGCTGGCTCTGTGCTTCTCGTTTTCCCTTGTTTTTCAAGGGGAATCCAGCCGCGTGATCTACGACGGATCCTCCCGCAATTTCATCTTTGACGTGGACGGAACCGCATCCCCCACCGACCTGTTTGCCAATTTCAAATCGGTCATGCCGGGGGACGTGAAAACCCAAAAAATCACCGTAAAAAACGATGCGTCCAACAAGATCAAAGTCCGTTTGTATCTGCGCTCCCTCGGAGCGGTGGAGGGCTCGGAGGAGTTCCTCTCCCAACTGACCCTGCAGGTGAAGCAGAGCGAGGACAACACCATGGCCTATATGTTTGACGCGGCCGCCGACCGGCCTGCCCAGTTGTCCGATTGGGTTTGTCTCGGCACCCTGTATTCCGGGGGCGAGGTGAATCTGGACGTGACGTTGCTGGTTCCCACGGAGCTGGACAACCGCTACAGCAGCCAAACGGGGCTTCTGACCTGGGAGTTCAGGGCGGAAGAATTGCCCCTGGAGCCGGGAGATCCCCAACCGCCTCCCACCTCCGATATGCCCCTGAGTTGGGGTTGGATCGTAGCCATCGGTCTCTGTGCCGTGGGCGTGGTTCTTTTGTTGATCTGGCGCAGAAGAGCGCGGGACGACGAAGACGAAGAATGACTTTTTGATTTAATTTTTCCGCAAAGGAGGGAAAAAGCGTGACTGCAGTCCGCAAACACTTTTATAAAAAAATCGCTTTTGCCCTCAGCATCGCGCTGATTCTGTTGTGGCTTCTGCTGGGTGCAGGGGCGTCCTTGGCCTGGTTCTCCGATACCGCGCCCGAGGTGAAAAACATTCTCCATTTCGCCGATTTTGATCTGACCGTTTCTCTTTTGAAGGACGGAAAATACGAGGAAGTGGACGGGCAGACCTCCGTTTTTGAGGATTCCGCCCTCTACGAGCCGGGCTATACCCGCGTGGCGTTTCTGAAGATTGAAAACAACGGGGACGTCCCCTTCTATTTCAGCACCGCCCTCAGCGTCAGCGGATTTTCCGGCACAAATTCCCAAAGTGATATTGATCTTCTGCGGGAGAGTTTTCGCTTCGGATTACTCACGGCGGAGAGCGACACGGAATTGTTTGACACGCTGGACACCCGCCCCGACGCCGTCAACGTGGCCACCACGCCGCTGAACAATTACTCCACCGACGAAGCCCTTCTGAACGAAGGGGATACGGTCTATATGGCGCTGATCCTGCGGATGCCCGAAGAGGTGGGCAACGAAGGACAGAACCGCGGAGCCTGGCTGGAGCTGGGGCTTGTGGTGCGCGCGTCCCAGAAACCCCAATAAGGATGCAGTTTGAATTTTACGGAAGGAGGTTTTTCCCGTGAAACGGATCTACGTGGAATATTTTCAGGTTCCCGAAAACGGGAAAGTACGGGATAAGGTGCTGAACACCCGTCTGGCCGTCGGCATCGTGGGCATTCTGCTTTGTCTGATCGCCCTGAGTGTCACCGCTTACGCCTATTTTTCCCACACCGTTACCTCCAAAACCGAAACCCTCTCTTCCGCCAGCTTTGACGTGGCTCTTTCCATCACCTCTCCCGAAGGGGCTCCCACGGTGGAGTCTGTTGCGGGGTCTTACAAGGTTTATTTGAAAAAAGACGTGCCTTACACCGTTTCCCTTCAGCCCGAGGGCTCGGCCTCCACGGGTTTCTGCCGCATTGCCGTGGACGGAGTTGACGCGGAGTTCCATACGGGGCAATTGGGCAAAGACGGAGGCGCCACCCGCTCCCATCTCACCTTTGACGTGCTTCTCTCCGACGGGGGTGCGTATCTGGTCTTTACCCCCTGTTGGGGTACCTCCTCTTATTTTGCAAAGGCTGAAGATCCCTCCGTCGCAGAGATTTATATTTTGAACGGGGAAACCCTTTCTGCCGCGGTGGATCCCGAAGCGCAAACCATGGGCAAGCCCGCAAATATTGCGGAAGATCTGCCCGTGCAGGACGAGACGGACGATCCCGTCACCTCGGACGTATCTTCCGAAAAATTGCCTGCCGATTCGGACGCAATCACCAATGACGAGACTTCCTCCGACGTTCTTTCCACCGAATCTGCAACGGGTTCGGAGGAGATTACCGATTCGTCGGATTTGGTGGAATCTTCCACCTCTTCTGCCGTGATGGACGAATCTTCCGACGTAAGCGCCTCCACGGTTTCCAAGGCTTCTGCAAACGATACGGATCTTGCCGTGGATGCGGAATAAAAAGCGCAACAAAAAACGCCTGTCATTGACAGGCGTCATTTTTTTGGAACTGCGATTCAGTAGGATTCGTGCAGGCGATCGTTGTGGAAGGTGTTGTCGTAGCGGCGGTCCTGATCCCGCATGATCTTTACGAGGACGTTTTGGTTTTCGGCAACGAATTTTGCGGTCTTTCGGAACCGTGCGGTCATGGATGGGTTGAAGAAAATTCCCAGCACCGCGGGGCCTCTTCGGCTCGCCCGTTCCAGGGCGGGGGTGCAATCCAGATAGAGCCCCGTAATGCAATCCTGAACGCGTCCGTATTGGATCAGGTTCACCAGGGTTGCGATTCCTGCGTAGAGCCCGAGGGGACCGTAAAGGAGAACGGAAAGCCATTTCTCGGCCAGGAAGGAAAACACCGTTTCGGTCAGAAGCACCGCCGTGACCGTGGCCAGAATCAACCACGCGGTCCGCAGACCCTTTCGTTCTCTGCGGAGGAAATGGTTCAATTTATGAAGAATTTCCACGTCCGAACGGATCGCGTCCGAGGCTGAAGCGATCCGCCGCCCGCAAAAGGGACAGAGAACCGCGTCGTCCGGCAGGGTCCTGGTGCAATTGGTACAGGTTGCCATGGGTATCCTTTCTTGGGAAAATCCTGAAGAAGTTTTTTTGATAAAATCAGACGTTGGATCTGGTCTGGGCCAGGTAGGTCTGCTTGAGCAAGTGTTTGCGGTTTTGAATAAAAGCGAAATTCAGCAGAATGAAGATCACGGCAAGGGGATTGAGCAGAATGCCCTTGACGATCAGCCCGATCCGTTCGCCCCGATCCACCGTTTTCCCGCAGTTGGTATAAACCTCTTCCATGCGGCGGGTAATGATGCGGCAGGTGGCGACGTGAACACAACTCAGCGTCAAAAAAAGGATTGCGGCAATGCCGAACTCGAGAAGGGACGTATAGGTATTTTCGATCCCCACCATGGATACGTAAAACAAACGCAGGGACAAAAACAGAAGGAAAAACGAGGCAAAGAGGATAAAGCCGAAGATATAAACGGCAGCGGAAATACGCCAGCAGATCCGCTCTGCCCGCAGGTTGTTATGCAGAACGTTCAGCGCGCTTTGTTGCATGGAGATGGAGGAGGGCCCTTCCAGCAGGTGCCCGCCGCATATGGGGCAGTAGAGAAGATTCTCTTTTGCGGGATTTCCGCAACGGGAGCACATATTCATTGCAGCTCTTCTCCTTCCGAAAAGGTAGGTTTGATCTGCGATTTCTTCTGCTTCTCCTTGCCCAGGTAATCAAAAAAGATCTGATGGTTCTGCACCAGCATCAAGGAAAGGATCTGGAAGATCAGGACGATGCCGTTGAAGAGGATCCCCCACAGCAGGGTCTTTGCCGTTCCGCAACGGGCCACGGGAACGTTCGGATTGGTCTTCATCTGTTTGACGTAGCCCGAAACCTTCCAGGACATAAAGAAATGAACCAGGCTCTGAATCAGTTCCACGAAAAGCACGATGATCAGAAACGTCATGGCCGCCGCGACGGTAATTTCTTCCTCTTCCTTCGTGCGGGGCGCGCCGAGTCCTGCGGTGCCCACGATGATGATCCGCGCCAGAATATACAAAAATCCAACCACGTGCAGAAATCCCATCACGAGCCAACACAACTGTTCCCGTTTCAGGTTTTTCGTCAGATTCCCCAGCAGGCTGTCCCGAAAGGAGACTGCGGATGCGGTGGGGACGGCGGTTCCGCAGAAACTGCAGAATTTGGCGTTTCTGGAAAGGGGCTTTGAGCAATGCAGACAAATATCCATAGCAAATTTCCTTTCTGATATAAAAAAGATCTCCTCGCAAGACGCAAGGAGATCTTCGTGTTTACTGTTCTACTTCAAAAATGCTGACGCGGGTCTTGTTCTTGCGGAACTTTTCAAACTTGACCTTGCCGTCCTTCAGCGCAAACAGAGTGTCGTCGGAGCCTTTGCCCACGTTGACACCGGGATGGATCTTGGTGCCTCTCTGTCTGACGAGGATGTTGCCGGCGAGAACGAACTGACCGTCAGCCCGCTTCACGCCCAGACGTTTGGATTCGGAATCGCGACCGTTTTTAGTCGAGCCTACACCTTTCTTATGAGCCATAACTGCACCTCCTGATTACGCGTTGACAGCGGTGATGACGACCTTGGAGTAAGGCTGTCTGTGACCGATGCGTCTGCGATAAGTTTTCTTCGCTTTGTATTTGAAGATACGGATCTTCTTGCCCTTGCCGTTCTTTTCCAGTTTTGCTTCGACCACGGCACCGTCGACGTAGGGAGTTCCGGCCTTGATTTCGCCGTTGTCGGCAATCAGAAGGACCTTTTCGAACTTCACGGTTTCACCGGCTTCAACATTCAGCTTTTCCACGAACAACACGTCGCCCACGGAAGCCTTGTACTGTTTTCCGCCTGTTTCGAACACTGCGTACATTTTCAGACCTCTTTTAATTATAGACTCGCTATGAAGGCAGGGCAGAACCTTTTTGGACCTTTTCTATGCGGCATCTGCTATTATAACATAAACAGAACGTCCTGTCAAGCAGAATTTTCAAAAAAGTGGATTTGTCGGTTTTTTTTCACAATTTCCCTTCTTCGTCCTTCTTCCGTATCCTTCGGCGGCATTTTTTCGGGACAATCGACGGACAAAAAGAGGAAAAAAATACCATAATTCTTTCTTATTATGCAAGCAGTATAGCCTTTTTGCGATTTTCTTTGCGGTTTTTGTGAAAAAGAGAAGCGAATTTTGTCGAATTTCGGCGGTCGCTTTTGGGAGGGACTCGACAAAAGTCCCCTTGCGGGAATTTCCGTTCTTTGCTATAATTTTCTCAACAACAACACACGACAAGGAGCAATCATCACTATGGAAACGGAAAACACGATCAAAATTTTAATCCTCGACAGTCAGACCGATACGCGGCTTCAATGTCAGTCGGTGCTGAAAAATTTCGGCTTTCGCATCGTCGGCAGCGTAGGCGACGCGGAGGCTGCTCTGGAAATTCTCGCTCTGCAGGCCCCTCACGTGGTGCTGTTCGACGTGATGCTGGAGCAGTCCGACGGACTTTCCTTTCTCCGTCGCGCGGCCCGTCTTGACCTGCCCCATCGGGTGCGTTACATCTCCCTTTCCGCCCTGTCCACCGTCTCGGTGATCCGCAATCTGGTGGCAAACGGCACCGATTATTGCATGGTCAAGCCCGTGGATTACGAAATCCTGCGGGAGCGGATTGTGCAGCTTTACGGGGAAGAGCACGGCTCGGCACCTTCCGCCGATACGGGAAAGATCTTTCCCCTTCCCGTCAACGCGGCGGATCTGGAAAAGCAGGTCACGTCTATTATTCTGGAGGTGGGAATTCCCGCCCACGTCAAGGGCTATCAGTACGTGCGTCGCGCCATTCTCATGGCAATCTCCGATCCCGACGTGATCAACGGCGTGACCAAAATCATCTATCCCACCATTGCCAAGGAGTTCAAAACCACCCCTTCCCGCGTGGAGCGGGCCATCCGCCACGCCATTGAGGTGGCCTGGGATCGGGGCAACGTGGACACCCTCACCTCCCTCTTCGGTTATTCGGTCAGCGGATCCCGGGGAAAGCCCACCAATTCCGAGTTTATCGCCATGATCGCCGACCGTCTGCGCCTGGAAAACCGCCCCGCCCAAAAAGAAGAATTGACCCTTCGTTTTTAAGCCCGTTCTCGTCTGCGAGCCCCTCTTCGGAGGGGCTCGTTTTTTTGGGAAAAAAGCGATTTTTCGGCAGTGTCCCCAAGTCCCACCCGCCCCCTCTGTACACCCTGCACAAAAGAATCGGTTAAAAATTATGCAAGTATACAAAATTATGCGTTCCCATTGACAGTTATTGAGTTTTTATGATATAATAAAATTGTAGAAGCATCGAAGCTCCGTCCACGCCCCACAAAAAAAGGAGATGTTGCAATGAAAAAAATCGTTCGCATTCTTTTGTTTTCGTTTTTTCTCTGTGCTTTTTCCGTGTTTTGCAAAGCATTGGATATTGAGCCTCACGTTTTTATTTCATCGGAGACGGAATACGATCAATACGTCAACGAAAACGGGATTCCCGAGGGTTTTCCAAGTTATGAGGACTTGTCCTTTTTAGGCACATTTGGCAGTTTTACCATTCCGAATGACGATATGAAAACCTATTGGTACCGTTTTGACAACGAAAACGGAGTAAAACTTTATCTCAGAACCTGGACTCACACTCCGGTATCCTGGAAAGAAGTCCCTCCTCCCGAGGGAGATCTGCTAAAAAACATTTATGCAGAACAGTATTTTGCGAAAAGCGGAAACGGTTTTTGTCAATGTGCCATCGATAAGTTTACCTTTGTTTATAAAAAGAGCCCCAATTCGGACGTGATTCTGGAAAGGATGCATTGGTCTAACGAAGAAGGCACCTTGCATTATTACTTGGAAGGTTTTGACGAACTGGATCCGTCAAAGCCCCTGATCGGTTTTTTGGGAGATCTTTTGAGTGCGGAACGGTCGGAAACGGCAAGACAGCAGTTATACGATTTGACCGTCCACGGAAAGAAGTTTGAATATCCCCCGGCTCCCGCCCCCTTCCCGTGGGTGTGGGTGATCATCCCCGCAGGCGTGGTCTTGATTGCCGCCGCAGTGACCACCGCCCTCGTAATCCGCAAAAAGAAAAAGCAATAATTGCCGCACTATTACGGTGTGATGGTTGCAGAACACAGATGACCTTGCATATAAATCGCTTTCAGCACGATTAGGAGGTGTCGAATCATGAAAAAAGTTATTGTAACGATGTTGTTTTTCTTTTTTATGGCTTCGTTTCTTCGTTTAACGCAAGGTGTAGGGGTTCCTCTCCAAATCAACGTCTATTCAAAAGAGGAGTATGATCGGGTTGTCGCGGAATTAGACCTGCCGGACTACATGATATATTACGAAGATATCGCATTCTTAGGTGAGTTTCGGTCTTGTGCCAGAGTTGCTCCACGTGAAGGTTCTCCAGATGTTATTGAGTATACTGTTTTCTATGGCGAGGAAGAACATGTCCCCGTTGGATTTAGGGTTCTAGGCTATGATCATTTTTTTTATAAAGGTAGCAGGATGACTTCGTTTCCCTCAAAAAATGTTTCGTTCAATGAAGATGCTGTTGTAGAAGGAGCCTTGGGTTCGAAGAAGTACTACTTAATGGGAGAGTTCCTTCTTGCCTATTCTCAGGTAGACGGAAGTTTGTATTCTGTTTCATGGCTTAACAAGGAAAGAGGTTTGCTATACGAGTTACAAAATCTTCCTTCGAAAATACCTGTAGAAGGTTTTTATGCAGATTTATTCAATGCCGAAACTTTTGAGAAAACGGCGATGCTATTGTATGACTTGACTGTACACGGAAAAAAGGTTGATCCAACCATCTATGGAGACCAAACGTCATCCTCCGGTTTTTCTACAAATAGCGTCTCGGGTAATCCCGCGGTCACCGACCTCCCCACCGACGAGGGGATGGTAGACGTTTCCACGGAAACGGCGCCCTTGACCGAGGCTCCCCCCACGGATGGCACGGTTGACGCACCCTCCACGGATGGGAATGCCTCCGACGCGCCCCTCATCGACGGCACGGACGCCGAAACCGCCAACACCCCGGCCGACCCCGCCCCCTTCCCGTGGGTGTGGGTGATCGTCCCCGCAGGCGTGGTCCTCATCTCCGCCGCCGCAACCACCGCCCTCGTAATTAACAAAAAGAAAAAACAATAATCTTTCATAAACGAACCGCTATTTCTTTCGTAAGGAGGGACGCCTGTGAAAAAAATAATAATCTGTGCAATGTTTGTCTGCCTCACCTTGTGTTTTTTAAGTCCTTTTAGGGCATTGGAAATGTATTATCCATATCAATTCTTCTCGGAAGAAGAGTACAATTATTTTCTGGAAACAGAAGAGATTCCTGCTGATTTTGTGCGGTATCAAGATATTTCTTTCTTGGGAAGTTTTCGAGAGTTCCGTTCGATGCAAGAGGATGTTTCGACTTATTCGTACTACGTAAGCTGCCCAAACGAAAAGGAGAGGTACATTACTTTCACCTTAGGCTTTTTCGAGAATTTTAAACCTCCTTACAATGTTGTGAATGCTCCGGAAGACAATAATTTTGCCCACAACAGTTACGCAGAAGATTTTTATAAGTCCGGTAGTAAGAAAGACTGTGCCTGCCAGGTTGGAAACGTCTTCTACATATATAGCGGCAGGAGCAAGAAACTAACGGAAATTCAATGGATTGACACGGAACGCAACCTGTGGTTTTCCCTTCGGGGAGATTTCGATTGCTGTCTTCGGGAATTCGGAGACCCCGAAACTGCAGTGGCGGCTCGAAACCGCCTGCTGGAAGCAACGGGATGCTCCGACGTTTCCTCTGTGGAACAGTATAACCCCACCTATTGCAGCACGGCGATAGAGTACTTGCATTTCTTGGAAACAAGATCAATTCCCGCGAATTTTGTTCGATACGAAGATATTTATTTTGTGGGAAACTTTCGTTATTTTTATGCGGGAGGAGACGATTCTCTTTCCATGTATTGGTACACTCTGGGCTGTCCGAAAGAAAACCATTCAATGGAATTCAGGACGCTTTCCCCTTGGAAATTCAATCCCCCGCAGAATATCGTGGTTGCCCCGGAAGATCTTGATTTTGCGAAAATCGGTGATGCAACAGGTGAGGATACATTCGACTCTAAAGACTGTGTTTATCAAGTTGGAAACGTTT
>JAGBIM010000033.1 GCA_017934975.1 Clostridia bacterium | reverse complement strand
CATGATCACCGGCGCTGCTCAGATGGACGGTGCGATCCTGGTCGTTGCTGCTTCCGACGGTGTTATGGCTCAGACCTCCGAGCACATCCTGCTCGCCCGTCAGGTAGGCGTTCCCGCTATCGTTGTCTTCATGAACAAGGTTGACCTGGTTGACGACCCCGAAATGCTCGAACTCGTTGACATGGACATCCGTGACCTTCTGAACAAGTACGAATTCCCCGGCGACGACACCCCCATCATCCAGGGTACCGCCCGCGGCGTTCTGGACTGCACTTCCACCGATCCTTCCGATCCCGCTTATGCTTGCATTAAGGAACTGATGGATGCGGTTGACAGTTACATTCCTTCTCCCGTTCGTGATGACGCTCTGCCCTTCCTTATGCCCGTGGAAGACGTCTTCACCATCTCCGGCCGTGGTACCGTTGCTACCGGTCGTGTTGAACGTGGCGTTCTGAAGTTGTCTGAAGAAGTTGAAATCGTCGGTCTGGTTGAAGAATCCCGCAAGACCGTCGTTACCGGTATCGAAATGTTCCACAAGCTCCTCGATTCCGCTGAAGCCGGCGACAACATCGGCGTTCTGCTCCGCGGTATTCAGAGAACCGAAATCGAACGTGGTCAGGTTCTGGCTAAGCCCGGCACCATCAAACCCCACACCAAGTTCAAGGGCGAAGTTTACGTTCTGACTGCCAAAGAAGGCGGCCGTACCAAACCCTTCGTCTCCAACTACAGACCTCAGTTCTACTTCCGTACCACGGACGTTACCGGCGTGATCAACCTGCCCGACGGCGTTGATATGTGCATGCCCGGTGATAACGTCACCATCTCTGTTGAACTGATTAAGCACATCGCTATCGAACAGGGTCTCCGTTTCGCTATCCGCGAAGGTGGTAAGACCGTCGGTTCCGGCGTTGTTGCTGAAGTTTCTGACTAATTTTAATCCATACGGATTTAAAGTTAAAGCAGGATGCGGAGCCGTAGCGGCTCCGCATCTTCTTTTAAGGGCGAAACGATTTCGCCCCTAAAAGAAGACGTAAAACGGAGGTCGGATCATGGCAAAAGAGCTGGAAATGAAGGTTATGGTCGACGGAGAAGAATTTTCCCGCTGTCTGGACCTGCTTCGCGCCCATACGGGAACCCGCGGAGACGATTACGTGCAGATCAATTACTATTTCGACACCTCCGATTTTGCTCTGAGTGCCGCCCGTTCCATGTTGCGGGTGCGTCAGAAAAAGGGTGCGTTATACCTGCAGTATAAAAACAAACGGGAGCGAAAGGGCGCGATGCTTCTCTGCGAGGAAGCGGAAGCCACCCTCTCTCAATTCCCCTCTTCGGTGAATCCTGCCCGCTATTTTAACGGTGCCCCCGACGGGGAATGTGGTCTTTTGGGGAATTTGGTCACCCATCGCACGGATTTTTGCTTCCCCGACGCGGTGGTTTCCCTGGATCGGAACCTGTATTTGGGCAAAACCGATTACGAGATTGAAATCGAAGGGGAAGAAAACGCCATCGAAGGGTTGGCCGCATTTTTATCTCCACAAGGAGAAAGCAAGGGCGGAAACGGAAAATTTTCCCGCTTTTTAGCGGAATATCGTAAGATTTACTGTGTGGAAGGAGATCAAACATGAGTGTTCAGGTGAAAGAATTCGGAAAAACCGCCGACGGAAGAACCGTCAGCGTCTATCGCATCACCAACGTCAACGGTGCCTACGTGGACGTTCTCGACTACGGCTGCACCCTGCAGTCCATCTGTGTTCCCGATCAGGACGGAAATTTGGTGGACGTGTGCCTCGGGTACGATACCGTGGCGGAATACGAAGCCAACGACGGCTATCTGGGGGCATTCATCGGCCGCCATGCCAACCGCATCAAGGAAGGCAAGTTCACCCTCAACGGCGTGGACTATACCTTGGCGGTAAACAACGGCCCCAATCACCTGCACGGTGGACTGAAGGGCTTTGACAAGGTGGTCTGGGACACCTCCGTGGCCTCCGACCGACTTCTGTTCTCCTACACCTCCCCCGACGGGGAAGAAGGATACCCCGGTACCCTCGTTCTGTCGGTGATCTATTCCTTCGACGACAACAACGCTCTGACCCTCACCTACGACGCGGTCTGCAACAAGGATACGGTCATCAATCTGACCAACCATTGCTATTTCAACCTCAACGGGGCGGGAACGGGCACCGTTCTCGATCAGAAATTGCAGGTTTTTGCCGATCAGTTTACCGAAAACGACGCGGACTGCCTGCCCACGGGCAAAATCAAGGACGTGGAGGGCACTCCCTTTGACTTCCGTATACCCAAACTCATCGGTGCCGATATCAAGGAAGAGAACCAAGACCTGATCAACGGCAGCGGATACGATCACAACTTCGTTTTGCGGGGAGAAGGCATGCGGGACGCGTGCGTTCTGTCCTCGGATAAAACGGGCATCGTCTGCACCACCGCCACCACCCAGCCCGGGATTCAGATTTACAGTGCCAACTTTATGACCGAACGGAAGGGCAAGGGCGGTGCCACCTACAATATGCGGGACGCCATCTGCCTGGAGACCCAGCATTTCCCCGACGCCATCCACAACGAGAATTTCCCCTCCGCCGTTCTGAAGAAGGGCGAGGAATACCATCAGGAAACCAAATACACGTTCACCGTAAGCAAGTGAGGAAACAGATATGATTCGCAAAGCATCGGAAATGGAAACCGAAGTCCGTCACGAAATGCGGGGCGGCAAAGGGAATGTGCAGTTTTTGCACGCCTTCAAAAAAGAGGAATTCGGCGCACTCTGCCGTGTTTGCTCGGTTCTGACCCTGGAGCCCGGTTGCTCCATCGGAGATCACGCACACGTGGGGGAAGACGAGATTTATTACATCCTCACGGGCACCGGCAAGGTATTTGACAACGGAGAATGGGTCACCGTCACCGCGGGGGACGCCGTTCTTACGGGGAAGGGCGCTTCCCACAGCATTGAAAATATCGGTGCGGACACCTTGCGGCTGTTGGCCGTGGTCATGACCTATCCCAATACTTAAAAAGGAGACCGACGAATATGCATTGGTCTGAAGAAATCGCACAGCGCATTATTGATCAAAATCCCAACAAAGAAGAATACGTCTGCGCCGCAGGGGTTTCCCCCTCCGGTTCGGTTCACATCGGCAACTTCCGGGACCTTGCCACCCCTCTGTTCGTGGTCAAGGCTTTGGAGAAGAAGGGCAAAAAGGCCCGCCTGCTCATTTCCTGGGACGAGTTTGACCGTTGCCGCAAAATTCCCGCCAACGTGCAGGCGGTGGTGGGGGATACCTACGATCAATACATCGGCTGCCCCTACGTGGATATTCCCGATCCCTGGGGATGCCACGAAAACTACGCCAAGCACTTTGAAGAAGAATTTCTGAAGGGCATCGAACCCTTTGGCATCAAGCTGGATTGCCGTTATCAGGGGGAAATGTACCGTTCGGGCAAATATAAGGAAGATATTCTGGAATCCTTGCGCAAGCGGGGCGAGATTTTTGATATTCTCGACTCCTTCAAGACCAAGGACCAGTCCAAGACTCCCGAAGAACGGAAGGCGGAAGCGGAGGCGGAAAAGGCCAATTACTATCCCGTCAGCATCTTCTGTCCCGAATGTCATACCGACTTTACCACCATCACCTCCCTCTCCGAGGACTGCACCGAGGCGGAATATACCTGCCGTTGCGGACACCACGGACACTTTGATTTCAAGGAAAACACCAACTGCAAGCTGGGCTGGAAAGTGGACTGGGCCATGCGTTGGCGTTACGAGGGTGTGGATTTTGAGCCGGGCGGAAAGGATCACGCCGCTCCCACGGGCTCTTACAACAACTCCCGCATCATCTCCGAAAAGGTATTCGGTCACAAGGCTCCCCTCTTCCAGGGATACGAATTCATCGGCATCAAGGGCGTGGCAGGGAAAATGTCCTCTTCCTCCGGTCTCAACCTGACCCCCGAAACCCTTTTGAAGCTTTATCAGCCCGAGGTGATTCTCTGGCTCTATTCCAAGACCGAGCCCACCAAGGCCTTCGATTTCTGCTTCGACGACGGAATTCTGCGGCAGTATTTCGAATTTGACAAGATGTATACCGCCTATATGGCCGGCACCGCCACGGAGCACGAGGCCTCCGTTATGTATAACTGCCTCATCGACGGCCGTAAACTGGAGACCGTCCCCATGTCTCTTCTGGTTCAGCTGGGCTCCATCGTGGACTTCAACGTGCCCATGCTGGAAACGGTCTTCGAAAAGATCGGCACGCCTTATAAGCACGCACAGTTTGCCGACCGCTTGGAGCGGGCCAAGTTCTGGCTGGAGCAGTGTGCCCCCGAGCAGGTCAACCGTCTGCGTCCCTTCCGCAACTGGGACGTATACGAAAGTCTCACCGAGGAAGAAAAGCAGGAGATTTCTTTGCTCCACGCCTATCTTGCCAAGGGCGGCTATTCTCTGGACGATCTGAACGCAGAGCTCTACGCCATTCCCAAGAAGGTCTTCCCCGACCTTGCGGACGATAAGGCGCTGAAGGGAATTCAGGGCGCCTTCTTCAAGAACGTCTATAAACTGCTCATCGACAAAGAACGGGGCCCCCGTTTGTATCTCTTCCTCTACGCCATCGAGGTGGATAAATATCTGCCCCTTTTGGACTTCTCCACCCCCAAGACCGAGGCGGAAACCGCACCCGTGGTCACGGAGCCCGTGGAAGAAGCCAAGCCCGAAAAGGTTTACGGCGATCCCGATCCCGTGGCGCCCGTGAAGGACACGGTGGAGCTGGACGCCTTCGACGCGTTGGATCTGCGGGTCTGTCAGGTGGTGAAATGCTCCGAAATCCGCAAGTCTCACTCCTGCCTGAAGCTGGTTCTGGACGACGGTATCGGTCAGCGGACCATCGTTTCCTCCATCAAGAGCGAATACAAGCCCGAAGAGCTGATCGGCAAGAAGATCATCGTCATTGCCAATCTGAAGCCCACCCGTATTGCCAGCGTCACCAGCGAAGGAATGCTTCTGGCCGCCACCAACAACGCTTGCGGCTGTAAGGTGATCTTCGTGGACGACAGCGTTCCCGTGGGCACCTGTATTCACTAACCCCGGCGGACTTCGGCGGAGAAATTGCAACACTTTTTTGTCATTCTGCCTCTTTTTCGGAAAAAGGGCTTGACAAAAGGCAATTTATCGTGTAAAATAAAGGCATCATTTTCGAAAGGAGTTCCCGTCATGATTCTCACCGCTCGATTTTATTATTATATGGGCACGGATCGCCGGAACTCTGTCGAAGAGCTTGTTCGGGGATAACCTTCCCGTGCAAGAAACCCTTTGATTCGTTCGCCGCGATCCGCATCCTCGGGTCGCGGCTTTTTATTTTTTCGGAAACGGTACGATAACGACAGAAAGAAGGAAAATTTTATGATCAATCAGAAAATGTTGGGTCTTGGTACCAAGCGCAGCGCCATTCGGGAACTGTTTGAATACGGCAAAAAGCGGAAAGCGGAGATCGGCGCCGATAAGGTCTTCGATTTCTCCATCGGAAATCCCAGCGTCCCCGCTCCCGCGGCTCTGACCGAAGCCCTGAAGGATCTGATCCGCAACACCGATCCCGTGGCTCTGCACGGCTACACCTCCGCCCAGGGGGATGCCGCCGTCCGTGCCGCCGTGGCGGAATGTGAAGCGGTCCGCTCCGGTTGCGACGTGGACCCCGATTTGATCTATATGACCTGCGGGGCCGCCGCCTCTTTGACCGTGTCCCTTCACGCCATCGTCAATCCGGGGGACGAGATTATCGTTTTGGCTCCCTATTTCCCCGAATATCGGGTCTTCGTGGAGAAAGCCGGTGCGGTTCTGAAGGAAGTCCCCTGCATCCCCGGTACCTTCCAGATTGATTTTCCCGCTCTGTCCGCCGCCATTTCCCCCCGCACCAAGGGGGTCATCCTCAACTCCCCCAACAATCCCACGGGGGCGGTGATTCCTGCGGCTGATCTGGAAAAATTGGGCAAGCTGCTCACCGAAAAGGAAGGGGACAGCGACAGCGAAATCTTCCTCATCTGCGACGAGCCCTACCGCGCCTTGGTTTACGGAGACGTGTCGGTGCCCTACGTGCCCTCCTTCTATCATCGTACCCTCGTTTGCTATTCTTACAGTAAAGCCCTTTCTCTGCCCGGCGAGCGCATCGGGTATATCCTCGTTCCCCCCACCATGCCCGGTGCCAAGACGGTTTACGCCGCCCTCTGCGGAGCGGGTCGTGCCCTCGGCTTCGTCTGCGCCCCCAGTCTGATGCAGTACGCCGTGGCCAAATGTGGAAATCTCACCGCCGATCTGACGGTCTACGAAACCAACCGCAAGCTCCTTTCCGAATCCCTCGGAAATATGGGCTATTCCATCACCAACCCGGACGGGGCCTTCTATCTGTTTATCCAAGCTTTGGAAGAGGACGCGGCGGCCTTCTGCGAAAAGGCAAAGGACTTCGAACTGCTCCTCGTGCCCTCCGATTCCTTCGGTGTGAAGGGATTCGTCCGCATTTCTTATTGCGTTTCCACCGAGCAGATTCAGGCCGCTCTGCCCGCATTCCAAGCTCTTTACGATTCTTACCGAAAGAAGGATTGACCCGTGAAACGATTGCAGGAAGCCCGCGAAATCATCAACCGCGTGGACGGAGAAATGGCAAAGCTCTTTGCGGAGCGCATGAAAGCCGTGGCCATGGTGGCCGAAGCGAAAAAGGATATGGGGATGCAGATCTTCGATCCCGCTCGGGAGGCGGAAGTCGTCCGTCGTAACGCCGCGTTGATTAAGGACGAAGGGCTGAAGGCCTATTATATCCAGTTTCTGGAGTCCAATATGGCAATTTCCCGCGCCTATCAGAGCCGTCTTCTGGACGGGATGCGGGTGGCCTACAGCGGCGTGAACGGAGCCTTTGCCCACATTGCCGCCCGTCGGATCTTCCCCGACGCAAAATTGGTCTCCTATCCCGATTTTCTCTCCGCTTACGATGCGGTGGAGGCAGGGGAATGTGACTGCGCCGTGCTTCCCATGGAAAATTCCTACGCAGGGGACGTGACGCAGGTGGTGGACCGCGCCTACGAAGGGCGTTTGTTCATCAACGGTATTTACGATCTTGCCATCGACCAGAATCTTCTCGCCCTGCCCGATGCGAAAATCGAGGACGTCCGTCAGGTGGTCTCCCATCCTCAGGCGTTGACCCAGTGCGGAGAATATCTGAAGAAAAAGGGCTGGGATCTGATTCCTGCCACCAACACCGCCGTGGCTGCCTGCCGTGTGGCGGAGGAGGGGCGCAAGGATCTTGCCGCCGTGGCCTCTGCGGAAACGGCCGCCCTCTACGGCTTGAAAATTCTGGAAAAAAACATCAACCAAAGCCGCAACAACACCACCCGTTTCGCCGTCTTTTCTCCCGTGGAAAACCGTCCGACGGGGGAGGATAACCATTTTATTATGTTCTTCACCGTGAAGAACGAGGCGGGATCTCTGGGCAAGGCCGTGTCGGTCATCGGCCGCAACGGATTTAACCTGAAGGCGCTGAAAAGCCGTCCCACCAAAAACGCAAATTGGGAATACTATTTTTACGTGGAAGGGGAAGGCTCCCTTCATTCCGAGGCGGGCACGCGGATGCTGGAGGAGTTGAAGGAAACCTGCTCTGCTATCAAAGTTCTCGGCTCTTACGGTCGGGAGATCCTGCTCAAGGAGGAAGAATCGTGATTTTATCCGTGGATTTAGGGGAACGCAGTTACGACGTGGTCATCGAGTCGGGCTGTCTGTCCCGTGGGGGAGATCTGCTGAATCTCCGCCGCAAGGTGCTTATCGTCACCGATTCGGGAGTTCCCGCCCAATACGCCCAAAAGGTGGCTGAGCAGGCGCAAACGCCTTTTATCGTCACCGTACCCCAAGGGGAGGAAAGCAAGAATATTCATACCTGGATGACCCTTCTCGACCGTTTGGTGGAGGAGCATTTTACCCGCACCGACTGCGTGGTTGCCGTGGGGGGCGGCGTGGTGGGCGATATGGCGGGTTTTGCCGCCGCGTCCTATTTGCGCGGGATTGATTTTTACAATATCCCCACCACCCTTCTGGCTCAGATTGACTCCTCCGTGGGGGGCAAGGTTGCGGTGGACTACAAGGGATATAAAAATTTAGTGGGCGCCTTCTATCAGCCCAAAAAGGTTTTGATCGACCCGAACGTGCTGGAAACCCTGGATCCCCGACAGGTCCGCGCCGGCGCCGCCGAGGCGGTAAAGGTGGCCCTGGCCTGCGACGGAGAACTGTTTTCGTTGTTTGAGTCGGGGGAGGCGCTGTCTCAGCTTGAGACGGTGATCTTCCGCGCCCTGCAGGTGAAGGCGAAGGTGGTCAGCCAAGACGAGACCGAGGGAGGTCTTCGTCGGGTGCTGAATTTCGGTCACACGGTGGGCCACGGCATCGAAACCGCCTGCGACTTTTCCCTTTTGCACGGGGAATGCGTGGGGCTGGGGATGCTCCCCATGGTTTCCGAAGAATTGCGCCCCCGTCTTTTGCGGGTTCTCTCCTCCCTGGGGCTTCCTACGGAATGTTCCGTGGATAGCAAGGAGGTCCTGCAGGCCATGGCGCACGATAAAAAATGCGCGGGCGGCAACATCACCGTGGTGCGGTGCAAGGAAGTGGGCTCTTTCGTTTTTGAAACCCTTCCTTTTGCCCGTCTGGAAGAAGAAATTCAGGAGGTTTTGGGATGAAAAACACCTTTGGTTCGGCCCTTTCCGTGACCCTTTTCGGCGAAAGCCACGGTCCGAGCCTCGGGGCGGTTCTGGACGGGCTTGCCCCCGGAATCCCCGTGGACGAGGCTTTTATTGCCCATCAGCTGACCCTGCGCCGTCCTTCCGACGGCACCTCCACCGCCCGTCGGGAGCCCGATCCCTTCGTGCTGGAAAGCGGCGTTTATCGGGGAAAAACCACGGGTACGCCTCTCTGCATCCGAATCCCCAACACGGTGCAGCACAGTGACGATTACGCCTTTTACGGCAAGGCCCGACCCGGTCACGCGGACTACACCGCCTATGCCAAATACCACGGCTTTGAGGACCCTCGGGGCGGTGGTCATTTCAGCGGACGGATCACTGCGGCATTGGTGGCGACGGGTGCCATCGTAATTTCCGCTTTGAAGAAAAAAAATATTTTCATCGCCACCCATCTTGCCCGCGGATGCGGCATCAACGACCGTCCCTTCGGGAATTTTGCCGAAGATTACGCCCTTCTTTCCGAAAAGCCCTTCCCCGTGCTGGACGCGGAGGCAGAGGCGGCCATGAAGGGGGCGATTCTGGCGGCGAAGGCCGATTGCGACAGCCTGGGCGGCATTCTGGAAACCGCCGTGACGGGGCTCCCCGCAGGGGTGGGAGAACCCTGGTTCGATTCGGTGGAAAGCCTCTTGTCTCACGCCCTTTTCTCCATTCCCGCCGTGAAGGGCGTGGAATTCGGAGACGGCTTTGCCCTTGCGGATGCCCGTGGCAGTGAAGCCAACGATCCCTTCCGCATGGAACGGGGAAGGGTGATTACCTCCAAAAACTCCAACGGCGGCATCAACGGCGGCATTACCAACGGCATGTCCCTTTCCTTCCGTTGTGCCGTCAAGCCCACCCCCTCCCTCCTCCGCTCCCAGCAGACGGTGGATTTCGTGACGGGGGAAAATATCGACTTCACCCTCACGGGGCGTCACGATCCCTTCATCGCCCATCGGGCACGGGTGGTGGTGGACAGTATGACCGCCCTCGTTTTGGGCGATCTTCTGACCCAGCGCTACGGCACCGATTATCTGGGAGAGTAAATCATGGAATACGGACTGATCGGGGAGCACCTTCCCCATAGCTTTTCCAAGGAGATCCACGGTCGCTGTGCCGATTACGATTACCGCCTCACGGAGCTTGCCCCCGACGAAATCGACGGATTTCTGAAGGCCAAAAAATTTAAGGCCATCAACGTCACCATTCCTTATAAGCAGACGGTGATTCCCTATCTGGACGAAATCGACGCCTCCGCCCAAGAGATCGGCGCGGTGAACACCATCGTCCATCGGGACGGCAAGCTTTACGGTTATAATACGGATTTTTACGGTATGGTTTTCCTGATCCGCCGCATCGGCATTTCCCTGAGCGGGAAAAAGGTGCTGATCCTCGGAACGGGAGGCACCTGCCGCACGGCGCGGGCGGTGGCCAAGGACGCCAAGGCGGCGCAGATCATCACCGTGGGGCGCTCCGCAGGCGCGGACGTTTCCTACGAAGAAGCCTACGCGATCCACGCGGACGCAGAGGTGATGATCAACACCACTCCCTGCGGCATGTATCCTTACGCGGACGGCACCGCCGAACGGGCAGGGACTCCCCTTGATCTTTCCCGCTTCCCCCGCCTTTGCGGCGTGGTGGACGCGGTGTACAATCCCCTGCGGACCAATTTGGTTCTGGACGCAAAGGAACGGGGAATTCCCTCGGAAGGCGGCCTTTCTATGCTGGTTGCTCAGGCGGTGAAGGCCTGCCGCATTTTCCTCGGACGGGATTTCGAGGGCATGGAGGACGAGGCCGACCGCATTTACCGACAGATCGCCGCCGAAAAGGAAAATATCGTTTTGACGGGGATGCCGGGCAGTGGCAAAACCACCGTGGGCAAGGCTTTGGCCGAGGCCCTCGGACGCCCCTTTGTCGACACCGATCAGGGGATCGTTCAGCGGGCGGGCAAGCCCATTTCGCAGATTTTTGACGAGATGGGAGAGGCCGGTTTCCGCGACCTGGAAACCCAAGCGGTGCGGGATGCGGCCAATCAATCCACCGGTTGTATCATCGCCACGGGGGGCGGCGCCATCCTGCGGGAGGAAAACCTGCGGGCCCTGCGGCGCACGGGACGGATCTATTTTCTTGACCGCGCTTTGGAAGCCCTTCTTCCCACCGACGACCGACCCCTTGCCTCCACCGCCGAGGCCATCCGCAAGCGGTACGCCGAGCGGTACGAGCGCTATTGCTCCACCTGCGACCGTCGCGTGGAGATTGACGAATCGGTGGAACATACGGTGGAATTTATCCGAAAGGATTTTTTGTTATGAAGCTGATGATTCTCAACGGTCCCAATCTGAATCTTCTGGGGATTCGGGAGCCTGCCCATTACGGCAAGGAGACCTACGAGCAACTTTTGGAAAAAATCGAGGCCCACGCCTCCCTGCGGGGTGTGGCGGTGACCTGCCGTCAGTCCAACCACGAGGGAGATCTGGTGGATTGGATTCAGGAGGCCTATTTTGAGGGCTACGACGGCGTCGTCATCAATCCGGGGGCGTATACCCACACCAGCATCGCCCTTCTGGATGCGGTCAAATCGGTTTCGATCCCCACGGTGGAGGTGCATATCTCCAACGTGAAGGAGCGGGAGGATTTCCGACAGATCAGTTATATCCGTGCCGCCTGCGTGGATTCGATCATCGGCCACGGCACGGCAGGATATCTGGAGGCCATCGACCGTCTGATCGGAGGCGAGGAAGCATGAATCTTCGCTTTTCTCCTTCCCGCGCCGCAGGAACGGTGACCGTTCCTCCTTCCAAGAGCATGGCCCACCGTCTTTTGATCTGCGCCGCTTTGGCGGAGGGAAAAAGCACCGTGGAAAACGTGGACTTTTCCGAGGATATTTCCGCCACCTGCGATTGCCTTCGGGCCTTGGGAGCCTCCCTCACGGTAGCGGGAAATCGGGTCTCGGTTACGGGATGCGGCGGCCGCCCCCGTCCTTCGGGCGTTTTGCCCTGTCGGGAAAGCGGAAGCACCCTGCGTTTTATGATCCCCCTCTGTCTTTCGGGGGAAAAAGCCACCCTCACGGGGAGCGACCGTCTTCTGGAGCGCCCCCTTTCGGTATACGAAGATCTTTTTGCCCCCCGCGGGATTTCCCTCCTGCGAGAGAAGGGGGCTGTTTCGGTGCAGGGCGTTTTGCAGGGCGGGGAATTTTCCCTCCCGGGGGACGTGAGCAGTCAGTTTCTGACGGGGCTTCTGTTCGCCCTTCCCCTCTGTGAGGCGGACAGCCGTATCCGTTGCACCACCCCTTTGGAGAGCGCTTCTTATCTGGATCTGACCCTCGCCGCTCTGAAGCAATTCGGGGTTACGGTGACGCGGGAAGGAAATGATTTTCTCATCCCCGGGGGACAGACCTACCGTCCCCAAACGGTTACCGTGGAGGGAGATGAGTCCAACGCCGCCTTTTTGGGGGCTCTCGCCGTGATGGGAGACCCGGTTACCCTTTCGGGACGCAATCCCCATACCTTGCAGGGAGATCGGGTCTGGGAGCCGATGTTTGCACGGCTTGTCGCCGAAAATCCCACCTTGTCCCTTGCGAATTGTCCCGACCTTGCCCCCGTGCTGATGACCCTTGCCGCCTATTTTCACGGGGCCACCTTCACCCACACCCGCCGTTTGAAGATCAAGGAAAGCGATCGGGGGACGGTGATGGCAGAGGAATTGGCCAAATTCGGGGCGAAGATTCGGGTGGAGGAAGATTCCGTCACGGTGCTTCCCGCCCCGTTACACCCCCCTTCCGAGGCTCTGCTTGGGCATAACGACCACCGTGTAGTTATGTCCCTGTCCCTTCTCTGTACCCGCTTCGGCGGCACGCTGGAGGGGGCGCAGGCAGTACGAAAGAGTTATCCCCGATTTTTTGACGTAATGAACGATTTGAAAGTAAGGTTTGAAGAATTATGATGCAATTACACCGCGACACCCGCATTCTGATCGTGGGTCTGGGCCTTTTGGGCGGCAGCTACGCCATGGCCCTGAAGAAAAAAGGATTTCGTTGCATTTACGGCTTTGCCCGCCGCCAAGAGACGGTGGATTACGCCTTTGAGCACGGGCTTATTGACGAGGGCTCTTCCTCCGTGGACGAGGATCTGATCGCCCGCGCGGAAATGATCGTTTTCGCCCTGTATCCCACGGTTTTACTGGATTGGGTGAAGCAATACGGACGTCTCATCCGCCCGGGCACCGTGGTCACCGACGTGACGGGGGTCAAATCCTGCATTATCGACCCGGTCACCGCCGCTCTGCCCGAAGGGGTGGAGTTCGTTTCGGTCCATCCCATGGCGGGACGGGAGGTGGGCGGCATCGAGAACGCGGACGATGGCATTTTCGACGGAGCCAACTATATCGTGGTCCCCTCGGACAAGAACACGGAGTCGGCGATTTTGCTCTGTGAGGACCTGGGGCGGGAATTGGGTTTTGGTCGCATCTCCCGTCTTTCTCCCGCGGAGCACGACGATATGATCGCCTTTTTGTCCCAGCTGACCCACTGCGTGGCCGTGTCCCTCATGTGCGCCAACGAAGACGATCGGCTGGTGGACTATACGGGGGACTCCTTCCGGGATCTGACTCGCATCGCCCGCATCAACGACGAAATGTGGTCGGAGCTGTTTTTGCTGAATAAAGAGTCTCTGTTGCGGCAGATGGACCGTTTTCTGGAGCAGGTCAACCGTATGCGGGAGCTTCTCTCCCAAGGAGATCGGGAAGGTTTGCGGGAGATGATGCGAACCTCCACGGAGCGCCGTGCCAAATTCGATAAAAAGAAAAAATGATATAAAGGAGCTATTATGAACATGAATTTCCTTCGTAAGCTGCCCATTCCTCAGGAAATCAAGGCGCAGTACCCTCTTACCGAAGAATTGGCCGCCGTCAAGGCTTCCCGCGACAGCGAGATCCGCGACGTCTTTACGGGCAAAAGCGACAAATTCGTTTTGGTTATCGGACCTTGCTCCGCGGACTTCCGCGAGCCGGTTCTGGAATATATTTCCCGCCTGCGTAAGGTGCAGGATCAAGTGAAGGATAAGATCATTATTATCCCTCGCATCTACACCAACAAACCCCGCACCACCGGCGACGGTTATAAGGGAATGCTCCATCAGCCCGACCCCAACACCGACGCGGATATGCTGAAGGGCATTATCGCCATTCGTGATATTCATCGGGCGGCCCTTTCCGACTACGGATTTTCCTGTGCCGACGAAATGCTCTATCCCGACAATCACCGCTATCTGTCCGACCTTCTGTCCTACATCGCCGTGGGGGCCCGCTCGGTGGAAAACCAGCAGCACCGCCTCACTGCCAGCGGTCTGGACGTGCCCGTTGGTATGAAAAATCCCACGGGAGGCGATCTGTCCATTATGATGAACGCCATCACCGCGGGGCACCATTCCCACACCTTCATTTACCGCGGCTGGGAGGTCAAATCCTCGGGAAACCCCCTCACCCACGCCATCCTGCGGGGATACGTGGATCTGGGCGGACGGGCCGTTGCCAACTACCATTACGAGGACCTGCGTAATCTTTGCGAGGTTTACGCCAAGAGCGGGTTGGAAAATCCCGCCGTTATCGTGGACACCAACCACTCCAACTCCTCCAAAATGCACCTGGAGCAGGTCCGTATCGCACGGGATATCCTCCATTCCTGCCGTCAGAACGGCGAGATCCGCAGACTGGTCAAGGGCTTGATGATCGAGAGTTATCTCATCGACGGTGCCCAGAAGCTCAGCGCCTGCGGCCCCGTTTACGGACAGTCCATCACCGATCCCTGCCTGGGTTGGGAAAAGACCGAAGCCCTGATCTACGAAATCGCCGACACGATTTGATTGTGAGGGGGTCGGACGTACTTTTTTCTTTTCAGAGAAAAGAAAAAAGGTACCAAAAAAGAAAAGCAAATCCGCCGCAAATACTTGCGGCGGAGATTTTTTTAGGAACTTTTGGTGTTTTTCGATGCGTTGTTTTTTTGTAAACATGGCTTGAACGGTTTTTGCACAAGGCTTGAGGATGAGCCAAGTTCTATCTTTTTATTCTTTCCACGAGGAACAGATGAACGGTGCGGAAAAGAAGAACGATGCGTAAACGCAAGCCTCCCCTTAGTAAGGGGAGGTGGCAAAAATCTCTGATTTTTGACGGAAGGGATTGACTGCCGCAGAGATTCCTTCTTTTACAATAGTAACATTTTCCGTGTCAATCCCCTCAGTCATCTTCGATGACAGCTCCCCTTACTAAGGGGAGCCATGCCGATGTGCCGTGCCTTGCGTTTGTTCCTTTTTCCGAGAGGTTCTCTTGAACGGTGGGCAGTCGGCGAGCGATGCGCAAGGGTAAGCCTCCCCTGTGTAAGGGGATAAGTGAGACTCTAAAAATTCAAGTCGAAGACGCAGAATTTTTAGCTAAGTCGAACTTATGCAGTAGCGAAGCGTAGCTGGGGGACCGCGAAGCGGTGGAAGGGTTGTTCGGGTCACAAAGAAACATTCTCCGTGCCAACCTCATCCGTCACGGCGATCGGATACGCCGTGCCACCTCCCCTTACTAAGGGGAGGCTCACGATAGCGCATCGTTCGTTTTGTGATGTGGATACCGTACTTGAACCCGCTTACGGGTAGCAGGTAACCCCATGCATGACTGGCAGGTCAACCGAAAGGCGCACTTGTGCGCAGCCTGTATTATTAGGGCTATGCCCGAAACTGAAATACCCCCCCGCTATGCGGGGGGATCATTATTATGTGCATTTTATGTTTTATGAAAGGGAAGGGTTTCGCGGTCAACTTCCGTAGTGCCACGTTACACTGTTTCGGTCCAATCCGTGGTTTTCGCCAAAAAGAATCTTTGCGCGGTCTGCTTCGCTTCCGCTATACCAAACGTCCGCGATATCGCACAGAGAGAAGGCCCGCTGCCCAATGCTTGCAATGCTGCCGGGGAGGGTTACCGAGGTCAGGGAGGAGCATTCCCCGAAGGCCATTCCTCCGATGTCCGTGACACCTTCGGGAATCACCACCGAGGTAAGGGCCGAGCAGGTCAAAAACGCGTATTCTTCAATGGTTTTGACACTTTGGGGAATGGTGACGGAGGTCAGGGCCTTACACTTCCAGAAGGCATATTTCCCGATGCTCGTGACGCCGTCGGGGATGGTGATCGAAGCCAGAGCGTTGCACCCGTCGAAGAGATTTTCAGAAATTTTTGTAATGCCCTTCGGGAGGGTCACCGAGGCAAGGGCGATACAATTTCGAAAGGCATAGGTCCCGATGCTTGTGACGCTGTCGGGGAGGGTTACCGAGGTAAGGGCGTAACAATTCTCAAAGGCATATTCCCCGATGCTCGTGACGCTGTCGGGAATGGTGACCGAGGTGAGGGTGCGGCTATCGTAGAAGGCTCTGTCCCCAATTGCGGTTACGGGAGATCCGTCGATGACCGCAGGAATTTCCAAAACGGTGCCAGCGGTGGGATAATCGGTAATCGTGATGGTGTCCCCATTCCGGATCCACGACAGCCCGTTGGCATCGTCTATCGTGTTGTTCGTATCCTCGGAGGACGGGAAGTTTTCGGTTTCGGTGGAACCCGTTTCGGAATCCACGGCAGAGTCAAGGCCATCGTCGGAGTCCTCTGATCCCGAAAGAACGTCGGAGCCGTAGGATCCCGTGTCGCCGTTTGTGGGGTCAACGGGCGTGCCGTCGTCCTGTCCCGACGGAAGCAGAATAAGGATTACCACGAGGGCAACCACCAAAATGGGGGCTGCGATGAGGGCTATTTTTTTGATCGGGGAGCTCTTTTCAGAAGACATAATTTAAGACCTCTCTCTTAAATATTTCGGCGGGGTTGAATGCGGTCAACTTTGCTTGATAGGATATATGTGATGGCTTTTTGCCAAAGGCGCTTCAGTTCAATCCGAATTTGTAAGAATTTTGTTTAACCTCTGCGGAACCAGCAGGCGAAGGGATATTTTTCGTCCCAGGATTTTCCGGCGGAGGCGTAGTCGATGACCCGCATGGAGGAGCCGTCCTTCAGGGCGATATCCAAGGCCAGCAGGTGGTCGATTTCCGTATTTGCTTCCGTTGCAAGGACCGAGCCGTTTTCCGTGGCGGGATCCTTGCGGGTGTCAAAGTCGAAGGGGGCCACTTCCGTGTCTGCCGCAAGGACCAGGGGACCTTTGCGCAAAGAGAAGTGAGGATCCTTGTCGTCGGCCACCAGGTCCGCGGAATAGAGGGCCTTCACTTCCATATCCAAGGTGAGGGTGATTCCGTCTCCGTCGGCCCATTCCCGTACTTCTTCTTTCCAGCCCACTTCGGGGATGCGCAGGGCAAGACGGAAGGTTTCGGGGGCGGGGAGGGAGAAGGTAAAGGTGACGGTGTCACCCACGGGGTAGGCCGTGTCTACCGTCAGGGTTGCTTCCTGTCCCTTGGGGGTGAGGAATTTGACGGTGCCCTTTTCATAGAACAGGACGGCCAGACCGTCTTCGGTATACATGACCGCGTTGCGCGCCATCAGGGCGGTGCCTGCGGCGGCGATGGCGGCGCAGCAGGAATAGTTGGCCGTTTCGGTGATGGGGCGGTAGCCTGCCTGCTTGATGCCGCGGGTGCCCTTCATGAGGGGGGAATAACTGTCGAAGGGGAAGACCTCCGCCTCGTGCTTGTCGGTGTACCGCATATGAAATACTTCTTTTGCGTTGTGCTTGGTGGGATCCGCCTCGTAGGCCACGTCACGGGTGTTGACCGATCCCAGAACGTCGTTGTAGAAGGCCGATTCGATTACGTCCGCAAAGGCGGGGTCCGCGTTGATGGACATCAGTTGCATCATAAATTTCATCAGCGTGACCGAAACGCAGGTTTCCTGCATGATCGTGCCGGCCAACTCTTCGTTGAACTGAGCGATGCGGGAGCCGTCGAACAGCTCGTGGGTGCATCCGGCGCATCCGATGACGGTCAGCTCCGTTTCCAGAACCTGCTTGCCCAGATTCAGTGCCGATTGGATCCACTTTTCCTCTCCCGTGGTGCGGCCGTATTCCAGAAGCCCCTCAAAGCAGGACATCATTTCGTAGGCCTTCTGTACGGGATAGGTGGAGGGGCCGTCGGGATTGGTGAGGGGTGCGTTGAACAGATCGAATCCCTCCGCGCCGCCGCTCTGCACCAGCTCCGTGGCAAAGTCCAGATAACGGGTCTCTCCCGTGATGTTATACAGACGGACGATGGGCTCCAGGATGGAGACCGAATTGATTCCCAGCCAATGACGGGAGCAAAGATACAAAGGCTTGCCCGTAGCGTGAAGATCTTCGATGAACACGTCCGCGTGCTTTTTCATGGCTTCCACGATTTCTTCGTTCAGGGCTTCGTTTTCGCTGATTTCCATAAAATGCTGAAGGCCCAGAAGAACGTATTTTCTGCCCCACACGTCCCAGCCGTCCAGCTGAGTTTCCACGCTGTAGGTGGAAATGCGGCCCCGTTCGTCGGCGGCGGAAAGCAGGTCCTTTACGGAATCCTCCAGAATGGCGTAGAGCTCCTTGTCGCAGGTGTACTGATAGGTCATGCAGGCGCCCCGCATCATCTTGCCCCAGAATTCACAACGCCACAGATTGTTTCCTCCGTCTACCAGATTGCGGAACTGATCTACGAAGCATTTCCAGAGCTCGGGCTTGAAAATATCCTGCTTTGCGATGCGGCGGTTTACCGCGTCAATAACCCCTTCCCAGGAAGCGCTCCCTTGGGGGAGGGGGAAGAGCTTGTCGGTGTTCTTTCGGGGTGCGTAGGCCGTATTGGCCGCACAGAAATCCAAAATATGCTTGTTCATGACGGGAATCTCCTTTTTTCGTGGAGTAATTTTTCTTCCCTTATTATAGCACATTCCGCCCGCAGAATCAAGAGGGGGAGGGGCTCGTTTTTTTACCCTTTTTGGTGCGAGAACGGTAAAAAATTGTAACTTTTATACGAACTTTGTTGACAGATGTTCCTTTCCTTGTTATAATGAAGATGTATGTAGAGATAAAGATACAACGCGAACACACAACACCCTTTTTTTTACCCCGAAAAGGAGGATCGACCGTGAGCCGACCCCACTCCCTTCTCAAGCCTGCCGTCAGCATCCTTTTGTTGCTGGCTCTGGTTTTTTCGTCTCTTTTTTCCGCCCTTCTGGTGGCCGAGGAAGAGACCTTGGAATACGACCCCCTCGATCACGGCATCCGCAACGGCGGAGACGTGACCGACAACGTTTACGTAGCCAAACGCATCGACCAGATTCTGAAGGAATTTCCCGTGGGCAGTTATTTTTCCAAAACGGGCAAGCCCTGCACCTGCCACGGAAAGTGTAACTGGTACGACGGATGTGAATGTATTTCGGTCTACGACGATCCGGAAAACGGCAAGGAAATCTGGCTTTATTCCATCCAGTGTATGGGCTTTTCCCATCTCTGCTTTTATAAGATTTTCGGCTTCATGGGCACCACCGCTTACCCCGAAAACGCCGACAAATTCGAAAGTCTCGGTTCCCTTTCCACCTCCAAGATGACGGTGGAGAACGTGAAAAATCTGTTTTCCAAGGCCAAGACCGGGGCGGATATCCGCGTCAACGGTCACTCCATGGTTTTTCTGAAGCAGGACGCAGATTTTATCTGGATTCTGCAGGCCAACTGGGACGACCCCTGCAAGATCGATATGCGAAAATGGTCCTGGGAGGATTTCACCGCCCGCTATAAGAACAAAGGGGTGGAATACGTATATATGCCCAAGGTTTACCCCACCTCGGAAGGGGAATACGTGCCCCCCGTCCCCGATACGGACCAGGACGTGACCTCGGGGCACCCTTTAGGGAATTATAAAGTCACCGCCACCAATTCGGGCCTGCGCCTGCGGGAAGGTCCCGGCACCTCCTACGCGCAGCTGGCCCTCTTGCCCGACGGAACCGTGGTCAGCGTGACGGAGGTCTCGGGGGATTGGGGCAAGGTTACCTATAGCGGAAAAACGGGTTGGATTTCTCTGACCTACACGGATTTCGTGGGGGATAATCCCATTTTGCGGGTCACGCTGCCTCTGGACCGCGCCTTCGTTTACCCCGGGGTGACGGCGGATTTTTCGGGCATCACCGTGGTCAAGCATAATTCCGATAAAACCACCGAAACCTTAAAGCCTGCCGACTTTACCGTAACCTATGCTGCGGAATCTACGGGAGCTTGCACCGCCACCGTGACGGCGGGTGAATTGACCGCAACCTTCCCCATCACCGTCATTCCCTGCGGCGACGTGGACGCCAACGGCATCGTCAACGTGTCCGACGCCATGCTCATTCAGCGAGGGGAACTGTCTCTGCGTCAGACCGAAGGGGCGGACGTGGACGGAAACGGCGCGGTCAACGTGGAAGACGCCAAAACCATTCTGAAATATCTGACGGGCGGAGTTTCTTCCCTCCCCCTGCCGAAGGAGGGCTGATATGAAACGGATTTTCGCGCTCCTTCTGACCCTTTGTTTTCTTGCGGGAATTGCGATTTTCCCCTCCGCGGAGGAGGAATTGCCTCCCGTTTATCTGAAATCCGCTCTCAACGACGCCCAAAACAATCTGACCGTGGAGCTTTATACCGACGGAAAGCAATGGACGGCGTTGGATTTCGGGTTGAAATTTGATCCTGCGGCCCTGGAACTGCAATCGGTCTCCGTGGGGAGCAAGATTTTGTCCGCCATGGAACGGGGCGGGTACGATTTCATCACCATGAATCGGGATATCGCAGCCTCCAACCAAAGCGGTTTCTGTAACTTCGTTGCGGCGGTGGGCAACGCCGCCTGCAACATGACCCGATACGCGGGTCCCGTAGTGGTTTACACCTTCTCCGTGAAGGATCTGACCAAGGCCCGCGCCTCGCTGGATATCTGCATTGCCACCATGGTGGACAAGAACGGCACCGCCCTTCTGAATTACACCTCCTACGGCCCCTCCGACCCCCCGGTCAGCTACGAAAACCATGCGGTCCCCCTCTTCCGTTACGGGGATCTGAATCGGGACGGTGTGGACGTGGCGGATGCGATGCTGATTTTGCAAAGCATCGTTGGCATCATTTCACTGAACGATTATCAGTCTGCGGCGGCCAAAGTGGCAGGCGAAGCGGAAACATCCGTTATGGATGCCATGCTGATTTTGCAATACGTTGTGGGAATCGTGACCGAATTTCCTGCAGAGAAATAATCCGACGAAAGAGCTCGAATGAGAAAGGATTTATGTATGCGTACTTCATTAAAAACGATTATTTCGATACTTTTGTGCCTTTGTCTGACGGGCGGAGCGATCGTTCTGTTCGATTCTCCCACCAAGGCTTCCGTGGCGCTGTCCGCCAACGCAACGGTTTCGGGGGAGACGGTTACCGTAACGGTTACGTTCCCCGACGTGACCCTCGCCTCCGTTTCGGTGGACGTTGCCTTTAATACGGCTCATCTGAAGATGTCCGCCGAGGCTACGCACACCGTGCCCGCAGGCCCGATGGCGATGCCTTCCCCCTCCGCAACGGCAAACAGTCAGGGCAAATGTACCCTTGCCGTGGCCGGAATGACGGATATTTCCTTTAACGGCGTGACGTTGACTTTGGTTTTTCACGTAGAAAGTACGGAGGTGGAAAGCACCAACGTAACCGTAACCGTGACCAAAGCAACGAAGGCGGATACCTCTCCCGTTTCGCTGGAAGGCGCAACCAAAGAAATTACCCTGAAAACCGTCACGCCTCCCCCTCCGCCGCCTCCGCCTTCCTCCGACGAGTCCGATTCTTCCGTTTCTTCCTCCGTCACCGATGAAGGGGGCGATTCTGACGTTTCCGACACCCCGAAGCCGCCCGTTTCTTCCGTCACCTCCTCGAAGCCGACCTCCTCCGTCACCTCTTCGAAGGTTCCCTCCGATTCGCAGACCACCGATACGGGAACCGTTACCGATCTTCCCGAAGTCAGCGATACGGAATCCATCCTTTCTTCTTCCGAATCGGATGCGATTACCGATCTTCCCGTTACGGATACTTCGGACTCGGATCTTTCGCAGACCTCCGATACGAATACTTCCTCCAATCCCACGTCGGTCCCCTTGGGCACCCAAGTGGTCCGCACCGAGGGCAACGGCGGAAGCGGAATGTCCACCGATACGGTGGTGCTTCTCGTGTCCATTGCCGCGGCCTGCTTCCTGTGCTTCTGTCTGACCTATCTGGGACTTCGTCGCCAGACCCCAAAGAACCCCGAGGAAGAATAAAGAATAAAAAATATGGGACCGAAGGTTTTCCTTCGGTCCTCAGACTGTCGAAAAAGTGTATTCGCCGTTCCGTTATCGTGCAAAACCCCTTCCACCAACGAAAAGCAATTGCTTCGCAATCCCTTTCCGTCGGTCCCCCTTCCCCTTTCCCATGGCGGGAAAGTGGACGGCAGACTCGGGT
>JAGBIM010000032.1 GCA_017934975.1 Clostridia bacterium | reverse complement strand
CGTAGAAAATTCGGAATCACAAACGGACAGCAACGTGAAGGTGAATGGCTCCTTCGGAGACTCTCCCGCCCTCTGGGATTTCCAATTTGTCGGGGATGGATATTATACCGTCCGTGCCGTTGGGGAGCCTCAAAATGCATTTCTGTGTGCGGACGAGGTAAGCGATGACGTGGAATTGATTTACGGCTCGCAATCTACCGCCGCAATTTACGACGGAACGCTGTGGAAGATTTCGCTGACTGCTACGGGGAAGATGCGTTTGTGTTCGAAAGCGTTGGAGGCGCAATCTTTGGCATTATCGTATATTTCTTCAGAAGCATATCCGGAAGATTCAGTTTCTTATTCGCCAATTATGGCGACCTATACAGACGATTCAAATTTCAATGATGAATGGGGAATCCGTTGTAATACTCGGCGCATTGCACAGTTAGGTACCGATTGGTGTTGGGCTGCTTGTGTCCAGATGTTAGAGTTAAAATACCATGAAAACTCAACGACACAGTTTGAACTGGTTTCTGTGTTGGCAGAACAACGGGGATGGACTCCTCCGTATACGGAAGAATCCTTGGACAATTTGAGTGCAAGCCCGATAGAAATACCATTCTTTATAGAAAGCCTAACAGGGCAAGACGCGGACCTTGAAAGTACTCCTTTCACTTCCGAAGAAAACTTGAAAAAGGTCTTGGATTCTGGAAATTTGATTGTTCGAGGATGTGCAGACTCTGGGTTCGGTCATGCCACAGTTATTTGTGACTACATAGATTTTGGCGGCACTGTATTATTTAAGGTTCTTGATCCGGGACAAGGTAGAGAAAACATTCTTCCAAAAGATATTAATCAGTTGAAATCAGACGCTGATGGATTATGGCTCTTTTCTGTTGCATTTAATTGGGGCGGTTTTTCTCATTATTGTGGAGGTTAATATGAAAAAAACAATAATAACGATTTGCATATTTATTTTCTGTATCGCCTTAATGACGATCACTTTCGCTGCAGATGAAACCTCTCCTCAAAGGATTCCTCATCGTAATTTTGAAAAATCCGGAATTTATACGGAATTCTCGAAAGAATTTAAGATTGAATGGTGGGAAGGAATTTTCCCGCTCTACACAGTGATGATTCCTCCGTATACGGAGATGTTTCGTGTTCTTGATAATGAATCGTTTCTTTCCTGTGATTTTTTGGAATATTTCTATGTAAATGGCAGGCAGATTCAATTTGGTTGGGAGTTGACTCCGGAGGAGATTATACAGAATTTTGACGACAATCACTTAAATAAAGTTCTTGAGGAATTTCGCATATATAGGTTTTTTGCAATTTCAAAAGACTCCTTTTGCAGTGCTTCACTTATTGAAAAAGCGGAAAATTCTGGTGTAATAAGCCCGTATCCATTAGGTGCTCTTTTTCATGAGGAAGAGAATCTTAAGAAGGAACTCTTGTCCATCGACTCTTATATGGTGTTCAAAAATCAGATATGCCAAGTGCAAAAAGTTTTGCCTCTCTACGTCGAATATGAAGGGTTTTTCTTCTATTACACGACGGATGTCGGTAATTTTGTGAAATATATCTCGACAGCGGAAGATGAGCCGAGTCAGTCTTTGCTTTTTACGCAGGCGGAATTTGCAACAACCTTGGAAACCTTGTATGCCGAAGAACGAGCGGCTTGGTATGAAAAAGTAAATGATCCCAATTATGAGTTTTCTGTGGGGGGAATTGTTGATTTCACTCTGATTGAAGATATGAAGTCTGCCGAAATGGAAATCCCCTATTGCGAGGCGGGAAATCCGATTCCTGCTCACCTGCAGGAGGAGATTAACGCTCTGCGCGGAGTGGACGAAACGACGCGGACGGAAGATTCTGATCGGTCTGACGGAACGACCGACGGCGGGGCGGTTACGGATGTTCCCACCGACGAGGGGGTGGTAGACGTTTCCACGGAGACGGCGACCTTGACCGATGTGCCCTCTACGGACGGCACGGCTGACGCACCCTCCACGGATGGGAATGCCTCCGACGCGCCCCTCACCGACGGCACGGACGCCGAAACCGCCGACACCGACACCCCGGCCGACCCCGCCCCCTTCCCGTGGGTGTGGGTGATCGTCCCCGCAGGCGTCGTCCTCATTGCCGCCGCAACCACCGCCCTCGTGATCCGCAAAAAGAAAAAGCTATAATCCCCCGTCGTTATGTTTATATTCCTTTCACAACAAACGTAGTTTGTTGCAAAAAGGTTTTTCTTCGGTTCCTTCTTTTTCCTTAAAAAAGAAGGAATACGTTCCCCCTTTTGTGCATCAAAAAGCCCCCACAAACGTGGGGGCTTGATTTTGTATGGGGTTCGATTATTCCACGGTGATCTGCGTGCCCGTGTTGACGGGGAAGGCAAAGCCGTAATAGCCGTTTTCGTCCACGTAGACCTGGTAGAGGGCGGGGGTGAAGGGTTCTCCGTTGGCCTTCAGAGAGGGGAGGGTATAATTTTCGTATCCTTCGATCTGCAGGATGACCGTGCTTTCCATGCCCGTAATTTGCAGGGGGGCTTGGGGCTTGGTTTCCTTGCGGATGAGGTTGAAGTTTCCGCCGTTCCGCAGGGCTTCCAGGGCCTCTCGGTCTGCCGATTCGGTGCGGATGACCTGCACGGTGAGGGAATCTCCCCGTACGAAATCGGTCTCGCCCGCGTCAAAGGAGAGGAACAGACGGTTGGTATGATGCTCCGAAACCTCCTCGTAGCGCAGGGCGGTCAGGGCGGTGGAGGGGGTCCCTCCTGCGGTCATGGCACATTTCGTGATCAGAAATCCCGCTTGTTCCGTTTCGCCCCGAAGGCTTACGTAGGGCATACTCCCCAGATAGGCCACCTCTTCCTGTCCCGCAGGGAGGGCGACGGGGGTGTTTTCGCCGTTGAGATATTCATATTTCTCAAAGCCGTAGGTCAGCTCGAAAGAGAAAAAGGGAAAGGCCTTCAGCAGATCGGAAACCTGCTTTTTGCCGTGAAAATCGTATCGCACGTCGTATACCGTCGTCGCTCCGTCGGTGAGCTTCGTGGAGGTCAGGGTGACGGAATAGGTTCCGTCCGCGGCGGCGTATACGGCGGTGTTCTGGGCGCAGAGACCGTTGAGCAGGGTGGAGGTGCGGGAAACGGGGATCAATCCCGAATCGGGGAAGAAGGGGGGATCCTCCAAGGCTTGGGGCGCCGTTTCGGGAATCAGCCTGACGGTGAGATCCTTGCCGTCGGTGCAGAGGGGCACCGTATCTCCCGCAAAGACGGGCAGGCGGGTACCATCCTTGTCGCAGAGGCGCCAGGCGGTCCCTTCCGCAGGGGGAAGGTGCAGATAGACCGTGCGATCGTTTCCCTTGGCCGTGATGGAGACCGTCTCTGCCGTTCGGGTAAAGCGGTACATTCCTCCTCGGGGATCGTAGCGGTCAAAGGTGGCCCCTTCGGCGATAAAATCCGCCGCCGTGAGGGGATTTCTCTCCTGCTGTGCCAACCGCTCCAGCTCGTCGGTGCCGTCGGCATAATTCAGATCCATACGCAGGGCAAGGGAGGGGGTGGGCGCCGTCAGATCCCAATCGAGGATCACGCGGACCTCTTCCTCCGTTCTTTCCACGCGCACCGTTGCTCCCGACGCGGGGCGAACGAAGCCCAGAACCGATCCGTCGATCATCTTCAGCCCCACGGAGTTGGGGGACTCCACGAGTTCTTTACAAAGGGCGCTCTTCACGGCAATGACCGTGGAGGCGGCGGTATATTTGGTTTCGCCGAAGGTCATGGTCTGGGAAAAATAGATCCGATCGGAATAGACCGTCCACAGGGTGTCCGCAACGCCCGGGTCCACCGCGTCGTCTGCGGTGAGAATGGCGATGCGGGAAAGGGTGACGGAGCCTTCCTCCCCCTCGGGAAGACGGAAGAGAAGGGTTTGCAGGGTCCCGTCCCAGAATCGGTTGTCGATCTCCGCCGTCAGGGTGACGAACTGATCCGAATCGGTCAGAGCCAGCGTCCCCAAGGCCGTCTGCTCGGTCAGGGTGGTGTCGTCGGTGGCAAAAAAGCACTTAATTCCCGTAACGCCGCTGCTTTTCAGGGTGACGGAGAGATAGTAATGATCGTGTTCTTCCAGATCCAGCTTCAGATTCTTGGCTCCGAACTGGGATCGGTTTTTGCCCGAGGAGGTCACCGTCAGTCCCGTCTCGTCGGAGGAGACGGATACGTCGTTTTTGAGGGCCGAGAAGGCAGATGCGCTTTTTCCCGTCAGGTCGTATCCCTTTTTCTCCGTGGCTTGGGAGGCGTCCGCAGGGAGGGAGAGGTCCCCTTCCACGCGGTGATGGCCGATGCCGTACCGTCCCTGTTCCACCCGCTCCGCGCCCCCCGTCACCGTGGCGATCTTGCCCGATTCCGCCGTCAGCGTGGTGATGACGGTGTTTTTGAGGAGGGTTTCCCCCGTCTGCAGGGAGGTGAGGGCCAAAAGCCCCTCTTCCTTTTCTCCGAAATCCAGTCGGGCGGTTTTGTTTTTCAGCACGTGTCCCTCTGCTGTCTCCCCGATTTCCACGCCGTCCCGCGCCTGCTCTGCGTAGGCTACGGTGGGGGAATATTCGGTTCGGGCTCCGTTCAGAAAGGGCAACGGTGTCTGCGGTTCCTCCGCCGCGCAGGCGAAGAGAGAGCCGAGGAGGGAAAGCAGGAGCAAAATCGCTCCGAAACGACGGTATTTCATAGAAAATCCTTCCGAAAAAAGCGTGTGTGTTCGTGTGCCTTATTATTATAGTACATTTTTGATCGTTTGTCAATAGAGAATCAAAAACCGAACTTTTTGTAAACAATGATTTTTTTTTGGTTTAGGGCTTGCATTCGTTCCCGATTTGTGATATAATATCTGTTGCTTGATTGACGGTCCTCTGCCCTCAGCATGAACGTCTGAACATATCTTGACACAAATCAGGAGGTACTGAGAGATGAACAATGTCATTCTCGACAACTTCACCAAGGATCAGTTGCGTGAAGAACCTTTCAATTTTGAAATCGGTTCCACCGTCCGCGTCCACGTGAAGATCAAAGAAGGTTCCAGAGAACGTATCCAGGTCTTTGAAGGCACCGTAATCGCCAAGAAACACGGCGGCGTGTCCGAGACCGTCACCGTGCGCCGCGTATCCTACGGCGTCGGCGTGGAGCGCACTTTCCCCGTCAACTCCCCCAACCTGGCTAAGGTTGAAGTGGTTCGTCGCGGTAAAGTCCGTCGCGCGAAGCTTTACTACCTGCGCAGCAGAACCGGTAAGGCCGCTAAGGTGAAGGAACTTCTGTAACCCCTTCCCATCATCGAACAGGAGAGAAACAGTTCGTAGGAAAACGTTGAGATTTTCTATGAACTGTTTTTTCTTATCTATTTGCTAAAAAAATTTTTACGGAGCAACGGTTATGTCTGACGAATTGGAACGAATCGACGGCACGGAACCGTCTTTTTCCCCCGCAACGGAGGAAGGGACGGAGGGGGCTTACGTGCCTATGATCCCCTTGGAAGAGGTGGAGGAAGCCCTTCCCCGCAGAAGACGGAGTTTTGCGGTGGAAGAAACGCCGAAAAAGAAGAAAAAGGCCTCTGCCGTGGCACCCTTCGTGGAGTTTGCAGAGGTGATCGTGGGCGCCTTGGTGGCCGCGATTCTGGTTCTGACCCTCATCTGCCGCACGGGTGTGGTGGAAGGGGAGTCTATGGCACCTACCATGCACGGGGGAGATCGGTATATTATTTCCGACCTGTTTTATACCCCCGCGCAAGGGGATATCGTCGTCTTCCGTCCCCAGATCGACGGAAAGGAAGAGCTTTGGATCAAGCGGGTGATCGCCGTTGCCGGTCAGCAGGTTTATATTAACCCCGACGATAATAAGGTCTACGTGGACGGAGAGCCTTTGAAGGAGGATTATTTGCCTCTTTATTCGGGAACCATTCCCCACTCCACGCCCAATCCCATCGTTGTTCCCGAAAATCACGTGTACGTGCTGGGGGACAACCGTGCCGTATCCCACGACAGCCGTTACGGGGATTTGGGATGCGTGGAAATCAACAAATTGGCAGGGCGGGTTCTGTTCCGCTTCTGGCCCTTTGAGAAGTTTGAGTTTTACAACTAAAAGGAGTCTGTTATGGACATTAACTGGTATCCGGGGCACATGGCGCGGACCCGCCGCGTGATCCTTGAAACCATGAAGCAGGTGGACATCGTCATCGAATTGGTGGACGCCCGTATCCCCACCGCTTCCAAGAATCCCGACATCGCCGAGATGATCGGGAACAAGGCGAAAATTCTGATTTTGAATAAGAGCGATCTTGCCGATCCCGAGGAAAACAAAAAATGGGCGGAATATTACCGCAATCAGGGCTATACGGTTCTTCTGGGCAACAGCCGCAATAAGGACGACCGCAAGCCCGTTTTGAACGCCATTCGGGAAGCTTATCGGGAAAAAGCCGAACGGGACCGCAAGCGGGGCATCGTGGCCCGCACCGCCCGCGTGATGATTCTGGGCATCCCCAACGTGGGCAAGTCCACCTTTATCAACAATCTCTGCGGAGCCCGCCGTGCCGAGGCTCAGGACCGTCCCGGCGTTACCCAGAAAAAGCAATGGGTTCCTCTGGCGGAGGGCATTGATCTGTTGGATACCCCCGGAATTCTTTGGCCCAAGCTGGAAAATCAGTCCGACGCGGCCCTCCTTGCCGTGACGGGGGCCATCAAAGACAAAATTCTGGATCTGGAAGGGCTTTCCTTGATCCTTCTTGCCATGCTTTCCAAGTATTATCCCGAACAGCTGAAGGCCCGTTATAAACTGACGGAGTTAGAGCCCAAGGCTTACGATCTGTTTCTGCAGATCGGTCGCCGCCGCGGATTCGTGGTCAGCGGGGGAGAGGTGGACGAGGAACGCACCGCCATCATTTTGATGGACGAGTTCCGCGGTGCCAAAATCGGCCGCATCACTCTGGAACGGTTTGGCGCGCGCAACGTGCAGGAGGATGGGGAATGACCTGGGAGTTTGAACTTCCCTATCGGGAACGGTACCCCCTTCTCTGCGGCGTGGACGAGGCGGGACGAGGCCCTTTGTGCGGCCCCGTCGTGGCGGGCGCCGTGATTTTGCCCGACTCCTTTGATATTTCCGCCCTCAACGATTCCAAAAAACTCAGCGAAAAAAAGCGGGAGGCCCTTTACGAGCAGATCACCGCTTCCTGCGATTGGGCCGCAGGCATTGCTACCCCCGAAGAAATTGACGCTTATAATATCCTCAACGCCACCTTTTTGGCCATGTGCCGAGCGGTGGAAGGCTTGAAGCAGACCCCCTCTTTCGCCCTCGTGGACGGGAACAAGATCCCCAAGGGGCTGACCGTGCCCGCCCTTGCGGTGGTGAAGGGGGATGCAAAATGCCCCTCCGTTTCCGCCGCATCGGTCATCGCAAAGGTGACGCGGGACCGCATGATGGCGGATTTGGCGGCGCAATACCCCCAATATGAATTGCAGAAGCATAAAGGCTACCCCACCAAGGAGCATTATCGCTTGCTTTTGCAACACGGAATTGCCCCCATTTACCGACAGTCTTTTTTGAAAAATCTGGATCAGCATCGGGAGGATTGACCCATGATCTCCTTCGGAGAACGTATTTTCAACGAGCGCGTTGCCCGTGGCTGGAGTCTGCGACAGGCCGCCGCTCGCATCGGCATTTCCCATACCTACCTCTCCGCCATTGAGCGGGAGTCCGACCCACGCACGGGAAATCCCGTCACCCCCTCCCCCGACAGTTTGCTGAAAATCTGCAACGCCTACGGCATCCCCTTTCGGGACACGGAAAAGGTCTTCACCTCCGTCAACGAAGGGGATATGATCAAGTTCCTCATCACCCAGCTTCGCATGCTTCGCAAGAGCGACGCGAAAATGTACAAAACCGTCCTGACCGAGGCGGAAAAAGATTAAAACTCAACTCCCCGAAGAGGCGCACTCCGCAAGGCAGTGCGCCTCAACTAAGTTTGCCCTGTAGGCAAGTGAAGTTATCTTCGATGGTGAAGTTGTCTTGCGACAGTGAAGTTTCACCTGCGGTGAAGAGGCAAACTTAACTTCACTTGGCCGGGAAGGCCATACTTCACTGCGAGGAGGCCGAGCAACTTCACTTTTGCGTAAGCAAAAACTTCACGAAACGAGCCGAAAAACTTTTCTCTGAATAGTATTAAGAAAAAGACGCTGACTTTCCATGGTCAGCGTCTTTATGCGTTTTCGTTTTGGAGGTGTTTTACGAGGGCTTTTACCGTGTTGTAGTCCCGTTCCGACAGGGCGGCGAGGCTTTGGGAGAGGTCGGCAAGCTCCTGCTCCGTCCGTTTCCCGAAGAGAACGTAGTCTGCGGAGGTGTTCAAAACTGCACACAGCTTTGCCAGATTTTGGGGACGGATGGCTTTTTTCCCCAGTTCAATGCAAGACACGGTTTGCAAGGAAACGTCCATTTTTTCTGCGGTCTGCTCCTGGGTCAGGTGCAATTCCCGCCGCCGCGCCGCAATCCGCTTTCCCATTTCCATCAAAAACGTTGCATCTTCCATAGCGTACCTCCATCTTTCGTATTAATACTATTATAGCATAAATTTCAAAAAATATAACCGCTCATGGTATTAAATACTTGACAAATTACAATTATAGTGTTATAATATGGAGGCAAAACAAAAAAATGTCGAATAAAATAGAAAGGATCGATTATTATGAAAAAAAAGCATCTTCTTTCGTTTTTTCTCACCGTTCTTTGTATAGGGATAATACTGTCTCTTAGTGTGTTATCCTCCTCTGCTACAACCTACAACTATTTGTTCCCCGTAAATAACGGAGGTTCTATTGCATACCTTTATGGTTATACCGACGCATATGGTGCATGGCATGACGGGATTGATATCCACGCTTCGGGAGATGACACCATTTACGCGGCATATAGCGGAACTGTCGGGGCTACCGCAGACTCCTGCACTCATGTTAGTTGCGGATATCAATGTGAACATTGGACAACGTACGGAAACTATATAAGAATTGACCAAGACGACGGAACCTCTGCGTATTATGGACATCTTCTAAAAGGAAGTCTAAAGGTATCTGTAGGATCAAGAGTTGTTGCAGGACAAGCTATCGCCACTATGGGATCGTCTGGGTACTCCACAGGCAAGCATTTGCATTTCGAAGTAAGAAGCGGATCAAGCAAGATCAATGTCAATCCTACTTCTAAAGGAGGAAGCATTAATTATTCCTACTCCGGATACGGAAATAACGCTTCCTCCATCTCCTACGCCAACATCTCCGAAGGGACCTATTACATCAAGAACAATTCCACCGGAGAATACGTGAGCGTTTCCGAAGGAAAAGACTTTCAAGGAAATCAAGTCAACACTTGGGAATTTGTCAGCTCTTCGGAATTTCAGATGAAACTCACAAAAGCTTCTTCCGGATACAGAATGCGTCCGGGTTGCTGTTCTTCTCGCCTGGTCAATGCTTACGGAGATACCGTACAAAGCGGAAGCAACGTGAACATTTGGGACGACTGGAACGAATCTTCCCAATGGTGGGGATTTGAAAAGGTCTCGGGAGGATACGTCATCCGAAACATGATGAACCCCTCCTGTGTTCTCTCCCTGGCATCCGACGGCCGAAAAATGATTGTATCCACCTATACCGGTGCAACCTCTCAAAAGTGGACTCTTCAAAATCTGGTGAAATACAATGCAAACGGCGGTTCGGGAGCCCCCAAACAACAATTAAAGAACTACGGTTCCTCGCTCACCTTGAGTTCTACAAAGCCCACCCGCAGCGGATACGTCTTTTTGGGATGGTCCACCAGTTCCTCTGCCACCTCCGCGACCTATAAAGCGGGCGGAAGTTATACGGCAAACAAGAACGTGACGCTTTACGCCGTGTGGCATAAGCATACTGCAGGAGCCGCCGCCACCTGCACCACGGCACAAAAATGCACCACCTGCGGAGAAACCTTAGTCGCGGCCAAGGGACATAAAGCCGGAGCTGCCGCCACTTGTACGACGGCACAAAAATGTACGGTTTGCAGTGCTACCCTGGTCGCCGCAAAAGGTCATAAGGCAGGAGCTGCCGCTACCTGTACCACGGCACAAAAATGCACGGTTTGCAGCGCTACCCTGGTCGCCGCAAAAGGACACAAAGCAGGAGCTGCCGCCACCTGTACAACGGCACAAAAATGCACCGTTTGCAGCGTTGTATTAACCCCAGCAAAAGGACATAAATTAGGGCCTGCGGCAACCTGTACGACTCCGCAAACGTGCACCACCTGCGGAACCACGATTTCTCCCGTCGGTGGGCATCATCCGGGGCCGGAAGCAACCTGCACCTCCCCGCAAACCTGTACAACATGCGGAAAAACACTTGCAGAAAAGAAGGCACACACACCCGGAAGTGCTGCAACCTGTACGGAGCCGCAGACCTGTTCGAAATGCGGGACGACTTTAGCAAAAGAAATCGGCCACAAGCCCGGAGCGGCCGCAACCTGTACGGAACCGCAAAAATGTACCGTCTGCGAAGCGACTCTTGCTGAAGCCGTGGGACATAAGGCGGGAACTCCCGCCACCTGCACGGAGCCTCAGAAATGTACGGTCTGCAGCTCGGTTCTGAGTGACGCGAAAGGACACCGTGGAGGTGCTGCGGCAACTTGTACAACCCCGCAAAAGTGCACCACATGCGGAGTAACCTTGGCAGAAGCCTTGGGACACGTCGCCGAAGGAACCGCTTCTTGTACGGAGGCACAAAAATGTGCGACTTGTGCAATTATTATTACACAAGCAAAAGGACACACGTTGGGCGAAGCGGCAACCTGCACGGAACCGCAAAAATGCACCACCTGCGGAATTATCGTGAACCCTGTCGGTGGACACCATCCGGGAGCCGCCGCCACCTGTACCGCACCGCAAACCTGTATAACCTGCGGGATCACGATTGCAGAAAAAGAAGCACATACCCCCGGAGCGGCCGCAACCTGCACGACAAGCCAAAATTGTCTTGTATGCGGAACCGTTCTTGCACAACCGACGGCACATACCCCCGGAGATTGGATTTCCGACGCGGACGGAAGCAGCGAGGTGCGGTGCATTGACTGCGATACGCGACTGGATTACAGAACGCCCGAAACAACGTCGAAGGATGAATCCACAGAAGAAATCCCTGAATACTCGACAAAACCCAATGATTCCGAAGAAAAGCAGGAAGAAGGCTCCGACAATAGTCTGCTCGTCCTTGCAGGTGCGATCGTTCTTTCCGCTGCAGCGATTGTCGGGACAATTCTGTTCGTTGTAAAAAAGCGTAAGTAAATTAAAAATACGAGGTGTAAAATGAGGAAACATTTTTATTGTATTGCAGCAATTTTTTGCTTCATGTTGTCCTTTTTCGCATGGGGATCAATTCAAAGCGACGCCGCGGCGACATACAAAATCAACGTAGAAAACGCGGTTGCAACCGTAAACGGAAAGACCGTTACCGAAGCCGCCGCGGGGGATCCGGTAACGCTGACGGCAAACGTGCCGGAAGGAAAAACGGTAGCTATTTATTGGGAAGTTTACAACAAAGATTTTTCATTTGAGGTCTTTGAAACAACCGTCAGTAGTGAGCAGAAAACGATAACTTTCACCATGCCCGGCTCTGATGTTGAGGGCGCGGCCGCGTTTGCTTCGTACTATACGGAAGTGAATTTTATTTACGAACCGAAAGTCGGTATGACGATTGAATCTTTTAACGAGTGCAGTGAGCGAGACCCTCTTTCCAATTTCTTTTTGGGTTTTGAATGGGAAGTCTCCACCGACGGAGAAAACTTTACGCCCGTTTACAGCGAAAGCACCACACACGGAAATCTGAAATTTGAAGAAGGTAAGTATTATCGACTTTTGGCAACGGGGATAAGCGACAGTCGCAATGTTTTTGCAGAAAATTGTGTTTATAAAATCAACGGAACGGTTTGTTCTAAAACAGAATTTTCAGAAGCAATATGGGCCGCAATGGAAGACAATGATGTTGTTGCGACCTACGGCCCCTTGGTTGCTCCGACTTATAACGTTGCGGTCGAAAACGGATCTGCTACGGTGAACGGAAAGGCTGCAACCAATGCAAAAGCCGGCGACGTTGTCACCATTAAGGCAAACTCCGTAGCGGGCAAACTCTTTGACGGTTGGTCCACTTCCGTCACCCTTGCAAACAAAAAGTCTGAAACAACCACCTTTACCATGCCTGCCGCAGACGTAACGGTGGAGGCCACGTATAAGACCGTTTCCGAAGGTTCCTCGGAGCAGAACAAAGACACGTCCACGACGGAATCCGAATCTGCTTCCGGCTCCGATGTGATGGATGCAACGGATTCGGAATTTGTAGACGGAGCAACCGACACGGGCGTGACCGATACGGGGACGATCGACGGCGATTCTGACTCCGTGAACACAGGTGTGTCGGAAAACGGAAGTGACGTTGTGACGAATTCTTCCTCCGCAGAAACGGGTGCGGCCTCTTCCTCGGGACAAGATAATTCCGATGCCGATTCGGGGAAAGACGGCTCCGATTCCGGTTCGTCCTTAATTCCGGAAGAAGAGGACGGTCTGTCCGTCGGCGCGACGGTTGCTATCGTGGGCGGATCGGTCGGCGTCGTTGCCGTGGTTGCGTTCGTGTTCCGCAAGAGTATTCTTGCTCTTTTGCGGGCAATCTTTCGGGGTTAAGAATTTTTGAAGGAGAATTGATCAATGAAGGAATTAAATCGATGGATATTAATAGTCGTTTTAATACTTGCAGTGTTGTTTTCAAGCACAAGTTCTTTTTTTGCAGAAGATAACAGATATACGATAAATGTTATCGGCGGCTATTGTACCGTCAATGGTATAAAGACTGCTACGGCAAGTTCAACCGAGATTAATGAGATCGCATTGTTTCCTGACAAAACCCAGTATCCGGAAGGAAAAATAATTGGGTTTTGGGATAAATATGTTAACGACGTATTTCAGTACAGAACCGATTCTTCAGGAATGTGGGGGGCAACAGGAGGGAAAGCCGGAGATGTAATTACCTACAAAGCTATATATGTCCCATATGTTTCAGAAGTTTCGATTGAAATTGACCTCCCGATTATTGGTGAAAAAATACCTTATACAGAGGCTGGATTGGATAGTTCTTCGCTCTTCGAAGTAAAAGCAAAGACGTCTGTTCCCAATTTGAATTTTTCTGTTTGGTTTACTTGGGAAAACGGTGATGTTAATGGACAACCATATCAAGATCCTTATTTCCCTCAAAATGGAGATGTTTTTGAGGTGAATGAGAGATATAATTTAATTTGGGTAGGAAATGGCATTGTAGATGAGAATCATTCGGTGTCGCTTGCTGGAAATCCGGGATTAACAGACTATGGGCTTGGATGTGATGAAAATACAGTATTTAAGTTGAACGGGGAAAGAATCTTTTTTACAGGGTCGAATTGGAAACAGGTTTTGTCTAATATTCAGCCAACACTTAAAAAGCACAATATAATTGCAAAGAATGGTACTGTTCAGGTTAACGGGATTTCTGCTACGAAGGCTTCTGAAGGTGATACCGTATCGATTACGGCAAACTCCGTAGCGGGCAAAATCTTTGACGGTTGGTCCTCTTCTGTCACCCTTGCAAACAAAAAGTCTGAAACAACCACCTTTACCATGCCTGCCGCAGACGTAACGGTGGAGGCCACGTATAAAACCGTTTCCGAAGGTTCCTCGGAGCAGAACAAAGACACGTCCACGACGGAATCCGAATCTGCTTCCGGCTCCGACGTGATGGATGCAACGGATTCGGAATTGGTAGACGGAGCAACCGACACGGGCGTGACCGATACGGGGACGATCGACGGCGATTCTGACTCCGTGAACACAGGTGTGTCGGAAAACGGAAGTGACGTCGTGACGAATTCTTCCTCCGCAGAAACGGATGCGGTCTCTTCCTCGGGACAAGATAATTCCGATGCCCATTCGGGGAAAGACGGCTCCGATTCCGGTTCGTCCTTGATTCCGGAAGAAGAGGACGGTCTGTCCGTCGGCGCGACGGTTGCTATCGTGGGCGGATCGGTCGGTGTCGTTGCCGTGGTTGCTTTCGTGTTCCGCAAGAGTATTCTTGCTCTTTTGCGGGCAATCTTTCGGGGCTGAATAAGTTAAAATTGCACGGGGACTGTCTCTTGACAGTCCCTTGGTTTTGTGCTATAATGTTCCTATCACACCGATCGGAGGCTTTTTATGCTGTACGCAGACGGAATACACGACGATACTCTTTCTTTGCAGGCGATGCTGGATGCCCGCGGGATCGTGACGGTGGACAAGCCGGGGACCTATTTGATCACCAAAACGCTGATTATTCATTCCAATACCCGTTTCATTCTTTCCCCCGGAGCCAAGCTGTTGGCGGCGCCCATGTCCCGCTGTGCTCTTTTGGAAAACGAGCATTTCGCCGGAGGCGGACGGGATGAAAATATCGAAATCGTGGGGGGCATTTGGGACGGAAACTGCGACGAAATGGGGCTGGACGCCTTTTACGAATCGGAGCACCGTCTGGACGATCCCTTCGATCCCAAGCTTTTCAAGGGCAAGCTCATCCGTTTTGCCCGCATTGACCGCCTGATTCTCTCCCGCATGACGGTGCGCAACCCCGTCAGCTACGGCATTCAGATTGCCGACGCGCGAGGATTCGTGGTTCGGGATATTTTCTTTGATTATAACTGGCATTTCGGTTGCACCGATGGGGTGCATATCAACGGGCCTTCTTACGACGGGGTCATCGAAAATCTGGCAGGGACCACCAACGACGATATGATCGGCATGACCACCTACGACGAGCCCCACGCGGAGGTCACTTTAGGGCCCATCGAGCGGATTTCCATTCGCAACGTGTCCGCCGTGAACGGCTATTCCTCCATCCGTCTTCTGTCGGGGGAGAATTTCCCCATGCGGGATATTCACATCGACGGCATTTACGGCACCTATCGCCACCACGCGGTGATTATTTCCAATCACAACGGCCGTCCCGGCAAGGTTTGGTTTGACAACCTGCTCATCGAAAACGTGTACGCCACCAAGAGCAACACGCCCCTGACTCCCGAATGTCATACCCGCTGGGAGCAGTATGCGGATACGGACGCCTATATCGCCTTCGGGCGGGACGCCATCTGCGGCAACGTGACGGTGCGCAATCTCTGCCGCAATCAGGAACACAGCACCCAAAGCGCTCTGTTCTCCTTCCACGCCACCAGCCGCATCGACCGCCTGCTTCTGGATAATATCCATCAGACCGTGGCGGAAGGGGTCACCGCACCCATCTGGCTGATGAAGGAAGGGGCCGTCATCAAAACCCTCATCGAACGGGACTCCATCACCGAAACGGTGGAGAAATAAGAAATAAAAAGAGGAGACAATTCGTCTCCTCTTTTATATTCTGTTTATTCGTGAAAAAGGTCGGTGGAAAGGTAGCGCTCTCCCGTGTCGGGGAGAAGAACCACGATGGTTTTTTCCTCGTTTTCGGGGCGTTTTGCCGCTTCTGCGGCGGCGAAGAGAGCCGCACCCGAGGAGATGCCTGCCAGGATTCCTTCTTTCTTGCCGAGAAGGCGGGCCATGGCGTAGGCTTCTTCTTCGGTGACGGGGAAAATTTCGTCACAGACCGAAGCGTCCAGAATTTCGGGCACGAATCCCGCCCCGATGCCCTGCAATCCGTGGGGACCTGCCTTTCCCCCCGACAGAACGGCCGAGCCCTTGGGTTCGATCCCGATCACCTTCAGGGTGGGCTTTTGTTCTTTCAGATACCGTCCCGTCCCCGTAATCGTACCGCCCGTGCCGATTCCCGCCACGAAAAGATCGATGGACCCCTCCGTGTCTCGCCAGAGCTCGGGCCCCGTGGTTTCGTAGTGGGCCCGGGGATTGGAGGGATTGACGAATTGTCCCGGAATGATGCTGTCGGGATATTGCTTGGCCAACTTTTCCGCCAGTTCAATGGCGCCCTTCATACCGAATTTTCCGTCGGACAGAACTACCTCCGCTCCGTAAGCCTTCATCAGCAGCTGCCGTTCTTTGGACATGGTATCGGGCATGACGATGATGCAACGGTATCCCCGACTTGCCGCCACCGCCGCAAGACCGATTCCCGTGTTTCCCGAGGTGGGCTCGATGATGACGGAATTTTTCGACAGTTTTCCTGCTTGTTCCGCATCGTCCAGCATCTTTTTTGCCACCCGATCCTTCACCGAGCCGCCGGGATTGAATCCCTCGATTTTGGCAAGCAGAGTTGCCTTCAGCCCGAAGTGCTCTTCGATGCGGCGAAGGCGGAGCAGGGGAGTGTTTCCGATCAGCTGATCGGCAGAGTCGGCGTAACGCATGGAGAAATCCTCTCTTTTTTATAATCTGCTATCATAATAGCACACTTTTGCCTGCTTGTCAAGGCGAAAACCATCGAAAAAGGACGGAGAAATTGAATTCTCCGTCCTCTTTTATTTAGTTATCCCAGTTATGCCAAACGTCGGTCACGTCGTCGTTGTCGTCCAGCATATCCAACAGCTTCTGCATCTTTTCTCCGTCTTCGTCGGAAAGCTCGGTGTAGTTGTTGGGAACCTGAGCCACTTCGGCGGAAAGAACGGTGTACCCCTTTGCGAGAACCAGGTCGTTGGTGTCACTCATGGCTTCGGCGGCGGTGTAGACCTCAAAGCCACCCTCTTCTGCCACGATGTCCAGAATATCGGCTTCCAGCAGGTCTTCCATCAGCTGATCTTCATCCACGTCTTCGCCGTCGATGATGATCACGCCCTTCTTTTCAAACATCCAGTTGACCGAACCGGTCTGACCCAGATTGCCGCCGCATTTGTCGAAGTAGTGGCGCAGATCGCCTGCGGTACGGTTACGGTTGTCGGTGACGCAACGCAGATATACGGCAACACCGCTGGGGCCGTAGCCTTCGTAGGTAAGAACCTCGTAGTTTGCCCCATCGTTGCCGCCTGCGGCCTTTTTGATGACCCGATCGATGTTATCGTTGGGCACGTTGTTGGCCTTGGCCTTGGCAATCAGATCCTTGAGGGCGGCGTTGGATACGGGATCGGGGCCACCTTCCCGAACGGCCAGGGAAATTTCGCGGCCGATTTTCGTGAAGACCTTGGCGCGCTGGGCGTCGGTCTTCTCTTTTTTGTGCATGATATTCTTCCATTTAGAATGTCCGGACATGGAAATAATCCTCCTTGGAACGGTATATAAATTTTTTTATTTCTTTTCTTTACGAAACAGTGCGATGGCGGGAACGGGCAACGCCCACAGGAAATTGAACAGAAGCGGCCAGCTCCAGTGCATATTCTGGGGGGCGAAGAAGATTCCCACGGCGGTGAGCAGCAGGCCGAAAAAGACGGAGATCTGCTGCAGGGTGATGCACAGACCCACGGATTTGTGCAGCTGCTTTGCCCGACGGATGGATTCCAGAATCCCCAGCGCGTTGTGGGCGGAAATCATGACGGGCGGCGACTGATCGTCTTCCAGCTCTTCCCGGGTTTCTTCCACCGATTCCGCTTCGTCGGGGTCGGGGACGGAAATCTTGGTGCGGGACAGATCGTAATGCCGCTGAATCATATTTTCGTTGACGTTGCAATCCTTGGTGTCCACCAGAAGATTGAACTCCCCTTCGGGCATCTCCGCGGACTTTTTCAGTTGGGGATCTTCCCGATAACGGAAAATCATGGTGGCGGCAATTTCGCCGTTGATGGCAAGGTACATCAGATGAACTCCCGCTGCCGTCAGCATGGCCTCTTTGTCGGGGCTCCAGGGACGGACGTTGTGGGAAAGCATCAGATGACGGTTGCCGAACAGTACGTTGTCCACGTTGACCGTGGCAACGATCCCGTAATTTTTAATCACCCGCCACTGCAGGACGGAGGGGCTTCGCTCGGGAAGAGGCGGGCAGACCCGCAGAAAGGCTTCTTCCATGGGGGATTCGGAGAGGCGGAGCAGGGCGGCGGCGTAGGAAACGGCGTCGGTGGCCCGTTCGGGCTTGCGGATGCGCAGATCCAGAACCTCGTTGTGTTCGGGCGGAAACAGATCCGTGTCCTTGATCAGCAGGGTGTCTACTCCCCGCAACTGTTCGATGGAATAATTCCCCAAAAGGATGCTTCCCATCTTCCGCAAACGCATCTGCAGGATGACGTAGGGGAGAACGAAGGCAAGATCCGCCGCAAAGGAACAGCAGAGAACCAACAGATATGCCAGGGCGGGGAGGAAGAGTCCGTCGTGCAGGACCGTCGCCGCGATGGCAAGAATTAAAACCGCTAAAAGGACCAGAAGTCCGTATTTGCGGGACCGTTTTTCCACGGGGTCGCTGTCAAAGGAGGTGCGCAGAACGTTGGGAAACTCCTCCATGGGATTGACGGAGCAGACCTTGCGGATATATTTTTTCGAAAGGGTCAGGTCGGAAACCTGCAGGGCAAAGGTCTTCTTATCGCGGATCAGATCCAGATTCTTGGTGATCTGCAGGGCAAAGAGATATTTCATCCCCATGGAAAGGCCTACGGAAAGGAAGAGCACCGCCGCAAAGGGAGAGGCGGCCCCGTTTTGGGTCAGCAAAAAGATGGCGTGGGCACAGCAGGCAACCAATCCCAAGGCCTGAAAGGTTTTCGTGGAGGGGTGGAATTTCAGCAGATCCCGCAACCCGTCGGACATTTCTTCCCGACAGATGCCCCAGACCAGCACGCAGGCAAGCAGTTGCAGAATTGCCGTGGCGGTGGGGGTGATGCCCAAAAGCCCGAGCCCCCAGAAAACGCCCGCGATCAGCAGCGTGGAGCCGATTTTGAAGAGGGTCTTGTCCCGCAGAACCACTGCGTTGTTATACTGCTCCTCAAAAAAGGCCAGTTCCATTTTGTTCATCCCTTGGCCTCCTTCTGACGGAGGGCTTCGTAGAGGATGACGGCGCCTGCCACCGATACGTTCAGGGAGTCCAACGGTCCGTGCATGGGAATCTTGACGAGAAAATCGCAATGCTCCCGTACCAATCGGGAAATGCCTCTTCCTTCATCCCCCAGAACGAAGGCGCAGGCACCCGTCAGATCGGTGTGGTAAATGTCTGCAGGAGCGGATCCGTCGGTTCCGTAGATCCAGATATTATGCTTTTTCAGTTCTTCCACCGTGTCGGTGATATTGGTCACCCGTGCCACCTTCAGATATTCCGTGGCTCCCGCGGCGGATTTGATGAGGGTGGGGGTCATGCCGCAGGAATTGTGCTTGGGCAGGATCACCCCGTGGGCTCCGCAGCAGCAGGCGGTCCGCATGATGGCCCCCGCGTTGTGGGGATCTGTGACTCCGTCGAGAATGACGATGCAGGGCGGCTCGTTTTTCGCTTCCGCTTCCGCGAGGATCTCTTCTACGGTAGAATATTCAAAAGGTGTTACGAAGGCCAGGATTCCCTGATGTCCCGCGCCTCCCGCAAGGGTTTCGATGCGGGTGCGCTCTGCGTCCAGGACGGGAATTCCCTTTTCCTTGGCCATGGCAAGGATCTTGAGAATGGAGCCTTCCCGCTCGCCCTTTGCAACCAGGATTTTTTCCACCGTGCGGCCTGCACGCAGGGCTTCCATGACGGGGTTGCGTCCGGTGATGATATTTTCGTTCTTTTCTTCGGAAAAGGCGGGCTTTTCCCGCTTGTTGAAGCGTTTCTTATCGTACATATCGTTCTCCGTTCGTTGCGTTGTTTATTCCACGATGATGGGGTAGGTGAAGGTAATCAGGGCAGGTTGCGTGACCTCTTCGGTTTTTTCGCACAGCAGGGTCAGGGCAAGGGTTCCTTCGGTCATGACCGCCCCGTTGCGGTAATGGAGGATTTTGCCTCCCGCCTCTCGGGAAGGGGCGGCGGAGCGAAGCAGCTGCGTTCCCTCCGAATCGGAAAATGCGATGAAATAATCTCCCGCGGGAAGGGAATTGAATTGCCAGAGCATTTTGGGTGCAAGGGATTGGAAGGTTTCCTCCCGCACGGGGTCTGCGGAAAGGGTGGTGTCGTAATCCGTGTTCGCTTCGTAAATTTTTACGGTGATTTTTGCCCCTTCACGGTCGGTTTTGCAGGAAAATTCCAGCCCCGACAGAGGCGCGTTGACCGAAAGGGCCACGAGAATCCCTTCCGCCGCCGTATACTCGTCGGTGGTTCCGTCCCGTTCTGCCAACGGCAGGGCGACGAAATCCGCAGGCGTGGCGGAGCAGGAGGCCAAAAAGAGGGCGAAAACGAGCAGGAGCAAGGTGGTGCAGAAGCGTTTCATGGAAAAAATCTCCTTTCGGCGGTATAAAAAACGGTTTTTGGGGCGAAACTGGAAGTAAAATCAGCACGGGAGGTTTGTGCGATGAAAAAAAACGAGATTTGGGGGAGCGGTCTTTCGCCCTTTTTCGTTCCCGACGATTTCCTGCCTTCTCATCCGACGGTGAAAGAGGATCTCAAAACCGAGGTTCTGATCATCGGCGGAGGGCTCAGCGGCCTTTTGTGCGCCTACGAGCTTTGCAAAGCGGGGCGGGAGGTGACGGTGGTCACCGAAAACACCGTGGCGGACGGAGCAACCCGTTTTTCCGCGGGGATTCTATTCGGAGACGGCGGCCCCGAGCTTCTTCGGTTGAAGCAGACTCTGGGCTTGCGGGCAGGGGTGGAATGGTATCGCACGGCGGGCGCCGCCCTTTCGCAGTTGGAAAAAATCCTGTCCGATACGGGCAGTCGATGCGACTTTACCCCTCGGGAAAGCTTTTATTATACGTCTCTTCCCAAATCGGTTTCGGCATTGCGGGAAGAGTATTTTCTGCGTCATCACATGGGGTTGAACTGCCGCTGGCTGGGGGCGGAGGAATGTGCGGAACGCTTTTCCTTCCCTTGCGCGGGCGGGATTCTCTCTCGGGCGGGAGCAACCTTCAATCCCGTCAAGTTCGGACGGGATCTGACCGATTGGATCACCCTTCACGGGGGTGCGGTCTTCGAGGGAAGCCGCGTGGAATCCATCGAGCGGGGGGACGGGGAATACCGATGCCGTTGCAACGGGTACGTTCTGCGCGCCAAAAAGATCGTGGATGCCCGTGGGGGAGAGGTATTGCGGAAGCGACCCGCTCTGGGACAGCGGGTGACGGTGTTTTCCATCGTCACCGAGCCGATTTCGGTTTTTCGCGGTTGGCCCGAGGAATGTCTGATCAAAAGCAGGGACGAATTTTCTTATCTGCGAACCACTCCCGACGGACGGATCCTGTTTTCGGGAGAGGCCTCTACCGCCCTTTCTCCCGAAGGAAAGATCGGGTCCCTGGATGCAAGTCCTCTTTGTCGGGTAAAATATCGGAATTTAGAGGAAGATCTGCAGGAAATGTTTTTCGGTATTCCGCGGGTGCGCAAGGAATACGGCTTTTGTCAGAGTCTGGTCATTCCCAAGGGAGGCCTGCCCTACGTGGGGCGGGATCCCCAATGGGAGGGCGTATATTATTTGTACGCCTTCGGGGAAGGGGGGCTTGCGGGGGCAATTCTCGGCTCCGCGTGGATCTACCGTATGATGGAATCTCCCACGGCCCAATGCCCCGCGTTTCTCAATCTGCCGTGACCAGATCGGTGATAATCTGCCGCAATTCCTCGCATCCCATCCCCGTCAGAGAGGAGAAGGGGATGACGTTAATGCCGAATTGCCTGGACAGGGCTTCCGTATTCTTCTTCGTATCGGTTTTGTTCAGCTTGTCCGCCTTTGTGGCCACTACGGTGAAGAGGGTTTCGGACTGCATGAGCCAGTCGAACATGACCTCGTCGTCCTTGGAGGGGGGATGCCGCAGGTCCACCAGCATCAGAATGAGGCGGATATCCCGATCGGCGGAAAAATATCCCTCGGTCAGCTTCCCCCAGGCGGCCTGCTCGGTCTTGGGACGCTTGGCAAAGCCGTATCCCGGCAGGTCCACCAGATCGAACTTCCCGTCCACGTCATAATAATTCAAGGAAATGGTCTTGCCCGGTGTGGAAGAAACGCGGGCAAGGCTTTTTCGGTTGAGCAGTTTATTAATTAAGGAAGATTTTCCTACGTTGGACCGCCCCACCAGCACGATTTCGGGCTTTTTCGGACGGTCGATCTTCCTTCCGTCGAAATAACTGGTCACGAAGGCGGCGTTGTTGAAATTGACGGTCATAATCAACCTTCCCGCAGTGCCGTTTTCAGCACCGTATCAATATGCTCCGCAGGCACGAAGCGGATGGCTTCCTTCACGACGGGGTCCACTTCCTCCAGGTCGGGCAGGTTTGCTTCGGGCAGAATGACGGTCTTGACCCCCGCTTTGTAGGCGGCCATGGTCTTTTCCTTCAGCCCGCCGATGGGCAGGACCCGACCGCGCAGGGTGATTTCTCCCGTCATGGCCACGGTGTGGTCCACCTTCCGCCCCGTCAGCTCGCTGACCAGGGCTGTGGTCATGGTAACCCCTGCGGAGGGACCGTCCTTGGGCACGGCTCCTTCGGGGACGTGAATGTGAATATCTTTCGTTTTATAGAAATCTCCGTTGATTTTCAGATTATCTGCGTGACTGCGGATGTAGCTGATGGCCGCGTTGGCCGATTCCTTCATTACGTCACCCAACGAACCGGTGAGCTGGATTTTTCCCGTTCCTTCCATGACCGACACTTCCACGGGCATCACTTCGCCGCCTACGGAGGTGTAGGCAAGACCCGTTACGGTGCCCACCAGATCCTTTTTGGAGAGCGGATCGTCCCGGAATTTGCGGGGACCCAGGAACGTTTCCAGGTTTGCGGGCTTGAAGGTGATTTTGATTTCTTCGGGATTTTCGGCCAGGTGCTTCAGGGCTTTACGGCAAAGAGAGGCGATGGTGCGTTCCAGCACGCGAACGCCGGCCTCACGGGTATAACTGCGGATGATATCGTTCAGCCCCGCGTCGGTAATGCGAAATTCTTTGTTGGAAATGCCGTGCTTTTTCATCTGCTTGGGAATCAGGTGATTCTTGGCAATATGAATCTTTTCTTCCTGGGTATAGGAAGACAGTTCAATGACCTCCGTGCGATCCAGAAGAGGACGGGGAATGGTGTCGGAGGTGTTGGCGGTGAGGATAAACAGTACGTTACTTAAATCGAAGGGCAGATCCAGGAAATGATCCTTGAAGGTCTTGTTCTGTTCGGGATCGAGGACTTCCAACAGGGCGGCGGCGGGGTCTCCCTTATAGTCCTGACCGATCTTGTCCACCTCGTCCAGCAGGATCACGGGATTGACCGAGCCGGCTTCCCGCACGGCTTCGATGATCTTCCCGGGCATGGAGGCCACGTAGGTGCGGCGATGGCCGCGGATTTCCGCCTCGTCGTGAACGCCGCCCAAAGAAACGCGGGCAAAGTTGCGTCCCGTGGCCCGGGCGATGGACTGGGCAACGGAAGTTTTTCCCGTTCCCGGAGGGCCTACGAGGCACAGAATCTGTCCGTTATAGTTTGGCATTTTCTGCAGAACCACAAGGGTTTCCAGAATCCGTTCTTTGACTTTTTTCAGTCCGTAGTGATCGTCCTCCAGAATCTGGCGAGCCGAGGCCAGATCGGTCTGTTGGGTGGTGAACACTCCCCAGGGCAGGTCGAGGCAGGTGTCCAGATAAATACGGGAAACCCCCGCTTCCTGGGCACCGATGGGCATTTTTGCCAGCCGTTCCACTTCCTTGAACAGCTTTTTCTTGATGGCGTCGGGGGCGGCGGATTTTTGGATTTTATCGTTATAGACGGCAATTTCGTCGTCTCCGTCAAATTCGCCCAGCTCTTCCTCCAGCGCGTGGATCTGTTCGCGGATATAGAAATCCCGCTGGCTTTTTGCGATGCGTTCCTTGGTGCGGTCTGAGATCTGATTTTCCAGATCGGCAATTTCCGCTTCCCGATCCAGAATCTGCAACAGAGTGCGGATGCGCTCTTCGGGGTCAAGGATCTCCAGAATCCGTTGCTTGTCCTGATATTTCAGGAAGAGATTCTGGGTAATGTAGTCGGACAGGAAGCCCAGATCGTCGATGGTCAGAACCTCCATCATTTGTTGCTGGGAAATGCTTTCAATATATTGGGCCAACTCTCCGAAGCCGCTCTGCGCCTGCCGCGCCAAAGCCTCCCGCAGGGGAGAGGACGCGATGGGAAGGGGCTGTTCTTCGATGAGTGAAACGGTGGCGGAATAATAGCCGTTATTCTTATAAGGAAGGGCGATGGTGTGGGCTCTGCAGAGAGTTTCCAGCATAACCCGCAAATCTCCGTTCTGGGTCTTCATCACCTGACGGACCTTCGCCACGGTGCCGTAGCTGAAGATCCCTTCGGGACGGGGATCCTCTTCGGTAATATCCATTTGGGCCGCGAGGAATATGTATCGGTCCTCTGCCAGGGCAGCGCTGACGGCGGAAGAGGAGATCTTCCGCGCCACGTCCAGATGGACGGTCTGCTTGGGGAGTGCCGCTAAATTGCGAAGGGGTAAAAGGGGCAGGGTTCGGATCTTCTGCTCGAAGATCTTGGAAATATCGGACATATCGTTTCAAATTCCTTTGATTTTTCGTACTCTTCTTTTTTGGGGAGAGAATGGGAAACCGGCTCGGACCGCCCAAAAGGCGGCTCGAGTCGGTGTGAATTACGCTTCGGTTGTGCGGTTGTGTGTGATTTTTGCTTCCCCTTCGCCGCGGATGCACGCCCCGTCAACGGTGACGGTGTCCACGGTTTTATCCGAGGGGACGGTGAACATAATTCGGGTCATGACCCGTTCTGCGATGGACCGAAGGCCGCGGGCGCCGGTTTTGTGCTCCAAAGCCTGATCGGCGATGGCTTCGATGGCGTCGGGGGTAAATTCCAGGGAAACGCCGTCGAGGCGGAACAGTTCCTTGTATTGTTTCGTCAGACAGTTTTTCGGCTCGGTCATGATGCGGACCAGGGCTTCCTTGTTCAGGGGATTCACGTTGACGATGACGGGCAGACGTCCCACCAGCTCGGGAATCAGCCCAAACTTGACCAGATCGTGGGCTTCGCATTGTCTCAGCAGGGCTCCCACGTCCTTTTCCGCTTTGGTTTCAATGTCGGAATTAAACCCGATGGCGGTGCGTTGGGTGCGACGGCGGATCACGTCTTCCAATCCCGCAAAGGCGCCACCGCAGATAAACAGAATGTTCTTGGTGTCGATCTGAATAAATTGCTGGTTGGGGTGCTTGCGTCCTCCCTGAGGCGGAACGTTTGCAACGGTCCCTTCCAGAATCTTCAAAAGGGCCTGCTGAACCCCTTCCCCCGAAACGTCCCGGGTGATGGAGGGATTCTCCGACCGACGGGAGATCTTGTCGATCTCGTCGATATAAATAATGCCCCGTTCCGCGGATTTTACGTCAAAATCGGCGGCCTGAATGAGACGCAGAAGGATGTTTTCCACGTCTTCGCCCACGTAGCCCGCTTCCGTGAGGGTGGTAGCGTCGGCGATGGCAAAGGGCACGTTGAGGGTCTTGGCCAGAACCTGGGCCAGAAGGGTTTTCCCCGATCCCGTGGGACCCAGCAACAGAACGTTGCTCTTGGCCAACTCCACGGAGGCCTTGTTATCCTGATTGAGGATGCGTTTGTAGTGGTTGTAGACTGCAACGGAAAGAGCGATCTTCGCATCGTCCTGCCCGATGACGTATTCGTCCAGCGCCGCCTTGATTTCGGCGGGGGTACGCATGGTCAGACGGAGCTTGTCGTCCTTTTTCTTCTGCTTCTTTTCCACCATGGCCTGGAGATATTCCACGCAGGCGTCCACGCAGTCGTTGCAGATATAGGTGTCGGGCTCAATCCCGGCAATAAACATCTTTTCTCCCGTGCAGGGCTGCCCGCAGAAGGAGCAGGTGCGGGGATCGTTGTGTTGATTCGGCATGGGGATTCCTTTCGGATGGTTGTTTTAGCGATGGGCGATAACTTGGTCGATCAGACCGTATTCCAAAGCCTGTTGGGCGGTCATGAAATTATCCCGTTCCGTGTCGGCCTTGATAACGTCCAAAGGCTTTCCGGTGTTATCCGCCAGAATCTTGTTCAAATTTTCCTTGATGTCCAGAATCCGCTGGGCGTGGATTTTAATATCCGTCGCCTGGCCCTGGAATCCGCCGAGGGGCTGATGAATCATGATTTCGCTGTTGGGCAGGGCGTAACGCTTGCCCTTGGTTCCTGCGGAGAGCAGGAAGGCACCCATGCTGGCGGCCATGCCGATGCAGATGGTGGAAACGTCGCATTTGATGTAGTTCATCGTATCGTAAATGGCCATGCCGGCGGTGATGGAGCCTCCGGGGCTGTTGATATACAGGCTGATGTCCTTATCGGGGTCCACGGACTCCAAAAAGAGCAGCTGGGCCACCACCAGATTGGCGGTTACGTCGTTGACTTCGTCCGCAAGAAAAATGATGCGGTCGTTGAGCAGGCGGGAATAAATGTCGTAGGAGCGTTCGCCGCGGTTCGTTTGTTCCACAACCATGGGGACGAGAGCGTTTTTGGGTGTCATAATCATCTCTCCTTTGAGGGTATTGGGTTTCTTGATGAGAAAGGGATCTCGCTCCGGGTTCCGGAGAGAGATCCCTGAGTTTCAGTATCGCCGAAAGGGGGAAAGATTATTCAGCGTCTTTCTTGGTTTCGGTCTTCTTTGCCGCAGGTTTCTTCGCCGCAGGCTTCTTTGCGGGAGCCTTCTTGGCGGCGGGAGCCTTTTCTTCCGTTGCTTCCGCCTTCTTCGCGGGGGCCTTCTTGGCTGCGGGCTTCTTGGCGGGCGCCTTCTTTGCGGGAGCGGTTTCCTCCGCAGCTTCTGCCTTCTTGGCGGGAGCTTTCTTGGCAGCGGGCTTCTTGGCGGGCGCCTTCTTGGCTCCGGGAGCGGTCATTTCGGCGTGCGCCTTCACGCATTCGAAGGCCTTGTTGTTGGCAAGCTCCTTCATGATGTTTTCGGTCACGTCGTCGTTCTTGATGCGTTCCACGGGAACCTGCATTTCCTTGGAGAACTTTTCGTATTCGGCGTTGACTTCGTCTTCGGAGATGACGATGCCTTCCAGCTCGGCAATCTTCTCGAGCGCCAGACGCAGGCGGACTTCCACCTGAGCGCGGCCGGCGAACATGTTGCGCAGGTCGTCGATCTTGGTGCCGGTGATCTGCATGTACTGTTCCATGTTCATGCCCTGAGAAGCCATTCTCTGGGCGAAATCGTTCAGGTTTGCGTTGATCTCGTTATCAAACATGCACTGAGGAATGTCCGCTTCCACCAGATCGGCGATGGCTTCCGCCAGCTTGTCGGAAACGGTGCGATCGGCTTCGGCTTCCTTGCGTTCTGCGATCTTCTTCTGCAGGTCGGCCTTGAAATCGGCCAGGGTGTCGAAATCGCTGACGTCCTTGACGAATTCGTCGTCCAGCTCGGGAAGCTCTTCCTTCTGGATCTTGTGGATGCAGCACTTGAATTCCGCGGGCTTGCCCTTCAGGTCTTCTGCGTGATATTCTTCGGGGAAGGTGACGTTGACGGTGAATTCTTCGTCGATCTTCTTGCCCACGATCTGTTCTTCGAAGCCGGGGATGAACTGGCCGGAGCCCAGCTTGAGCTGATAATCGTTGCCCTTACCGCCTTCGAAGGCTACGCCGTCGGTGAATCCTTCGAAATCGAAGGTGACGCTGTCGCCCATTTCAGCGGCGCGGTCGTCCACGTCGATCATGCGGGAGTTGCGTCTCTGATAGCCGGCAAGCTCGTTGTTGATATCTTCGTCGGTCACGTCGGTGGAAGGACGTTCCACCTTCAGACCCTTGTATTCCTTCACGGAGACCTCGGGCTTGACGGTGACCTTTGCCTTGAAGGTGAAGCCCTTGTCCGCGGCGATTTCGGTGATTTCGATGTCAGCGCGGTTGACGGGAACGATCCCTGCTTCTTTTACGGCAGCTTCGTAAGCGGCGGGATACAGTGCGTCCACGGCGTCGTTCCAGAAGAAGCCTTCGCCGTACATTTTTTCCACGATCTTGCGGGGGGCCTTGCCCTTACGGAAGCCGGGGACGTTGACCTTCTTCACGTTTTTGCGGTAAGAGGCCTGAACGGCAACTTCGAATTCGTCGGCGGGGACGGAAATCTCCAGCTCGACCACGTTCTTTTCTACGTCGGTTTTGTTTACTAACTTCATGTTTCTTTACTCCTTGGGTTTTATATACATAATATTTTTTACGCACGAAACATTATAGCACAACGAAAAACATTTTTCCATACTTTGGCATGAAAGTTCGAAATTATTTTGCAAAAACGTACGAAAAATCGGTCAGTCACGGACCTTGAGGGGGGTGAAATTCAGATGATCGGCGGAAATCAGCGTAAATCGGACGCCGTCCACCTCTCCTTCCCGGGCCAGATTGGTCGCACCCGCCCCGTGAAGATGGCCGTAATAGCATTCCTTTACTCCGTACGTTTTCAACACGTCCAGAATGGGCTCGCACCGAAGGTCTCCGAAGAGGGGAGGATAATGGAGGAACACCACCGGCTCTGCCGTGGCGGATTGCAGGGACGTTTTCAGCCGTCCCACCTCCCGATTCAGTACCTTTTCGTCCTCGTCGGAGTTTTCCAGGGTCCAGCCCCGAGTGCCGCAGACCGAGCATCCGCAGACCTCGTAGGAATTGTTGTGTAAAAAGCGGACGGAGGGATATTTCCCCTCCAGAAAACGGTTCATTTTCGAAAGGGTTTCCCACCAATAATCGTGGTTTCCTTTTCCCAGGATTTTCGTGCCCGGCAGGGCTTCCAGAAAGTCCATATCCGCCGCCAATTCCGAAAAATCAATGGCCCAGGAAAAGTCCCCCGGCAGGACGACGGTGTCTTCCGGGGTCAGAGGCCAGCGTTCTGCAATTTTTTCGGGATGATCCTTCCAACGCTCCCCGAATACGTCCATGGGTTTTTCGGTGGAGAAGGAAAGATGCAGGTCCGCCATGGTGTAAAGTGCCACGGGACGGCCTCCTTTTTTCGTTATTCCCGCCCGAAAAAGCGGGCGGCGTTTTTATAAAAGATACGGTCTGCAAGATCCGCTCCGAAGGCGGTGCAAAACCGTTGATACAGCAAGGGAAGATCTGCAAATCCGCGGATGCCTTCCGGAAGGCTTTCCACCCCGTCCAGATCGCATCCGAGGGCAAGCCCCGTCTCGCCGCCGAGGGATAAAAAATGCTCCGCGTGACGGAGAATATCGTCCACCGTCGCATGGCTTTCGGACAGAAACGGCGGGTAGAGATTCAGCCCCACCAGCCCTCCTCTGCGGAAGATCTCCTGCGCGGCGGAATCGGTAAGATTTCGGGGGTGATTGCGGCAGGCCCGTGCGTTGGAATGGGAGGCCGCGACGGGAGCCTGCGTCAGGGATAAAATCTCGTCGGTCCCCGCGGCGGAAAGATGGGAAACGTCGGGCACGATGCCCCGTCTGACCCATTCTTCGATCACCCTCCGTCCTTCCGGCGTAAGGGGTGCTTTGTCGTCGGTCAAAGCCCCCGTGGCAAGGGAGTTTTTCCCGTTCCACACGAGGCTTGCCATGGCACAGCCGTACCCTTGCAGAAGGTCGATCCAATCCGCTTCCTCCGCCAAGGCGCCCGCCCCCTCCGCGGTCAGGATGGGACGAAGATTTTCCCGTTTCAGGGTGGGCAGAATCTCTTCCGCCACCGCCCGCAGAAGCTCCTTGGGGGGCAGGGGGGAATTCTCGTCGAAAAAGACCGCAAAGCATTGGGTCAGCCGATGGTCGGCAAGGGTGTGAGCGTTGATGTGGGTGACGGAATTGTCAAAAGAAAGATTCTTGTGATAAAGGGCGGTTGCCGTATCGCAATGGAGGTCAAAAAGTTTCATCGGGCGTTACCAGATAAGATACGTAATGATCCAGCGCCGTGGGCTCCCCTCTTCGGTCAAAGGAGAGGGCGATCACGTCGTAGCGGATGGACAGATCGTCCGTGTCGATGCCTCTCTTGCGCAACCGATACAGATATCCGTCGCAAACGGCGTGCAGAGCCTCGCGTTTTCGTTGGTCGATGCTGCGCAGGGGAGAATAGACGAGGCCCTCCCGCCGTGCCTTGATTTCCAGAAAAACCAGCGTGCTCTTTTCCATGGCAACCACGTCGATTTCCCGTTGACGGAAGCCTCGCAGGTTGCGGTCAAGAATACGGTAGCCCCGTTTTTTCAGATGACGGCAGACGAAATCCTCGTAATAAAGTCCCCGTTTGTAGGGGGAAAGGCCCTTCGGCGGGCTTTTTTCTTTGGGTTTGAATAACCTTTGCAGTTTCATGCGAATCCCTCCCGTTTATCTTATTGAAAAAAGAGGGGGAATATGCGGAATCAATAAACGAAATCGAATTCAAATCCGTAAATATCCACCGTATGTCCTTCTTCTACGCCGGCTTTCACCAATTCCTTGATGACGCCGGTGTTCTGAAGAATTTTTTGAAAATATTGCAGCTGCTCGTATTCTCCGAAATTGATCCCTCGCATGATGCGCAGCAGCCATTCCCCTTCCACCGACCAGTACTGGCCGTCCAGACGGGAGATGCGTACCGAGCGATCCTTCGGATCGTAGGTCTCTGCAGGCTCCACGTATTCCTTTTCGTAGACCTTGACGGGAGGAAGCTCTTTGACGGCGTTCCAGATCGCCATCACCAGCTCCCGCGTGCCCATGTGAGCGGCGGCGGAAATGGCGTAGAAGGGATATCCCTTTTCTTCCACGTAGCTCCGCAGCTCGTCGATCTGCTCCTCAATGGATGCGTCGATCTTATTGGCTACTACGATCTGAGGGCGGGTGGCCAGCTCGGGGGAGAATCGAGCCAACTCCTTGTTGATAATCTCAAAATCCTCGATGGGCTCCCGACCTTCTTCTCCCGACACGTCCACCAGATGCACCAGCAGACGGCACCGCTCCACGTGACGGAGGAAATCGTGTCCCAGTCCTGCTCCTTCGCCGGCTCCTTCAATCAGACCGGGAATGTCGGCAATCACAAAGGATTTTTCCTCTCCCACGGGCACCACGCCCAGGTTCGGAATCAGGGTTGTGAAGTGATAATTCGCAATCTTGGGACGGGCGGCACTGACCACCGAAAGGAGGGTGGATTTGCCCACGTTGGGAAAGCCGATCAGCCCCACGTCGGCAATGAGCTTCATCTCCAGAATTACTTCTTTTTCTTCTCCGGGGACGCCGGGACGGGCAAAGCGGGGGCACTGACGGGTGGGGGTGGCAAAATGACGGTTTCCCCAGCCTCCGCGGCCGCCTTTGCAGAGAATATAAGGCTCTTCATCGGACAGGTCCTTGATGACCTTCCCCGTTTCCGCATCTTTGATCAGGGTTCCCACGGGGACGCGGATGACCAGATCCTCGGCGGATTTGCCGTACATCTTTTCGCCCTTGCCGTCCTCGCCGTTTTTGGCGGCCATATGGTGGGTGTATCGCAGGCTTTCCAGGGTGTTCAGGTTTTTGTCCGCCACGAACACCACGTCGCCTCCCTTGCCGCCGTCGCCTCCTACGGGACCGCCCGCGGAAACGTATTTTTCCCGATGGAAGGCCACGCAACCGTTGCCGCCGTTGCCTGCCTTTAAATGAATTTTCGTTGAATCAATAAACATATCGTTTTCCTCCCCAAACCGGGATGTTTGCATACTTCGTTACTCTACATTATACCACAAATTTTCCCGAAAATCAAGCCCCCTTTCGGAAGATGATTTTGGGGCAAAAAAGAAAAAATCGACAAGAACTTACATATTATATAAATGTGAACCTTTTCTTACATAACGCCGAACAGTCTTGCAATTTTTCGGCACTTATGCTATAATGTACACGGTCGAGTTATGGATTCGGCTTTTTTTGCCACGCATTTTTTCTCGGCGGCGTCCGATTCTTCCCTGCGAAATACGAAAAAAAGAGGGACTCTATGAAAAAAACACTCAACGTAATCAAGACCACGCTGGTCCTGTTGCTCGTCGCCTTGGCGGTGTTTATGATGATCTTCACCGTCATCTCCGTCACCACCTTCAACCGCAGCGACCGCACCCTGTTCGGGTATAAGGCCTTCATCGTCAAGTCGGACTCCATGTCCAAAACCGACTTCGACGCGGGGGATCTGATTTTCGTCAAGGAAGTAGACCCTGCCACCCTGCAGGAAGGGGACGTGATCTCCTACGTGTCCCAGGACACCAAGAGCTTCGGAGAGACCATCACCCACAAAATCCGAAAGAAGACCGTGGACGCCAACGGCAAGCCCGGCTTTATTACTTACGGTACCACCACCGACACGGACGACGAAATTATCGTGACCTATCCCCTCATTTTCGGGAAATACGAATGGAAGCTTTCCGGCGTGGGCACCTTCTTCAATTTTCTGAAGTCCACCCCCGGATATATCGTCTGTATCTTCGTTCCCTTTATGCTTCTGATCCTTTATCAGGGTGTCAACTGCATCCGCCTGTTCCGCCGTTATAAGAAGGAACAGACCGCGGAGATGGATGCGGAACGGGAGCGCCTCCAGGCAGAACGGGAAGAAAACGCCCGTATGCTGGAACAGCTGCAGGCTTTGAAGGAGGAATTGGAAAAGCAAAAGAGCGTCGCTCCCTCCGAAGAAAAGGAGAACTCATGAACGCCAAATTGAAAAAGGCCTGGAATATCACCACCACCGTTCTGGTTGTCCTCGTGGTGCTCTGCGCCGTGTCCCTGCTGAGCTCCCGCCTGCTGGGATGTCGGGTCTTCACCGTCCTTTCGGGCAGTATGGAGCCGATTTATTCCCCGGGCGATCTGATCTACGTCAAAGAGGTGGATCCCCGCACCGTTCAGAAAGGGGACGTGATCACCTTCGTGATGAACGAGCAACTGGCCGTGGCCACCCATCAAGTGATCGATATTCGGGACGGCGAAGGCGGCGTGCGTTATTTTCAGACCAAAGGAACCGCCAACGAAACCCCCGACATGGATCCCGTCCACGAGAACAATCTCATCGGGGTTCCCCAATTTTCCATTCCCCTGCTGGGATACGTTTCCAATTTCGTGCAGACTCCTCCCGGACTGTATATCACGATTGCCGTGGGAGTTGCCCTTATCGCCCTCGTGTTCCTGCCCGATATGATCGGGAGGAAAAAGAAGGAACCCACCGAGGAGGCGTAAATTCGGTTTTGATCTCGTGCTTGTACTTGTGTAAAGGAATTCCGGCAAGCAGGAGTTTGAAATAATTTCTTGAGAAAGGAGGAAAAACGAATGAAACTTATCAAGAAAAAGATTTTCGTCATGGCTCTGGCCCTTTGCCTTGCCGCGATCATCTCCACGGGTACCTTCGCGTGGTTCAATTATACCGACACCGTGGAAAACGTTTTCAAGGTAACCGACAGTGACAGCGACGGAACCCCCGATTTCTCCATGGAGCTTTGGGAAACGGACGAAAGCGGCGCGAAGACCGATCATCGGGAGTATGCAGATCTGACCCCCGGCGACGTGCTTGCGAAGGATCCTACGGTCGAAAATACCGGTAATTACGACCAGTACATCCGCGCTTACGTGACCTTCACCGACGCTTCCGCCCTGCAGGCCGCCTGCGCCAAATACAACCTGAGCACCGATCTTCGGACCTGGTTGAACGTGGACGGTTCCGTGTGGGACGCCGCAAACATCAACGAAGACCAGAACGCAGACACCATCACTTATTGCTACTATCTGAAGCGTGTCCTGGAGAAGAAGGACGGCAACAACACCGATCAGGTCCAACTCTTCACCGAAGTGACCATCCCCGGTGAATTCCAGATTGAAGACCTGTCCGGAAATACCGCAAGCTTTAACATTAACGTGAAAGCCGAAGCGGTTCAGACCGCCAACACCGGCACCTATGCTGCCGAGGCCTTCCAATTCGTGGAATGGGAACCCTTTACCGCCTACGGTGCGTAATTTTTCCCTTCTCCGCTCCCCTCAGGACGGCGAAACCGTAAAATTGCTTCTTATCTGAGAAGATGGTCTTTCGTTGGCTTTGCGAAAGACCGGATCCCCAAAAGCCAAAATCCATTAGGAAGGAGGAAACCTTTGTGAAAAATCAACATATAGCAATCTGCACAACGGGGGGGGGGTACACCTTTACCTGTATTGGTTATATTGCACAAGTGTTGTGCAAGGGTCTCCTCAACCTAAACTGCCTCCGTTTGTCGGCACTGACGGAGTGCAGTTCGCACTTGTGCCGACAATAGCATAAGGAGGTCATAGGTAATATGACGAACAAGAAAAACACCAAACGCGCACTGATCCTCAGCGTATTCGCGCTGGTTCTCTGCGTGTCTATGTTGGTGGGCTCCACCTACGCGTGGTTCACCGACACGGCCACCACCGGTGTCAGCACCATTCAGGCCGGTACCTTGAAGG
>JAGBIM010000031.1 GCA_017934975.1 Clostridia bacterium | reverse complement strand
CGGATCGGCGGGAACCTCCGATGCGGCAAAGACCGCGGCGCAAGAGACCACCAACGCCAGGGCAAGAAGAAGGGCCAATAATTTTTTCATAAGCGTAGTCCTTTCTGCTCCGGGAGCAAAAATATTCGGTTATTTCTTCCTCTGTTTCCATACTATGCACCATGGGTCTCACCGCCTTTCGATATTTTTACAATTCTATTATATCATGAAAACCCAATTTCTGTCAACGGGAACGCATAATTTTGTAAACTTGCATAAATTTTACCCACCCGTTTTGTGCAGATTTCACAGAGGGCGGAGGTAGGCTTTTGCAGATGGATATCAAAAAAGGCAGAGCAAGAAACTGCTCTGCCTTTGATGTTTTGTTTTGCTTACCGAATCTCAATCAAGCGGCAAATGCCCTTGAACAGGCCGGGGGTGATGTAGACGGGGACCCCTGCGGGGGTGTGATGCAGAGCCTCTCCGTGCCAATGGCCCGCGAAGGTGGCTTTGACCAGGGGGCAGGAATCGATGAAGGCCAGAACCTCGTCGCTGATGCGGTAGACCTCTTCGGATTCCAGGGTCAGGGGATGGGGCTCCCGAATCCGCAGAAGGCCGTGGTCGGTGAGGGGATCGTGCATGAAAAGAATCATGGGAAGTCCCTTTTCCGCCTCGGCTTTCAGCCCCGTGAGAACCTCCTCGGGGAACCAGTCGCGGCTGTTGTCCAGGGTGATCACGTTCACCCCGCCGATGATACGGGAATCAAAGGTAAAGTTGAATTGAGGGAAGGCGGCCTCTACCTCGGGACGGGTGCGGGCGTAGCGCTCTTGGTGTCCCGGAACGGGGGCGCGGCAGAATTCCGCAAACTCGTGGCTTCCGGGGGTAAAGAGAAAATCCTTTCCCGCGGCAATACGCTGAAATTCGTCCCGATTGCCCAGACAGTACACGTCCATCACGTCCCCCGTCACCACGGGGAAGGCGCCCAACTCCTCCGCAAGGGCGAAGGCCTCTTCGAAATATTCGTTGGGGGTATGGGGCACGTAGCCCGACTCCCGACGGAAGACCTCCCGCCGTTTGTCCATGTGGGCCTGCTGCTCCGCCGAATCCCGCGGGTCGGTCTGGGTGAGATGCACGTCGGTGATCTGCAGAATCTTCACGGGCTTTTCCAAGCCCACCTCCAATACGGTGTGGATAACCTGTTCCATCACAACCTCACTTCAACTCGATCAGACGGCAAACGCCCTTGAACAGACCGGGGGTGGCGTAGGAGCGGAAGGATGCGTCGGGGACGGCCTGATCGTACTGGGCGTGCCAGTGACCTGCAAAATAGGCCTTGACCAGGGGAGAGGATTTGATCAGATCGATCATTTCGTGACGGATCTTGTAATCCTCTTCGGTGAAATAGGGGATCTTTTCGTCTTCCCACACGTTCAGAGCACCGCAGACGATGGGATCGTGGGAGAAGAGGACGATGGGAAGGCCCTTCTTCAGTTCTTCCTTAAAGAGGCTGAGGGTTCTGGCGTTGTAATGATCCAACGAGTTGTCGGCGCAGATGATATTCACGCCGCCGATGACGCGGGAAGAAAAGTCCATGTCAAATTCGGGGAAGGCTTCCTGCAAGCGCTTGCGGGAGGCTTCCCAATAGTTGTCGGCTTCTTCCATGGTGCGCACGCAACGCTTCTGCATTTCGTGTCCGCCGGGGGTGAACATACAGTCATGTCCGTCGATGATGCGGTGGAATTCCTCTATGTTGCCGTAGGTCTGAATGTCCATCACGTCTCCCGTGATCATCAGAAGGGCACCCATGTCCTCCGCCATTTTGATGGCCTCTTCGAAATATTCCGAGGGGGTCTTGGGGGGCTGGCCGCCTTCTTTGTAGAAGGTGTCGAAACGCTTGGTCTGCAGATCCTTGTGATAATCCGAGTCCTGGTCATTGGTCTTGGTCAGGTGCACGTCGGTGACCTGCAGGATCTTCACGGGCTTTTCCAGACCGATTTCAATGGGGGTGTAAAGAATACTTTCCATAACAAATTTTCTCCTCTCGTATTAAAGGGATTCGTCAACCCGACGGACCCCGTAGGTGTCACTCAGATCGCCACCGGCCAGCAAAAAAGCCTTGACCTTCCGCTGCATGGTGGTCTTTTCGGGCAGATTGGGCAGATCCTCCCGGGTGGCGCCGAAGCCGAACACGCGGGTGATAGTACCACTGCTCTTGCCCTTGCAGTTGATGGAACGAAGCTCCCACAGACGCATAAACTTGACCACGTTGGAGTTTTCCCCCATCACGTAGGCGTGGTTGGGGTTCAAAAGCCAGGAATTGCAATCGAAATATTTCGCATCCACTTCGGGGAAATATTGGGCAAAAAAGGGCTTGGCACGGGCGAAGGAATCCAAGCAGGCCTGCTCGTCCAGAGGTTCCCCCTGAGGCACGTGGGTCTCGAAAACCCATTCTCCTTCGGGAGCACGGTTGGTTTTGACGGGGCGGAACTGAAGCCGACCCAGGCGATACAACTCTCCGCGCAGGTGGAATTTCAGCCAGCTGAACACCTTGATTCCGGGGGTGCCGAACTGCACAATATGGTTTCCGATCCAAAGATTCACGTCCTTGAAAATCGCCACGGAAATTTCGTGGGGAATGCCCCGTTTTTCGTGCAACGCAAGGGCGTTGTTCAGGGCGTAGGCGTAGACGAACAGGGGGAGCATCCCGCCCTCGGGCACTTCACAGTCCCCCGTTTGGGCAAATTGGTCGGCAAGGGCTTTCGCCTGCTCCTTCAGCCCCTCGGGGTCGGCAATCATCAGATCCCGAACCGCCTGATCCTCCAGAATTTCATTGAGAAAAAACTCCATAACAGTATCCTCAATTCGGTTTTTTTCTTCATTATACCCTTTTGTCTCTCCCCTGTCAAGGGGTTTCACAAAAAAATCAATTTGCGCCCTTATAAAAGAAAGCGGGCGCGCCTTGACAAAGTTTCGACGGTATGTTATACTGTATTCAGGAAACGTTGCGGGCATCCGCTTTGGTCCCCGCAAAAATTGCAAAAAAGGAGGGCTCTCTATGAAAAAAATTCTCGGCATTTTCCTGATCCTGGTCACCGTCTTTGCCTTTGTAGGTTGTGCACAAACGCAAAATCCCACCGACGACACACAAACGAAAACAAACCCCGAAAACACCGAGCCCCCCGTTTCGGACGGGAAGATCACGTTTCTTGAACGGGAAACAAACGACGTAGACTGGGATACTCTGGAGTTCCAATTCACCCTTGATCCAAGTTTCGTCCCCCTCGAATCGTGCCCGATCGAAGGGCGGCAAGAGGGCGTTGAGTTTGGAGAAACCATCCTTCGCAACCTTCAAAATTCCGGGCGGGATCGGGATAAAGAATTGAGCGGCGTCACCCATTTTCTGCAAGACGACACCTGGATTTTTGATTATTCCACCATAAGTGAAGGGGACGAGCTGATTTGCGGAGGATGCTTCTCGGTTGCAGTCAACGGTAAGACCGGAGAGGTCATCGCCGCTTGGGCGGGAGAATGAATCCCTTTTATTCTGTAAGCAAACGGCCGAAGTGCAAAAACGCTTCGGCTGTTTTTATTTTGAGGGAATATAATCCAAAAAAGCGGGCTTGACAAAGAGTTGAAAATAGTATATAATATAAGGTACGACACACATCAAACGTTACGCATGCAAATCGGAGGATACGGAAGACAATGGGAATTTTTACGAAGGATATCGGCATTGACCTGGGCACCGCCACGGTGCTGATCTACGTCAAGGGGAAGGGCATCGTTTTGCGGGAGCCCTCCGTGGTCTCTCTCGACCGTGACACGGGTCGGGTGCTGAAGGTGGGGCAGGAGGCCTTGGATATGCTGGGCCGCACCCCCGATAATATCGTCACCCTCCGTCCCTTGCAGGACGGGGTCATCTCCGATTACGACACCACCGAAAAAATGCTGCGTTATTTTATCCGCAAGGCCAACGGCCGCTCTCTGGTGAAGCCCAACGTCATCGTCTGCGTTCCCTCCCGCATCAACGAGGTGGAGGAACGGGCGGTGCGGGACGCCACCCGATACGCAGGAGCCCGCTGGGTGGAGCTGATTGAAGAACCCATGGCGGCGGCTTTGGGTGCAGGCATCGACATTTCCAAGCCCCGCGGCGTGATGGTCATCGACATCGGCGGCGGCACGGCGGACGTAGCGGTCATCTCCCTCAACGACGTGGTCACCTCCGAATCGGTCAAGTGCGGGGGCGACAAATTCGACGACGCCATCGTGCGGTACGTGCGCAGAGAGCACAACGTGATCATCGGTCAGCGCACCGCAGAAGATATCAAAATCAAAATCGGCTGTCTCTCCCCCAGACCCGAAAAGCTTTCCATGACCGTTCGCGGACGGTGCGTAACCACGGGATTGCCCAAGGAGATCACCATTTCCTCCCCCGAGGTTATGTCGGCTCTGCTGGAGCCTGCCAAGAGCATCGTGGAAGCGGTGCACGACGTTCTGTCCCGCACGGCCCCCGAAATGATTTCGGACATCGCCGAAACGGGCATTTATCTCACGGGGGGCGGCGGATTGATCTACGGCTTTGATCAGATGATCGCATCCCGTATCGGCATCCCCGTTCACACCCAGGAGGACGCGGACTGCTGCGTGGTCAAGGGCACGGGCATCGCCCTGGAACGCATCGATTCGCTGCGGGACGCCAAGGTCAATTTCCCCGAAAAGCGGTTTTTATAAAAATGATCCAAATCACCGTCCTTGCGGAAAACACCGCCCGCACCCCCGATCTGGAAGCGGAGCACGGCCTTTCCCTTTTGATCGAAACCCACACCCGCCGCATTTTGTTCGATATGGGCCAGTCGGATCTGTTTTTACGCAACGCCCGTCGGCTGAAGATCGACCTTTCCACGGTGGATACGGCCATCCTTTCCCACGGACATTACGATCACGGCGGCGGCCTTTCCGCCTTTCTGCCGTACAACAAAACCGCTCCCGTATATATCACCCCCACCGCCTTTGAGCCCCATTTCAACGAAAAGGGGAAGTCCATCGGGCTGGACCCCACGCTGCAGGGAAATCCCCGCCTGATTCTCACGGGAGACGAATGTTCTCTCGGAGACGGCATGACCCTTTATACCTGCAATAAAAACGCCCCCGTCACCCACGGCACCCAAGGGATGCAGACCCTGCGGGGAAATGAGAAGATCGCAGACGATTTTTCCCACGAGCAGTATTTGCTGATTCAAGAGGGCGAAAAAAAGATCCTCGTCAGCGGATGCTCCCACAAGGGCGTGGAAAATCTGGTGAAATGGTTCCGCCCCACGGTGTTGATCGGCGGATTTCACATATCCAAACTCCCCCTCAACGAAGACCTCGCCGCCCTCGCCCGACGGCTGGGGGAATACGGCACGGAATATTTCACCTTCCATTGCACGGGCGTAACGCAATACGAATTCATGAAGCAACAGGTCCCCGCTCTTTCTTACAAGGCAGGCGGAGATACCATCACGATTTTTTAAGAAGGAGCAAACCCTATGAAACTGGCAATTCCCTACGAAAACGGACTGGTCTTTCAGCATTTCGGACACAGTCAAAAATTCAAGATCTACGTGGCGGAAAACGGAGAGATCCGCTCCGAAACCGTTCTGGACACCCTGGGCAGCGGCCACGGTGCTTTGGCAGGATTTCTGGCCGACCTGAAGGTGGACGTGCTGATCTGCGGCGGCATCGGCGGCGGAGCGAAAAACGCCTTGGCGCAGGTGGGAATCCGCGTGTTCGGCGGCGTTTCGGGCAGCGCAGACCAAGCGGCGGCGGCCTTTTTGGCAGGAAGCCTGAATTTCAACCCCAACGCAACCTGCTCCCATCACGACCACGGCGAAGGACACGATTGCTCCGACCACGATTGCGGCAGCCACACCTGCGGCAAAGGTTGCCATTGACGAAAAAACGTCTTGACAATCCCCGAAAAATATGATACAATAAGCAAGCCCCCACACGGGGCACGAAAGCCGACGCGCCGCCGGGGGCGGATGAAGCGAGGATTTCGTGGCGCAGCGGTCGAAAAAATCAAGCACCAACGGATGCGACGATTTTTTCGGGCACCGCAAGAGGGCACGCAAACGCATTTCTTGAAATCAATATTTGGAGAGTTATCGAAGCGGTCATAACGAGGCGGTCTTGAAAACCGTTTGAGAGCAATCTCACGTGGGTTCGAATCCCACACTCTCCGCCAACAAAAAACGCACTTTTGTCTACCGACAAAGGTGCGTTTTTTGAATGATGTTTGCCTACGGCAAATGATGTTGGCTCCGCCAATGATGACGGCTTCGCCTAATGAGGTGTGCCTGACGGCACATTGGCAAACATCGCATCATTGCGAAACGAAGTGGAGCGACATCATATTTGCAAAGCGAAAAATATCATATCGCCGCAGGCGATGCATCATTGACACGACGGCAGTTTTGTGGTATAATAAGAAAAAGGCGGTGAGGCAATGTTTGGGGCAATATACGGAGATGTAATCGGTTCATATTATGAGGTTCATTGTACAAAGGATTACAATTTTGAATTTAACCAAGACAGCTACTTTACAGATGATAGCGTATTGATTGCGGCGGTCTGCAAAGCAATTCTCAATAATCCATCCGAAATATCCAAATGGACCCTTCGCGCTCGCGCAAAAGAATACGCTTCACAATACCGTCAATATTATTCGTATCACCCACATGCCGGATTTGGAAATATGTTTGCTGTTTGGGCGAAAGATCCATATGCAAGAAACGGACACAGTTATGCAAACGGTGCCTCCATGCGCGTTATCCCAATCGGGTATGCGTATGCTTCGTTAGAACAAACTCTCTTGCAAGCGAAAGCAAGCTGTCTTTCTACCCACAATCACCGCGAGGCAATCGTCGGAGCGCAAGCGGTTGCCGCATCAATCTTTTTGGCACGAAGCGGCGCAGATAAAGAACAAATTAAAGCGTATTTAGAAAAAACGTTCAAATATAAGCTCTCAACGCCACTTTCTGCCATCAAAGAAACGCACGTCTTTGATAGCCGTACATCGTATAGCGTTCCACCTGCTATTATTGCATTTTTGGAATCGACAAATTATGAAAGCGCAATCAGAAATGCAATCTCTCTCGGCGGTGATGCAGATACACAAGCGTGCATAGCCGGCGGGATTGCCGAGGCTTATTATAAAAAAATACCCGAACATATTAAACGTTTTTGCGATAGTAGAATTGATTTTTCCATAAAATCCGTTGCGAAAGAGTTTGAAAAACGATATTGCGCAGAAAAAAGTTGACCTTTTCTTCGCTTTTACCTCGATTTTTGACCTTTTCACTCATTTAAGGCAACAAAAAACGCACTTTTGCCTACCGACAAAGGTGCGTTTTTTGAATGATGTTTGCCTACGGCAAATGATGTTGGCTCCGCCTGATGATGTTCGCTTTGCGAATGATGCGTGGCTTCGCCACATTTTAAGGCAAACATCGCATCATTGCGGAACGCAGTGGAGCAACATCATATTTGCGGAGCAAATGCATCATATCGCCGCAGGCGATGCATCATTGACACGACGGCGGTTTTGTAGTATAATAAGAAAAAGGAGGAAAAGGTATGAAAAAAGTTCTTTTAGTGTTCATAACGGTTTTCGTTCTTTTCACGGGTTGCGCTTGTTCGCAAGAACGTACGGAGGTTTCCGACTACCAATTCATCTATGACGGCATCGTAAAAGAATGGAACAAACAAGGTTCTCCCGATCGTGACACGTTGTTGGGGTTCGGAGAGTATCTTTACAATTCCCATTTGCTTCTCTTTCCGCGAGAAACCCCTTCAACCCTGGAAGAATTTTATTTTCATTGGACCCCCGGTTTCGACGTGGACGGATATGCGATCTATTTTACGTGCAACTTAAACGAAGAAAGATATACGGCTTTTTCCGACGGGCTGAAAAATTTCAAATTACAAAACGGCGGAAACGAAATCGCGCCGCGTTTCGACGATACTCATTTTGAATTCCCGACGTATATCCTGCAGTGGACGGAAGTGGGCAAGAAATGGGAAGTGTTGGAATACGTAATGCTTGACGAGAAGAACAACACGGCGGTTTTCGTTTATACGATGAGCGAACTTGACTATATTGAAAAAAATTCCGCTTACAACGTCACGCCGTCTGAACGGAATTTTCTGGATGAAAACTTTTCCATATACGACAATTTCGAAAACAGTACCTATGACATCTCCTTTTTGGAATCTTTAGAATAAGAATTTTTTCTGTCAAAAACCGTTTCTGTGTAATATATCAAAACTTTGAGCAAACAGAAAAAAACCCGTCGATTCGGAGAAGCAGGAATAAAACGGCGGGAAAATTCTATTGCCATAAATAAGGAGGAAGATTCGCGGTGGATTTTTTCTTAATTAACTTCTTGTTTGTTTTTATGGGTCGTTCGCTTACTTTTACTTCCGAGGCGGCGTTTCGGCGTATTGTACCGCACGGAAAATGAGCAAAACCTATCAGCGAAAAAACAAAAAAGGTGCGGCGAATTATTGGCTGTATCAACAACTGCATCAACAAAAAGATCTCGGCAGCCTTTATTACTTAAATTACGCTTTTTTAATCGGCTTTGGAGCCTTTCTGTTCGTCTTTTTGTTCTGTTGGATCCCGTGGATGAAAACTCCCACTTTGGTTATGGGCATTGCTCTGGGGCTCATCGAGACGGCTTGCATTTTCAAGGCCATGTGTGAATTCAATCTGGAAGAATTTGGGCGAGCCTTCGTTCTGTTTGAAGTGAAATCATACAAACACCACAAAAGACCCGGCATTACCTGTGCGATTCAGTGGATCACGTGCCTTTTTCCGTTGGCGTTCTATCTCCTTTGCGGGCTGCGCGTCTGACGTAAAAAAACAAAGATTTTTCTTGCTTGAAAGGAGACCTTTCCACATGAAAACCGCGAAATATCTTGCCGGGGCGTTGTGCCTCCTTTTTCTCTTCCTTACGGTAGGGGCCCCGCTTTTCAGCAGCATCATGCAGGGCCATTACAAAGGGATGATGGCCACGGATCCGCAAAACACGGCCCTTTGGCTGGAAAAGAAAGACGCATGGATTCCGCTGGGAGAAACCTTTGTGTTTTTATACGGATTTCTATGCTCCGTCGGCTGTTTTTCCGTAATCTTACTGGCCGATTGGTTGATCAAAAGAAAAAATAAAAAAGAATAACAGACACAAAAATCAGAGCGATCGGGGCCGTCCGACCGCTCTGTTTTCTATGCGGAGAACCTTAAGGTTTTCTTACAATTCGGGCGATTCTCTTGACTTTGCCCGCAAAGTGTGATAAACTGGCAATGTAATCCAATCCGACGAAAGGCGCGAAGATCCGATGTTTTACGCTCTGTTTTTCCCCGTCCTTGCCGCCCTCGTGCTTTTCCTTCTTTTTTGGTCGAAAAAGAAAGGGGAAGGGGCACGGGACCGTATCGTTAAAATTTTTACCGTCAGTTTCGTTGTGCTCTCCCTGCTGAACGTTTTTCTGCCGGATGTCTTTGCTGGCGCCCACAAACAGGACGCCCTTGACACCATGTCCGGGAATGAACTGCACGCGGTCCTTCGGTGGCTTAATACGGTCAGTTTTACGGTGCTGCCCATCGCCGTGTTCCAAAAAAATAAGTATTTCGAAAAAATCGCAAGCTGGTTTTGCCTGCCCGTGGCGTTGCTGAACGTGGCGTGCTATTTCCAATACATCGAATATTACACCGCCGTCAGCCACACGGGTCTGCGGACGGTGACCCTGTTTTCCCAAGAGACGAAGGATTTCTTTTTGGACGAAACCTTCCGTGCGATCTTCTTCGGCCTTCTCTGCCTTTGCCAGTTGACGGCACTGATTCTGCTGACCTGCCGCAACCGCACGCGGCTTACCCTTCAAAAGGGGGAAATCAAAAATCTGATCCCCATTCTGCTGGGGCTGATCTATATTTCCCTGCCCATTTTCGTTCCCCAGCATCTGTTCGGGATCACCGAAGGGCTGAAAATGCTCCACTTCTCCCCCGTTCATCTGACCTGGCTTGTCAGCATTCCCCTGCTGGCGGTGGTGCTTTATTTCGGCTTCCGCAACAAATCCTACGAGGTGCGGTATCTGCTGGTGCTGGCTCTCGCGTGGGCGCTGATGATGCAGTTTACCCAGATGTTCACCGCCTCCAGCGAGCTGAACATTATGAAGCTTCCTCTGCAGCTCTGCAATCTGGGCTCCTATTTCGCCCTGTTTATGCTGCTGAAGAAGAGCGAGAATCTCTTCCATTTCACCCTCATCGTCAACGTGGTGGGTGCCGTAATCGCCTTTTTGGTGCTGGACATTACCCCCGCCGTTTCCCAGCTTTCCTATCTGTGGACGGTGCATTTCGTGGTGGAGCATACGAAGGTGTTCCTCATTCCCATTCTGTGCCTCGCCCTGCGGATCTTCAAGCCCATCGACATGAAACTGCTGAAGAACACCACCATCGGATTTTCCATCTATTACGTGGGCATTTTCCTCCTGGGAACGGTCTCCAACGGACTTTACCGCCTCTTTGAAGGAGAGCCCTTCCAATCCTTCTTCTACTGCAACCATCTTTACATGTTTGACAAGGATATTGCCCGCGGGCTGGTGGGATTCACCGATCCGCTGTTCGACAACTGGGTGATCCGCTTCGGCTCCTTCGAAATTTACCCTCTTGTGCAGGCGCTGGTGTACGTGGTCTTCCTCGCCATCTGCCTGGGGGTCTGTCTGCTGATCTACGCCTTGACCAAAAAGCAACGGCAGGATGCGAAAAACCAAACCGTAGGGGAACGTACTTAAACCGAACAACCGACACGGAAAAAACCGTGTCGGTTTTTTTAAAAGTATATAAAAAATCTTTCTCGCCTCTTGACAAAAAATAAAAAACCGTGATATAATGAAAAAAAGACTTCTCTGTGAAGCAACAAACCCAAGAGGAGGCCTGTCATGTTAGAAGTACGCAATCTGAAAAAAATCTACAAAACCAAAAACGGAACCGACGTCCACGCGCTGGACGGGGTCAGCCTGACCTTCCCCGAAAAAGGGATGGTCTTTCTGCTGGGTAAATCGGGAAGCGGGAAATCCACCCTGCTGAACGTCTGCGGCGGACTGGACACCCCCACGGAAGGGGAAATCATCGTCAAGGGACGGAGCAGCAAGGACTTCTCCCAGAGCGATTTTGACAGTTACCGCAACACCTTTATCGGGTTTATTTTCCAGGAATATAACATCCTCAACGAATTTTCCGTGGAGGACAACATCGCCCTTGCCCCCGAATTGCAGGGAAAGAGCAAGGACAAAGAAGCCATCCGCGCTCTGCTGGAGCAGGTGGATCTGGGAGGCTTTGCAAAACGCAAGCCCAACACTCTTTCGGGCGGTCAAAAACAGCGCATCGCCATCGCCCGCGCGCTGATCAAAAATCCCGAGATCATCATGGCCGACGAGCCCACGGGAGCCCTCGACTCCAACACGGGCAAGCAGGTTTTCGACACGCTGAAAAAGCTCTCCCGGGATAAGCTGGTCATCATCGTATCCCACGATCGGGATTTTGCGGAGCAGTACGGGGATCGGATCATTGAGCTGAAGGACGGGAAAATCCTCTCCGACGTATCCAAAACCAATCTTCCCCAACAGACCGTTTCGGAAAACGTCACCGCCGTAGGGGGCGTTCTGTGCATCAAGCGGGGCAAGGACCTTTCGGAGGGGGATTTTGAGAAGATCAAAGCCTTCCTCAAGCAATCGGACGAAACCGCCCTCATCGCCACGGGAGAGACGGACGTCAAGTCCTTCAAGAAGGTCAGCCGCATCAACGATAAAGGGGAAAAAGAGGTTTTCCGCGACACGAAAGCCACGGAGCAGAAGGCGTATAAGCCCGAGGACGGCCGCTTTATCCGCTCCAAGCTTCCTCTGCGCCACGCGGTCAAGATCGGGGCGTCCAGCCTGCGGAGCAAGCCCGTCCGCCTGCTGTTCACCGTGCTTTTGTGTACGATTGCCTTCGGTCTGTTCGGACTTTTGTCCACCCTGAACTTCTACGACAGCGAAGCAACCTTCAAGCAGACCCTTTCCGACAGTAACGTGACGCTGATGCAGCTGCAACGGGAATACCCCGCCACCGTAATCTGGTACAACAACGGCCAGAAGGACGGAGAATCCGAAAACTTTTATCGGGCAAACTTCTCCGAAGCCGAATTGAAAGCCCTTGCAGCGGAATGGGATACCGATGTTTTCGGCGGCATCTCCATGATGAGCAGTCTCAACACCCGCCCCTCCGAATCGGTCTATTGGAACAACACCTTGAACACCGTCGGCGTTCTGGACGAGGGGCACGGTCTGCGTAACGGCATCCGCGGAACCTATCCCGCGAAGAAGAACGAAATTCTCATTTCCTCCTATACGGCAGAAATGCTGGTGGCCTGCAAGCCCTACGGCAGCGACGGAACCTCCATGACCCTGTCGACCCCCGAGGAGATCATCGGAAAATCCATTATGCTCAACGGGATGTCCTTTACCGTAACGGGCATCTTCGACAGCGGTGAAATCCCCGCAAAATACGAAACGCTGAAAACCGTACAGGATCAGAACCACGCCGACGGGCGGGATTTTCTGGAATACCTGCAGGACGGCCTGCACTTGGTCGCCTTCGTTTGCCCCGAACAGCTGGAGGAAATCTCCAACCTGCAGGGATCCTATACCGAAGGGGTTCACAACTACACCTCCGCCGTCGCCGCCCTCAAGCAGGACGGACAGTATCAATTCCCCGACTGGAGCAACCTGCAATATCTGACGAAGAACCACCTTTCCTGCGCGGAAGAGGACGTCGTCTCCCTTGCGGGGGCCGCCACCTTCCCCAACGTGGGAGAGGTCTGCCTCTCCGATAAGGCCCTCGGACAGATTCTTTCGGAATATTTCCGACAAAAAGCGAACGCGCAGGACCAATTTGAGGGAAGCGCGTCTGCAGACGACTATTTCTCCCTTGCCTCGAAGGCTGACGCCCTTCAATCGGGCGTTTATTACGATAAGATCGGGGAAGACGGCAACGTGGAACCCACGCCCCTCACCGAAAAAGAGCGCAAAGACCTGATCCTGGAGTTGACGGGCGCCCTTCAGAAGGAAGGAGTTCCCCTCACCGTGGGCTTGAAGGTCTTCGACCACGGAAATCAGATTTCCGTAGGCGACCCGGCTGAATTCGACGTAGTTTCGGTCTATCTTACGGAAAGCGGCAACTACGGACTTGGGAGCGCCCTTCTCAACGAGACCGACTTTAACCGTCTGTGGACCACCCAGAAGGAGTTCCTGACCTATTATACGGAATTTTCCACCGACTACGTTCCTTCCTCCGACGGCATCTACGAAACCCTCTATCTCGACTACGCTCATTCCGAAGAAGCAGCGGACCGCTATTGGGACGTATACAGCAACGAGGCCCTGGACGAAACCCACAGCCGTCTGCAGTTGGTAGGAAACTTCATCTACACCCTCCGCAACGTGGACGGAATGGTCAAGGAGCTTTCCACGGTCTTCCTGTACGTAGGCCTGGTTTTCGCCGCCTTTGCGATTCTTTTGTTCTCCAACTTCATCTCCGTTTCCGTGTCCCAGAAGAGACGGGAGATCGGGATCCTGCGCGCCGTGGGTGCCCGCAGTGCGGACGTGTTTAAGATCTTCTTCTCCGAATCCTTCTTCATCGCCGCCCTCTGCACGGCTCTGGCCACGGTGGCAAGCATTGTCGTCTGCGGTCTTCTGAACACCTTCGTGGCCGCAAGTCTGGGCGCGTCGCTCTTCGTCTTCGGCGCGGCCTCCTTCGGGATTTTGGTGGGCATTGCCCTGCTGACGGCCCTCGTCGCCACCTTCCTGCCCGTGTACCACGCGGCCAAGAAGAAACCCGTAGACTCCATTCGCGCACTGTAATAAGTCCATAAAAATCCTGCCCCGATACGAAATCCGTGTCGGGGCGTTTTTCTGTCTCTTCTCCCCTTCTACACCGCCCGTCCCGCAGCATATTCTGTAATAATCTGTATTTTTGGAGGGATTTTTATGGAAACGGTACGACGCAACTCCCGAGGCCCCGACGTGGCCTTGTTGCAATCGATTCTGAACCGCATCGGGTTCAACGCAGGTCCCGTGGACGGGGTCTTCGGAAGCCGCACGGAAAACGGGCTGATCCGCTTTCAGCGGGCGGCGGGACTGACGGCAGACGGCATTGCGGGACCGAGAACATGGGGAGCGCTGGATCCCTATATTATGGGCTACGTGACCCGCAGAGTGCAACGGGGAGATACCTTCTTTTCTTTGGCAAGACGGTACAACACCACCGTTTCCGCCATCGAAGTCGCCAACCCCGATGCGAACCCGGAAAACCTGCAGGTGGGACAGGAGATCGTCATTCCCCTGCGGGATCCCGTGGTCCTCACCAACCTGCCCTACACCTCGGAAATCCTGCGTAAAAATATCGCGGGACTGAAAAAACGCTACCCCTTCCTACGGGAAGGAAGCATCGGAAAGAGCATCAACGGGCAGAACATCCCCTATCTGGCCTTTGGGGAGGGTTCGATCCGCGTAGGCTACAACGCATCCCATCACGCCAACGAATGGATCACGACCCCCGTCTTGATGAAATTCACCGAGCAGATGTGCCGCGCCTACGCGTTGGGCCTTTCTCTGGGAGAAAGCAACGTGCGGGACCTTTGGCAACGGACGGAATTTTATATCGTTCCCATGGTCAACCCCGACGGGGTGGATCTGGTGACGGGACGGTACGGACCGGGGTCGAAGGAATATATCGCCGCCCGCTCGCTGAACACCAATCTGCCCTTCCCCGAGGGCTGGAAGGCCAACATCGTGGGCACGGATCTGAACCTGAACTACCCCGCAGGTTGGGAAGAGGCGCGTCGGATCAAATTCGAGCAGGGATTCACCCGTCCCGGTCCGCGGGATTTCGTGGGGACCTCCCCTCTTTCCGAGCCGGAAAGTCAGGCCATGGCGGAATTCACCGAGCAGAAGGATTTCCGTCTGATTCTGGCTTATCATACCCAAGGGGAACTGATCTTCTGGAAATATCTGGACTACGAACCGAAGAATTCCCGCGCCATTGCCCTGCGCATGGGAGAAGCCAGCGGATACGCCGTGGAAGAAACGCCCTACGCCTCGGGCTTTGCGGGATACAAGGATTGGTTTATCCAACAATGGAACCGCCCCGGCTACACCATTGAGTGCGGAAAGGGACAGAATCCCCTGCCCATTTCCCAATTCAACGAAATCTATCGGGACAATCTGGGGATCCTGCTTCTGGGCGGCGAATTGGCGCAATAGTTCTCTAAAATCTTTACTGCCCCTTTGGGGCAGTAATTTTTTGTAACATATTTCCTCTTTCCCTTGAAAAAAGCCGCAAAATATGCTATATTGAAGGCAGAATACAACGCTGAAACAGAGGAGATATGCGTTATGGAAAAAACTTACCGTTTTCCCAAAAACCAATGGTTGCGCTACCGCCACGTGCCCGAATATCAATCGGGGGAGGAATACGTGTTGCTGATGGCAAACATTCATCCCGGCGGCACGGATAAGGCGGGGGACTACGCCCTGCGGGCCAAGGCCTGTCGGGACGGAGTGGAGGCCTTCCGCTTCACCGAAGCCAACCTGCGGAAAAAGAAAACCGATAAAGATCTGTACTGGACCATCACCGACGAAGGAGACGGATTCGTTTCCCTTTGGTCCAAAACGGCCCGCAAATATCTGACCATGGACGATCAGGGTCTGTGGCTGAGCCGCAAAAAACAACTTCTGACCCTGCGGCAGAACGGCACCCAATACCGCTTCTTCGTGCGGGACAAGGAGGGCAAAGCCCAGTTTATCCACGCATCCTTCCGGGATGAGGTGGAGGGTCGCGTCACCTTCACCGCCGCAAACAGAGCCGCAGACACCACCTTCGGTCTCTTTCGCCGCGCCACGGTAGACCTGCCCCGCAAGCCTCAGGGCAAGCCCATCCTCACCGCAGGAACCTACGCGGATATGCATATCGACTACGGTCTGCAGCTGAAAGCCCCCTTTCTGCGCGGAAATATTCTGAAAACCGCCCGCGGATACCGCAACCGCTACGATCTGGACGCGGTGATTATGTGCGGAGACAACATGTCGGATAACGGGAGCCACTTCGACAACGGCGCCGTTCAGGGCAAGTGGCCCTACGATCGCTGGCAGATCACCCGTACCCGTCTGAACAAGGCTCTGCGGGGCTCCTTCCGCAACCCCGAAAAGGCGGACAACATTCTTTATCTGACGGGCAACCACGAATATCAGGCAGGGGACCGTCAGCCCGAAGGACAATCCTTCAACTCCGCCTATTACACCGACCTTCTTCCCGAAGGCGTAACCCATAAAATCTATCAGAAAATGGATGTGGATCTGGGTCCCGCGGACAACCTGCTGTGCTATCAGTACCGCATCGGGGATATTCACTTCCTCGTCCTCAACGATCCCGCCTATCCCTTCATCAAATGGAAGTTCCCCGAACGCAGTGAGCCCGGGCACACCCTGGAGCAGGCCGAATGGCTGGAAGCCCGTCTTGCGGACATCGAAAAGGAACTGGGCAACAAGGCCGTGGTCTTCGTTTCCTCCCACTTCCCCTTCAACCGAGGCGAATTTTCCGCCACCTACGGGGTGGGACATCCCAACATGGAATCCTTCCTGAAGATGAATCGGGCCATGATGCGCTTCCCCAACCTGTTCTACGTTTACGGACACGTACACGGGGGCACCAACTGGATCACCATGACCCACACGGCGGAAACCATGGGACATCTCTCCCCCGTGGAGCTCTCTCTGGAGGACAACGGAGAATTTTTGGATCTGGTCTCCCAGGAAAGCAGTGAAAAGGAAAAATTCCGCTCCGACGTGGTGCTGACCGAAGGGTTCCACCACATCTACGGCGGAAGCCTGGGCTTCTTCCAGAATCCCTATTTCGAAACCGACGGAAAGAAGAAAAACTCCACCCTCTCCGCCGTGGTCTGCCCCTTCTATCAGGGTCTGGTCATTGAGGTATACGAGGATCGGGTGGTGCTGACCATGCAGAACTTCGGCACCAAGAAGGGCGTTCTGGACTATCTGCCCAACGCCACCTATCAGCTCAAGCCGCTGGTCTGCCCCCTGGTCAAATAAACGAAGGACGGTTCGATTATGAGTCGATCTACCCCTTTTCCCAAGAATGAATTGCTCCGCTATCGGCAGGTCTCCTTCCCCGAAGCGGGGAAATCCTATCTGCTGGCCATGGGCACGGTACAGAACCGCACGGGGCTTCGTTATAAGGACTACGCCTTGCGCGCCAAGGCCTCCCGTGACGGGCTGGAGGCGATCCTCTTTGACGAGGAGCCCCTACGCAAGCTGCGCACGGACCGAGACCTGTACTGGACGACGGAGCCCGCCGACGACGGTGCGTTCTTTCTGTACGCCCCCTCCGCAAAGAAATATCTGAACCTGGACGGACAGGGCGCCCGCCTTTCCCGCAAAAAGCAGCCCTTGACCCTGAAGAAAAACGGCTCGGTCTATCAGATCTGTGCCGAAAATCTCTTCCTGCGCTGCGTGGCACGGGACGACACGCCCTTCGGCTACGTCTTCACCTCCGCCACCGCCGCCAACACCGTCTCTTTCGCATTTCTCGAACGGGTCCGCGGCATCCCCGCAAAGCCCGTGGGGGCAAAACGGCTGACGGCAGGCTCCGTATCCGACGTACATATCGACTACGGCGTACAATGCAAAGCCCCCTATCTGCGCAAAGCGGTCTTTCGGGCGGCAGACGCCTACCGCCGACGCTACGATCTGGACGCCTTGATCACCTGCGGAGACACCATTTCCGACAACGGAAGCCATCCCCTTTACAATCGGGGCGTGTTGCAGGGGAAATTTTCGCGGGAAAAATTTCGGAAGATCCAGGAATTGATGCAAAAGACCCTGGAACGATCCTTCCGCGACCCCGAAAGCCGAAAAAATATCTTTTGGATCTCGGGGAATCACGACTGTCAGGTGGGCGACCGCCAACCCGAAGGAAAGCGCTTCAATTCCAACGATTGGACCCATCTTTTGCCCCAAGATCTGCGCCACCCCCTCTTTCGTCCCGCGCCCATGGACGTGGGCGTGCAGGAGGAGTTGTTGTGCTACGAGTATCGGGTCAAAGGAATTCCCTTCCTGATGCTGAACACGCCGCTGTATCCCTTTGCCCCCCACAATCCCCACGTGCCCGATCCCCACAGACCCGCTCCGGGACATACCTTGGAGCAGGCGGACTGGCTGGAGGCGCGGCTGACGGAGATCGAAGGGGAGCAGGGCAAAAACGCGGTGGTCTTCGTGCTGTCTCATTATCCCTTCCATCGGGGCAGTTTTATCAGCTATAATCCCAACTGTCCCTCCAATCTGGACGCTTACGTGAAGATGGACAAGATCCTGAACCGCTTCCCCAATCTGTTCTGGTGCTACGGCCACGTGCACGGCACCGACGATTGGATCACCCACCGCAATTCCGCGGAATGTATGCAATCCCACGGGACGGTGGAGATGAATCTGTCGGAGGGGGGAGAGTTGATCTGCAACGATTCGCCCGATCGGGGGAATTTCCGCTCGGATCTGATCCTCGGAGAAGGTTTCCAAAGCGTCTTTGCGGGAAGCCTTGCCTATTTTGAAACGAGCTATTTCCAAAACGACGGCAAACGCTTCCGCTCGGGGCTGACCGATCTTGAAGTGCCCTTCGCCCAGGGACTTGCGGTGGAGGTATACGAGGATCGGGTGGTGCTGACCATGGAAAATTTCGGAACAAAAGAAGGAACCGCCCTCATCCGCGGCGGAACCTACAAGCTAAAACCCATGATTTATCCTTTGAAAAAAAGATGAAAAGAGAGGACCTTGTTATGGAACAAACCTACCGTTTTCCCAAAGACGAGCTGTTGAAATACCGTCACGTTCCCGCCTATATTTCGGGCAAGGATTATCTCATCGTGACCTGCAGCATGAAAGGCCTCGGCCACGGACAGACTCGGGACGAAGACTTCGCCCTGCGGGCAAACCACAGCCGCGACGGGCTGGAAGGATATCTCTTCAAGGAGAGCTGCCTTCGGAAGAAAAAGACCGATCGGGACCTGTACTGGACGGTCACCGACGAAGAAAAGGGCACCGTTTCCCTGTACTCTCCCGCCAAGGGAAAATATCTGAACATGGACGGAGAAGGGGCGCGCCTTTCCAAGAACAAGCAACTGTTTAAGATTGAAAAGGACGGCGATTTTTATCGCTTCTCCTGCGAAATCAACGGAGAGACCTTCTATCTGAAGGCCTGCGGTCACGCAGAATCCGCTGACGGCATGATCTTCTCCTCCGCGCGGGAAAAGCATTACGTCACCTTCGCTTTGGTGGAACGGATGCGGGGCATTCCCGCCAAGCCCGCAGGCAAGCCCCTGCTGACGGTGGGCACCATCTCCGATCCCCACGTGGACTACGGTCTGCAGTTGTTCCGCCCCTATCTGCGCAAATCCATCCCCGCCTCCGCCCGTGCTTACCGCAATCGGTACGATCTGGACGTGATGGTCACCTGCGGGGACAACATTTCCGACAACGGAAGCGGCGGCTACAAATACGGCGGCGCCATGCAGGGAAAATGGCCCCGTGAAAAATTCCTGAAGACCCAGAAGCGGATGCACGAAACGGTGCAGAAATCCTTCCGTGATCCCGCCAAGGCCGACAACATTCTGTGGATGACGGGCAACCACGATACCCAGGTGGGTGACCGCCAGCCCGAAGGACAGCACTTCAATTCGGGAGACTATTCCGCATATCTGCCAAAGGATCTCACCTCCGTACTTTCCGCCAAGGCGGAAGAGGGGGTTGACGTAGGCAACGACGAACATATCCTCTGCTACGAAAAGCGGGTCAACGGCTATCCCTTCCTGGTGCTCTGCACCCCCCGTTACCCCCTGAAGCCCAAGGCGCCTCACCCCGACCGCTTTGCCCCCGCCCACACCATGGAGCAGGCAGACTGGCTGGAAGAACGGCTGAGCATCATTGAAAAGGAACGGGGCAAGGACGCAGTGATCTTCGTCTCCTCCCACTATCCCTTCTACGAGTGGTCCTTCGGTCCGGAAAAGGACGGTCCCGATAACCGCGAAGCCTTCTATAAGATGTACTCCCTGCTCAACCGTTATCCCAATCTGATCTTCTTCTACGGTCACGTGCACGGCGGCGACGGCTGGATCAATCGGACCGAAACGGGGGAAAACAGCAACGGCAACTCCAAGGTGGATATTCGCTGGAACGCAGAAAAGAACTGCGTGAACGCAAACGACGATCTGTACCGCGCCTATTTCCGCTCCGATCTGATCGTGGGCACCGGCTTCTGGCATGAATTTGCAGGAAGCCTTGCCTACTTCAAGACCACCTATTTTGCCAACGACGGCAAAAACGTGAACTCCTGGCTTTCGGAAGTGGAGGTTCCCTTCTTCCAGGGCTGCGTTGCGGAGGTCTACGAAGATCGGGTGGTGCTGACCATGCAGAATCTGGGCACGAAGAAGGGGCTTTCCGACCACGTTCCCAACAGCACCTACACCCTCAAACCCCTGGTTCTCCCCCTGAGAAAAGACTGATCGAAAGGTAAAATTGATCATGGAACTGAATCACCGATTCCCCCAAACCGAGCTTCTGCGTTACCGCCACGTGCCCTATCAATCGGGGGAGCCCTGCCTGCTTGTGATGGCAAGCCTTATGGCAAAAGGAGCCGTCAAGCCCGACGATTACGCCCTGCGGGGGAAAATCTCCCGGGACGGGCTGGAAGCCTTCCTCTTTCGGGAAGAGACCCTGCGGAAAAAGCAGAACGACAAGGATCTTTATTGGATTGTCACCGACGAAGGAGACGGCAAGGTCTCCCTTTGGTCGGTAACGGCGAAAAAATACGTCACCATCGACGAACACGGAGCCCGTTTTTCCCGCAAAAAGCAGGTGCTGGACCGGACGGAAAACGGAGCCTTCCTCCGCTTCTCCCGCTGCGACAAAAAGGGAACCCGCCACTATCTGCGTTGCGCGGGACGCCCCGAAACGGCAAGCACTCTGGTCTTCACCTCGGGGGAAAGCGATTCCTCTACCTCCTTTGCCTGCCTGAAGCGGGCGGAAAAAATCCCCGCAAAAACCGAGAACAAGCCCCTGCTGACCGCAGGCACCTTCGCAGACATCCACGTGGACTACGGCATCCAGCTTTTCCGCCCCTATCTGCGTAAATCCGCCATCCAAACCGCAAAAGGCTACGCAAAACGCTTTGATCTGGACGCGGTGATCATGTGCGGCGACAACATTTCCGACAACGGAAGCGGAAGCGCCTATCCCCGCGGCGGTGCGATGCAAGGGAAATGGCCCTACGATCGGTGGCTCCGCACCCGCAATCTGCTGAACGAGGCCTTGAAAAAATCCTTCCGCGATCCCGCAAAAGCCAAAAACATCTTCTATCTGACGGGAAATCACGAATCCCAGTGCGGAGACCGTCAGCCCGAAGGAAAAACCTACAACTCCGGGTATTATACCGACCTTCTGCCCCGAGACATCCTCCACCCCCTGACGGAAAAGGTGCAGGTGGGGCTGGGCAGCGACGAATTTCTGTTGTGCTACGAATATCGGGTCAACGGCTACCCCTTCCTGATGCTGAACAACCCCGTTTATCCCCTTATTCCGGGCCGCTCCACCCCCGAACGTCCCCAGCCTGCCCACACCCAACAGCAGGCGGAATGGCTCTGCGACCGTTTGGCGGAAATCGAAAAGGAGCAGGGAGACAAAGCGGTGATTTTCGTCACCTCCCATTTCCCCTTCATCCCCGGCTATTACAACAACACCGAAGGATGCGTACCCTCCAATTACGGGGCGTTCCAAACCATGGAGCAGGCCATGAACCGCTTCCCCAATCTGTTCTTCTTCTGCGGACATACCCACGGCGGGGACCATCACCCCGTCTTCCGTCGCACGGCGGAAAAGATGCAGGGGAACTCCCCCGTGGCCATCAACGTAACGCAAAAGGACGGAAAAACCGTGTTGGAATTGCAGGACGCCTTTGAACGGGGACGCTTCTGCTCCGACGTGGTGCTTTCCATGGGCTACCGCCACAACTACGGAGGCAGTATGTCCTTCTATTACAATCATTATTTCGCCAACGACGGCCGCAAAAAGCCCTCCTGGCTCACCCACCTGGAGGTGCCCTTCTTCCAGGGATGCGCCGTACAGGTCTACGAGGACCGGGTGGTTCTGTCCATGCAGAACTTCGGCACCAAGGCGGGAGTCAAGGATTATCTCCCCGACGCTGCCTACAAGCTCAAGCCCCTCGTCATCCCTCTGGCAAAATAAAAATCAAGCCTTGCGGTTTTTGCCGCAAGGCTTTTTTGGATCATTGATTGCGAAGCATACGCTTCAGAACCATCTTCAGTTTTGGGGTGTTGTGCCGCAGAACTACCGTAGGAAGAATATTCAGAAACAGATTTACCGTCGCCACGGGGAGAGCAACAGAAACGGCATACGGGTGGGGAAGAAAAAGCATGGGAAGAAACCCTACAGGATAGGCCAGACGGTGGGTCAACACACCTTTGTTGCATTCAATAATGAATTTTTCGATATACTCCGGGCTGTTTGGGTCCAGAAGATTCTTTTTGCTGAAGCCCCCAAGGCCGCCCAGCTCCCAAACCCGATCCTTCCACTTGCGTACCTTCCATTTTTTATACCACCCCTGTTCCCGCTCCGAAACACGGTACAGAGGATTTTCCACCCCGAACCATCGGTCGGGCAGTTTGTTGATCACGATGGCCACAAGTCCGTCCAGAGCAAATTGCGCCGCCGTGCACAAAACGACGGCCACGATCACGTTATACCACGTTGCCGTGTGCAGCAGAATATTCCCCGCGGAAATCATCGCCATGGCAACGCCGATGACGGAGAGATATAATTTCATACTTCACCGTACTTCAGAGGCTTTTGGTAAAATTCTTCGTAGACCTTTACCCAGGCCTCGTAATTTTTGTTTTTCATATCTTCCTTTGCCTGCACGTAAGAAAGGCTCTCGTCGGGATAGATGGCGGGCAGAATATGAAGGGTATACTCCTGCACGAAAAAGCCGTCCCCGTCCAAAACGTCCCCGTCCTCCATGGTGATGAAGACGGGCACCACGGGCACCTTGTTTCGGATGGCAAGAGAAAAAGCGCCGTCCTGCATGGGACGGGGCTTGCGGTAATTCCACCACATCCCCTGCTCCGGGTAAATCAGAACCGTCTCCCCCCGCTTCATCAGCTCCGCAAAGGCCTTCATGAATTTGATCATGGTAGCCTTTCGGCTGGAAAGAGGCAGGGTGTTGCAATGGCGCATAAACAACCCGAAGGGCTTGGGAGGATTGGTGTAATTCCCCTCCCGAATCACCTTATAGAGCATTTTTCCGTCCATATAATCCCGCAACGCCACCCAGACGGCGTAGTTATCCCCCACGCTGAAATGGTTGCAGGTGACGATCCGCCCCCCTTGGACGGCGGCAAAATTTTCGATGCCCCGAACCTCCTTGATGACCAGTTGTCCCTTGGCGATCATTTGGTCAAAAAAGCGCGCCCCCAAGGTGTTGGCGATCTTGTTTTTGATTTTGTTGGAAAATTTTTCGTTCAGATAGTCGATTTGGTCGGGCATCAGCGGGTAGGTTTCGGGATCGTCCTCCACGTCCAGATGCCACAGCTCCTGCTTTTCAAGCTCTGCGATTCTGCGGAGGAGCTCCAGCTTATGAGGGGATTTTTCCATATCGTTCAACTCCTGCAAATTTTTTGGAAAAGGTGTTTTCCGACGCCACGATCCGTCTTGCGTGCTCCAGAATTTCCTGCGCGGCGGCTTCCTTTTTGGCACGCTCGGCGGCATCGAAGGATTCCCTTGCCCGAAGGATCTGCGGATAAAAAGGAGATGTCTCCGCATATTGCCAGAAATACTCTCCGTCGATCACGTCGTCGTACTGCCAGGGCTTTTTGTATAAAGCGTAATGGACGATGTTTTTCTTCCCCTCGCAGGAGACGGGAACGGGGGTTTTGTTCCAGCCGTTGGGGAGCATATAAATTTTATCTCGGCATAGATAGTTCAGATAAGCCTGATCGGGATCCAGCAGATCAAAATCGTGCTCGGTGATCATGTTCACGAACGTTTCCTCAATTCCCGCCTTTCGGAATTCCTTCAGATTGATGATCAACACCCCCGCGTTCACGTACCGATCCGGATCCACGCCGAGAGCCACCTCCGCATAGCAGCGGAACTCCTCCGTATTTGGCACGAACCGATCGGGAACCGCCCCCAAAATATTTTCCCCGATGGGTGCGTTGTACAACTCCGAAATATCCCCCGTCACCACCAGATCGCAATCCAGATAGACGATCTTGTCGTATTGGGGAAAGAGGGAGGCAATGAAGAGGCGGTAATAGGTGACGATGGAAAAGTGATACACGTCCTTGAAATGGGATTTTATATTTTCCAGATGCTTGGAAATATCCACGAAGTCGATGGCGAATCCGTCCCGCTCCCGCATCTTGATTCCGGAAATATTTTCCGCCGCAAGTCCCGTGTTCAGCACGGTGATCCGATAGGAAAATTCCTTGGATGCGTTGGCAATCAGCGAGGCAACGGCCACGTCAAGAAAGGGGGCGTAACGATCGTCGGTGGAAAAGAAAATGGGAATTTCGTTCTGCATCGTTTTACTCCTTTGAAGAATGGATTTTTCATCAGCCCCATTATACCCGCACCGCATCCGAAAGTCAACCGAAACCGACAGAAAGGCAGTCTACGTCTCAAAACGGGGGCCGTAGAGTTTTTTCTACGGCACTCTACCCTTTGTAGAATTGCAAAAAAACGCTCTGTTTTCAAGGAAAACAGAGCGTCCCTATTTTTCGCGTCCACAGGGCTGGGTCAGTTTTGAAAGAACGCCACCGCCACGGCGCCGGGGCCCGCGTGGGTGCCGATGACGCTGCCGATGGTGGTGTAGCGGACGTGGTCAAGGCCCTTCTCCCATAACCCCTTACTGTCCTCGACGTACTTCAGGAGCAGGGCGTCGGAGAGACCCGAATAGCCCAAAAGGACGGGCTTGGAAAAATCCACACCACCCACCTTTTCGATCTGCTCCACCAAGAGGTTGTTGCCCATCTTGGAGCCCCGCGCCTTGCCCAGCACGCTGATTTCTCCGTCCACCACGGAAAGGACGGGCTTGATCTTCAAAAGCGCTCCCGCAAAGGCCACGGTTTTGGAAATGCGGCCGCCCTTCTGGAGATATTCTAACGTGTCCACCAGAGCCACGATATAAATCTTCTTCTTGTCTTCCTCCAGCTTTTCCGCAATTTCCTTGGCGGAAAGACCTTCCTCCGCGTATTTCAGCGCCAGTTCCACCAGAATCCCGCTTCCCATGGCGGCAGAGCCGCTGTCTACCACGTAGATATTTTCAAAATCCTCCGCCGCAATCCGGGCGCTCTGGCAGGTGCCCGAAAACTTGGAGGAAAGGGTGATGACCACCGCCCCCTCCCCCGAGGGAATCTGCTCAAAAACCCGAAGAAAGGCGTCGGGGGTGGCTTGGCTGGTGGTGGGCAACACGTCGCTTTCCACCAATTTTTCGTAAAAGGTTTTGTGGTCGATATCCACTCCGTCCACGAATTCTTCGTCCCCGAAGCGAAGGGTCAGGGGAACGACCTGCACCCGTGCTTTGATTTCGGGCAGAAGATCTGCGGTGGAATCGGCAATAATTCTCGTTTTCATGCTTCGTTTTTCTCCTTTTTGGAAAGGGCTTCCAGTTCTTCGCTGATCACGGCAAGACTGCGGTAAAAGGAAATCCGTTCCTCTTCCGTCAGACATCCGCTGACCGCGTCCAGCACCTTTGCAACCTTTTCGGCCACGGTTTTCCCCACCTCTTTGCCCCGCTCCGTGAGCAAAAGGGGGCTTTTATAGCGCTTTGTGCAGGCACTGTCCACGCGCAAGTATCCCTGCTCCTGCAAGAAAACCAGGGCGCGGGACACGGTGGCTTTATCCTCCTCGCACCGCTCGCACAAATCCGTGGAGGTAAGCCCCTCCTCCACGTAAAGATAATACAGACAGGAAACGTGCACGCTCCGCAGCCCGTAGTGCTCCATTTCCTGATTTTTGATCTTGCGGATATTTCGGCTGATGCGGTTGATCAGCACCGTAAAGGTTTCAAAACGCGCTTCCATAGGCCCTCCTTGAACTTGTTGAGATGTCAACAAGCGTAGTATAACAGAAACTTGTTGAAATGTCAACAACTTTTCCAAAAAGTTCACGTATTCGTTTCATTTGGGAACAATAAATATCCCCCCCCCCCCGCATAGCGGGGGGTATTTCAGTTTCGGGCATAGCCCTAATAATACAGGCTGCGCACAAGTGCGCCTTTTGGTTGACCTGCCAGTCACGCATGGGGTTACCTGCTACCCGTAAACGGGTTCAAGCACGGTATTCGCATCACAAAACGAACGATGCGCTATCGTGAGCCTCCCCTTAGTAAGGGGAGGTGGCACGGCGTATCCGATCGCCGTGACGGAAGGGATTGACCGCCGAAAAGATTCTTTCCCTACGGAAT
>JAGBIM010000030.1 GCA_017934975.1 Clostridia bacterium | reverse complement strand
CCGTAGTCGGCATTGTAGGAAAATCCAAAAGTTTAGATTTTCTCAAAATGCTTATCTTTTGGTCTTTGGTTCGGAATAGTGTAGTGCTGGCGGTCTATCTATTGTTTTCGGTTGCTTGCTTCCTTACCGTACATGAGCATTCTCAACGGGCTTAAATAGTATGAACTTATCGTATGCTATCTCAATCCACCTGAATTTGCATAATTTCAAATTCGGATTTGGCTTAACTTCGGCTTAAATTGGTTTAAGGTTTGGCTTAAACACCTTAGATAAGTCCTGTTTAGTTCAGATATAGCAACTTATAGAAAGTTATTAGTCAATCGGCTTCATTGTTTGGGTCAAAGGTGGGGGGATAAAAAATCACGTACCGCAGCTTGCCCAAAGAAAATTCCTTGTATTCCATGGCTTATCGCACGTAATCCGTGGGCTGATCCCCGGTTTTGCGGCGTTCTTCGGGCGAAATCTTGGAATGAGGGCCGGTCAGCTCCACCCTGCAGTTGGGAGCGGCCCAGTAAACGCCGTTGGAAATCAACTTCTGAATATAGGGATTTTTGAAGGTGGGGAAGGTTTCGTGGCCGGGCTGAATGTACAGAATCCGTCCCAAACCACGGGTAAAGGTGCAGACCGAACGGAAGACTTCACCGCCGGAATACCAGCCGATCATCAATTCCTCATCGGGACGGGGAATGTCGAAGCGTTCCCCGTAGGTTTCTTCCCCATCCAGCTCGAAATATTCGGGAATACCCTTCATCACGGGGTGGTTGGGGGCGATATTCCAAAGGCGTTCGTAGTCCCCCGACTCTCTCCACTGCAGGTGGCAGGTGGTTCCCATCAATTTCTTGAAAATCTTGGAATGGTGGGCGGAGTGCAGGCCGATAAAGCCCATGCCCTGCAGAACCCGCTGATGGATCTTTTCCACCCATTCGTCGGGAACTACCGCGTGACGCATGTGAGCCCACCAGATCAAAACGTCGGTGTTGTCCAGCAATTCGTCGGAAAGGCCGATGTTTTCCTGATCCAAGGTGGCGGTGGTGATTTCCAGCTCCTCATCGGTCTGCAAAAAATTCCGAATGCAGGTGTGGATGCCGTCGGGATAAATGGCACGGCAGGCCTCGTGGGTTTTTTCGTGAACGAATTCGTTCCAGATCAGTACGCGAATCATAGAATATAACTCCTCTTTTTTAGATTTCAGGCATCACGATCTCGACTTCTTTTCCGCAGGCCGCAGAGCGGACCACGCCGTCGATGATGGCTTGATTTTTCAAAATTTGTTCCGAAGGAATGGGGGAAGGCAGGCCCAGCTTGACCGCGTCCACGAAGGAACCGATCTTCCGATCCCACAGCGTGCCGTCCTCGGGCTTATCCTTTTCCAGGGGGATTTTGGCCTCGATGGGAGAGCCTGCACAATGGCGGTAAAGGGTCATTTCTCCGCCCACGGTGCCGTTCCAGCAATCGGTGGAGGGGATGCGCAGACCCGCTTTCGTGCCAAGCAGAATGGTGTCGCCGGGGGTGTTGATATTCATGGCCCAAGCGATGCGGAAGTCCACGACAACGCCGCCTTCCAGACGAATCAGCGCGCCGCCGAAATCATCTACGGAGAATTTCTCCGCCAAAAAGTCCGCGTCGTTTCCCGTATAGCGGTAGGTCTCCGGGTCCTTGCCGAAATAATCGGTGACAAATCCGCTGACCGTCAGGGGCGTAGGATAACCGATGGCGTTGAGGACCATATCCAGCGCGTAGCAACCGATGTCGCCCAAAGCACCGACCCCCGCCGTTTCTTTTTCAATAAAGGAGGTTTTTTGGTTGTTGCAGGGGATTCCGCGACGACGACCGCCGCCGGTCTGAATGTAATAAACCTGCCCCAGCTCTCCCGACTCGACAATTTTCTTGATCTTCTGCATATTGCGGTCAAAGCGGGGCTGGAAGCCGATGGACAGAATTTTTCCGCTGGCCTTTTCGGCACGCATCATCTCCGCCGCCTCCTCCAAAGTCACGGAAAAAGGCTTTTCGCACAAAACGTGCACCCCGCGGTTCAGGGCGTAAATCGTAGGCGCGGCGTGTTGCGCGTTATAGGTACAAACCGAAACCGCATCCAGCCCTTCCTTGTCCAGCATTTCCTCGTGGGATTCGTAGCAGGCCGCCTGCTCCAGACCGAATTCCTCCGCAAAAGCCTTGGCTTTTCCAGGCACGACGTCGCACAGGGCCACGATCTCCAGGTCGGAGCGTTTCGCATAGGCGCGCATATGAGAATGGGCAATTCCGCCCGTTCCGATGATCCCGACGCGCAGTTTTCTTTCGTCCATAAGAGGGCCTCCCTCAATGATGTTGTTTTCTTCAGTATAACACACTTTTTTCCTTATAGCAAGGGCATTTTTTTGAACTTTTGCAAAAAGAAAAAGCCGAGAAATTCCCGACTTTTGCTTTCAGTTTTCCTGCAGCCATTCCACGATTCCCCGTGCCAACGCAGGGGTAACGCCCTTGACGGCGCACAACTCCTCCACGGAAGCCTTGCGGATCTTGTCGATGGACTTGAAATGCAAAAACAACGCCTTTGCCTTGGCCTTCCCGATGCCGGGGATCGACTCCAGCTGGGACTGCTGCATAGCCTTCTGCCGCAGATTTTTGTGATAGGAAATGGCCACCCGATGGACCTCCTCCTGCAGCCGCCCGCAGAAGGAAAAGACCTCGGGAACGGGGGCGAGAAGTTTCTCGGTGCCGTCGGAAAAGACCAGGGATTTGGTTCGGTGGCGGGTGTCCTTTTTCAGACCGAGAACGGGGATGACGATGCCCGCATCCCGCAAAACCGCCTCCACGGCGTGAATCTGCCCCAAAGCGCCGTCGCAAAGAATGGCGTCGGGCAAGGGCGTAAAGGCGGGATCTCCTTCCCGATATCGGGCGATGCGGCGCTGCACCGCCTCGGCCATATAATCCGTATCCCCCCGACCCAAGGTCTGGCGGATGCGGTATTTTTTATATTTTTTCCGATCGGGGATTCCCTCCCGCACGGAAATGCTGCCGCAAACCACGTCACTGCCTGCCGTTTGGCTGATGTCGTAGACCTCCAGAAGATCCACCTTGCGCAGACCCGAAAAATCGGAAAAAGCGCTGAGTTGACGCTGGATGCGGGCGGTTTTCCCTTCGTACTGAAGCATCCGCTCCGCCGCGTTTTTATCCGCAAGGGCACGCAGACGCAGGTCCTGCTCGTAGACGGGAAGGGTCAATTTTCCCTTCAGCCATTGGTTGAGAAGGGCCGTCCATTCGTATTCCGCAGGAAGATAAATCTTCCCCGGCGGGGGCTCCTCCCGGGTATAAAAGCGTTCCAGATATTGGCGCAAAAGATCGGGGGTAAAGGGCTCTTCGTATACGTCGCACCGTTCGCCCACCACGTAGCCGTTGCGCAGACGCAACAGAAAAATGCAGCAACGGTCTCCCCCGTCCTTGTAGCCGAAATAGTCCGCGTGACGATTCTGGGAGAGGACGGGCCGCTGTTTTTTGGAAATCATTTCCAGAGCCTTGCGACGGTCCCGCAACAAGGCGGCCTCCTCAAAATCCAGCCGCTCCGCCGCCTTCTCCATTTCCGCAGTCAATTCCGCGGCGATGGCGTCGGTCTTTCCTTCCAGGATGGCGCAGATGGCCTCGTAGGCCTCTTTCATCTCCTTCGGGTCCGCTTTCCCCGCACAAAAGCCGTTGCACCGCCCCATGTCGTATTCCAGACAGGGCTTGGAGCGGGGCTTATAGTTGCAGGAGGGCAATTTGTAGGCCCGATTGAGCAATCCCACGATGAGGGACACGTTCTGCAGATAGGCAAAGGGTCCGAAGCAACGGGCTCCCGAAGGACGGGAATATTCACTCTTGACCCGTGGGCATCCGTTCACCGTGGAAACGCAGATGAAGGGATAGCCGTGACCGTCCTTGAGCTTGATGTTATAAAAGGGGTTGTGGAGCTTGATCAGACTGCATTCGGTGATCAACGCGTCCAGCTCGTTTTCGCAAAGAATCACCGAAAAATGATCCACGTGGGCGATCATCCGCTCTACCTTGGGCTCGTGCGGAATATTGCGAAAATAGGACGAAACCCGATTGCAGAGCTTCACCGCTTTTCCCACATATATGACATCGCCCGAGGCGTCATACATCGTATACACCCCGGGAGATTCCGGCAATTCGTTCGCTTTTTTAAGAAGTTCGGCGCGGGTCATTATTCCATGACGAAGTTGCTCTGGATCAAAGCGACCAGACCTTCGATGGCTTCCTGTTCATCGGCACCGTTGGCAATCAACTGAATCTCGGTATCCTTGGTGATGCCCAAGGACAAAATGCCCAGCAGAGACTTGGCGTTCACGCGACGATCGTCCTTTTCCACGGAGATGGAGCACTTGTATTCGTTGGCTTTCTGGGTAAAATACGTGGCGGGACGGGCGTGAAGACCGACGGGATTGGTAACTTTTACGGTTTTGTTCAGCATTTTCTTTTCTCCTGTGTCTCAAAAGTGATGTTTTCCGAAACGATGGGCTCGGAGACAAGACTCCGACGATATTATAAATATATTATATAACAAAATGATAGAATTGTCAACAGAAAAAATAATACAAAATATTGCTCAACTTTTCTTGTTTTTCTGTAGATTTGCACGATTCCTCCCCCAAACGACCCGAAAACAGGCGGAGCGGAAGCGGCACACTCCATTGTATGCCGAAAAAAAGGATTCGTCACGTTTCTTTCATTCTGCCAAATTTTCAAAAAAATATACCTCCAATCCTTCCTTGTCTTTCCGCTTTTCTCCCGCAAATGAAAAATCTGAAGCGGATATTCCCACGCTGCGGAGATACAATGTTTTCGGTGCGTTTCACCAACCGAAAGAAAGGAGGGAATTTTATGCGGCATATCAAAAAAATCACGATATTTTTCTTGATTTTCGCACTTTTTGCGGCGCTGTTCACCCTTGCGGCATCGGCCTTGGAGGTCATTCCCGGAGGGGATGCGGTTGCCATGCGCCTGCAAAGCGAAGGGGTTATCGTGCTGGGCTTCACCGACGAGGACGCAAACAATCCCGGAAGGCAGGCAGGGCTGAAGCGGGGCGATCGGATTCTGCGCATCGGAGAAAGCGACGTCCTCTCGGTAGACGCCCTCACGGGGGCGCTGAACGGGGCGCAAGGGTCGGTCCCGCTCACGTATCTGAGAGGAAAAAAGGAATTTGACACCACCGTCACACCCCGCGTGGGAGAGGACGGGTGCGGAAGGCTGGGGCTTCTGGTCAAGGACAGCACAGCGGGCATCGGCACGCTGACCTTCGTATTGCCCGAAGAGGGGCTTTACGGATGCCTCGGACACGGCATCACCGACCCGGATACGGAAACGGTTTTCCGTTGCCGACGGGGCGACCTGTACCCCGCCTCGGTCACCGCCATCCGCAAGAGCGCGGCAGGAGCTCCGGGAGAATTGCAGGGGGCCTTCGGAGCAAAAACTTGGGGAACGGTAACGAAAAACTGCCCCGAGGGAATTTACGGAACCCTTGACGCAAGCGTCTTTTCCCAACGGGAGCCCCTACCCGTGGCGGAAAAAAGCGAAGTAAAAGAGGGGGAAGCAACCATCCTCTGCACCTTGGACGACGGGGGCATCCGGGAATACGACGTGGAGATCACCCGCGTCTACCGCCTCTTCGGCGGATCTTCGAAAAACATGCTCTTGCGGATCACGGATCCCGACCTGCTGGAAAAAACCGGGGGCATCGTGCAGGGGATGTCGGGCAGCCCCATCATCCAGAACGGGAAGATCGTGGGTGCGGTCACCCACGTTTTGGTCAACGATCCCACGGCAGGCTACGGAATTTTTATCGAGAATATGTTAAACGCAGCGCAAATGCCCATGGCAAAGGCGTCGTAACACAAAAACAAAAAATGTTGCCCCCAATATAATACACTCAATGTATTTATATTGGGGACAGCGAATCTTACACAAAATATGAAAGCTCTATTGATCAAGATTCGAGCAATACTGCTTGAGAAGAAGCAAGGACTCCTGTGTCACTTTATTTTTCCACGCCGCCGTATCGGGATCAAAAACATATTCCATAGAAGCCTCAAATCCGAGTCTGCTGTCTACTTGCTGACATGCGAGGGCTCTTGCTACGTTTTGCGTTTCTTGCAGCGCGACGGTATTCATATATTCCGCCAACAGCGTTCTGTCACACGAGGGGATCGACAATGCCTGTAGCAGCTTTACAACATCGCTCTGTCTGCCGTTGTCAAACGGTGTAAGCAGGAGCTGCTTTGCAATGTTCCAACGCATCACGTTGGCGGCGGTTACATAACAGCAATCGATATATTCCGCAACTGCGACTTGCTCCCTGCAAGGATTCGATGCTTCCGGATGCTCGTTTGTAAGGATCCCCTTCAGGATCGAGACACCTCTTCCAAAGCAATCTGCCACCTTTTCAACATGGCGGAGTCGCATCAACGAGTTATCTACGTTCGGAAAAACAGGGTCCGAATAAATCGGGTTCCATATTCCAAATCCTTTTTGCCATGCCCAAGGAGCAGAGGGAAAAGACAGGTCTTTTTTTGTTTGTGTGAAGGTAAGCGGATAGGAAGGACCGCAACGGTAGGGGCCGTACTGGTCGAGATTACAAGCAATTACATGGCTAATTCCCTCACTGAACAAGCGCCACGCCTCTATGGCTTCTCGGTAATAATCCCCCCAGTCACGTTTGGCAATGGCCTCTAAAAGCGCATCGTCCGGCATACGATTTGTTGTGAAGGCATTTTTGGCAAAAAGATCAAGGAAGGATGGCATCCAACCGTAGTGGTGATTTTCCATCAGTCCGCACAATCCGTATTCTTCTTTTGCCAAGCGAAGAGCTTCATAACGCTTTTCCCACTGTTGCGGAACAGGGAGATATGGCGCCGATCCAATATCCCACGTTCTTCCACCTGTGTTACTCATAGCGTAAAGCCGAATACCACACTGCTTTGCCATTTTTGCTTCATCGATGAAAACCTGTGCGGGACCCGGAAATGAGATCGAATAATCAGCAATTTTATAGGATCCACCCTGAGAATCCTTTAAGTATTCCCACATTTCAAAGGTTACAAGTAAGGTAATATCGCGGGGCAATGCTTTGATCAAAGCGAGGCGCGCATCCTTTTCAACCCATCCCCAATTATAGCTCCAAAATACGATTTCTGCACTCGGACTATGTGCGTGTATGATCGTTTTTACCATTTTAAGCAAATCGGGATAATCGCAGCAGGGATACCATCCGGGGCTGGGACGGCGATCTGTTTTGGGTTTCAATTGAAAGCGAATTCCACTTGTATGCGGATCCTTTGAGGGAAATTCAAAGGTTTCGCCAACAAAAATAATACCCTTTAGCTTCGGGCATTTTTCAAAGAAAGTTCCAAAGGATTTTTCGTAATAGGCGACCGCTCCCTCCTCGTCAGGATGCATATCACATTTGATCTGGCTGTAAATGTATACGTCGAGACCGTACCCTTCCGCTCTCCAGATCAGATTGTTAAAATCACAATACCCTCTTCCCGTCCCCGGCCAAAGCGCGTCCGGATCCTCAAATCCGTGGATATTCATATCGGGATGTCCGGTAAACACGATGATGGCATCCATACCTGCATGCGCAGTTGCTGCCAAAAAAGCATCCGAAAAGGTGTCAAGCTCATAACCGCAATGTGTCATTCTCGGAGAAAAAAGAGGTGCATGCTCCGCCTTCTCCAACGGCACGGTTGCATCGCCTCTCAAGCGCATACGATCCTCTAAGTAATAGACCCCCTGCGCCGTTCCCCGCTCGCTTTTTCCAACAACCAAAATCGAATCTTCCGTTACGTTAAGATAAAACGCCGCCGACTGCTCGGAGGATATGCAAATCTTCGATTGGTGTTCTTCCGTTAACAAAAAGATTTTTCGAGTCGGATTCTTTAATTCGCGGATAGGATCTTCCACAAAACGAACACGCGGGCAAATCCCAAACGCATCTCTGAAAAAAGAAAAAAGATCGCCGGAATAGTATTTTACAAGGCGTGAATATGTGGCAGGAATGATAATTTCCCAATCGTCCGTAACGGCACAGCCTGTCCCTTTTTCGGCGTTTCGTGTCGGATGCAATCGACGATCAACAGCAAAATCCCGATTTCTGAAATCATATGGCACAAACCTTTTATTCATTGTTTGCAGTCCTCCTAAGCAATCTGCTCGGTAGTCAAATTTATTTTATTTCAAATATGCCTTTTACCGACCGAATGTATTATACACCCGTTCCAAGACATTGTCAACCTAAAACAAAGAATTTCATAAAACTGCTATTAAAATTTGTTGTCCTTTCTTGACCACACGCCTGTCGGGCAGCCCCATCATTCAGAACGGGAAGATCGTGGGCGCGGTCACCCACGTTTTGGTCAACGATCCCACGGCGGGCTACGGGATCTTTCTGGAAAATATGCTGAAATCCGCGGAAAACGCGGCGTAACAGAAATCAAAAGGCAGATGCGAAACGGTCATCTGCCTCATTTTTCATCCATTGAAAAAAGATTTCAAAAAATTGTTCCCTTTGGACGGTAGACGGCAGAAAAAAGATATGGTATAATAAGAAAAAAGACTCTGCAACGAAAGAGGGCAAACACCATGAAAAAACTTCTTACGCTCCTTCTTTGCCTCGTTCTGGCCTTGGGCATAGCGGCCTGCGGCAGTACGGAGGAAACCACCGAAACGGGCACCGACGACGGTCTGTTTACCGAAGAATCGGATCGGTCCGAAACCCTTTCCTCCTCGGACAAGACTACGGACAAAACCACGAACCGGAAGACCGACACGAGCAGCAACGTCACCTCCGAGCAGAAGGATCTTACGGTTCCCCCCGACGGGCTCACCTTTGACACCGAGGCGGAACACAAGTTCTTCGCCACGGACATCAAAATGACCTGTCTGGTCATTTTCGATCTGAACCAATACATCGGAGATCTGAACGCACTTACGGACACTCGATCCTTCTCCTGGATCTGGGATCCCGAATCCGATCCCAAGTGCCATATTATGCCCGGAGCGGGAATTGACTCGGCAAAGCTGCGCTACTCTCCCTATTTTGAACGGGACGTGGTCATCGCCTGCTCCTCCAACGGCTGGGCGGGTGTGATCGACTACGAAGCGCGCAGCCTTCTGTGGGAATACAACATCGGCGACGGCCCCCACTCCATTGAAATGCTCCCCAACGGCGACGTGGTGGTAGCGGGATCGGGCAACGGCTCCACCACGGGCAAAATTGCCTACGTTCCTCTGGGCGCAGGCTTTCGTGCCCCCGTTTTCTCCATCGCCGCACCCTCGGCTCACGGCGTGATGTGGGATCCCCAGAACGAGGTGCTTTGGGGGCTGGAAATGAGCCGCATCGTGCCTTATCGGGTGGTTAATCCCGGCACGAAAGACGCAAAGCTGGAACCCGTTGAAGAGGATATCGTATCCCTCAAGGGTGACTCGGGCGGACACGTTCTCTCTCCCGTCCTGGGGCAACCCGGCAAATATTGGGTCACCGCCGGAAAAGTATGGCTTTTCGACGCCAACGAAAAAACCCTTTCCAACACAATGCCAAACTACACCGCCTATAACCAGAGGAACGTCAAGGGGATGGTCTCCTTCCCGGACGGAACCTTCGTCCAGACCGTGGGCGGCGTAGGGAAAAAGACCATGTACGATTGGTCTACCCCCGTCCTGCGCATCGGACTGATTCGAGACTACGGCGACAAAGGAACGCTCCCTCTCATCAAACAGATTCAGTTCACGAATCGAGAGTTTTACAAGGTCTTCCCCGTCACCAAGGAATATCAGTAATCATCATCCCCCCCCATGCGGGGGGATCTTTTTGCGACAAATTTGAAACGTTTTGTAAAATCCCTTTCTTTTTTCGGGCAGGTGTGTTATAATAAAGATGCCAAACAAAACCAAAGAAAAGAATTTCACCGACCAAGGGGATATTGTGCCCTTTTTTGGTTATTATCTGCGTTGTGTATGGTAAAAACGCAACTCCACGGCAGATGGTAACCGTCGTGTTATTCTTTTCTCGTCCGGGTTTTGTTTGGCGACAAATCGGGGTTTGCGTTTTTCGGCACGCAGGCTTCGGTCTGCGTGCTTTTTATTTTTGCTTATTCTTTCTTTTGTTGCCAAACAATCGATAACGTTGGGCCCCTTGCAGTGCAAGGGGCCCGAACCTTTTTTCAGATAAAAACGCCCCGAAGTCTGACACTTCGGGGCAAATCTTTACTTCAGCCAAGGGAACCATTGGGGGTTGATCAGAAAGACCGTTGCGGCGGCGATGATCCCCAAAAGCAGGGCGATAACTACCACGTCTACCCACTTACTGCGGGATTTTTTTCCTCGGCGGGGCAGGGGAAGCACCTCTTCTTCCGCCTCCTCGACAATCTCTGCTTCGGGTTGGGGATCTTCTTCGGGAAGATCCACCGAAATCGGCTCCTGCACGGGCGGCGCTTCCTCGGGCAGAGGAACCTCCTTGCGGGGCTTGGGATTGCGGACGATCTGGTCCAGGGGAATCCGATAAATCTTCGCCAAGCGATCCATTTGCTCCATGGTGGGCGAGGTTTTGGCACATTCCCACTCGCAAATGATCTCGGGCGTCACGTTCAGAAGATTCGCCAGCTCCTCCACGGACAGATTATTCTCTCTGCGCAACGCAAAAAGGTTGGTAGAAAATTCAATGGGGTTCATCATTCAGGCCTCCTCGGCTTTATCCAACGGCGCCCACGCGACGGGTGGACACGAAGGAAAAATAACCGCTTTCTGTGCTTTTTTTCAAGGTTGTGGCGTACTGTCCCGGTTCCGAATCGTCGGCGGGCACGTCCCGATAATAAACGGTAATGGCATCCCCCTGCCGTTCGGAGGACAAAAAGACGTATTCCTGCAGGGTGATGGGAATGGCAGGGAAGGTTTGGGTTTCTTCGTTAAACATCCGCACCTCTGCGGGATTGAAGGTGCTCCCGGGATAATACCGAGCGATTTTCGCCTTCACGTTTTCCAGTTTTCCCGCTTCTTCCGCAGGCGCGCGGTCCACCGTTTCGTTCAACGCCACCACGGAGGTCCAAAGAGACGTGGAGGTCAGATCGGAGACGCTCTCAAAAACGCCGAAACAGCAGGGCACGTAACGCTCAAACAGATATTGCGCCAGCTCCGCCTCCTCCGAATCGGTCATGTAGGCGATGGGCGTTGTCAGAACGTCCCGATTTTCCGCAGGGCCGTCGGAAATCTCCTCGGTGGCGGGAGGCTCGGACGCTTCGGAAGCGGTTTCCGAAAAAATCGCATCCGTGTCCGAGGGCTCGGAAAGGGAATCGGAGACCGACGTCAAATCGGTCCGCTCCGTTCGGGTGAAATCTTCGGAAGGACTTTCTTCCGCGGGATCTGCGGCACAAGCCGCCAAAGACAAAACCAAAACCGCCGTAAGAAACAGGACAAAGCATTTTTTGATCATCCGAAAGACCTTCCTTTCAAAAATCTCTTTTCAAATCTATTATACCTTATTTTTTCAAAAATGTCAACGGAAAATTTTCGAGAATCTCGTATAATTTTATTTTCCGCGGACAAACTGGTACGGGAAAAGCAATTTTTCCGAGATTAACGGACGGAGGAATCGAGAATGTCGTTTCTTGATAAGCTTGCAATTCTGCTCGTCACCGTCGGCGCGTTGAACTGGGGAAGCGTGGGGCTCTTCGGCTTCGATTTCGTTTCCTGGCTCTTCGGGGGCTCCGACGCCCTTCTGACCCGCATCGTGTTTACCTTGGTCGGTATTGCGGGAGTTTGGGCGATCTCTCTGCTCTTTCGCCCCATGCGGGATGAAATTCCCGACGCCATGGATCGCTGAACGGAGACGACGAAAAGGCCGTGTTTTCCAAAGGGAAGCACGGTCTTTTTACTTGTTTCGGTGCATTTTCCGATAGGCTCCGGGCGGCATCCCAATGCGACGGCGGAACACGGCGTTGAAATAATATTCGTTGGAAAATCCAAAGGATTGGCAGATCTGCTTCAGAGGCAGATCCGTATCCCGCAGGGCGGTGCAGACCCCTTCCAGACGGCGATCCCGCAGATATTCCACGGGGGAAATCCCCTCCGAAGCCAGAAACAGGCGGGACAGGTGCCGCGGTGACAGATGACAGTACGCCGCAATGTCCGAAAGAGACAAATTCTGATCCGCGTTGTCGGACAGATACTTTTTGGCCAGATTCAGCCGTGCATCCTCCCCGTCCTCAGGCAGAGGCGGCAGAACGTCCTCCCGCAACCCGCAGCGGCGCAACAGCAAAAGAAGAATCTCAAAGGTGCGGTTTTCAATCAACTTGGCCGAATGGGTGCGGTTCCGCGCCTTTTCCTCCCGAATCCGTTGAAGGCATTCCGCAACCCCCTCGGGCAAAGGTGCGAAGCGCGGATCGTCCGTGATCCGATCTCCTCGGAAGGTGAGAGAATATTTTCGGAAATTTCCCCGAATTTCCAAGGTTCGGTGCTTGCAAAAGGGCGGGATCAGCAAAAAGGCTCCGAAGGAAAGGCGGTATTCTTTCCCATCCATTTCGTAAACCTGCTCCCCTTCCGCGGGGATATGTAGCTCGTATTCCCGATGGTGATGGAAATTCTTCCCCGCACCGCTTCCGTCCGCATCGCGGCAAAGCTCCTTCAGATAACAATCCTCCACGCCCAGAAGAGAAAGGTCGCTTGCTTCCCTCTGTCGGTACAGAATCCGCATCACCCCACCTCCTTTTTCTTTTATCATACCATATTCCTTCGTCCCTGTCAAGTCGAAAAATGTCTTAAATTTATAAATTCGTGTCCCTGCGCCGTATTGCTTTTTTTCGCCCCGTCCGTTATAATGAAGGCAGGAGGGATTTTTATGGATCTGTTTTCGACGATGATCACCCCCTATACTGCGGAGGGGCACGTGGATTATGAAACGGCAAAGCAGTACGTAGATTGGTATTTTGAGCAGGGGCTGACGGGGATTTTTGCAATCTGTCAGTCCAGCGAGATTTTTTTTCTCTCCCAAGAGGAGCGGGTAGAGCTGAATCGGGTGGTCTACGCCCGTGCCAAGGAATTGGAGCGAAAACACGACCGCCCCTTTACGGTGGTTTCCTCGGGGCACGTGTCCGACTCCTTGGAGGAGCAGGCCGCCGAACTGAACGCCGTGTGGGAATCGGGCACCGACGCGCTGATTCTGATCACCAACCGCCTGGACCCAAACAACGAGGGAGACGAGGTGTGGATCCGCAATGCGGAAACACTTCTGAAACGCCTGCCAAAGGAGGCACGGCTGGGGCTTTACGAGTGCCCCTATCCCTATAAACGCTTGCTTTCCCCGAAAATTTTGGATTGGTGCCTTTCGGTAGGACGCTTCGATTATCTGAAGGACACCTGTTGTGACGCGGACCTGATCGCCTCCCGTTGTCGCCAACTGGAGGGAAGCTCCTTCCGTCTTCTGAACGCCAACGGACAGACCCTGCTGGATTCCATGCGGCGGGGCGGAAAGGGCTATTGCGGAGTTATGTGCAACTATCATCCCGCCCTCTACGCCTGGCTTGCGGCCAACTGGCAGACCCGTCCCGAGGAGGCGGAGCTGGTGCAGGCGTTGCTGGGCACCTGGAGCTTTCTGGAAGGGGGCTTGCCCTATCCGCTGACGGCGAAATATCACATGACCCTTTGCGGAATCCCCACGGAAAATCGGGCGCGGAACCGAAAAAGCGAGGAGATGACCGATTACGCCCGTGATTGCGTGCGACAGTTGAAATTAGCCTCGGATTCTCTGGAAATTCGGCTGGGAATCCGTCCCGGAAAGGAGATTTTCCGATGAAAGGAACCGCCCTTTGGAGCCACCGTCCCTACCGTCCCTTCTTTTGGGAGGTGGGGGACCCGTATCTCTGCCGCGTAGCCCCTTCCCGGGACCAAATCCGCTTGGAATGGCTGACGCAGGACGGTGCGGAATATGAAATTTTTTACCGCGTCCGCGGGGAAGGAGACTTCCTCCTTGCAGGGAAAACCGTCGAAGGCTTCTTCGATCTGGAAGGACTTTCGGAGGGGACGGAATATGAATTTTTCGTGCAATGCGACACCCAAAAAAGCCGCGTCCGTCTGGCTCGTTGCGGGGATTCGGTGGGCACGGTGGTGAACTATCTTCACCCCGACGACGAGGCCTACGCCTATTCGGGGAGGTATCTTTGTTCCCCCTCTCTGGTGCGGCACCCCGACGGCTATCTGCTGGCGTCCATGGACCTGTATCAGGGGCGGGCACCTCAAAATCTCACCTTGGTATTCCGTTCCGACGACGACGGAAAGACTTGGTATTACGTCAGCGAACTGACCCCCTGCTTCTGGGGGATGCTCTTTTTGCATAAAGGCGAAATCTATATGATGGCCACCTCCACGGAATACGGGGATCTTCTCATCGGGAAGACGGTGGACGGAGGTAAGTCCTTTTCCGCCCCCACGGTTTTGTGGAAGGGGAGCAACGGAAAAAGTCGGGAGCGGGCAACCTCTCCCGGGGTCCATAAGAATCCCCAGAACGTGGTCTCTTATCACGGAAGGATTTACACCGCACTGGAATGGGGAAGCTGGCAGGCCGATTACGGCTTTGCTCCCATGGTGGCCTCCTGCGACGAAAACGCCGACCTGTTGGTGGCGGAAAACTGGCATTTCACCCAACCGCGCAAGTTGGAGACCTTTGCCCCGCAGCTGGAAGCGGCAGGGGTCAAGACCGATGCGGTGGTGCTGGAAGGGACCTTGGCAATCTCCCTCGAAGGGAAGCTTCTGAACCACATGCGTTGCACCCAATACGGGAAATCCGTGGTCTTCGAGGTGAATCCGACGGACCCCGACGCGCCTCTGGAGCTTGCTCGCGTCATTGATTTCCCCGCTTGCTACGCAAAATTTATGATCCGTTACGATGAAAAAAGCGGGGATTATTATACGATTGGGGACCGCTTGTACAACCGTGACACCCCCAACGCCCGCAACCTGCTCTCCCTCTTCCGCTCCTCCGATCTGGTTCATTGGGAAACGGTCTGCGATCTGTTGGACTATCGCCACGAGGACTGCAAGGACGTGGGATTTCAGTACGTCTGTTTTTGGATCGAGGGGGAGGATATCGTCTTCCTCTGCCGCACCGCCCTCAACGGAGCCGCAGGATACCACGATTCCAACTATTCCACCTTCCATCGCATCTCAAGCTTCCGTGATCTTTGATCTCTTGACATTTTCCGCCGTTCGTGGTACAATAAGGAAAACGCCCGAAGGAGATTGATTATGACCCCCGAAGAATTGGTTGTGGATCTGTTGGCGGAAGGGGTGGAAACCCTGCCCGCATTGAAGAAGGAAATGGAAGATCGAGGTGTGGACCCCTCCGACCTGACGAAGATTCTCTCGGACCTGACCGAGCAGGATTTCGCCGAGGTGACCAACCTGCACGGCAGAAACGTCCCTCGGGAAGGGGATCGGATTCTGGATTTCACCGATCTGACCCTTGCCCTCACCCCCGCAGGCGTAAAGCGCTGGATGCTGGAAGACGCGGCGCGGGAAGAATAAAAATCGAAAAAACCGCACGGAAGACGCTTGGCAACCAAGTCGTCTTCCGTTTTTTATGGAAAGCATACCCTTCCACCCCTCGCAGTCCCTTCAAAAGACGTGCAAAAAACCCCTTCCCCCGCGGCGGAGCCGCGGGGCCCTCCCGCCTGCAGGCGGGAGGGCAAGCATTTTCGGCAGAAAATGCGGAAGGGGCACCTTGCACCCCCAAAAAAGAAAAGCTACCCCGAAAAAAGGGGTAGCTTCTTTTCTCTTTGCGTTGCGATTCCTCAGTTGACCCGTTCGTCGCCCCAGAAGAAGAGGGCCACGGTGCCGGGACCCGTGTGGCTTCCGATGGTGGTGCCGATGTCGTAAATTTCAACCTTGCCCGAAAGCTTGGGGAATTTGGCTTCCACCAGATCTGCCACGGCACGGGCGTCATCCCCGCAAGCGGAATGGCTGATATAGCACTTGCCGCTGTAATCCAGCCGCCCTTCGGCAATTTCTTCCATGCGGGCCACGATTTCGTGGATGACCTTCTTCTTGCCCATGACCTTCTTGCGAACGATGAGGTGCCCCTCGTGGTCCACGTTCATCAGGGGGCAGATGTTGAGCATTCCGCCTACGACCCCTGCGGTTTTGGACACGCGGCCCCCCTTGACGAAGAAGGTCAGATCCGTGGAGAAGAACCAGTGAGACAGTCTCTTCTTGTTTGCTTCCACCCAATCCCGCAGCTGGTCGATGGTGTACCCTTCGTCCCGCAGGTCGGCCACCTTATCCATCAACAGACCGAAGCCCGAGGAGGCGGCCAGGGAGTCGATCACGTAAAGCTTGCGGTCGGGGAACTGTTCCAGCGCCAGTTCCGCGGCGGTACGGGCGGACTGAACCGAGCCCGAAAGCCCCGAAGAGAGGGAAATATGCAGCACGTCCTTGCCTTCGGAAAGAAGGGAGGTGAAATAAGCCAGATATTCGGACACGTTGACCTGAGAGGTGGAGGTGTCCGCCCCGTCGGCCATGGCCTTGTAAAAGTCTGCGGCAGACATACTCTGCCCCAGATCGTCGGTGTACTGCTTGCCGTCCAGGAAATAATGGAAGCAGACGTAGCGGATGTTCCGCGCTTCAAAATGCTCCTTGGTCAGATCGGCGGTGGAGCAGGTGCTGATAATGTAATCGTTCATGGTCTCGGTCTCCTTACGTACAACGGTCCTTTTTTCTACATTCTTATTTTACCCTAATTTCTCCCAAAAAGCAACCTACCCGTAAAAAAATGCAATCTACGGATGGAAATGCGCGCAGTAGAGTCCGAAAACGGGGGCTCTACTCACGGTAGAGCCCCTTGACAAACGCCCTTTTTCGTGATATAATAAAGAAAAAACGAGGAAAACCTCTTGCGCAACCCGACAAAATCGGGGACAGAGATCAAAAGGGGAGCCTTTTCTCCTTTTGCCAAAACTCTCCTCTCTGATGCAGAATAGAGCAGCGAAAAGCGGAGTTCTACTCTGCGTAGAATCCAAAACGGGGTGAAAAATTATGGGATACGGCGTATTTCTCGGGCACCTGAAAAGCGAAGCCAAGCGACGCAATCGCCCGCTTTCCGAAATTCTGGAGCAGGCCAAGGCGCTGGACGTGGACCACGTTACTCTGGACGCGGCAAGCCTGGCACAAGACCTTCCCGTCCTTAGGGAAAACGGCGTAAAGATCAATCTGGTGTACTGCGTCTGCAATCTGGTGCAGGGGAAAGATTTGGACCAGGCTCTGCGGGCGGCGGAAGACACGGCGAAGGCCGACGGAAAGGTGCTTATGCTGGTCCCCGGCTTTTTCGAGGAGGAACAGAGCTACGCAGACGCCCTGCAAAAGGCCTCTCCCCTGCTGAAGCGGGTGGTGAGGGAATGCAAAAGCCTGGGAATCCACCCCACCATCGAGGATTACGGCGGACGGTTCACCCCCTATTCCCTCATTCCTCATATCCAAGGCTTTCTGGAGGAGGTGGAGGGGCTGGAATTCGTCTTTGACAGCGGAAACGTTCTCTATCACCGCCAGAACCCTCTGGCCCTGTGGGACGCCACGGAGGACCGCATCGTGGCCGTCCACGCAAAAGATCTGACCCTGCGCCCCCAAGAGGGGTGCAAGCCAAACCTCGCCCCCACGCGGGATTTGCTCTGGCCCACGGCCTTCGGGGAGGGAGATCTGCCTGCCGCGGAAATTCGTCGGCGGATCGCGGAAAAGAAGATTCCGCCCGAAGGGATCACCCTTGAGCACGATGGAGGCGGAGCGCCGAACACCTTGGAGTTTCTCCGCCGCAGCGTGGCGTTTTTGAAAGGATAAACCATGGAACTGAAACAAATTTTTGCTGAAAATCTTTCCGCGTTGCGGAAGAAAAAGGGCTGGACGCAGCTGGAGCTGGCGGAAAAGCTGAACTATTCCGACAAGGCCGTTTCCAAATGGGAGCGGGGAGAATCCCTGCCCGACGTGGTGATTCTCAAGCAGATTGCCGATCTGTTCGAAGTGACGGTGGACTATCTGCTGCAGGAAGAGCACGGGGGGAAGGAAGTGCCGCTCTCCAAACGGAAGCGCAGAAACCGCATCATGATCACGGGCATCTCCGCCGCCACGGTGTGGCTGATGGGATGCATCCTGTTCTTCTCCTTCGGGTTCGTGGAGCAGATGTCCCCCGGCTCCTGGCTGATCTTTTTGGCCGCCGTCCCCGCCACCTGCGTGGTGCTTCTGGTCTTCAGTGCCCTTTGGTGGGGGAAAAAATTGCTTTTGACCACCGTTTCCATTTTAGTCTGGTCGGCCCTGCTCTTCATTTTCCTCCTGCTCCTCTTCCTCACGGGACGGAGCATCTGGCCCATCTTCCTCATCGGCGTCCCCGCCCAGGTTATCGTAGGGCTTTTGGCGGGAATGCGGCGGGCGTAAAGGCGTCCGAAATAAGAAAAAACGAAAAACGGATCCATCCTTTTCAAGAAGGGTTGACTTATATCACAAAGTGTGATATAATATGAAAGACAAACCAACGACCGACGGACCCATTTGGGTCGGGTTTCAAAGGAGGCCTTTTTATGAAATGTCAACGATGCGGAGCCATCAACCCAAACGGGGCGGAATATTGCGCCGCCTGCGGAAACACCTTCGACTCCCCCGATCAGATCATTCGCTCGGATCCCTACGGACCGAAGCTGGGTATGAAATGGTTTAATTTCCTGATCTACTTCGCTCTGTTTGCGGGGGCCTTCTCCAACGTGATCAACGCCCTCACGTCCTTCGCCGGCTCCTCTTACGAAGAGCTTTCGCTGTTTTATCCCATCGGAGACGGGGTGCGGATTCTGGACGTGATCTTCGGCATCGTGACGATTCTCCTGGCCGCGTATCTGATCTTCGTCCGCTTTGCCCTGTCAAAATTCAAAGAATACGGGCCTGCCATGCTGATCGTGGCTTACTTGATTGCGGGGATCTCCTCCGTGGTGTACGCAATCTGTCTGATCGCCATCGTGGGAACCGATCATATGTCGTCCTTTTACTTCACTGCGCTCCTCGGCGGAATTATCGGGGAAATCATAACGACGGGCCTGCTCGTCAGCTGGAACGTGACCTACTTTACCAAGCGAAGCCACCTGTTCGTGAACTGATCAAAACTTACGTATCGCGAAATAAATATCCCCCCGCATAGCGGGGGGTATTTCAGTTTCGGGCATGGCCCTAATAATACAGGCTGCGCACAAGTGCGCCTTTTGGTTGACCTGCCGGTCACGCATGGGGGTACCTGCTACCCGTAAACGGGTTCAAGTACGGGATCCACATCACAAAACGAACGATGCGCTATCGTGAGCCTCCCCTTAGTAAGGGGAGGTGGCACGGCGTATCCGATCGCCGTGACGGAAGGGATTGACCGCCGAAGAGATTCTTTCCATACGGAATTGTGGAAAGTAACAGT
>JAGBIM010000029.1 GCA_017934975.1 Clostridia bacterium | reverse complement strand
TTCGCAATCCCTTTCCGTCGGTCCCCCTTCCCCTTTCCCATGGCGGGAAAGTGGACGGCAGACTCGGGTGTCAGGTTCTCCCGGTGGATTTTCTTTCATGTGTTGCCTTTTTGTTGATGTACCTTCAACGGTTCGTGCACCCGCCTTCGCCGTCTCCTTTGCGTTACGCAAAGGGGACGGGGGACCGCCGCGTCGCCGAAGTGCGGCGAGGGGGTGGAAGGGGTTTTTCCCCGATAAAACACAGACTCCGAAATTCCACCGTAAGTATTTGCGGCGGCGATAAAAATATTATTTTGAGGTTTATCGACAAGCTGAAAAGACCGAGGGGAAAATTCCTCTCGGTCCTGTATTGTATTTTTCCTTTTTCCCCGACGGATGCAATCCGTCGGATTTGCTTTTTTCTTTTTGGTACTTTTTCTTTTTTCTCGAAAAAAGAAAAAGTACATCGCTCTCCCCTCACTCCTCGGGCGGGCCTTCCCGGAAGCCTAAGCCCATGACCTCCGTGGCGTCGGAGATGATCATAAAGGCGTTGGGGTCGGCCTCCTTGACGGTGCGCTTGAGCAGGAACAGCTCGTAGTTGCGGATGACGATCAAAATCACGTTCTTGTCTGCGTCGGTAAAGCCGCCTTTTGCCTCCCAGACCGTGGCACCGCGGTCAAAATTGCGGAAAATACTGTCCAGAACCTCCCGCTTGTGTTCGGTGATGATGGATACGGATTTCGCGTGATCCATGCCGTTTAAGATGGTGTCGATGACGGTGGAGGAGAGCCACACGGTGATGGCGGAATAGAGGATGGACCACATGTCCTGATAAACCACGGCGGCAGAGACGAGGATGAGGGCGTCCATGATCAGGATCACCTTCCCGTAGCTGATGCCGCGGAACCATCCTTTGAGGAGTTTTGCCAGCAGATCCGTGCCTCCCGTGGCCATCCCTCGGGCGAAGATCAGCCCCAGGCCGATGCCCGAACAAACGCCTCCCGCGATGGCGGCCAGAAGCTTGTTTTCCGTGAAGGTGGGAACGAATGCGGCCATGTCTATGGCGACGGACATGGCCACCGTGGCAAAGAGGGTTTTGAAGAAAAATTTCCGCCCTAATTTCTTCCAGGAAAGGAGGAAGAGGGGCAGGTTCATGACCAGAACTGCGCCGCCGATGGGGACAACGGGCCATACGAAATGGAGCAAGGCCCCAACGCCCGAAAAGCCGCCCAAGGAGATCTGGTTCGGGTCCACGAACATCTGCAGGGCCACGCCGTAGATAAAACTGCCCACAAAGGCAAACAGCACGTCCAATAGGATGCTCTTTAAGTTAAAATCGGTTTTTTTCATGGTTATTCAAGTCCCCTTTCGACAGGGGTAAAAAGGTTGGTTATTCCTCGGAGAGGGTGTCGTACAAAACGTCAAACAGTGTGGTCAGCCGATCGGCTTGCCCCGTCAGATACAGATATCCGAAGAGGGTTTCCAGTCCCGTGGCCCGTTTATATTGGATCACGTCGGAGTTGCGGTGTCCCACCGCGTCGGAATTGCGACCCCGCTTGAACAGGGTCTCTTCCTCCTCGGTCAGAAGGGGCAGAATGGCCTCCAAACCGTCGCTTTGCCCCGCGGCGGAGACGAAGTGCAACGCCTCCCGATGGAGGGTGCCGTTGGGGCAGTTTTTGCGGCGAATCAGCCGATCCCGCACCAACAACTCGTAAACACCGTCCCCCAGATAGGCCAGGGTCAGGGGCGAATATTGCAGGGCCTCCCGTTGGGAGAGGGGATGCTCGTTTTGCAGCATAGATCAAAGTTCCCTTCGGTTTTCGATGGCTTTGGCCAGAGTCAGCTCGTCGGCGTATTCCAGATCGCCCCCCACGGGCAGACCGAAGGCCAGACGGGACACGGTCAGATTCATGGGCTTGAGCAATTTGGACAGATAAATGGCGGTGGCGTCCCCCTCCACCGTAGGATCGGTGGCGAGGATCACCTCGCGGATGGGCTGTTCCGCCACCCGCACCAGCAGTTCTTTGATTTTCAGATCCGCGGGTCCGATGCGGTCCATGGGGGAAATGGCCCCGTGCAGCACGTGGTAGAGGCCTTTATATCCGTGGGTCTTTTCCACAGCCAGCAGATCGGCAGGGGTCTGCACCACGCAAACGGTGCTTTGATCCCGAGAAGGATCCGCGCAGATGGGGCAGAGCTCGTTTTCCGTGAGATTCTGGCAGACTTTGCAGTATTTCACCGATTCCTTCGCCCGCAAAATGGCCTCCGCAAAGGCCTTTGCATCCCGTTCGGGCATATTCAGCACGTGGAAGGCCAGCCGCTGGGCGGACTTTCCTCCGATGCCGGGCAGGGCGCGGAAATGCTCGGTGAGCTCTTCCAGAGAGTTAAAGCGATAGGTCATACCATCAGAACCCGGGGATGTTGGGCAGGTTGAGACCCGCGGTCAGTTTTCCCATCTCGTCGGCGTTGGTCTTCTCTACGGTTTCGATGGCCTGGTTGACGGCGGCCACCAAAAGGTCTTCCAGCATTTCGGGCTCTTCCTTGGCGTCTTCCAGAACGGAGGGATCGATCTTGATCTCCAGCACTTCCTTCGTGCCCTTGATCTTCACGTTGATCATGCCGCCGCCTGCGGAAACGTCATATTCCCGTTCGTTGAGTTCTTCTTCCATTTTTGCGGAATTTTCCTGAAATTCCTGCAGTTTTTTCATCATCTGGGCCTGGGAGTTCTGTTGGGGGATACGGACTTTCATGTTGTTGTCTCCTTATTCGTCGTATTCGGGAATTTCTTCGTCTTCGTCGCCGAAGTCAAAGAGATTTTCTTTCTGTAATTGGTTGAAGGTTGCGTGGGGAATGTATTTGTCGGGAGCGCAGTTTTCGATCTTCACCGTGTAGCCCTCCTTGCGGTTTTCCACGAGGGCCTGACGGATCAGTTCCATGCATTCGGCGGTTTTTACGTCGGCGTAATCGTCCCGGTTTTCCACCAGCACCAAAATATTTCGACCTTGATAAACCGCGGGACATTCTTCCAGAATGAATCCCAGAAGACGGTCGGTGCGGCTGACGGTGTGGGCAATATCCCGCCATGCGTCCAAGGGTTGCCATCCGTCCACGAAGGGTTGATTCGTGCTTTCGGTGGGACGGGTCTGAGGTGCGGGCTTGGGTGCCGCAACGGGGGCGGGGCGGGGCGTTTCGGTCGGTTCGGTATATTTCCCCGCAGAGGAAACGGAGGGGTTGGCAAAGGGATCGTCAAAAACGGGAGGCGCCTTCGGTTTCGGAGGAGTTTGCTTCGGTGCTTCCGTCGGTGCGGGCGCGGGCGTCGGGATCGGAGCGGGAGCAGGGGCGGCGGGTACCGTCTGCGGGACGGGTGCCGCGGGAATTCCCGTTTCCTTGAGCTCCCTCAGCTGTTGTTCCAAGGTTGCGATGCGTGCCTGCAGGGCCTCCGTGTCGGGCTGAAGATCGGGACGGGCAAGGCGCAACAGACAAACCTCCGTATCGGCCCGCTTGTCCAGACTGAAGGGAAGTCGGGCGGCGGTTTCCTGCAGAATCCGCAGGGAATACAGAATCCGTTCCCGGGGGAAGCGTTCCGCCAATTCCTGCAGGGCCTCCAGATCGCTTTCGTTGCGTTCCAGAAGCTTTGCGGGGTCCTTAACCGACCGCAGGATCATAATTTCTTTCATGGTGGCCATCAGATTCGTGCAGAGCCGTCCCAGATCCGCCGAGGCGTTGTACATATCCTCCACGGCGCGGTAAAGGGTATCCACGTCCTGATCGATCACGGCGTTCAGCAGATCGTAGGTGCGTTTGCGGGGAATGACGCCCAGCACCGCTTCCACCTGCTCGAAGGTCTTCAGATCGATGACCTTGTCCAGCACGGACAAGCCGTCTCGGGAGGATCCGTCCGCCATCTCCGCCACCAGATCCAGGGATTGCTCGTCCAGAGATTTTCCTTCCTTTTCCAGAACGGTGCGGAACTGATCCATCAACGTCTTTTTTGGCAGACGCAGAAAATCAAAGCGTTGGCAACGGGACAGAATCGTAGCGGGGACCTTGTGGATCTCCGTGGTTGCCAGAATAAAAATCGCGTGGGCGGGGGGCTCTTCCAGGGTCTTCAGCAGGGCGTTGAAGGCGCCCGAGGAGAGCATGTGAACCTCGTCGATGATGTAAACTTTATATTTCGCCGCCGTGGGGGCGTAAACCACTTCTTCGCGGATCTGACGGATGTTTTCCACCCCGTTGTTGGAGGCTGCGTCGATTTCCTCCACGTCGTAGAGGGTTCCCTCCAAAAGCCCCTTGCAGATGGCACATTCGTTGCAGGGATCCCCGTCCTTGGGGTTCAGACAGTTGACGGCGCGGGAGAAAATTTTCGCGCAGGTGGTTTTTCCCGTTCCGCGGGTCCCCGTAAAAAGGTATGCGTGGGAGATCTGCCCCGTGACGATCTGACGGCGCAGGGTGGTGGTGATAGCCTCCTGCCCCAGAACGTCGCCGAAGGAAAGGGGACGGTATTTTCGGTAAAGGGCGTGATACACGGGGATTCCTCCTTTGTTGTGTTGCGGGATACGATCCGAAAAAAAGAAGCGGGTTCCTTGCTGTGCACCTCGCCGTTTGCTTAATGCTGCTCAGTTTCCTGCCTGACATGGTTCACAAGGCAAAGTCACGCAAGACCCGCTTCGCCTTATATTATACTATAAACATCTCCAAATATCAAGAGGTTTTCGAAATTTTTCGATTTTTGTACGAAATTCTCTTTACTTTTTCCTTTGAATGTGGTACAATGGAGAAAAAACGAGGAGGGGATGACCGTGCGTCTGGACGGTGCTTTGGCAAAAGCCACGGGAATGGGGCGGAAGGATGCCCGACAGTACGTGAACCGCGGAGCCGTGACCGTGAACGGTGAGGTGATCCGAAAGGCGGATTTTTCGGTTTCGCTTTCGGACGAAATCCTGTTTCGCGGGGAGACGCTGGATCTGCGGGAGCATCTTTACGTGATGCTCTGCAAGCCCGAAGGGACGGTCTGTACCACGGAGGACGTGGCGGAAAGCGTGTTGCGGCTTTTCCCCGATTCGTACCGCAAACGGCTGTTCTGCGTGGGGAGGCTGGATAAGGATACCACGGGGTTGTTGCTCCTCACCGACGACGGAGACTTCGATCACCGCCTCATGTCCCCCAAGCATCACGCGGAGAAGGAATACGCCGTGACCCTAGCCCAACCCCTGAAGGAAACCGATATTCCCCTTCTGGAGGGCGGCATGACGCTGGAAAACGGAGAGACGACCCGTCCCTGTCGGGTGGAAAAAATTTCCGACGGGGCGTGCCGCATCACTCTTTGCGAGGGGAAATATCATCAGGTCAAGCGGATGTTTGCCGCCGTGGGAAATCGGGTGACGGCCTTGCGGCGGATTCGGATCGGAAATCTGCCTCTGGATCCCACCCTTGCCGACGGGGAATGGCGGGATCTGACCGAAGAAGAGATCGCGCTGCTTTCGGCAAAAAGTGAACTATAATCGAGGAGAAACCTATGAATTATCAGGATCTTTCTTATGCAAATTTACATCTTCATTCCAATCATTCCGACGGAACCTTCCGTCCCCTTCACCTGCCCCGTCTGGCGGGTTGCGTGGGATACGGGGCTCTGGCCCTGACCGATCACGAAACCATCCACGGGCTTTCGGAATTTCGGAGGGAAGCGGAGCTGTGCGGCATTGAGACCGTTACGGGGGTGGAGATCTTTGCTCGCCTGGAGGGCGACGAAACGGTGTATCATATTACGGGGTTGGATTTCGATCCCGAGGCCTTCCGCCCTTATTCCGATCGTCTGGTGGCTTATCGCAACGAGGATACGCGGCTGAAATTTGAATACGCCAAGCGAAACGGTTATTTTTCTTCTCTTGAATGGGCGGACGTGCTCCATTGGAACCCCCACACCGATTGGTTTCACGCGGCGCAGATCCGACAGGCTCTGGATCTGACGGGCGCCGTTCCTCTGCAGGAGCAGGGCACCTTGGTTACCGACGGGCTGTTTCTGGAAGGGAGCAATACGGGGGATTTGTTCGTGCGTCCCATGGGCGAGGCGATTCGGGCCATCCGCGATGCGGGGGGCGTTGCCGTGTTGGCGCATCCCAAAATGGAAACCCTGAAGAACCTGAAGCAGATGGTGGATCTGGGGCTGAACGGCATTGAAATTTCCCATCCCTCCATTCCCGAACAGGCCGCAAAGGAGGCCATCCGTCGGGCCGGAGAATACGGGTTATATTGCTCGGGGGGCACCGACCATACGGGAGTTCTCAGCTCCTTCGGAGGCAAGCAGGTCCGCGCGGTGCGCAACGGAATTTCCCGGGAAGAGTTCGAAATCCTCAAGACCCGCGCTCTGGGTTGAGAAAACGATTGACAAAAGCGAAAAAATATGCTATAATAAAACCGTAAATAAATCCGTACGGGAGGTTTTTTCCTATGAACAGACAGTTTGCGCACCGTTATCAGGTGCAGTTGGATACCATGCAGGATTGCAACGAGTTCGTGGCCGCCGTGACCAAGTGCCCCGGAAAGGTTTACTTGATGGACGCCAGCAACGAATTCCGCGTAGACAGTAAGAGCCAGCTGGGCGTTATGATGGCTACCGCCGAATGGTCGGAGCTGTACGCCGTTTCCGACGAGGAAATCGCAGGTCTGATTTCCAAATTCATCATCTGACTTTTTGTTTTTCCTTTCTGCTCACCGATGCAGTTTCCTTTTTCAGGGCTGCATCGGTCTTTTTTTGCCCCTTTCTTCGATATACTGTATCAAAGGAAAGGAGCGATGGTTATGGTTACGGTTCAGGGAGGTCTTGTTCGGGCAGGCTTGGGGCAGATTCGCTTTTTCGCGGAGTCCTCCGCCGAGGAAGGACGTTTTTCCACGTTGGAGGAGGGGACGGGACGGTTTTTTCTCTCCTCTTATGAGGACGGGCGGCAGGTTCCACCCTCTCCCGAGGAAATCTGCGCCGCAGGGGGACTTTTGTGGGAGAGGGGATATCGGGAGCAGCCCGTGGTGGTTTTCGCGCAGGGGGAAGCGCTTCCCGTTCTTTGCTCTGCCGTGGAAAATCGGGTGACGGCGGTAACGGCCCAAGTAGGGACGGCAACCTTTCTGCCCAAGGAGATTCCGTTACGCTTTGAAACCCCTTTGATCAACGATCCCGTTTCCCTCAAGGGGGCCGACTTGCGGATGACCGCCGTGGGCTTCGGGGCGCCCTACGCGGTGGTGTTCGTGGATACGGTGGGGGAATGTCGCTGGTTGCCCCTGGGCGAGGCTCTGTCCCGATTGCGGATTTTTCCCCAAGGAGCCGAGGTGGTCTTTGCCCACGTGCAGGGAGAGCGGAGGATGCATCTGCAGGTGTTGCATCGGGACGGCGGACGGCGGTTGGTGGGACGGGACGTCTGCGCCGCTCTGGCCGCCGCGGTGGCGGTGGGACGGTGTGCTCCCGACCGCACGGTGACGGTCCCTTGGGAGGAGGGGGAGTTTCGGGCGGTATGCACCAAAAACCGCACCCTGTTCCTCACCTGTCCCGTGCAGGTTCTTTCCTCTTGACTTTTCCGCTTATCTGTGGTACAATAAGAGGCGAAAAACCGAGAAAAAAAGGATGTTTACATGGATTTTACACAGTCGGGCAAGGTCTTTCTGGCTCCCCTTGCAGGGGTCACCGATCGGGCCTTTCGGGAAGTCTGCCGCTCCTTCGGCGCGGACGGGGTCTGCACCGAAATGGTCAGTGCCAAGGGAATCTGGTACGGCGATAAAAAAACCGCAGATCTTTTGACCTTCGGTCCCGGGGAGGAGCCCTGCGGAATTCAGCTTTTCGGCTCGGAGGCGGAGATCGTGGCCCACGGGGTGCGTCACGCCTTGGAATATCGCCCTCAATGGATTGATCTGAATATGGGCTGCCCCGTCCCAAAAATCGTCAAAAACGGGGACGGAAGCGCCATGATGAAGGATCCGAACAAGGCGGAAGGCGTCATCCGAGCGGCGGTGGAAGCGGCGGGGGATACTCCTCTGACGGTGAAATTCCGCCTGGGATTTGATTCCGATATCTGCGAGGATTTTGCGCGGATGTGCGAATCCTCGGGGGCGGCGGCCATCTGTCTGCACGCCCGCACCCGCACCCAGATGTATTCCGGCAAGGCCGATTGGTCGGCTATCGCGCGGGTGAAAAAGGCGGTGAAGATTCCCGTCATCGGAAACGGAGATATTTTTGCTCCCGAGGATGCCCTTCGGATGTTCTCCGAAACGGGGTGCGACCACGTGATGGTGGCCCGCGGAGCCTTGGGAAATCCCTTTTTGTTTCGTCAGATCCAAGAATTGCGGCAGACGGGGACCTATACCGTGCCTTCGCCCGCCGAGCGGATGCAGGTGGCGCGGCTGATCGCCGAGACCATGTTCCGCTACAAGCCCGAGGTTCTGGCCGCCGCCGAGGCGAAAAAGCAGGTGGTCTGGTGCATGAAGGGGTTGCGGGGAAACGCAAGCTACAAGAATCGTATTTTTGCCTCCCGATCGGGAGAAGAGCTGTTTGCGATTCTTTCGGAATATGAAAACGTATTGGAGCAGGACGTATGAAACCCATTAAATACTGTATTTTTGATTTTGACGGTACGGTGGCCGATTCTCAATGGTTTTGGCAGACGGTGACCCTGCGGATTCTGCAATCCCGCGGATATCCGGCCACGGAGGAGGATTTTGAAGCGTGCTACGCCCTTTCCGTCTCGGATCGGTGGGAGATGTTCGTACGGCGCTTCGGGCTTTCCGAGGCTGACCGCCCCGCTACGGAGGAGGTCCATCAGAAAATCGGAGAATTTTATCGCACCGACGTGACGTGGAAGGACGGTGCAACGGAATTTCTGACCTGGTTGCGGGCGCAGGGAATCAAAACCGCCCTCTTTTCCGCATCGCCCATGCGTATTCTGGCGCACGGAGTGGAAACCCTGAAGGCCGCCGACTATTTCGATTATATCTTTTCCACCTCCGAAATCGGGGTGGGAAAGAGCGACCCAAAATCCTATCAATACTGTCTGGATGCCATGGGAGCCACGGCGGAGGAATCGGTGATGTTCGAGGACGCGGCCTACAGCATGAAGACCGCCAAGGAGGCGGGGCTCTATGTGGTGGCGGTTCACGAACGGTGCAAGCAATTTGAGATTGACGAAATTCGCCGCCTTTGCGATCGGTACGTATACAACCTGACGGAATGCAAAGAAGGACTGTTATGAAGCAAGGTTTCTGGGCAATTTTTGATTTTGACGGCACGCTGGTGGATTCCCAATGGGTCTGGCAGACCATGCTTTTGCGGGTTCTGGCGGAGCGTGGACACGAAATCGACGAGGCGGACGTGGAACGGTGTCTCGATCGGGATTGGTTATCCTTTCATGAGGAATTTCTGGAAAAATACGGAGAAACCAAGCCCCTCTTTTCCCATTATCGGGACCTGCACGCCTATATGGAAATCTTTTACCGGGATCGGGTTCTGTGGAAGCCCGGGGCACGGGAATATCTGGAATATCTAAAGGAAAAGGGCGTCCGTCTTGCCCTTTATTCCACCACTCCCGAATATCTTTTGCGGACGGCTTTGGGGCGGCTGGAGGCAACCGATCTGTTCGACGTTCTGATTTCGGGAGAAGATCGGGGCTGGTCGAAAAAGGACCCCCAATCCTTCCGAAAATGTATGGATCTGCTGGGGACGGATGCAGAGCATTGTGTGATGTATGAGGATTCCCTTTACAGCATCCGTTCTGCCAAGGAGGCGGGGATGACCGTCTACGCGGTGCAGGAGCGGTGCTTTCGGCACAATCGGGAAAAAATCTGCGCCCTTGCCGACCGATTCGCCGTGCACCTGACGGATTTTGCGGAGTGAAACGAGGGTGTTCTTTTCTTTCTTTTCCCGAGAAAAGAAAGAAAAGAACCAAAAGAAAGAAAAGCGAAATCCGACGGATTGCATCCGTCGGAAAGGAAACAAAATTAAAAACAAGACCGCCCGAAGGATTTCTTCGGGCGGTGAATCGTTTAGGCTTTGTAACTGTCTTTGAGATTTACGATGAGGTTGAAGACGTTTTCGCTGTGCATATCGCGGCAGAAGTAGCCGTTGCGGACGAACTGGAACTTGTCTTCCGCCTTGGCGTCCTTCAGGGCGGGTTCGGCCTTGCAGTTGACCTTCACCGTGAGGGAATCGGGGTTCAAAAGGTCCATATAGGTCTGTCCTTCGGGCAGGTCGAAGACGTTTTCCCGGGTGAACAGACGGTCGTAGAGGCGGATTTCCGTATCCACGGCGTATTCCGTGGAGACCCAATGGACGGTGCCGCGCACCTTGCGTCCGTCGGCGGGCATGCCGCAACCCGTTTCCAGGTCGGCGGAGCACTTCAGCTCGATGACCTTTCCGTTTTCGTCCTTGATCACCTCGTCACAGCGGACGATATACGCGCCCATCAGACGGCATTCTCCGCCGGGCTTCAGACGGTGGAATTTGCCGGGTGCATCCTCCATAAAGTCGCTGCGTTCCACGTAGACCGTGCGGGTGAAGGGCACTTCACGGGTGCCTGCGGTTTCGTCCTGGGGATTGTTGGGCAGGGCGAAATATTCCACCTTGTCCTCGGGATAGTTGGTAACCGTAACCTTCAGAGGATCAATGACCGCCACGCGACGGGGTGCCGTTTCGTTCAGTTCCGCGCGGATGCAATGCTCTAAAAGGCCGATATCCACGATGGAGTAAGCCTTGGCAACCCCTGCTTTTTTCACGAACTCCAGAATGGAGGAGGGGGTGTAGCCACGGCGGCGAAGTCCGCACAGAGTGGGCATGCGGGGATCGTCCCATCCGTCTACGCGTCCGGTCTCCACCAACTGACGCAGGAAGCGTTTGCTCATAACGGTGTAGGTCAGGTTCAGACGGGCGAATTCCCGCTGCTTGGGACGGGGACGGAGGGGGATGTTTTCCGTGACCCAATCGTAAAGGGGACGGTGATTTTCAAATTCGATGGAGCAGAGGGAGTGGGTGATGCCCTCAATGGCGTCCTGAATGGGATGGGCGTAATCGTAGAGGGGATAAATGCACCACTTGTCCCCTTGACGGTGATGGGAGGTGTGGACGATGCGGTAGATGGCAGGGTCCCGCAGGTTGATGTTGGGGGAGGCCATGTCGATCTTGGCGCGCAGGGTTTTGGCACCGTCGGGGAATTCCCCGTTCTTCATCCGCTCAAAGAGCTCCAGATTTTCTTCCACAGAGCGGTTGCGGTAGGGGGATTCCTTTCCCGCCTCGGTCAGAGTTCCGCGGTATTCCCGCATTTCTTCTGCGGAAAGGTCGCATACGTAGGCCTTGCCTTCCTTGATCAGTTCAAGGGCGAATTCGTAGCACTTGTCGAAATAATCCGAGCCGTAATAGGTGTTGTCGGGCACGGTTCCGAGCCACTGCAGATCGGACTGGATTGCGTCCACGTATTCCGTGTCTTCCTTGGCGGGGTTGGTATCGTCCAGGCGGAGGTTGAATTTACCGCCGTACTTTTTCGCCATGGAGTGGTTGATCCAGATGGCCTTGGCGCTTCCGATGTGCAGATAGCCGTTGGGCTCGGGAGGGAAGCGGGTGTGTACGTGGTCCGCTTCGCCGCTGCGCAGGTCTTCCGCGATGATTTCGTCAATAAAGTTGGTAATTTCTTCCATGATGTTCAGTCCCTTTCGGTGTTTACAGTGCGTTGGCCGCTTTTTCCAGACGGTCAAGGACGGTTTCTTTGCCCAGAATACTCATAACGGCAAAGGTATCGGGGGATGCGGTGCGTCCCGTAACGGCCACCCGCAACACGGCGCTGATATCCGCCACGCTTCCGGGGAAGGCGGTGGGGTCGGCCTTGTAGGCCTTCATGTCCACGGCGTATCCCATGGCCTCGGTCAGCTTTTTGACCTTTTCAAACCAGGTCTGTTGGTCGTCGTTTGCATCGTAATATTGGGCGGGATATTCCTTCAGCACCCGCAGAATATCTTCCTTGGGCATATTTTCGGGGAAGGGGTAATCGGTGGTGAAGGTCTCGTCGAAGAAGAAGGCCATATAATCGGGCACGTCCGACCAGACGGTAAAGTCCTTGCGGGGCTTCTTGCCGCCCCGTCCGATGGAGAGGATGGCCTTGGAATAGGCCTCGTCACGGGTCAGAAGGGCGTAAAATTCGGGGTTGTATTCCTTGGCCCATTTTGCCGTGGCTTCGTAGACCTCTTCGCCCGACATTTTGCAGATCAGATTCTTGGAAATATCGTTGAGCTTGTCGATATCGAACACCGCGCCTGCGATGCCCATCTTTTCCGCTTTGAAGGGGAATTCGTTCAGATCCGCTTCGGGATTCTTGCGGCGCCATTCCTCAAAGTTGGAATTCAGCACCGTCATCAGATATTCGATGACGCAGTCTGCGGGATAGCCCTGTTGCAGATAATAGGTCAGCCGTGCTTCCGGGTCCTTGCGCTTGGAAAGCTTCCGCTTGCTGCCTTCGTCAAACTTCAGCATGTGGGCGGTGTGCACGTAGGCGGGCTTTTCCCAGCCGATCACGTCGAACATCTGCAGGTGATAGGGGAAGGTGGAGAGCCATTCTTCGCCGCGGACCACGTGGGTGGTGCGCATGAAGTGATCGTCCACCACGTGGGCGAAGTGATAGGTGGGAATGCCGTCCGATTTCAGCAGGACGATATCGTTGCAGTTTTCGGGCATTTCGATCTCGCCCTTGGCCAGATCCTTATACTTAATGCGGTTGCCGTCCACCCCGGGAGAGCGGAAGCGGACCACGTAGGGCTTTCCTTCGTCCATGAGGGCTTTTGCCTCGTCGGGGGTGATTTCGCGGTGAACGGCCCATTTGCCGTAATAGCCGAAATTGGCTCCCTCCGCTTCCTGGCGGTCGTGCAGTTGTTGCAGGTCTTCTTCGGTGCAGAAGCAGGGATAGGCGAGCCCCCGTTCCACCAGATCCTTGGCGATGGTCTGATAGATCTCCGCGCGGTCCCGCTGACGGTAGGGGCCGTAATTGCCCTTGTCCTCGCCGGCGGTGGCACCTTCGTCAAATTTCAATCCAAAGGCGTTCAGGGAGGTGAGGATCACGTCCACGGCACCCTCCACTTCCCGTTTTGCGTCGGTGTTTTCAATCCGCAGATAAAACACGCCGCCGCTCTGATGGGCCAGCCGTTCGTCGATCAACGCTCCGTAGAGGTTGCCGAAATGCATAAAGCCCGTGGGGGAGGGGGCGATGCGGGTGACCTTTGCCCCTTGGGGAAGATTACGGGGAGGATAAATGACCTCGTAATCGGCGGGTGTTTTGGTGATATGGGGGAACAAAAGTTGCGCCATTTGGCGGTTGAGTTCGGTTCGTTCCATGGTAAAAACCTCTCGATTTCGCTATTTTCACACAATAATAATATATTATAACATATTTTTCCGTAAATTTCAAGATGGTAGCGGCTTTTTTTTGCATATTTTTTTTCTTCGGGGATTTTGCCACGAAAAAGCCGTTGACAAGTGCTGAGGAATGTGGTACAATAAGCAGGAAAGGATGAGTGTTATGAGCAGTCGCGCCAAGAAGAAAAACCGTAACGCAACGGGGGAGAAGGCCCTTTCCGTGACTCCGCCCGTTCCCGCGAAAAAATCGAAAACCAAAAGGATTGTCTGCATTTCCGCTCTGGTTACGGCGGGACTGTTGATCTTTGCCCTCTTGGCGGATCTGATCCTTGCCTGGTCCTTGGTTCACACGTGGATCACTCCCGAAAAAAACGGTTGGACGCAGGCCCCCACGGAGGTGGGGATCTGGCACGAGACCTTTGAGCTGGACACGGTCAACGGGAAGGTCTACGGTTGGGTCATGGCGGCCCAGCAGCCCGTGGACGAGGACGCGGAGGAATGGCTTCCTCCCGAGGAATATTCCGATAAAACCGTGGTGTTTGCCTCCAATTACGATAACACGCGGGAGCTTCTGGACCTGGGGGGCGTGGATTATTTCGTGGATTTCTGTAAGGAAGGCTATAACGTAGTCACCTTCGACTGGACGGGAAGCGGCCTTTCCGAGGGGGATCAAAACGCCTTTTTGCTGGATAAGACCAAAGAATTGCGGACGGTGGTAAACTACGCTCTGGAGAAAACGGACGCGGACTTTTTGGCGGTGCAGGGAATCGGCTTCGGCTGTTATCCCGCGGCGCAGATCACGGCGGAGATGGCGGAGGTGGACGCACTGATCCTCGATTCCTGCTACGATCGGTTTTCCGACGTTCTGTTCGGGCGCTTTGACGCCTGGGCGGGGGCGTGGGATCTGGCTCCCATTCGCGCTACGGCAGAGTGGCTCTTCCCCTTGATGACCGATGCGGATCCCGACGAGTGTTCCCTGTCCCGATGGATTTCCCGCATGCAGGGAAAGTATATCTTTTTCATTCAGGGCGAATCGGATGAACTGTTCGGCGTGCAGCCTGCCAAGGATCTGGCGGCGCTGGCGGCTTTGAATTCCGCAAACCGCGTTACCTCCTGGCTTCTTCCCAACGTGGGGCACTTGCGGGCCCGCACCTACGATACCGAAACCTACTTTGCCAAGATCTCCGCATTTCTGACCCAAGCCCGTACGGAGCCGCAGACTTAAACTATAATCAAGAAAGAGCGTTTTCAGCGCTCTTTTTTTGAAAAAAGTATTAAGGTTTTCTTTCGTTTTTCGGTTTCCTCTTGAAAAAGAAGAAAAAGTGTGATATAATAAACCGTGACAACAGATCGGAGAGAAGTGTGAAAGTATGAAGGTAACCGCCGTCGTTCCCTCCCTGAATCCCGACGAAAAGTTTCTGAAGGTGGTCAAGGGCTTGGTGGAAGCGGGTTTCGAGTCCGTTCTTCTGGTGGACGACGGAAGCCGTGCGGAAAACAAAATATGGTTTGAGCGTGCCGTGGAATATCCCCAATGCACTCTGTTGGTTCACGAAGTGAATCGGGGCAAGGGGCGGGCGCTGAAGACCGCCATGGAGCATTTTCTTTCCCGGAATTCCGACCACGTGGGAATCGTTACCCTGGACGGAGACGGACAACACGCCATCCCCGACGTGGTTAATTGTGCAAAAGCGCTGGAGGAACACGCGGACAGTCTGGTTTTGGGCGTCCGTTCCTTTCAGGGGGAGCAGATCCCTGCCCGTTCCCGCATCGGAAACGGCATTACCGTGGGGGTCTTTCGGCATCTGTGCGGCATCCCCGTTACCGACACCCAAACGGGGCTTCGGGGCATTTCCCGTTCTTTTTGCAAATACCTTCTTTCCGTCAAGGGCGAGCGGTTTGAATTTGAGACCAATATGCTTCTGGAAACCCGTCGGGCGAATATGAAGATTCACGAGGTTCCCATTCAGACGGTCTATCTGGAAGAAAACAAATCCTCCCATTTCCGTCCCTTTCACGATTCCGTCGCCATCTACTGGCTGATCGTCAAATATCTTTCCTCGTCCCTGCTTTCCTTCGTCATCGATTGGGGGCTGTGCTGGTTTCTGCTTTGGCTTTTCGGGCGCGTGACGCCGGCCTTCGGGGACATCAACATTTATCTTGCCACCGCAGGGGCGCGCATTGCCTCTTCCTTGTTTAACTTTTTCATGAACCGCACCGTGGTCTTCCGCTCTCGGGACGGTGTGGGGAAAACCGCCTTGCGGTATTACTCCCTTTGTGTGATCCAGATGCTCTGCTCCGCGGGGCTGGTCCATCTTCTGACTTGGATCGGATGTCCCGCTATGGTGGGGAAGATTCCCGTGGATATTCTTTTGTTTTTCATCAGCTTCCGCGTTCAGCGCACGTGGGTGTTCCGCAAATGACCTATTATACCTACCAGCTGCGCTGTGAGGACGGCTCCCTGTACGCGGGGATCGCTTCGGATCTGAAGCGTCGGATGCAGGAGCATTTTTCCGCCGACCCCAAATGTGCCAAATATACCCGATCCCATCCCCCGAAAGCCCTTTGTGCTGCCTGGGAAAGTGCCGATCGGAATGCGGCTTCCCGCTTGGAATATCGCCTCAAGAAACTTCCCAAGCAGAAGAAAGAAATCCTTGCGGCGGGAGGCTCCTTGCGTGACGTGTTCGACGGGGACTTTGCCGCGGATTACCGTCCTCTTTCTTCGGAAGAAATTTCCCGTTGCACCCCCTTTTGAAGCATAAAAATGACGCAAAAAATCAATAATGATACTATAAAATTTATTTTATTGGAGGTTACTACCATGAAAGATTTAAAAGGCACCAAAACCGAACAGAACCTGCGGGACGCTTTCGCAGGAGAATCCCAGGCTCATACCAAATATCTGTACTACGCGTCCAAGGCCAAGAAGGACGGCTACGTGCAGATCGGGAATCTCTTTGAAGAGACTGCCAAAAACGAAAAAGAACACGCAAAAATCTGGTTCAAGCTGCTCCACGGCGGTGCCGTTCCCGGAACGGAAGAAAACCTGGCCGATGCGGCCGCAGGGGAAATGTACGAATGGACCGATATGTACGCCCGTATGGCGGAAGAGGCCGACGAGGAAGGCTTTGCGGATATCGCCCGTCTGATGCGGGGCGTTGCCAAGATCGAAAAAGAACACGAGGAACGTTATCGCAAGCTTCTGTCCAACATCGAAGAGGGCATCGTCTTCTCCCGCGAGGGTGACACCATGTGGCAGTGCTCCAACTGCGGTCATATTCTCGTGGGCAAAAAAGCTCCCGAGATGTGCCCCGTTTGCGCACATCCCAAGGCCTACTTCGAAATCAAAAAAGAAAATTATTAATCGGATTCTGTCAGGGGAGAGAGGGAGTTTTGCCCTCTCTTCCTTGCCGTAATCGGGAGGATTTTACATGAAGCTTTCGCTGAATATGGGAAACATCACCTGTTGCTACGATTTTGAAAAAAGCCTGACCATGGCCCGTGACGCAGGCTTTGAGGCGGGGGATTATTCCCTGATGGACCTGGTGGAGGACGATCAGCCCTTCCTGGGAGAAAATTACCGTGCTTTGGCGGAGCAAGAACGGGCGATCTGTGATCGGGTGGGAATTCCCGTCACCCAGACCCACGCTCCCTTTACCTTCACCGCAAAGCAGTGGGACGATCCGAATACCTACCGCGACGTGGTTTTGCCCCGCATGATCCGCAGTCTGGAGGTTTCGGGAATCCTGGGCGCCGAGGTCTGCGTGATTCATCCCATTCACCATTCGGTTTATCGGGGACACGAGGAAGAACTTTTTGAACGGAATATGGACTTTTACCGCACGCTGATTCCCTACGCAAAGGAATTCGGCGTGAAGATCGGGGTGGAAAATATGTTCCAGCACGATGGGCTGCGGGGGCATATTATCGCCGATACCTGCTCCACCTCCGCGGAGTTTATCCGTTATATCGACACCCTGAACAGCGACAGCGTCACCGCCTGTCTGGACGTGGGACACGTGGCCCTGCCCATGTCCGACGAGACCGCCGCCGACGTGATCCGCGCGTTGGGACACGACCGTTTGGGTGCCTTACATATTCACGATAACGATTTCAAGCGGGACCGTCACGACCTGCCTTATCTGGGCAAGCTGGATTGGCCCGCCATCACCAAGGCGCTGGGTGAGATCGACTATAAGGGCGACTTTACCTATGAAGTCAACGGCGTGTTCCTCTTTGATCGGGAGGAATCCTTCCACCCCGTGGGGCTGAAGGTCATGGCCGACGTGGGGCATTATCTGGTGTCTCAGGTGGAGAAAAACCGTCCTGCAAAATGATGTAAAAAGGAGCTCGCATGATGGAAGAGCTGTATTTTAACGTAGAAATCAACAACGAGACCGTCCGTTGCCGCAACGTGGCGGAGGGAGCCATGCGCCGCGCGACCGTTTCCGAAAAGGGGCAATATTCGGTGCCTCTGTCGGAAGGGGATCTGGCGGTGACCGTGGACGCAATCCCCGTTACCGAGGGGATTTCCCGGGTCAAGACCACCGTAAAAAACGGCGGAAGCAAGCCCGTTTTGGTCAACGGCGTGGCGGCGTTGTATTACCGCGGAATTCCCGTTTCGGGGGAATGGTGGAAGGATAAATCCCGCTATTCCGTCTGGGTCTGCCGCAACGCCTGGCAGGCAGAAGGACAATGGGACGAAAAATCCTTGGAGGAGCTGGGGTTGTACCCTTCGTATAACCATCAGTATTTTTCCACCGCCCGTCTGGAGTCCTTCGGTACCTGGACGACGGCCTACACCCATCCCTTCGTGATTCTGTGCGACAAGGTGCGCAACGTGTCTTATTGCATCGACGCGGAATTTGCAGGCCCCCGCTTTTTGGAGATCGGGTGCGAAATTCGCGGGGACGAAACGGCTCTGTACGTATACCTTGCCTCGGCCCACGCCCGTTGCGGATGGCACAAAAACCTGAAGGCAGGGGAGGAATATACCACCGAAACCGCTGCATTCGGTCGGGTGGAGGGAGGCTTTGAGCAGGCGGTGGCCGCCATGACCGAATACCGCCGCAGAACCAGCCTTGTCACCTGGAAAACGGGCTACGCTCCCGTATGTTATAACGATTACATGAACTGTCTTTGGGCCAAGCCTACCCGAGAAAAACTGATTCCCCTCATTGATTCCGCCTCCGAGGCAGGGTGCGAAATCTTCTGCATCGACGCCGGATGGTTCGGCAACTGGCACGATTACGAAACGGGCACCAACGGAAACTGGGTCCCCGAGGATTCCTTGTTCGGGGAAGGGGGACTGCAGGGGGTGCTGGATCATATCCGCGGGAAGGGTATGATTCCCGGCTTGTGGCTGGAGCTGGAAAGCGTGTTGAAGGGAGCCCCCTTCTTCCGGGAGCATCCCGAATATCTCGTCACCCGTTACGGGGTGAAGATCAAACGGGATTTCCCCGATTTCCGTCTTGCGCCCGTGCGGGACTACTTTGCCGCCCAAATTGACGCCCTGTGTGCCATGGGGGTGGGGTATTTCAAGAACGATTATAACGCGAACCTCAACGCGGGATGCGATTCCCTGCAGGGCGGGACTCTTGCAGACGGAGCGCGGGAATACGTGGAAGCCTTCCGCTCCTTTATTGACGAGACGATTGTCCGTCATCCCGATCTGATTTTAGAAAACTGCGGATCGGGGGCTCTGCGGTCGGACAACGGAACCCTCTCCCACTTCGCCCTTCAGAGCATTTCCGATCAGGAGGACTATTTCCGCCTGCCCTCCATCATTCAAGGCTCTTTGGCCCAATTTCCGCCCGAAAAAGCGGGGGTTTGGGCTTATCCTTACGCTCTTCCCCTATCCCGTGCAAAGGAAGATCCGAAGACGGGCGTTCGTTGTGAGGACGCGGAAACGGTCTTCAACCTGGCGGGCGGGCTGTTCGGTTGTATGTATCTCTCTGGCCATTGGAATCTGGCCGATTGGCAGGGAAAAGAGCGGCTGAAGGAAGGCATTGATTTTTATAAGCAGATCCGTCCCTGGACCTGCCGCGCTTCTGCCGTATACCCTCTGGGTCTCAAGCAGATCGACGAGCGGGGGATGTTCTGCATCGGACTTCTGTCTCCCGAAGACGGAAAAATGCTTTTGGGCTTCTTCTCCGTGCAGGCGGATTGGACGGTCTATCAGACGGTGGATCTGTCTCCCTATTGCTCCGCCTCCACCCGCATTGTGCGCATCTTTTCCGACGGTACCTCTACCGTGACGGGAACCCTCCCCGAGTTGTCCGTCACCTTCCCCGCAGGACACCGTGCCATGGTTTTGGAATTGGATCTGTAAACAGCAAGATAAGGAAAAATAATCCCCACAGCTTTTTTGGAAGGCTGTGGGGTTGTTTTTGTTTAATTTTCCCCCAAAAGACCGAGGGAATCTTTCAGGCACAGAATCCGATAAACGCTTTCGTCAATGCGTTCTTCGGAAATTTTCCCCTCCTGCACGGCGGCGTAAAGCCCTTGAAAGGCTTCGGGAAAAACGGAGGGGTCCAGAAGAATATCGCATCCCGCCTCCACCGCTTTGACGGCTGCCTCTCCGTTGGTGTAGGCGTTTTTGATGGCGCCCATGGCCAGAGAATCGGTGACGATCACCCCTTCAAAGCCCATCTGTTCCCGCAGAAGATCGGTGACTACGGTTTTGGAGAGGGAGGAGGGCACGTGGGGTTCCGCAATTTTGGGCAGGGCGATGTGTCCCACCATCACGCAGGAATTTTCGGGGAGATTTTGGAAGGGGATCAGCTCGCAATTCTGCAGCTCTTCCAAGGTTTTGTTGCTTGTGGCAAGGCCGTCGTGACTGTCTTCCTTCGTGTCGCCGTGTCCCGGAAAATGCTTGAACACGGGGGCCACGCCCGCCTGCTGAAGGCCCGACGCCACGGCCTTTGCCATCCGATCCGCTACCAGAGGGTCGGAAGAGAAGGCGCGGACGCCGATGACGGGATTGTTCGGGTTGGTATTTACGTCGGCCACGGGGGCAAAGTTCAGATTGAAGCCGTACTGCTTCAGATAGGTGCCGATGGTAAAGCCCATTTCCTCCGCCTCTTGGGGGTCTCCGTTTTTGGCAACGGCGGCGGCACTGCGGTAGGTCTTTACGTCAAAGGCGGAATTTTTGGCAATACGGGCAACCGTTCCCCCTTCTTCGTCAATGGAAAGAAACAGCGGAATTTTGCTCCCCGCCTGCAGGGTTTGGGTGAAGGAGGTGATCTGTTGGGGAGAGACGATGTTTGGAGCAAAGAAAATAATCCCGCCTACGGGGTAGTTCAGCATACTCTTCAGAGGCTCTTCCTCGGGGGATTGGACGTCGGCCGTCGGACGGATGATGAAAAGCTGCCCCACCTTTTCCTCCAACGTCATCTGTTGCAGGATCGCGTCAATCTTCTCGTTGCGTTGGGGCGGAGTTTCTTCGGGGATTTCGGCGTCCGTTTCGCTCTCCGTTCGTTCCTCGGACGGGGCAACGGTTTTCGGTCCCGTTTCTTCCTTGAAATCGGACGAACTCGTTGCCTGCGGTGTGGTTTCGTTCTCGTTTTCCGAGGTTTGGGGGGCTTGCGTTGCGCATCCGCCCAGCAGAAAAATCAAAAGCATCAGCAGGCTCAAAACCGTTTTCTTCATGCCGTCCCTCCTTTCTTTCATTTTATTATAACACATTTTTTAAAAAAAGGCAAGGGGACTTTACTTTTTGGGAAAAGTGTGCTATAATAGAAGGCGAACGGAAAGAAGGCGGAACACGATGAAATCGGAAAAGACGCACAAACGAAAAATGATCGCACCCATTCTCGTCACGGTGCTGATGACCCTTTATTACGTGGTATACTTTGGCCTGCTGATCTCGCTGCTGGAGGGTGTCTGGGATTATGTGTTCGGCATCGTCCCTCTGTTTTTTGCGGCGGTGACGGTCAAGGTTTGCATAGAAAGAATTTTTGAAATCAGAAAGGGAGAAGAAGATGATCTTAGTCAATACTGATTACGTAAGCGGAAAAGAACTGGAAACCTTGTCCATTGTGAAGGGAAGCACCATTCAATCGAAGCATATCGGGAAGGATATCGCACAGAGCTTTAAGAGCTTTGTGGGCGGAGAATTGAAATCCTACAACGAAATGATGAACGAAGCCCGTGCCCTTGCCACGAAGCGTATGGTTGAGGAGGCCGAGGCTCTGGGTGCCGATGCGGTGGTAAACGTCCGTTACGCCTCCGCTGCCGTCATGCAGGGCGCTGCGGAAGTCATCGTGTACGGAACCGCCGTAAAGTTCCTTAACAAATAATGAAATCGTATCGTGTCATCAATAATTCGTGGAGTCGCGTATGGAAAAAGTATTTTGGGTTCGCAGTAACGTAAAGATGATTGGAGCACCTGCCAACGACGGGCTTACCGAGGTTAACGAATATCTGGAACAGGGCTGGAAGGTGAAGCACATCTCCGCCAGCTCCGTGGGCGACAGCATGACCTACGGCCAAGCGTATATCGTCCTGGAAAAGGATGCGTAACGCTTCTTGATTAGAAACACATAAAATAAAAAGCGGAGGAATTTCCTCCGCTTTTTTGCTTGTTTAATCCCAATCCCGTTCCTTTTCGTGGAAGAGGATTTCGCCCGTTTCGGCGTTGAGAACGTATTCGTAATCGTATCCGTCGTGCTCAAAATCCACTTCGTATACGGTGACGCCCCGTTCCCGATCCAGATCGGTTTCAATACGCCGCAGGGTCACGTCGGTGAGTCCCGCGTGGGTCAAGGCTTTCGCCTTTGCTTCTTCCCGTGTGATCAGGTTAGCCGTGGGGGTTGTCTTGTTGTCCGAGGTTTGGGTGGGCTCTACCTTTGCCACGGAGGGTTGTGCCTCATCGGTGTTTTCTGCGGTGGGGAGGTCCGAGACGGCAGGAGTCGTTTCGGGCTTCTCTCCTTGGACAGAAGAGGGGATGGGGGCGGTGTTCTGCTCCGTGGGGGTGGTCTGCGTCTTTTGGCAGGCAGTGAGCAGGAACGTGAGAGATAAGGCAAGGGAAAGGATCAAAAACAGACTTCTTTTCGTCATAATAAGACCTCCTTTTTGGTGAAATAAACGGGCGGATGTTACATCCGCCCGTTTTGTTTTGTTTAATTTATCGGTGGGCGGCTTTCGTCGCGCCGAGAATTTTTTATTTGAAGTAACGCTTCAGAAGACCTTCCAGACCGCGGCCGTGTCTCGCCTCGTCGCGGGCCATTTCATGGACGGTGTCGTGGATGGCGTCCAGGCCGTTCTTCTTGGCGCAGGCGGCCAGATCGAACTTGCCGGCGGTGGCGCCGTATTCGCAATCGACTCTCCACTTCAGATTGTCCTTGGTGGTGGCCTTCATGTTGGGTTCCAGGTCTTCGCCCAGAAGTTCCGCAAACTTGGCGGCGTGTTCTGCTTCTTCATAAGCGGCCTTTTCCCAGTACAGACCCACTTCGGGGTATCCTTCCCGATGAGCGATGCGGGCCATGCACAGGTACATACCCACTTCGGCGCATTCGCCGTTGAAGTTGGCCATCAGCTGATCAAAGATGAACTTCTTGTCTTCTTCGCTGATGTCGGGGTTGTTCTTCACGGTCTTGCCGTAAACGCCGTATTCGTGTTCGGCGGCCAGCTTGGCGCCTTCTTCCATAACCTTAAAACGATCGGCGGGAACCTTGCACACAGGGCACTTTTCGGGAGCAGCGTCTCCCTCGTGAACGTAACCGCAAACACCGCAAACAAATTTTTTCATAATCAAATACCTCCGTCGGAAAATTTTTCATTTTTAGGAATCATTCTTAATCCTTGGCCCTATTATAGCATACTTTTTCGCTCCCGTCAAGGGGGTAATTGTGAACTAATTGTAAATTTTTTGAAGGTTTCCTTTTTCGACGGAATCTGTGCGCCGAAAAGATTACAATGGGGAAGAGGTGAACGGAAATGATAAGCTACGACGTACAGGAACGGATTCTGACGGTGTCCCTTTTCGGGGAGATCGACCATCATACCTCCGCCGGGATCCGCAGTGAAATTGACGGGCTGGTCCGCAAATATTCTCCCCTTTGTCTGATTCTGGATTTTGCGGGGGTGGATTTTTGCGACAGCAGCGGGATTGCCGTGGTGCTGGGGCGTTATCGGCTCATGCAGTCTCTGGGCGGAGAAGTGGAGTTGATTCGTCTTCCGCGGAATATCCGCCATATTTTCGATATGGCCGATTTGCGGCGGCTGGTGAAGATTGAATGAATAAAAGTCGGATTTTGGGGAATACTGTCAAAAGAATCCCGCGAAAGGAATACATATAATATGAAAGAACTCAACCGAATGACATTGATTTTCGACGGGCGGTCGGTGAACGAAAGCTTTGCCCGCGTGACGGCGGCGGCTTTTCTCGCCCAGTTGGATCCCACCCTGCAGGAGATTGCGGAGATTAAAACCGTGGTTTCGGAGGCGGTGACCAACGCCATCGTTCACGGCTACGGGGACAAGCCCGGCCCCGTCAGCATGAAGGTGCAGATTTTTGCGGAAGGAAAGATCCGTATCACCGTGCGGGACAAGGGGCGGGGCATTGAGGATATTCCCAAGGCCATGACCCCTTGCTTTACCACGGGCAACGAGGATCGGGCGGGGATGGGCTTTTCCATCATGCAGGGGTTCAGCGACAAGATCCGCGTGCGTTCTCTGCCGGGAAAGGGCACCACGGTGGTGATGGAAAAATACGTCGGCGGCCGGGAGGCGGTCTCCCGTGGTTGAGTCCGTTTCCTTGGAAGAATCCCGCATGGTGGAGGAAAATACCCCTTTGGTGACCTCTTTGGCGGCGCGGTTTTTGTACAGCGGGCAGGAGTTTGAGGATCTGTGTCAGGTGGGGATGCTGGGGCTTTTGCGGGCGGTACGGAATTTCGACCGCAGTCGGGGGCTCTGTTTTTCCACCTACGCCGTTCCCGTGATTTTGGGAGAAATTCGGCGATATTTGCGGGACGAAGGGTCTGTAAAAGTAAGCCGCACCCTGAAGGAGAATTATATCCGCATCCGACGGGCGGAGCAGACCTTATCCCGCCGTCTGGACGCCTCTCCCACCCTTTCGGAGATCTGTGCCGAAACGGGGTTGACGCGGGAGGAGGTCCTGCGCGCCATGGAAGGAGCCTCCAAGCCCGTTTCGCTGGAAGCCCCCGTGGGGGAGGAGGGAAATCTGTCTTTGGGAGACACGGTTCCTCTCACCGAATCCATCGACGCGGTGGACCGTCTTGCGTTGAAGGAAGGAATTTCTTCTCTGCCCCCTTTGGAGCGACAGATCGTGACTCTGCGTTATTTTTACGCCCGCACCCAACAACAGACCGCCGACGCGCTGGGCCTGACGCAGGTGCAGGTCTCCCGCAAGGAAAAGAAGATCCTGCAGACCCTGCGCCGCGGCTTCAACGTGGACGAGTAGTGGACGGAGGGTTGCAGGGTGTTGCAGGGTGTACTTTTTCTTCTTTTCACGGGAAAAGAAGAAAAAGTACCAAAAAGAAGAAAAGCGAATGCGGCGGAATTGCTTCCGCCGCGTATGAACGTATTATTTAACGTTTCTCTCTTTACGGGTTGAAATCATGGGCGGCGCGGATCATGGCCAGATAGTTTTCCGTTGGAATGAAATCCGCAATACTGTTTCCGCTACCCAATGCGTATCCGCCTCTCTGTCGGCTCCGTTCCAGCATGGAGCTGCAACGGTCGTAGATTTCCTGCGGCGTTTTCGTGGCCAGGTAATGGATGTCGATTCCTCCGAGTACCGCAATCCTTCCGTTCAGATCCTCATAAGCCTGTTCTACGGGGGTAATGTTGTCCTCGTAGGAATGGCGTGCGTCGTAGTGCATATCGTTGATGATATCTTCAATTACTTCGTCGTAGTATCCGCAGGAATGGAGCAGACAAGGCTTGTTATGCTTGTGAACCGTCTCTACGATTTTTTTGTGCCAGGGGAAAAGATACCGACGCATATCCTCGGGGCTCAGAAAGGTTTGGGTATTGAATCCCCAGTCGTCGTTGGAGGAAACGAAGCCGACGGTGTCGGCGCTTGCCGCATTGTCGTAGTATTCCACGAAACGGGATCCCACGCTATCAAAAATTTCTTTGGTAAGTTCCGGATCGTCCTGTAACAGGAAGCACAGGTTTTCGTATCCCACAATGGAAATGACCGTTTCCAGAACGCCTCCCGGGCCCATAACCATCAGCTTCATTCCCTCGGGAAGAAAGGGGGAAATTTCCTCCAGGCGGGAATAGTCGCAGGCGCTCATGTCCGGCCAGGGATATGCTTCAAAGGATTCCCAATCGTAGATGCAAGGCGGGTGATTGAGCGACATGGTTTCCTTTTTTTGCGCGCCGGGACCCTTGAATCCGAAATTTGCGGCGTGGCACGTGGCGTAATCGTACCCTGCTGTCGCCATGGCTTCGATTGCCGTGCGCATGCGCGTTAAAACCGTATTTTCGGAAAACTTGGTTTTTGCCAACAAGCGAAGATATTTTTCCGAGAGAAACAGTTCAAACAGCGTTCCTCTCTCGGGACGTTCTCCGCGCAGAATCTTCAGCATGTTGTGTTCAAAATCAGGCGTTCGTTGAAACATAAAAGAATTCCTCCTTTTTTTGATATTATACACGAAAGAGTATTGACTTTCAATGATATTTCGTGATATAATATATACAATTGTTGCTGTTTTGGAGGATGCAATGCAGGTATATCATGAAGCCGAAAAGGCGTGTCTTTCGGAAAATCGGATTTTTTTTATGAAAAGTGTGAGGGAATCTTTCGGAGAAATGGTTCCTCCTCATTGGCATAATTCCTATGAAGTTTTGTTTGTGCGGCGGGGGACGTGTGAGCAACGAATCAATACGAAAACGTTTCGCTGTAAGCCGGGATGTGTGATTTTGATTTGCCCCGGGGATATCCATGCCACCGATGCAACCGCCGTGGGAGGTTGCGAGATCGACGTGCTTCAATTTTCAGAGGAATTCTTTGGAACGAGGCGGTTCCTCCTTCGGGAATTGACCTCCATGGCCATCGATCTTCCTCAGGACGGAACGTTTTCATTGTTTGATCTTTTGTGTAAAAACGCAGAAGCGGATGAATGTGGAAAAACGTTGGTTTTGTCGGGAGCGCTTTTTCTCTTGTGCGGAGTCTTGGCGGACAGTTGCCGCCCGGGCGAGGTTGCGGGAAAGCAGACGCCCTTCGTGCAAGCGGTGAGTAAATATCTATACGACGCCGAGAATCTCCGTTTGCAGGAGACGGCAAAGACCTTTGGATATTCGGTTGCTCATTTCAGTCGAAAATTCCACGGGGAATTCGGGGTGACCTATCAGTATTATTGCGATCGGATAAAAATGCAGCGGTTTTTGTGCCATCTTGAACAGGAGGAAATTGCACTGGAAATCATTGCGGATCGTCTGGGGTACAGTAATGCCTGCAGCTTCGTTCGGGCCTTTAAGCGGATCTACGGTATTACGCCGGGGGCTTACCGAAAACTTAAAAACGGAAGGGTTTGATTGCTTTTCGGCGAAGGAAGGGCGCTCGCGTCCTGCTCTCCCCCAAAAAAAACAGAAAGAGTCGGCTGTCGTTTCCGATAGCGGACTCTTTTCCGTTTTTCTTCTTCCCTTTTACAAATCGTCTACGTCCTGGATCGGGGTATCCCCCTCGCGCGTGACGCCGGTGTAGCTTCCCTGCACGTCCGAACGGATTCGTTCGTCCCGCGTTTCGCGGAATTCCCGCGCAAGGGCTACGGGATCGATTTTCTTGCACCGCTTCCCTGCGGATGCGGAAGAATTTTTCGTTTCTTTCATTTGGATCACCGAGGTTAGTATTGGCCGTCGGAAGGGGAATAAAAGCGGTATTTTTTGCTATTTTGCGAAAAGTTAGGAAAAATTTCACATTTTCCTCTTGCAATTCTATTTATAATATGGTATACTAATCGAGCGCGCAAAATGCGTGACTACATTTTATTACACACACAGTGTTACGTTTGCCGGTGGTCCCTTGCGGGATCTGCAAAGGAAAAGCACTGTGGCGGTGAACAACCGAAGGAGGAAACATCATGGCTATCATTTCCATGAAACAACTGCTGGAAGCAGGTGTCCATTTCGGACATCAGACCAGAAGATGGAACCCCAAAATGGCGGAATACATCTTCACCGAACGGAACGGGATCTACATCATTGACCTTCAGAAGACCGTCAAGAAGGTA
>JAGBIM010000028.1 GCA_017934975.1 Clostridia bacterium | reverse complement strand
CGTTCATCCTGAGCCAGGATCAAACTCTCTAACAAAATCAAAACAGTTCCGTAGAACCGTCCATGTCTTTGTAGACGTCCGACCCAGAATATTCTGGTTCGTGTTCCGTAATTTTTACGAGTTTACTTCTCATTTGCTTTTTCCGATTTTCCAAGCCATAAGGCCTGTTATTTCGGAATCAACAGGGTACTAAATTCACTGTTTAATTTTCAAGGTTCATCGCGTCCCGCCGAGAGGAATTTCTCCCCTTTTTTGAGGCGCTTGAGTATTATACCACAAATTTTTCCCTTTGTCAACCCCTTTTTGAAAAAAAGTTTTTTATCCCAAAAAACGCGAAAAACGTTGCTATTATCAGCTTTTTTGAACTTTTTTAAGGGGTTTTGAAAAAACTTTTGGTAAAAACTGCTTGTTTGAATCTTCCTTTTTTTATAAAACTGGTCAAAAACACCAAAATGCGGCAAATCAAAAAGGCACTTGACTTTTTGGGCGGGATGTTATATAATATATAGGTAGCAAACCGACTATCCAAAACAGTTTATCGGAGAAAATCAATGAAACACGAACAACGAAAACTGCTCCCCATCGGGATCGGCATCTTCGTGCTGTATCTCTGCATCCGTTATTGGGATCCGCTGATCGGAATCCTGCTGCATCTGCTCGGTGCCGCGGTTCCGCTGATCCTCGGGTGCGCTTTGGCCTACGTGCTGAACATCCTGATGAGTTTGTACGAAAAGATTTATTTTCCAAAATCAAAGAAAAACGCGGCGCTCAAGACCCGCAGACCGATCTGCCTCACGCTGGCATTTCTGACCCTGCTTGCCATTATCGCCGTGGTGTCGGGGCTGATCCTTCCGCAACTGATCTCCTGCGTCATGCTTTTGGTGGACGAGATCCCGGGGGTAATCAACGACACCATCGCCTGGATGGATGAACGGGATCTGCTGACGGCGGAAACGCTGAATCAGCTGAAGAGCATTGACTGGGCCTCCATCCTGGAAGGCATGAGCAGTTGGCTCACCTCGGGACTGGGAAGCATGATCGACATCGTGGTTTCCACGGTCACGGCAGTGGTATCGGGCGTGATTACCGTATTTTTGGCGGTCATTTTTGCAATCTATCTGCTCTCCTCCAAAGAAAAACTGGCAAGGCAGGGCGATCGGATCATGCGGCGCTATCTGAAGCCGAAGCTGATCGACCGCATCGAATACGTGCTGGATATTCTCAACGATTGTTTCCGTCGCTACATCGTAGGGCAGTGCACCGAAGCGGTGATTCTCGGAGTCCTTTGTCTGATCGGAATGTTGATTCTGGGTCTTCCCTACGCAACCATGATCAGTGCCTTCGTGGCCTTTTCCGCGCTGATTCCCTTCGCGGGGGCTTACATCGGCGCAGGCGTTGGCGCATTCATGATCCTCACCGTGTCCCCCTTGCAATCTTTGATCTTCTTAATCTTCATTATTATATTGCAACAGCTGGAGGGGAATCTGATCTATCCCCGCGTGGTGGGATCCTCTCTGGAATTGCCTCCCATGTGGGTCCTGGCGGCCATTACCGTCGGGGGCGGAATGTTCGGCATCGTAGGAATGCTTTTGGGCGTGCCCTTTACGGCGGCCCTCTACCGCATTTTGAAGGCGGACGTCAAGAAAGGCGAAGCGCAGAAAAAGCTTGCAGAAGAAGCAGTCCAAACAGAACCCGAAACGAAAGAATAAAAAACGACGCACCGCAAAAAATGCGGTGCGTTTTTGTTTGTTTTCAGTTCAGAGATCCGTTGATTTTGGTCAGACCTTCGTCGAAAAAGCTCCAATCCTCGTAGCGGCGGAGGTTTTCCAGACGGTAGGCACAGGGCCAGGCAGGAAGCCATTGAGAGGGCATGAAGGGTTTGCCCGACTGTCTTCTCCAGCGGGTGTGGAAGACCGCTTCGTCCTGACTTCCCGTGGGACGGATGCGGCAGTTGATTACAAGCGTGCCGTCGGAAACGCATTGGGTGGCGTTGCACCAAAGGGCGAGAGCCCGCTCTCTCCATTGAATCTTCCCCGTGATTTCGGACAAAGTCAGAAAAGACAACACGTCCCGCAGAGCGTACTGATCCAGTGCCTGATGGGGAGTGGAGACCGACGTGGAGCCGAAGGTATCGTAGCCCATTTTGCCAATGACGCTATCTTCGGGATAACGAATGGTGTAGTGCATCATCCAGGTGGTAATATACCAAGCCGTCTTTTCGGCGGCGCGGACGTATTTCTCATCCTTGGTGATTTCGTAGAGGGCGAGGGCGCTGCGCAGCAAGGGGGAAGAGGATTCCTTGTCGATGCTGTAGGTATCCAAGGCTCCTGCGGTGGTGAAGCCCTTTTCGGTCAGCTCGGCGTAATAGAAATCAAAGGCTTTTACGGCACTTTGCAGATATGCTTCCTTCTTCGTCCGCTCGTAAGCCTTCAGCACGGGCTGAATCAGGAAGCTTCCGATGGTGCCTTCCTTCTGAACCACGTTCCCGTCATCGTCCCAGGTTTTTGCGTAACAACCCGAGGGATCCTGGGTCTTCAAGGCAAAATCGCAAATTCCGTAAGCCAGTTTTTCGTATTCGGGCTTGCAGATGCCCGCCTGCTTCAGCAGATCGTAGGCTTCGAAATAGCAGTAAGCCGCCGTCCCGTTGTTGCAGGCGTCGATGCGGAAGAGACGGTCCCCGTTTTCGTCCAGAGCAAAGTTGTGGGCGGTTCCGTGGAGATAGATATTATAAAGATTCTCAAACCGGTTTTCGCCGTAATCCCATTTATCGGGCATAACGGAAGGATCGGGATCGTAGTCCTTGGGGTTGAAATCGAAGCGCACCTTGATATGCCCCGCAGGCAAAACGCAACGCTCCACCCAGGTGTTCAAGGCTTCCAGAGCCATATCCAGCTTTTCCCGGTTCCCCGTTTTCAGATAATCGTAGATAAACGCGGCGGAAAGAGAGGCACTGTGTCCGCCCCAGCCGATTTCGTAGACGTGGTCGGTCTTTTTGTAGGCGGTGATACCCTCGTGCCAGTCTGCCCCGCGGACGAAACCCGCAAAGCCGTCCTTTTCCCGCTCAAAGAGATAGTAGCAGAAGGCCTGAGAATATTTGTAGAGATCCTCCGCCTTCATGGGAGGTTTGATCGCGTGGCCGTAATACCGCCAGGCAAAATCCAGCAGGGATGCGTAGCGAAAACGGCTTCCGTCGGAGGGCGCGGTGAAGAGAATCCCCTCAAAATCGCAGGTGGGCTCCATGGTTCCCTGGAAGGGGCCTTCCCAGAAATGACGGTGCAGGGTCTTGGGTTTTTCCTCTTCGGGGAAGATCAGCACGTGCTTTTTCCCCTCTTCTACCTGATAAAGGGAGCAGGCACAGTTGTCGTTGGCCTCGGCCATGAGGGCGATGCTGATGCTTTCGTTTTCACTGTAGGTACAGGCGGGGATGGTGACCCGATGGGAAGCCCAGCTCCAAGGAGTGCCGTCTTCGGCAAAATCCCCTACGTATTCGGGGGTGTCGCCCCAACCGTTTCCGTTGTAACTGACGGCGGGGACCATGGTGAAATCCGCCTTACCCCAAAGAATCATTTCCATGCGCATCCGATCGGTGGGCCGTTCGGTACGGCGATGCCATTTCCAGACGCCGTCTTCGATCTTCTCAAAGGTGTCACAGGCTCCGTCCAACGCAGGAATCCGGGCCAATTCTTTGCCGTTCAGGACGATTGCGTGTCCCCCTTGACTTTTTATAATGTCCGTCATAGTGCATCCTCGTTTCATTATGATTTCAGAGCGCCTTCGATTTCGGAAAGCCCTTCGTCGAAGAAACGCCAATTCTCCTGCCAACGGAGATTTTCCAGACGGAAGGCGCAGGGCCAGGCGGGAAGCCATTGAGACAGTCCGAAGGGCGCGGAAGTGTGCCGTCCCCAACGGGTGTGGAAGACGGCCTCGTCCTGAGATCCGGCAGGGCGCAGACGCCGATTCAGGAACAGGGTGCCGTCGGAGATTCCTTGGCAGGCGTTGCACCAAAAGGCCACCGCCCGCTCTTTCCACTGCTTATATCCCGTGATTTCGTAGAGCTTGAGGAAGGACAAAACGTCCCGCAGTGCGTATTGATCCAGCGCCTGATGGGGGGTAGAAACGCTGGTGGAGCCAAAGGTGTCGTAGCCCAGCTTGGAGATCAGACAGTCTTCGGGATACCGGACGGTAAAATGCATCATCCAGGTGCAGAGATACCAGGCGATCTTTTCCGCCTTTGCTACGTAGGCCTTGTCCTCCGTCACTTCGTAGAGGGCTAAAGCGTCCCGCAAAAGAGGAGAGGCGGATTCCTTGTCAATGCTATAGGTATCCAAAGCCCCTGCGGTGGTAAATCCTTGCCGCTCCAGTTCTTCATAATAGAAGTCAAAGGCACGGATGGCGGCGGTGAGATATTTTTTATCCTCGGTTTTTTGATAGGCCGTCACCAGAGGAAGGATCAGAAAGCAACCGATGGTGCCCTTCTTGGCAAGTACGTTCCCCGCTCCGTCCCAGGCCTTGGCGAAGCATCCCTTCTCGTCCTGATGTTTTATGGCAAAATCGCAGGTGTCAAGGGCGGCTTTCAAATATTCCGGCTTGTCAATGCCGATTTGCTTCAACAGATCGTAGGCCTCGAAATAGCCGCAGGCTCCCGTGCCCACGTTGCAGGCGTCGTGACGGATCTGCAGCTTGCCGTTCTCGTCCCGCAGCTGGGGCTTGCCCAGTTTGTACAGACAATTTTCGTAGAGATCGTCACCCATTTCCCAGCGATCCAGATCCTCGGGCTTCAGGGTTTCGTAGGGAATGGAGCGGGCGGGATCGTATCCCATCCGCGCGGAGAGGAAGGTGCCGTCGGTTTCCGTATGCTTCAGCCAGGAATCGTGCACCTCCAGGGCCATTTCCAGATGATCCTTGTCCCCGGTTTTCAGATAATCGTACAAAAAGGCGTTGGCCATGGAGGCACTCTGCCCCACCCAGCCGATTTCGTAATAATGCTCCTTTTTCTTGTAGGAATGGACGTTTTCATACCATTGAGATCCCGAAACGAAGCCCGCAAAGCCGTCCTTTTCCCGTTCGAAAAGAAAACGGGTATAGGCTATGGAAAGGCGGTACAGCTTCTCCGCCGTGCGGGGTGCGGCAAGGGGATGCCCGTAATAGCGCCAGGCAAAATCCAGAAGCCCCTTGTAGCGATGCTTCGTTCCGTCGGAGGGATAGACCAGAAGAATTCCTTGAAACTCCGTGGCAGGTTCCATGGTTCCTTGGAACGCGTCGCCCCAGAAATGCCGTTGCAGGGTCTTGGGCTGTTCCTCCTCGGGGAAGATCAAAACGTGCTTCTCCCCTTCGTCCACGCGATAAAGAGAACAGGCGGAATTGCCGTTGGGCTCCCCCATCAGGGCAAGGCTGACCGCATCGTTTTCACTGTAAGTGCAGGAAGGAATGGTGGTGCGATGGGAGGCAAAGGACCAGGGCGTGCCGTCCTCGGCCCGATCGCCCACGTATTCGGGAATATCCCCCCAGCCGTTTCCGTTGTAGCTGACGGCGGGGATCATGGTAAAGGTGGGCGCTCCCGTCAGAATCACTTCCATGCGCATCCGTTGGGTGGGCTTTTCCGTACGGCGGAACCATTTCCAGGCCCCTTCTTCGAGGGGTTCAAAGAAATCTTCCGCCCCTTCCTGTGCAGGAATGCGGGCGTATGCGGTTCCGTTGACGGTAATAACTTGTCCGTCCGCGGTTTTTACAATCTCGACCATAAAAAATCTCCTTTTCGTTGATCAACCTTCAAAATCTTCGATCTTGAACTTCCATTCTTCCCGTTTGCGGAAGGGGGTTTTGAAGGTTTTGGTCAGCACGCCTTTTTGTTCCAGGTGGATATAGCAGCTCACGTCGCAGGCTCTTCCGCAGATGGAGCACTGGTACGCGTGCTGTGCGGGGGGATAAAAGAAAATGTTCTGCAGAATCTTCCGTGCCGTTTCGGGGTTGACCTTCGCTTCTCCGCTGATGATCTGAACCCGATCTTCAAAATCCCGGAAGGCGTCGGGAGGCATAAAGGGATTTTTCAGCCCGTTTGCTCCGTTGTAGTAAACGGCGCATTGCCAGGGATCCACGGTTCCGTCTTCCCCAATGGCGTGTCCGGGGCATCCCTTGACGCATTCTCCGCATCGGTCGCAGAGATGGGGCGTTTTGACGGGAGACGCTTCAATTTGTGCATCGGTCAGGATAAAGCAGGTGCGGACGAAGGGGCCGAATTCGTCGGTCAGAAGGGCTCCGTGAAAGCCGATTTCGCCCAATCCGCAAAGAACGGCGGCCTCGTTGAAATCCATCTGGGTTTCCTGGGGACGGTTTCGGTATACTTCCTGATAGGCAACCTCGGGATTGGTGGAATTTTCTTCCGCCATAATCTGCTGGTGGCGGCGCTGGGGCAGGGCGGAATAGCCTTCTTCCAGCATCATGGAAATGCGGACCGTTGCCATGGGCATGACGGTTTCTTCCATATTTTCCACCGCCATGGTGGTGTACTGATAGTAGGTGCTGCCCTCTTCGATGCCGCGATAGGTTCCCCGCAACACGCGGAAGGCAAGGCCGATGACGGTTTTGGCCGTGGGCATCAGGCGGTGCACGGCGGAGTTTTCGGGAAAGCGTTCCACGGGGGCAAAGCCGATCAGATCCGCGCCGCATTCCCGTGCCAGGTCAAGAATTCTGTTTTTCATCCTTTCTTCCCTCCGATCAGATGTTGATAGCAGGCTTGGTCGCAAAGGCGGCCGCACAGGCAGGGGGAATAGCCCCATTGGGTGTTGGGCAAAAAGTTCAGCTCGGGATAGACGGCACGGGCGCTTTCTGCGTCAAAGCGCTTGTCGCCGTTCAGAATCGCTTCCCGTTCGGGATGTCCCGCAAGGAAGGATTCGGTGATAAAAGGATTGGACTTATGGGCCCCCTTGTAGTAGACGGAGCATTGCCAGGTGTCCAATCCCGTCTCGTCGATGGCGTGCCCGGGGCAGGCCTGAATACAGGCTCCGCAGCGGTCGCACAGAGGTTCTTTCACGGGCTCGTCGGTTTCGAGGGGCGCGTCGGTGATCAGGAAGCAATAGCGGATATAGGGGCCGTATTTGGGGTGCAGAATCTTTCCGCTCAAGCCGCGGGAGCCGATGCCGCAGGCCTGAGCCGCCTTCCCGAAATCAATAATTACGTCGGGGGCGGGCTTGCCGGGAGCCGTGGGGGTGGCGTGGATCAGCTCGTAGGTGTCCTTAACCTCGGGGTTGGTGGTTTTATCCCCCTTGATCCGAAGGTTGGGTACCGATTTCTGCAGGCAGGCGTCGTACCCCTCGTCCTCGATCATTCCCCCGATCTTCAGCAGGAAGATTTCCGCCAACTCCTCGTCGGGATATTTTACGCCCAGGGTGGTGTAAGTATAATATTGCACGTCCCGGTGCATGGTTTCAAAAAGGGTTTTCGGCACCACGAAGCCGAAGCCGACGATGCATTTTGCCTTGGGCAGGATTTGCCGGGGATCCCGCTGGGGATTGGGCTCTTCGTAGATTTTTCCGATTCCGCAAACGCTTGCGCCAAGCTCCTTGGCCCGCCGTTTAATCAATTCACTGGTAAGCATTGAGATTCTCCGTTTCGTCAAAATATGGTTGAGGTTCCGCCGTTAGCGATCCAGTTTCCAGGGCTTGCCCGTCCGCAGGGGTTCGTGGAAGCGATGCTCCATACACCCGCCCTTCTTCTCCAGCATAGACACGCATCCGCGGATACATCCGCCGCATTTTGCCATGTTATAGCCCACCCAGCTGGGGAAATAGTTTTGCAACGCGCCGTAGACCTTCATGATTTCCTTTTCGTCCGCCACTTGGGTTTTCCCTTCCAGCAGGTCCAGATTTCCGTTTTCGTTGGCGTCGAACACTTCCTTGGGAACGAAGGGGTTGTAATACCGGCCCGCGTGGGTGTAGAAGGCGTAGCACCGCCACATATCAATGTCACCCCATTCGCAGATCTTACCGTCCAGATCCACGGTGATCTTTTTGTCGGAGTTGATGGGGGGAATACAACCGCCCGGGCATTCCCGCACGCAGGCACCGCACTTGCGGCAAAGAGGCTCGCCGTTGTACATTTCGTCGTATTCCAGCTCCGCGTCGGTAAACAGGAAGGCCACCCGCTGCAGGGGTCCGAATTCGGGGGTGAGCAGCATTTTACTCCAGCCGATTTCCCCCAGTCCGCAGGCCACGGCTACGAGGCGGAACTGGAACTGCAGGTCGGGGGCTACGTTGTCCTCCCGCGTGGCACGGGTAAACTGAACGCTCCGATGGTGAGCGGTCGCGTTTTTGGCGTGCTCGTTGACCTCAATCTGCTCTTCGGGGGACAGGGTGTTCCCGGGGCTTCCGTCCATATCCGAAACGCTTCCCCGCGCCCCGGTGTTGCGATAAACGAAGGCTTCGTATCCGTGGTCCTCAAGGACCTTTCCCACGTGATAAAGCACGGCGGGCGCGAAAATTTCGTTGATGCCGCCGTAGGCCATGGAGGGATATTGATAAAACTGCGTTCCCTCCTCGATGCCTCTCTGCACGCCCCGCGGGATGCGGAAAACAAAGCCGATGACGCTCTTGGCTTCGGGGAACAGAAATTTGGGGTTCATGTCGTCGGGTGCTCCCGCAAGACGGGAGATGGGAGCAATCCCGCATTTGTCTGCGCCGGCCTTCAAGGCGGCCTCTTTGATCATTTGCGCGGTCAGCATGGTGTGGTTCCTCCGTTTTATAATTTCATGGAAAGGTCGTCCCCGAGGGTGACGCAGGCCTTTCGGATTACGTCTTCGCAAAAGCCGCAGGTATCGCAGTGCTTGTCGCACCCAAGAACCCGTTCGGCGAAGGACGATTCGATTTTTTCATTGTCAATGTATTGGGGAAAGATTGCTTTGCCGTGGTTCGGCTCCAACAGATCCATGGTGGATCCGCAATACCCACCGTCCAGATAGGACTTCAGCACGCGGACGGGGTTTGCGTTGACCCGGGTGGCCAGCTTCATGGCAGGCGTCAGCCCTTCGTAGAGGGAAACGTCCTCCGGGCGGATAAAATTCGTCCGTTGCAACCAGGTTTTGAGGTTTTTGCCTTGGGAAAGATAGTTCCAGCAGACGCCCTGAAAATCGTATCCGTTGTCCATGGCGGCAATTTCCGCCTCGTGGGCCACCAGGTTGTCGTGGAAGGTGTGGGCGGAGCAATGGTTCAGGCATCCGCTGTTGGCCAGAAGATACATCTGCTTTCCCCGTTCGTCGCACCATTTGCGCAGGGTCTGCAGGGCGGTAAGATTCCGATTCATTTCCCGCTTTACGTAAAAACTGTCGAACACGTCCTCCAGATAGGAGATTCCCTCCACCGTGCCGATTTCCATATTGACCGAGGCGCGGACGTTGAGGGTGCTAAAATTTTCATGAATGAATTTTGCAATCAGAGGAGAGGACGTGGTGACGGTGGCAAGCCCCACCGTCCGCAGAAGATAGTCGGTAAGGTTTCCGATCTGATTGAAAAAGGCGCGGGACTGACTGCTTTTTCCGTAGCAATTTGCGTTAAGAAGAAGATTTAACCGCAATCCTGCGGCGGAGAGCTTTTTCAGGTCTTCCGCCTGCCGCATTTGTTGTTCAAAGGGAATTCCCTCTCCTTCTGCAGACAGGGCGCTGCGCCCGTTGGGCAGGTCTCCCCAGGAAAAATAGACCTCCGAAATCTCGTCTTTATTTTGGACGATTTCTTCCAAAAAGGGCTTATTTTCCCGAATCGGATATCCTACAATCCACTTCATCAATCTTCTCCTGTTCCGTTTTGTTCGTTTTATTTTTTCGCACTTCTCTCCATACCCGAAGGAAGAACAGTCCGATGGACGTTAAGGTGATCAGCTCGTTGAGCAGGGCCGATTTTGATCCGATGCCGACGGAATACGTAATCTGGGAGGCGCAGACGGCCAGAGACAAAAGCTTGAACCGATTGGGGTTCGTCTGCCAATAGGCCACCGTTGCAAGCCACCCGGAAATCAGAGAGCAAACGCTCCAGGGGCCGGACCACATCAGTCCGATACCGAGGGTGTTGAGCGCAAGAAAGATAAAGAGCAGAGGGGTTGGTTTTTTTGATTTTTGCCCGGTGCCGATTGCATAAAACACGATCCCCCGCAGGCAGGCAACGCCGCTGAGCGCCATGCCCGAATAGGCGCCGAGAAGCAGATAATGCGTAATCCAAAGAGCGTCGCAGGCCAGCTTGATCAGCAGAATGTTCGACCGTTTTTTTTGCTGAAAGATAAAAAAACTGAGGGCCGTAGCCAACAAACCTGCACCTTCTGCCACGTATTCCAAAAGAACCCTCCCTCTCCTTTTTCGTTTTTATGAAAAATTATTATTCTACCTCTTGATTATATCGTATTTTTATGATATAATCAAGATAGAATACAAACCAAAAAGTTAAAAAAACAAACTTGGAGGTCTTTCATGAAGCTTTCGGAAATCAATCCCTATCTGCGTTACGCCTCCCTGCAGCCCTGGGTATTGTCCGACATCCCTCTGCGCAAAGCCTACGATTACCGCATTTTTTACATTCTGGAGGGAGAAGCGCGCTTTCTGTGCGGAGAGAAAAAGACGCGGTTATCCCCGGGCAATCTGCTCTACTTCCGTCCCGGCGTCCCCTACGGATTTGAGGGACGGGTGAAGGGCATCGTGCTGAACTTTGACATGACCCGTGCCCAAGCGGAGAAGACGGAGCCCCGCAGTCCCATCCACAGCGTGAAATCCTTTGATCCATCCTTGATTTTTGAGAACGATCCCCCGGAGGAACTGCAGGAGGTGATTCTGCTGGAAAACGGCGCGGAAATGGAAGAGCAGCTGCGGGCGTGCCTGTATCATTTTTCCTTTCCGTCCCACTGCTCCGACGCCCTTTCCTCTGCCCTTCTGAAAGAGATTCTCTGCTTTTTGGTGCGAAAATCCCACAGACCCAAAACCGCAAAGGAAGATCTGGCGGAAAAGCTTGCGCAATTTTTGCAGCAGAATTACGATCGCCCCCTGTGCAACGAGGAAATTTCCGCCGCCTTCGGGTATCACTCCTATTATCTGAACCGCGTTTTTAAAGAAGAAACGGGCATGACCCTTCATCAAGGGCTGTTGCAGGAAAAAATACGGGTTGCAAAGCGGTTGTTGCGGGGCACGAGCCTTTCCGTAAGCGCCGTCGCCGCAGAATGCGGATTTGCGGAACGCACTCAATTTTGCACCCTGTTCAAAAAACACACGGGACGCACCCCCTCCGCCTACCGCAAGGGGAAGCCCGCCCTGGAATAAAACACGCATAAGAAAAGAGCCTTTTCGCACGAAAAGGCTCTTTCGGTTTTTTCAGTTTCGCTTCAGAACGACAAAGGTGTTGGGCTGCATCGTGAAGGTAACGGAATTCTCTTGATATTCCGCGGTTTTTTCGTAATCACGGTCTTGATCCACGGTATAAATTTCGGTCTTGCCGTTCCCTTCGGAGAAGGAGACGGTAACGGTCTTGGGCGGCATAGTTTCCTCGTCGGTATAATAGCACAGCATGGCGGCAACCCTGCCGTCTTCGCCCTTGGCGGCGGTAACGTAAAGATCCGCCTCCTCGCAGACCGTCTCCACGCAGGTGCCGAGCTCGTAAAGATCGGCAAAGGCGTAGAGAGCCCAATAACCCTTCAGGGGCTCCCAGGTATAGAAATCAAAAAGGCCGTTCATGGAGCAGGGGGCCGCATCGTAATACATGAGCATATCCAGATCCTTTCGGTTCTGTCCGCAACACATACAAGCCGCCACGTAAGACGCGCCCTTGAGGCTGATAATGGTCCTGATCGTATCCACCCAACCGTCGGCCCAATCCTTTACGTAGTTCCATTCGTTGAGGATGCTTTCGGTTTCCGTGTAGCCGTATTCGTCCAGCTTTTTTCGGACGGAGGCACATTTGTCCAGCATTTTTTGCGGGCGATAGCCGTAACAATGCCAGGAGAAGAAGTCCAACGGAACGGGCCTTTCGTCTCGGGTGAGGCGATGAAAGAATCCGTTGAGCCACTCCTCGTCGTAGCGGGCCACGGCAGGACCGCCGATTTTCAAATGCGGGAATTTTTCCTTCAGATAAGTGGCCACGGTAGCGTAAAATTCGTAAAATTCTTCCGGCGTTCCGCTCCAGGTGGATTTCGGCTTGTCGGGAATGGCGCTCAGATCGGGCTCGTTCCAGATCTCCCAATACTTGATCTTGTAATGAAAACCGTCCGCCCAGCCTTCCGTATAATGACGGATCACGTGTTCACAGATCACCGCCCATTTTTTGAAATCCTTGGGCATCACGGTGCGGTATTTTTTGATCTGATGCTCAATGCGGGAACCGAGACGGTAAAAGGTCTCCGTACCGGTGCTTTGAATATTGGCGGTATACACGTCGGTGACGGCAAATTCATAGTTGGCGGGATTTTCGGGATCCGCGTCAAAATTGGGGAAAAGACTGTATATATCCACCACGAATTCTCCGCCGTAGTCGATCCACTCCGAGGCGTCATGGTTGCGGGCGTAAGGAATGCGGGCGGCCTTGTACGCCTCCAGATTGCTCCGCTTCTGGGTGGGAGCGGAATGGAGAGGACCGTTGTTGACGGCGTGCATGGGCTTCATGGGTCCCACGGGACGGTGAGAAAGCACGGAAACGGTTGCCATAAAAATCCTCCTCAAAGAGACCTTTTTTTCATTATACCGCAAATTCCGCGAAATGTCAAGCATCAATCTCACAAGCCCCCTCGCCTTCCGAAAGGAATTCGGCAAATAACCACTCCCCCCCGAATTTGTCAATTTTACACAAAAGTATTAATCAAAATTGTGAAATCCTACAAAATTGCACAATCCCGTTGACAGATATTGGGTTTTTATGATATAATAAAATTGTAAAAATATCGAAAGGCGGTGAGACCGTGATGTACGGCGTGGAAGAAAAGGAAGAAATAACCGAATATTTTTGCTCCCGGAGCAGAAAGGACTACGCTTATGAAAAAATTATTGGCCCTTCTTCTTGCCCTGGCGTTGGTGGTCTCTTGCGCCGCGGTCTTTGCCGCATCGGAGGTTCCCGCCGATCCG
>JAGBIM010000027.1 GCA_017934975.1 Clostridia bacterium | reverse complement strand
GATGAGAATTCGGCTTGACCACATCTTTGACCATCTACGGCTTCGGACTACGTGGAAACAGTGCGAACGAGAGCATCGGAAAGCATCGTTTTCGGACTAAAAAGCACCAAAAAGTCAACAAAAGTAGTCAAAAAACGATGGCGTATTTGTTCGGGACCAAGAGGCCGGGCGTTCAAATCGCCTCACTCCGACCACAAAAGAGCAGATTGCTTTTGCAATCTGCTCTTTTCATTGACAAATTCCAAAAAACGTGGTATAATAAATTTGGAGTCCCGGAAAGAAAATGTTGAAAGCATTACAACTGTAGAGGTCAAATTATGGAGTTTGAACATTCCGATCGGTACTGGCCGTATCCTGTTATGGATGAAATTTTAGTTGTTCCTTGTTATTTAGGTCCTATTGAGAAAGAAAAAGATCAAATTATCATCTACAACCCACATGACACGGTGCTTGCAGCCCCCAAATTGCCCCATTCAAAAAAAACATTGGAAGAACATATCGAATACATTCAGAAAAACAACATCAAACATGCCTTTGTCGCAGCAGAAGATATCCATTTTTTACCCCGCTGCCACAATTTGGAGCATCTGCAAATTACCCCGTCTCTGTACGCAGAAGATTTTGATTATTCACCCCTTTATGAGATGAAAAATCTTAAACGGCTACTGTGCCATACCGTATATAAATATCGCCCCGGTCCCGGCATCGACGAAGAACGGGTTGCAAATATTGATTATAGCCGAATTCCGGGCCTGAAGTGTGTTACAATCCTCGGAGAAAAAGGGAATTTGAACATCGATAAAGCGAACGGCCTGACCTCCCTATGTCTTGCAGAGTGTCCGCTTTCCGACAATTTGCAGGGATTCGTTCCGCAAGCATGGTTGGAATCCTTTTCTGTGTGCGAATCCGCAATCCGCTCTTTAGACGGAATTGAGCGTGCACGCAAAGTGCGCAGGCTGGAATTAAGCGTCAATCGCAGACTTATGGACATTTCCGCCCTTCGTCACATAAAAGATCATTTAATTTACCTCGAAATTGACCTCTGCGGGAAAATTCGTGATTTTTCTGTTTTGTCGGAACTTCAAAATTTACAATTTTTGGTGCTGAAAGGCTCAAACCCAATTCCCGATCTTTCGTTCTTGAAAGATCTCCCCAACTTAAAAGTGCTGCACCTTACCATGAATGTGGTAGACGGTGATTTGAGTTGGTGCGAAAGCATTCCTTATGTGAGAATTCAAAATCGAAAACATTATTCCCACAAGGACAAAGATTTTCCAAAGGACAACTACACAGACCCGAATAAAGTATGTCCGGACGGAACGGTAGACTCAACACCCCCAACAGCGCAATAAACAAAAACATTTACCGACCCCTCGGAGCAATCCGAGGGGCGTTTTTGCTTTTTTGTAAAAGAATGAAATCGGTTTTTAAGAAAAAGCGACATTTTTTCTAATTTCCTGCAAACACCGTTGACATTTCTGCGGGGAAATGCTACGATAAGTCTGTATAAATATTTTAACTACATTTATATAAGGAGAGAGGTGATGGATATGCTCAAAGGCCTTCGAATCATTTCAAAGACGTTGGGTTCTTTGCTCCTTGCCTTCGTCATAGCCGTTGCTCTTTTGCTGGGCGGTGTCCGCTTGATAGGCCTGACCCCCTACACGGTGCTTTCGGGGTCCATGGAGCCGACCTATCCCGTGGGATCGGTCATCTACGTAACGGAAACAGACCCCGCTGAACTGGAGGTCGGAGAGGCCATCACCTTCCGTCTGCCCTCGGGCACGGTGGTCACCCACGGGATTGAAGCAATTTTGGGAGAAAATCCGCAAAACCGAACCTTTCTCACAAAAGGGGAAGCAAACGAAACCGCAGACGGAGAACCCGTCCCCGCCGCCGCAGTCATCGGAAAACCCGTATTCGCTCTCCCCTATCTGGGATATCTTTCGGAATTTATCCGTCAACCCGTCGGATTGATCACCCTTGGCGGAATTTGTCTTGCCACCTTGATTCTGACCTTTGGCGTGGATGCGATTTTGGAAAAAATCGAAGAAAAACAGAAAAGGGAGAACCAATCGGAAATCTTTTAACGTCGGTAAAAACTGCCTTAGGCAATTTTACATAAAAAACTAATTTGTTTGGAGGTACAAACAATGAAAAAGAAACTTCTCACAGCAGCCCTTCTCACGGTTGCAGCCGCAGTCCTGGTCATCGCCAGCGTCCTTGGAACCATCGCGTACCTGACCGCAAACTCGGGGGTTTCCAACGTCTTCACCATCGGTGACGTTGAAATCAAGATGTTTGAAACCAAGGTTAACGAGGAAGGTCAATTCGACGCCTCCGGTGACGAGGTGGAAACCAACACCTACCACCTGGTTCCCGGGAAAAAGTATGACAAAAACCCCACCATCCGAATCCTCTCCGAATTTGAAAACGACAAGATGTATCTCTTCGTCAAGAGTAGCAACCAGATCCGTTCCATCGAGGCCGGATACAGCGCCGACCCCACGGAAAACGAAACGCTCACCATGCGGGAACAAATGGAAGCCAACGGCTGGGTTGAATTCGTCCAGAGCGAAAACAAGATTGACATCGTTTGGGTATACGGTACCCGCGATCCCCAAACGGGAATCATTACCCCCACCGAAGTAGACCCCACCAGCACGCAAATGCGGGGCAATACCGAAGGTCCCGTTGGGGAATTCCTGCTCTGTGAAAGCTTCACCATTGCAAAGGAAGCGGACGTATCCCTGTACGGCGTTGCAAAGGTAAACTTCACAGCCTTCGCAATCCAGACCTCCGGTGTCAGCGACACGGAAAAAGCATGGGAAGCCATCAAGGCAACCTATCCGTACGAAGGCGGTATCATCAATCCCGTTAACCCCTACAACGGTGACAAGGAAAACCCCTACGCACCCGTTCCCGATTCTCAGGTCCCCACAGATCCTGACGATTCCACGAACACCGAAAGCAGCAACACCGAAACATCGGACAGCAACGCTTAATCGCTGACACGATTCCCGAACGAGAAACCGAAAGAAAGAAGGTGAGGCAATGAAAAAAGGCTCGTTATGGATTATTCTGATTTCCGCGCTGATTCTGACGGCCGGAATTGGGGTTACGTTGGCGTATCTCGTTGCCTCATCCGGTTCCCTTGAAAACTCCTTCACCGTAGGCACGGTGGAAATCAGTCTTACGGAAACCACGGGAACGGAGTATAAATTGACACCGGGGATCTCCTTGCAAAAAGACCCCACCGTTACGGTCAAAGGGGGAAGCGAAGGTTGTTGGCTTTTCGTGAGAATTGAAAAATCCCCCGGATTCGATCAATACTGCTCCTTTGCCGTAGAGAACGGCTGGACGGGGCTTTCCGGCTACACGGGAGTCTATTATCGGAAAATCGAGTTTTCCCACTCCGACCAAACCGTTCCCGTCCTGAAGGACAATCAAGTTCTCGTACGGGATACGGTAACCGAAAAGCAACTAAGCGAATTGTCCGAACAACCGACCCTGAGCTTTACCGCGTACGCAATTCAAAGCAGCTCCGTCACCTCTCCCCAAGAGGGCTGGCGAACATTGAATCCGTGAAAGGAGGAGTAAACCGTGAACGAACGGACCGTTGCAAAATTTAATCTTTACGTGAGCGTAATACTCCTCGCCCTTCTCCTGCTGTTTTTCGTGGGAGCGACGCTGGCCTATTTTTCCGATACGAAGCAGGCAACCGCCACGCTCACCGCGGGAAACGTCCGAATTACCCTGAGCGAATCGGCGGTAAAAGAGGAAGGATGGAATTTGGTTCCCGACCCCGAAAGCCCCCGCATCTTCGGCGGTGACGGCGAAACGGTCATTAACGACTACGGAAAGATCTATCCGGGGCAATCCATCCATAAGGATCCCACCGTTACCAATACCGGAGACAGCGAAGAATGGATCGCTGCAAAGGTGACTCTCACCGACGGAGCCGGGGATTTGACGAAAATCATGGGCTACGAAGAAACGGAATACGTGGACATTGAGGTTCTTCTTTCGGGCGGTCTTCTGGACGAATTGGTTCACGTGGGCGATTGGAACGGAATTCCCGACGTTTGCCACAATGACCGTTACGCCATGATTCAGATTCCCAACGCATCAGAGGGAACGTTTGAGTTTATTTTTCTGATGCTTCAGCCCGTCCAACCGGGCGAATCGGTTGTTTTATTTGACAATATCACCATTCCCTCGGAATGGGACAACGCTGAAATGAAGCAGTTGGTTTCTTTAAAAATCAACGTACAGGCGTACGGCGTGCAGATCACGGCGATGGACTCCTGTTTGCAGGCCATGACCGAGGCGTTCCCCTCGCACTTCAATCTTTCCTAATTCTTCCCATACTAAAATTTTCAGAAAGGAGGGCTCCCCATGAGCAGGTTAAGATCGTATATCGGAAAAGGACTTGCCGTATTTTTGGCTGTATTTTTGCTTTTGACCCTGTGTCTGGATCTTTTCGGAGCCTCCCTTTCTTATGACGTCGGAACAGAAGATCCCTATTTGGTTCTCGACGGAGAAAAGGTGGATCGAATCACCTTAAAAGAGGATGCAAAGCTCCGTTTGGAAGCGGTTTCACAGCAAATTCCATCCTCCTATCGTTGGCAGATTCAGGATCCTCTCGACGAGAATCGCTGGATCAACATTTCGGACAGCTTTTCCCAATATCTTTGGGTAACCAACGCGTTGGTGGGCAGTATGCTCCGCAGCAACGGATCCACGCGGTTGCGTTGCCGTATGCAGATCGGAGACGAAGAAAAGATCACCGATCCCGTAACGGTCACCCTTTCGCTGAACGTATCCGACGAGGCTGCTTCGGAGGAAGAAACCGTGACGAAAACCGCAATGAAACGGTCCCTCATGCAGGCCCGTGCCACGGAAGAAACGAACCGCACGTATACCATCGTCATTAATTATCTTTTCGACGACAATACCATGGCCTTTGAGCCTTACGGAGCCTCCGTTGCGGAGGGAAGCGATTTCCGGGAAACCATCGAAAGCCCCGACGTGGTGGGATACTCTCCCTTCCGTCGGGACGGGAGCGATTACGTTGATGCAACGAAAATCGAATTTGACCTGACGAACATTCGGGAAAACGTAACCGTCAACGTCATTTACGAGCCTGCACTGGTGGACTATACGGTCTATCATCATCTTCAGAACCTGTTGGATGATGAATACACCGTGGACTACACGCTTACCACAACAGGAAAGGCCTTGACCGGTTCTTTCGTCGGCGATCACCTCGCACTGACGGAAGAGGCGCTTCCCGGCTTTAAGCCCTTGGCTTACGAGAAATTAGCGGTCGCCGCCGACGGAAGCACGGTGATTGAAATCCGCTACGACCGTAACTATTATTTGGTGGACTTCGACATGAACGGAGGCTACGGAACCGAGCCGGTCTATACCCGCTACGGAGCCGAGGTAGGCGCAAACCTGCCCACACGCCACGGATACGTGTTTGACGGATGGGATCTGGTCTCTTACGGCGGAGAGGAACCCTCCTTGGAGCAGCAGTCCATATATGCCCTGGAGACAGGAAACACCGTTACGGTTCCTGCCGCAAATCTACGCTACAAGGCCCGCTGGATCACCCGAGAAACCACTTATACCATGGTTTTTTGGCGTGAAAACGCAGACGATCCGGAATACAGTTATTGGGGATATCTGGACGATCTTTCGGCCATGTCCGGATCCACCGTCAGCGGACAGGATTGGATCTCCCGTGTGGACGGAATTTCCGACGAGCAGTATTTCACCTTTAACGGAAGCAAAACCGAAAAGGACGTTTTGGTTGAAGGGGACGGCTCCACGGTTGTAAACGTATATTATACACGAAATTATTATAAATTGGACTTTAAGGCCCCGGGGCTCTGCTCCATTGAGCCGAACCATACCCACACTGACGCTTGCTACGAGGATATCTGCGGACTGGAGCATACCCATTCGGAGACCTGCGTTTCCCGCTTGAAATGCACCGTTCCCGAGCATCCGGCCCATACCGACAGTTGTATTCTTTGTGGCAAAGAGGAGCACGTTCACGGGTCCGTTGGGTGCGATTGTACCAAATCGGAGCACACCCATACCGTAAGCTGCTGGCGATACGTGGGAAGCGTCCAGTCCTCTCTGAACAACGCTCCCTCCAATCCCCAGGACGGTCAGATTTACCGAAGCGGAAGGTATTATATTCACATCGCAGGCCGCTGGTACCGCTATAACGGATGGGGTGCCTCCTCGGGGGATATCGTAGACCCGATCTGCGGACAAACTGCCCATATTCACGGCACGGACTGTACCTGCAACAAGGATCCCCATACCCATACCGACGCCTGCTATCGGGACGTTCTGCACGTCCACACCGACGCTTGCTACGAATACTCCTGCGGAATGCAGGCGCATACGCACGAAAACGACTGTCTTCGTCTGACCTGCCCCATTGACGAGAATCACGTCCATGACAGCACCTGCAACAATGCAAGCAGAACCAATACCGTCAAGACCGTTTACGCGAAATACGGACAATCCCTGAAGCACCTCTGGCCGGTAAAGGACGATAACGGGACGTTGTATAACAGCGGGCAACGCTGGAGCCCCACGAATTCTTCTTATTATAACGCAGTATTGGTCTATATTGCTCAAATGCCCCCGGACGATTTCACCCTGACGTTGAGCACCGCTGACTATAAAACCTTTACGATGAACTACTATTTGCAGGTTCTTCCGGGCAATCCCTACGACGAGGAACACAACGGAAAGTATTACAAACTGGACAACACCGTAAAGGCGAATTATAACTACATCACGAAGGCGGAAGACTTCTTTGATATCAAAGGCTTCGTTCGGGAAGACTCCGACCCCGCATTCGGAAGCAACGGGCAGATTACAACAAACGCCTCTGCCCTGACGGTCAATTTCTATTACGATCGCGTTGTGGATCACTATCTTGAATTCAACAACAACGGAACGGTGCTGTCCGACGCATCGGTTTACGGAATTCCTTATGAAGCTCCTTTGCGGGAATATGAGAATTTCGTTCCGCCCTATCCCGAAAATCTGGAACCCAACGCCTACTCCTTCAAGGGCTGGTACACCTCCCCCGGGTGCTTCGACGGCACTGAGGTAAACTGGAGTAACGTCACCATGCCGGAAGGAAATCTGATGCTTTATGCAAAATGGGCTCCGATCACCCATACCGTACGGGTGTTCAAAGACTTCAGCCTTTCCGAGCAGATCGGGCCTACGCAAACGGTGAACCACAAGGCCTTTGCCACGGTTCCCGAAGGGAACGTTACCAACGGAAATTATATTTTCCAAGGCTGGTTCTACAAAGATTCGGTCAACGGAGAGGAAGTAGAAAAAGCCTTTGCGTTCCACGGAATTCCAATCCGGAAGGATATGGATATTTACGCAAAGTGGAGCTCCCACGTTCCGGTCAATTACAGTATCTATTATCGCATCGAAAATACGGAAACAGATATTGCCGACCCCACCTTCGGAAGCGCCATTGCGGGCCAAAACAAGACCTTTGACGCAAAGGCGGGCGACAAACTCTACGCAAACTATCAAAAAGGCTATTACCCCCTGACCAACAGCCACACCGTCACCATGAGCGTAAACGGTGATCATGAATTTATCTTTTATTATAAATTCGTCGATTGTATGCCCTACAAGGTGCGATACGTAAATTCGGAAACGGGAGAACCCCTCTGCGAGGACAAAATCGTTGAAGACAACGGCCTTTCGGTGGTAACCGAAACGTTCAAGCGATTTGACAAGATGATGCCCGACGCATACCAAAAACGCCTCGTTTTGTCTGCCGACGTCACCGATGCAGACAACGACGGGATTTTTGACGCGAACGTCATCACGTTTTATTACAATTCCGACGCAGAACACGCCTATTATCGGGTCGTGCATTACATTCAGAACATATCGGGAGACACCTATCGGGAATACCGCTCCGAAGAAACCACGGGCGTCATCGGGCAGGAATATACCGTAAACGCACTGAATCTTTCGGGCTTCGTCTACGATCCGACCAAAACCGTCGTCAACGGTACCCCCTCCCCCTCGGAAGAAGATTCCGTATCCACCGTACTGAATGCAGACGGTGCATTGATTGAGCTCTATTATAACCGCCAGACCTATCCTTACACCGTACGGTACGTAGACAGCAGCACGAAAGAGGATCTGGTGCCCCACAAAACCGCATCGGGACTCTTCGGCGAACAGATCGTGGAATACGCGCAAAATCTGGAAGGAATCGGTTACGAACTGGTCAGCGACGGAGCAAAAACTCACACCGTATCCACCGACGAAGGACACAACGTGATCGAATTCCTGTATAAGGAAAAGACCGTAGCATTGAAATATCAGATCGTCGGACCCACAGGCTGCGGATCCCTTTCGCAGTCTTCCGAGAACCTCTCCGCCATCAGCGGAAAGACCAACGGATCCGCCCCCTATGTCAACGCCGGATTCATATTCCTCGGATGGTATCGGGACGAGTCCTGCACGCAAGCTGTCCCCTCAGACTGGATCCATACCGAAACCAACCGATTGATTCCGCAAAAAACGGGCAACGTATGGACAGCAACCACCTATTACGCAAAATTCTCCGCTCTGGAAACCAATCTGACTATCACGACAAGATCCACGGCCACTGCTGACAAAGATCAGGTCTTTCTCTTCCGAATTCAAGGAAAAGAAGGCACCGATACTGCATCCGTCGACCTCACCGTAACCGTGATTGGGAACGGATCGGTCACCGTAACGAAGCTCCCCACGGGAGACTATACGATAACCGAGCTGACCGATTGGTCCTGGCGCTATGAAAACGAAACCGCACAACGCCAAATCACGCTGGAATACAACGGCGGAAGCAACGAGCTGATCTTCGACAACAGTCGGAAAAACGGAAAATGGCTGGACGGAAACGATACCCGTGACAATCTGTTCTGATTTATAGAATTCAGAAAGGAGGCAAAGGACGTGAATTACATAAGAAAAAAGCAACGCATCAAGATCACTGCGGTAATCGGCGTATTCCTTTGCCTTGCTTTTTGTGTCGCAGGAGGAGTTTTTGCCTATTTGATTTCAAAAACAGGCACCCTCACGAACCGATTCATCCCCGCAGCAGTCACCTGTTCCGTAGAAGAGAATTTTGAAAACGGAATCAAAAGCAACGTAAAAGTCCGAAACACGGGGAACGTAGATGCTTACGTCCGCGTTGCCGTCGTGGCAACTTTCCAGACCGAAGGCGGACAAATTCTCTCTACAGCACCCACAGAAGGGGTGGATTACACCGTGACGTGGGCCGCAAACGGATGGAGCAAGGGCGCTGACGGATTCTGGTATTACTGCAGTTCCGTCGCCCCCGATCAACTGACCGAAACACTGATCGAAACCGCAACGGTGCTTTCGGCTCCCGACGGAGCACGATTAAATCTACAGATCATCGCCTCTGCCCTGCAAGCGAATCCCACAAGTGCCGTAGAAAGCGCTTGGGGGATCACTCCCGTCAACGGAGAACTTTTCCCAAACTAAACAAAAAATTCCTCCCGCAAAACGGGAGGAATTTCAACTTCGGCAAAACGCCCCTCGGAGCAATCCGAGGGGCGTTTTTGTGGTTTTATTCGTTTTCGGCAAGGTAGGTAAACAGATCCACGATGTTGCGAAGTTCGCTTTCCTTGTTCTTTTTCCGCCATTGGGCGGCGTATTCGGCAATCCAGGCCTTGACGTCCGAGGTGGAGGCGAGGGTGTATTTCTGCATCTTGGCCGACTGTTCCGCCAAAATGCGGACTCCCTGCACGGTCAAAAGCAGTTCCTTGCGGAATTCGTCCTTCTCCCAAGGCTCTTGCAGGAGAGGCAGGAGTGCGTCGCAGGCTTCGACGGTGGAAAGACATCCTGCTTCGGTGGCGTTCACTTCAATGGGGTCACCGTAACGATAGGCGTAATAGGCCTTGACGAAGGGATTCCACTTCACGTTATCGTGGGCGGCGCTGATCTTGGCCAGAATATCGAAAGCACCTTCGTGTCCGTAGAGAAGCAGGTCTGCAGCTTTATGGAATTCCTCGTCGGCGGCGGTGGCTACGGTCCAGGATTTTTCCGCGCCGAGAACCATGCCGTAAAGGCCCAGTTCCAGACTGCAGGGGTTGCCCCAGTCGCCCCAGTTGGTGTTCAGAACGCCGATAGCACCGTATTTGGCGCCCTGTTCCGCAAAATTGCAGATATTTTTCTCCGCAACGCCCACGTTTTCGCACAAACGGCTCCAGGAAGTGGTGCCGGGACAGACAATCTGGGGGCGTCCCACGTCGGCGAACTTCTTGGTATTTGCCTCGGGGGGATTCTCGTGATAATACCAGTTGAGGAAGATGGTATCCTCGGGAAGTTGGTCGATGATTTCGGGATGCTTGAGCAGAATATCCGTCCACATCATGACCTTTTTGCCCTTACTCTTGACGTGTTCGATAATTTTTCCGATAAAGTCTATATAAAGCTGACCACTGTTTCCGTCGGCCTTGGGGTGATTTTTCAGGTCGAAGGTCTCGTCCCCGCAGATGTTGAAAAAGTCGGAGGTGAAATGCTTGGAATAACGGGAAATGAGGCTCTGCACCAAATCCAGACTTTCCTCCTGCAGAGGATCGATGGTGTGGTGCTGCATCCGTTCGAACCAGAAATTGCGGGAGGGCTCGTACCCTTCCAGAACGCGCAAATGGCGATATTGCGGCTGCTCCAGAATATCATACATATGCCCGAAGGTGGCAAGAGAGGGGATAAATTCGATAAAATTCTCCTTACAGTATGCGTCCAGCTCTTCCAGCTCCGCCCCCGTCAGATACCCCGTTTTGGGCTGAATATCCTTGGTTTCTTCAAACTCAAACACGTGCTCCACGTACAGTTGAAGCGAATTGAGCTTGTAATACGCCATATTGTCGATCAATTCTTTCAGCGTTTGTACCGTGGGAATTTTGCCGCGGGTCACATCGTGATAAAATCCACGATAGGCAAAGTCGGGCTTATCCTCGATATGCAGGCAGGGAATCGGATCCCCGTTGGCAAAAATCTGCCGCAGGGTCTGCAGGGCATAGAAGGCACCTGCTGCGCTGTCGGCACAAACCAGGACCGCATCGGCGGTGATGTCCAGAGTATACCCTTCCCCTTCGTTTCCCTTCCGCGTTACGGAGACCTCTGCCCCATCCTCGGAGCAGGGCAATTTTGCCATAAGAGACGCAAGGCGGGAATCGGGCAAAACCGATGGTACTTTCAAGGTGTTTTTCTTCAAAAAGCCTTCTTTTTCCGTCAAAACCTTGACGGAAGGAATCAAACGTAACATAATCATTCTCCTTTTTTAAACTTCAAAGGTGTATTTTTTGCCGCAGGAATTGCAATGGGTGACGATTTTACCGTTTTCGGCCAGTTCCGCACGCTCCTCGGGAGACATGGCGGACACGAGGCGCAACAGAGCTCCGCGGGAGCAAGTGCATCCGAACTTCAATTCGGAGGATTCCAGAAAAGTGAAATCCTCGGGAACCGCATCAAAGGGCAAGGTCTCTCCTGCCCGACGGCAGAGATCCTCCAGATCGCAATCCTCTCCGGGCAGTTTTTCCGCCGCAATGCAGACGAACCCCTCCTCAGCGGAGAAAATCTTGCAGGCGGAGGCAATCTGCAAACTGCGGGAAAAATAGCCCGACGTAAGATCGTCGAAATCCGTCCCGGTCACAACGCCGGTATAGGTGCCCCGTAGGAAAAGTTGAAGGGTGACCTCCAGGGAGGCTTCTTTTCCGTCGCAAGCGCCTTCCCACACGCCCCGTACGATGCCGCTTCGGTCCGCCGTGGCGGCAAAAACACCCACGAGAGGCAAGGAAATGCGGGCGGTTACCGAAGCCTTCTCCACCTTTTGCAGAGCGGCAATACAGCAGGCAAAGGCTTCCAGTTTTCCCAAAAGCGCCTTCTGATCCCCGGAAAGACCGTTCATCTCCGCAGAGCGCTCCACCGCATCGGAAAGGGTGACGCAGAAAATGCGAGCGTTTTGGGCCATATATTTACAAACCTGTTCTTTCATTGCAAAGGTCTCCTTACGATGATGATTTTTCTGCCGCGGTAGGGCATGGTTTTCACGGGAATAAAGCCCGCGTCCTTCAAAAGACCGCGGCACTCGGCGGGATCGTACCAGCGCTCCCAGATCTCCGCATCCACGCGGCGATAGGACTCCCCTTCCTCGCGGAAAACCGTAAGATTCTGGCAGGCGTAGGTTCCGTCGAAGGTGCGGCGCAGAACCAGAAGATCCGCTCCGTCCTCGTCGGTCTGGCAGGCGGGCGCAAAAAGGGGCTTTTCCTTCAGATCAAAAACGAAATAGCCCCCCGGTTCCACGAAATTATACAACCCGTAGAAAAAGCGTTTTAATTCCCGCTTATCCAGCAAATGGTTCACCGTGTCCATGGAAGAAAAAACCGCGTGATAGGCCCCGTAAAGATCCAGCTCGGAAAGCGACTGACACATCAGATGGGGCTCGATGCCTTCCGCAGACAGTTTTTCTCTGGCCACGTCCAGCATTTCGGGAGAAAGATCCACGCCACTGCAGTCAAATCCTTTGCGAGACAACGCCAGCATCAAGGTGCCCGTTCCGCATCCGCAATCCAGAGCAAGGGGATTTTCGGGAAGATCCCGCAGATGGGGCAGAATTCTGGCCAGATATTCGGCGTAATCAAATCCTGCGTTAAAGCGATCGTATTCCCGGGCAAGCACGTCGTAATCCATAAAAACCTCTTTAAAACTGAAAATGTTACAATTTTTTCATTCTTTTCCCTTTTCATTCGGGATCGGATATGTTATAATAGAAGTACACACACATTCCATGCACGAAAACGGAGAACCGATTCATGAAACGAAGACTGAAACGCCGCCTTTTCCTTCTGCTTCTGGCAGGAATTCTGCTCTGCGCAGGATTGCCGATCCATGCGGAAGACGCCCCCGTCGAGGAAGCCCCTGACATCAACGCGGAATTTGCCGTGATTTTTAACGCGGACGACGACGGAGAAATTTTATACGGAAAGAACGAGACCGTTCCCGTTTATTGCGGATTTCTGCCTCGCGTCATGACCTGTCTTCTGATCGTGGAAAGCGGACGGGACTTAAACGAAGAAGTAACCGTGACGGAAGAAATGCTGGTCAACACGCCGCAGATCTCCAACGTGGCGCTGAAGGCGGGGGATCGGGTTTCCTGGAAGGATCTGATCGTCTGCATTACCGTAGGAAACTCCATGGAAGCGTCGGTGACGGCGGCAACGACCCTGGCAGGATCTCTGCCCGAATTCGTAAAGAAAATGAACACCCGCGCCAAAGAACTGGGCGCCACGGAAACGCGCTTTACCAATGTAACGGGGAAATACGTACGAAATACGCGACAGATCACCACGCTGGGAGACTGCGCTAAAATCATCAGTGAAGCCATGAAGCATCCCGAAATTGCAGAGCCTGCCGCAGAACGCACCTATACGGTTTCGGTAAACGGCAAAAAGCGGGACGTTCTGACCCGCAATATGCTGATTGAGAAGGTCAGTACCTATTACAACGCCAACGCAAAAGGATTGTTTATCTATTCCGAAAGCTCCTCCAATTCCTCCATTGCCACGTATCGGAAGGATTCCGACCGCAAAATCATCTCACTGGCCATCACCAACGAAGGGTTGACATCGCTATACAAGGACGCGGGCGTTTTGCTGAAATACTCTCAAAACCGCTACGTCAAAAAACCCCTTCTCTCGAAAGGCAAGGCCGTAGCGGAGGTGAAAATCCGTTACGGAAAAGAGGCGGATTTCGTGGTCTTGACCACGGCGGAAGAATTGACCGCGTTAGTGCCGAAGATCTACGGAGAAGACACCATCGTGACGAAACTGCAGATCCCCGAGGAACTGGAAGCACCCGTAGAGAAAGGCGCCGTATTGGGCACGGTAACGGTCTTTTGCGGAGGAAAAGAATACGGAACCGTGGAACTGAAAGCACAGAACAGCGTGGAAATGGACTATTTTGCCCTGTACTCCTCCAAGGTTGCGGCCTTCTTTTCCAATCCCTGGCTTTGGGGAATTCTGGGGACGCTGGTGGCGTTGGTGACTGCCTACGCACTACTCCTCTTCTTCCTGAACAAGCCGCGCAAGAAAAAGCGAATTCCCGCCCGTACCATCGGAAGCCGAATCCGCATGACGGGATCGGAAGACGACGAAGAATAAATTTAAGAAAAAACTCCGCACCGCAAGGTGCGGAGTTCTGTTTTTCGGATTACTCCGCGTCGCAACCGATAATGTCCTTTACGCTATCCAAAACGATGGTGGGGGTAACGCCGTATTTCTCAATATCCTCCACGGTGCCTTCCCCGGAAAGGACGAAAACCGAGGCAATTCCCGCGTTCACGCCGCAGGCCACGTCGGTATAGAGACGGTCGCCCACCAGAGCGGTACGGGCAGGATCCCCGCCTTTGAACTTAATGGCGCCGAGGGCCATTTCCTTGCGGGGTTTTCCAATGTAGAAGGGTGCCTTTCCCGTGGCGCGCTCCAGCATGTCGCACATGGTATGACAGTCGGGCAGATACTTGCCCTTTTGTGCGGGGCAAACCCAGTCGGGATTGGTGGCGTAGAAGGGGACGGGATTCACCTCCCGCGTCAAGAGTTCACAGGCGTCTACCAGTTTCTGATAGGTCAGCTCCGTATCGTATCCCACCAGCAGGAAATCCACGTCGGCGTCGGGACCTTCGGCCACGGTAAAGCCGTTGGCACGCAATTCCGCCTTGAGGGACTCGGTACCCACCACGTATAACTTTGCGTTTTCTTTCAGATCCCGCAGGAAAATGCAGGCGGCCTGCCCGGAAGTAAACATATTGGAGCGGTCGGCAGGAATGTTGAGCCGCTTCAGCTTTTCCAGATACGCGTCGGCGGACTTGGAGGAGTTGTTGGTCAAAAAGACGTAATCCTTTCCGGTATCACGCAGCCAGTTGATAAAATCCGCGGCTCCGTCGATGAGATCGTTTTCCAGATAGATGGTGCCGTCCATATCCAGAAGATATAAATTCTTGTCAGCCAAAGGATGTTTCATGATTTTTACTTGCTTCCTTCCTGTATTTCCGAAATTCGGGAACTTTTGATTTTACTTTAACAGTATACAATAAAAAGGCGAAAATGTCAAGCGTTTGACGAAAAAAACTCCCCATCCGAGGATGGGGAGTTTTATCAAAGAATCAATTATTCTTCGGTGGGAGCTTCGGGAGCGTCTTCAGAGGCTTCGGGAGCTTCTTCGGCAGCTTCGCCTTCAGCAGCTTCACCTTCGGCAACTTCGCCTTCTACGGCAGCTTCTTCAGCGGGCTTCTTCTTCAGAACGAAGAATACGACCACTGCAACAGCAGCGAGAACGACGACGCCGGCAACGATGATGATCCACCAGGGGAATCCGGCTTCATCCGCAGTAGTCTTCTTGGTAGAAGTGGTCTTCTTGGTAGAAGTGGGCTTCTTAGAAGTGGTCTTTTCGGAAGCGTCGTTGGATTCGGTGGTAACGTCATTGTTGGAGTCGGTGATGGAATCAACGTTGGAAACGTCGGTGGTCACGGAATCGGTGACAGAGCCTTCGCCTTCACCGGAAACGGGAGTCGTAACGGTGGAGGTGGAGGTGGTAGAAGTGGCGGTATCAGCGGCCTTCTTGGTACGGAAGGACTGAGGCTGAGTGGGTTCGGATTCTCTGCCGGAAGTGGTCACGGTCGTGATGGTGAACTCATACATGGTTCTGGCTTCGAGACCGGTGATAACGTATTCGGTGGCGTTGATGGGAGCGTCGTTGACCTTCTTACCGTCCAGGTAAACGTTGTAACCTGCGGCGTTCTTGGCAGCGGTCCAGGTGATCTTGGCGCTGTCAGCCTTCAGATCGGAAGAAAGAACTCCGGTGGGGGGGTTCCCGTTGGGGTTACCGATGGCAGTTCCGTCCGAAGTGGTGTGCCAGGTAACGACGGGCTGAGAAGCGATGGTACAACCCTTACCGCCTTTGTTGCCGGCATGAGCGGTCATAACCATACGAACGCGGTCGCCTGCGTTTACGTTGAACGCAGTGGCGTCAACCTTCATGGGAGCTTCCTGAGTATGGGTATCGCCGTACATCAGGGAGTCTTCTTCGGTAGCGGGCCAAACCTTGGTGTCGTTTACGTACAGATACATGTGGTTACCCTTCGTTTCGCCGTTGGTGGAAAGGTTTCCGTCAGCAGCGTTGGAGTAGGGGAAGACTTCCGCATAGAAGGAAATGGTACCGGAGGCGGGAGCAATGTAAGTAATAACAGGGCCGGCGCCGGTACCGGGATGCATCTGCTTACCGTTGGACATGAACATGCAGTAGTTTGCAGGTTCGTCCTGATTCAGAAGACAATCTTTGTAGGGAGAGTAGTAGTTCGCCCAACCGTTGTTACTACCTTCATTCGACAGGGATCTGTTGACGTAGACACCCATGGGAGCGAAAGAAGAGCTGTTGGTGTCGAACCATTCGTAGGTCCAAACTCCACCAAACATAGGTTCAGCGCTGAGCGTGAAATCGTCCGCGGCTTCGTGCGTACCGAAAGCGTCCAATACTTCCTGCAAAGAATAGGTTTCTTCAACCCATTTTTCTTCTGCAGCGGAAGAAGAGACGGAGAGGGTCACAACGAAGGAGACGGCCATGACGAGGGTCATGAGAAGTGCAAGAAATTTCTTCATTTGGGGTTTCTCCTTTTTTGATATGGATTTATACCGATATTATAAACTATTTTTTCGCCGTTGTCAAGGGGGTTTTGGAAGTTTTTTTTGAAATGAAAGTGAATTTTTCCTTGAAATAAAGGGATTTTTTCGTCTTTCCGCAAACTATTCGTCAAGAGTGACAAAAATCACCCTCCCTTTTTGTGCAAAAGATACAAATTTTAAAGACGGAACGAAAATTTCACCCTCCTTCCGTGTTTTTTCAAAAAAGACGGGCGCGTTGCGCGGAAAAAAAATCCGAGGAAGAGGAAGAGAACCGTCCTTTCGGACCGGATTGCGCGGGAACGGTCAAACCCGCGGGTTCCCTACATATATATTATAATACAAACCGCAAAATTTGTCAAGTGTTCAAAAAAAATCTCCGACGTTTCCGTCGGAGACAAAGATCAAAAAGAACACGTTTCGAAAATACGGATTATTTTGCGTACTTGCGGACGATGGCCTGCATTTCGTCAAAAGATTTTTCCATATCGGAAACCAGCTTCATCTGGGTGCGGGCGCGGACCAGATTGTGGTCGTCGTAGGAGGTGTGGAAATATTTATCTCCGTCCAGATAGTCCAGAAGGAAGCGGCTTCCGCATTCCAGAGTCATAATGATACAGCCCCAGACCATACTGTCCAGCTCGGCCTCGGTGAAAAAGCCGTCGGCGCCGCCGATAAAGCCTTTGGCGAAGGCTTCGAATTTATCCAAACAGAAATAGACCTTATCCAGATCCTTTTCGTCCTCTGCGGCAGAATTTGCGCAGAAACGGATGGCGTCGCCGAAATCGTAAGCGGCAAGACCGGGCATAATCGTATCCAGATCAATCACGCAGAGGGGCTTTTTGGACGCGGTGTCAATGAGAATATTATTGAACTTCGTATCGTTGTGGGTTACGCGCAGAGGAAGAACGCCTGCATCGATCTGCTCCACGAGGCGCTTTGCGATGTCGGTGCGAGCCAGATAAAATTCCACCTCGGGACCGGCGTTGGAAAGACGGCCGGATGCGTTGCGCTCAATGCCTGCCTGCAAATTCAGATACCGCTGACGGGTGTTGTGGAAGTTGACGATGGTCTCGTTGAGGGAGGCGCCGTCAAAATCCGCAAGCTGCTTCTGGAAATTGCCGAACGCAAGACCTGCGTCGGTGAGGATCTGCAGATCGTCGGCAATATCGTAGGTAATCGCGTCGTCCACGAAATCGTATACGCGCCATTGCTTACCCTCTTCGTCCTTCCAGTTTCCCTTGCCCTCGGCGGTGGTGTAGAAATGAAGAACCTCACGCAGGGGGTCTCCTCCGCGGGCAATCACCTTTTTGCGAAGATGCTCGGTCACGGCAAGGATATTTTCCATTACGCCGTCCGCATCGGGAAAGACGTAAGTATTGATGGTCTGAACCGTGTAGGGGTGTCCCTGAATGGTGACCACGCAGGTCTGATTGATATGGCCGGTCTTAATGGGGCGAACCGATTCGATCTGCCCTTCAATGCCAAACTGAAGGAGAACCTTAGAATACGTTTGTTCCATAATAGAAGCCTCTCTGTTCTTGAATTATTTTGTATTGTGATCTCCGCTCTCCTCCGATCGGGGAGAGGCGGCGCCGAAGCCAATGATATGATTTCCGAAGCGATCCCGAAGACGGTCCATGGCCAGTTCCACCTTTTCCTGCTTTCGGTCGGATTCCTCCGACAGAGAAGGAATCAGGGAATACTGCAGGGAAAAATCGTCCTCGTCGGACAGGTCGCCCACCGTAACGGTCAAGGCTCGGATGGGAACCGAATCCACCTTCCAGTTTGCGCAGACCAGGTCCATGGCAACGGAGGCAATTTCCTTGGCCAGATGGGTGGGAGCGCTCAATTTCCGTTGTCGCTGAAGAACGGTCAGCATGGTATCTTTAATCGAAACCTGAACCGTTGCCCCCTTCTTCCCTTCCTTGCGCAGGCGACCTGCCACGGTGTCGGAAAGGAGCAACAGATGGGAATAGATCTCCTTACGCCCCAACAGATCGTGAGAAAAGGTCTGCCCGTTCCCCACGGATTTGACGGGCTCCCGACGGTTGCGCACGGGGGAATCGTCCAGCCCGCGAGCATAAAGGGAGAGCATCTGCCCCACCTTACCGAAACGGCGTTGAAGAAAATCGGGATCGGCGGCGGCAAGGGCACCGATGGTGCGGATGCCGAGGTTTTCCAGCTGAATTCCCATTTTCCGCCCCACACCGAACAGTTCCCCTACGGGAAGAGGATAAACGATTTTTTCCACGTCTTCGGGGAAGATGACGGTGGTGGCGTCGGGCTTTTTGTAATCGCTGCCCAATTTTGCAAAGATCTTGTTATAGGAAACGCCCACGGAAATGGTGACGCCCACCTGTTCCCGGATTTCCCGACGCAGACGGTCCGCAATGGTCTTTCCGTCGCCGAAAAGCCGTTGCGAGCCCGTAACGTCCAGCCAGGATTCGTCCACGCTGAAGGGCTCCACGAGATCGGTATAATTGCGATAAATTCCGTTGATGCGACGGCTGATCTCTTCGTATTTTTCGTGATGGGGAGGAACCAGAAGCAGATCGGGGCATTTCTGCCGCGCCTGCCACACAGTCTCCGCCGTTTTGATCCCAAGAGCCTTGGCCTTTTCGTTCTTGGCAAGGATGATCCCGTGCCGCAGTTCGGGATCTCCCGCAACCGCCATGGGGACGGAGCGGTATTCGGGATGATCAATGGACTCCACGGAAGCAAAGAAGTTGTTGCAATCGCAATGCAGGATGACCCGACGGTCGGTCACGGCGCTACCTCGGAGGGAGAGGAAGAGATCCGCCCCGAAATACATTTTTCGAAATCGGTTTGCAGCTCCGCGTCGGAGATTCCGACGAATTTCCACGCGCCGTCGGTGTAAACCACGAAAATGCGGTGGGGAGCGTTTTGATAAAAGGTATCGGGGAAGCCCTGCCGCATGACCTGAAGAGAGACCGTGACGATCATTTCCCCGTTTTCTTTTCGGACGGAAAGATCCTCGTAAGACTTCAGATAAGTATTGGAAACACCCGAACCGAGATCCTGCATCCGCTTGGCCCACAGGGCACGAAGGGCGCTGTCACTCTGCAAGACCGAGCCGTCTTCTTCCGAAATGAAGCAGACCGTCTCCGCCGCCGCGGCAAAATCCTTTTCACACAGATGATCCAAAAAATCGGAAAGAGTCCCGCGCAGCTGCCAGCATTCGTAGGAGAAGGAGGTATTGTCTCGGGGAATCAAAAAGACCGTGGCCGTCACGGCAAAAGCAACCGCAAGCACGGCGAGGGGGATCAGAATATACCGTTTTTTGATGCACTTCAACTTCGTAAAAAAAGAGCGGATGGGCTTTTTGGGCGGTGCTTTCTTCGTAAAATCGGGGGTCACTTTTTTCATACGTGCCATACAGCGAGACCTACTTTCCGGGTAAAGGGGATTATTCGTATATTATAGCACACCCATCGTTATAATGCAAGAGCAAAGCCCGTTTTTTTAGAAAAAAGCCCGATTCGGCAAGATAAATGTGAATTTTCTGAAACATTTCTTGACAAAAGCGCGGCACTGTGTTATAATTTCACCATATTAATTGAAAAAAGCGAAGTGAACTTGCCCGTGGGCGACCACCCTCGAAGTAGTACGCAACTGAATACATCGTTTCACATAGGACGGTTTTAAACGACCCGTCTTATGTGTTTTTTTGCTTTTTTTCAAAAATAAGAATCAAGATTGGAGTTTCATCAAACCATGGACCCGTACCCTAAATTGATCATCAGTATCGTTCTTTTGCTGATCAACCTCCTTCTCACTCTGGGAAATGACAGTCTGAAGAACCTCAGCAAGGCTCTCCTGAACCGCAAAGCGGAAGAGGGGAACAAGACCGCGATCAAAATCGCCGCCGCACTGGAAAAGCCGGGATACACCTTCCGTGCCGCTCTGCGTACGGGGCGCGCACTGTGCAAAATCGCGGCAACGGCACTGATGATTTCCGCATACCACGCCCCCCTCACCGAAATCCTGACGGGGACCCTCCCCTGCCCCGGATTCTTCTCCATGGCAATTCTGACGGGAGGCGTATTGGTCGTATTTTTGCTTCTTGCAGAAATTTTCCCCATCCGCGTGGCAGAGCAAAAGGCAGACAGCCTGGCCTATTCTTTATGGAACGTGGTGCGTCTGCTCGGCTTCCTGTGTTATCCGATCGCGGTGCCCGTAAACGGAATCGCATCCCTCTTTTTGAAGATAACGGGATTCAAGCAGGTGGCGGAGGAAGCCCTCTCCAAGGAAGAAATCCAGTCCGTGGTGGAAGAAAGCGGCGACAGCGGCCTTCTGGAAGAAACGGAACAGAACATGCTGAAGGGGATTCTGCGCTTTGACGAAAAGACCGCGGATCAGGTTATGACGCCCCGCACCGACGTGTTCCTTCTGGACGCGGAGCAACCGCTGAAGGAGCAACTGGAAACGATCCTCAGCGAAAAATACTCCCGTATTCCCGTTTACGAAGGGGAAATTGACAACATCATCGGAATCTTGTACCTGAAGGACCTGCTCTGCGAGGCCTATCGGGTGGGCTTTGAAAACGTGGACATTACGCTTTGTATGCGTGAGGTTTATTTCGTTCCCGAAAAGAAAAAGCTGGATCGCCTCTACCTTGACCTGCAGGCCTCCAAAAATCACATGGCCGTGCTGATCGACGAATACGGCGGATTCTCGGGCATCGTCACCATCGAAGACCTGATCGAAGAGGTCATGGGCAAGATCGACGACGAATACGACGAAGAAGAGGAAGAAGTCCGGGAAGAGTCGGACGGCTCTTATCTGGCAGAGGGCTCCGCCACCATCGGCGAAATCAACGAACGCCTCGGCACGGAATTTGACGAAGACGACGAAGACTACGATACCGTAGGCGGTTTGATCATCAAGGTCCTCGGGGAGATTCCCGACGAAACGGAATTGCCCTGCGTAGAATACGAGGGCTATACCTTCCGGGTGGAAAGCATTGCGGACCGCCGCATTGAAACGGTACGCATCATAAAGAACGAAGAAGAAACGGAAGAGAAAGAGGAGGAGGAAGAATAATCATGGAATTTTTGCCGACCCTTCTTATCTGTCTGTTCTGCCTGATCATGTCCGCTTATTTTTCCGCGACGGAAACCGCGTTTCTCAGTTTCAACCGAATCCGCATGAAGCTGCTGGCGGAAACCAACAAACGGGCAAAATCCGTTCTGAAGATGGAAGAAAAATCCGATCGGGTCATCTCCACGATTCTGGTGGGGAACAACATCGTAAACATCCTGCTTTCCTCTCTTGCCACTGTCATATTTTTGGAACTGGACCAGACGAACGGCGCCACGATTGCAACGGTAATCACCACCGTCGTGGTTTTGATTTTCGGAGAAATTTCCCCCAAAACCGCCGCAAAGCAATTACCCGACGGATTCATTCTCTTTTCCGCGCCGATCCTGCGGTTTCTGATGATCATCCTCTTCCCCATCACCATTATTTTCCAGGGGATCCAGAGCCTTTTGCTGAAGTGCTTCCGCACCAAAGAAGAGGTCATCTCCGAGGGGGAACTGAAAACCTTCGTGGACGAAGCGGAGGAAGACGGAGGCATCACCAAGCAGGAAGGGGATCTGATCCGTTCCGCCATCGACTTCAACGCCTTGGACGTGGAAACCATCCTCACCCCCCGCGTGGACATTGCCGCCGTGGAAGAAAACGATTCCCGGGAAGAAATCGCAAAGGTTTTCTCGGAAACGGGCTTTTCCCGTCTGCCCGTCTACAGCGACACCATTGACAACATTCTGGGTATTCTGAACGAAAAGGATTTCAACAACGGCGAAGATCGGCCCTTGCAGGAATTGATCACCCCCGCGCTGAACGTTCCTCCCCACATGAAAATTCCCGATCTGCTGCGCAAGCTGCAGCAATCCAAGGTTCACATTGCCGTCGTGGTAGACGAATTCGGCGGCACCGAAGGAATCGTAACCATGGAAGACGTGCTGGAAGAGCTGGTGGGCGAAATCTGGGACGAACACGATACGGTGGTAGAATCCTACCGACAAACCGACGAGAACACCTATCAGGTCACGGGCGACACGAATTTACAGGAGCTCTTTGAAAAGTTCGGAATCGACGAGAAGGATTACGACGCCGTCACCGTGGGCGGTTGGATTCTGCAGGAAATCGGACGGCTACCCGTTGCGGGCGATCAATTCGACTTCCAACGTCTGCACGTAACGGTGCTTTCCGTGGAAGAACGGCGGGTTACCGAAATCGAAATTATTGCCGATCCTCTTGAAGAAGAGGAAGAAAAAACCGAAGAATAATCTCCCCTCCGCGGCGCTTTTGCCGCGGAGTTTTTTTGCATATTCGGGACGGGTAGGACATAGTATGGAGCAGAAACCAAAAATAACGAAAAAGAGGTGCCGCCATGTATCCCGAACCGATTCAAACCGAAATCCTGTCTATTGCCCCCGACCGCAACGGCGAAACCGGGGCGGAATGTGAAATCATCCTGCCCGATTATTGCCCCAACGTCCTGCGGATTCTGCAAACCGACGTCTCCGTCACCCGTAAGACCTGCGTCCCAAACGCAGATCGTCTGACGGTAGAGGGAACCGCAGAATTCCGCATACTCTATTTAGGGGAAGACGGAAGCGGTCTTTCCTGCGTAACCCAACAGACTCCCTTTTCCTGCTCTCTGGAGGCAAAGACGGAAGAAAAGGATGGATTTGACGTCAAGATTTTCCCCGTCGCCTGCTCTGCCCGCGCGCTGACCTCCCAAAAGCTGTACGCCCGCTGTACCCTGCAAATCCGCCTGCGCAAGGACGGAAAAATCCCCCTTCCCTATCTGGAAGACGCCGCGGAATACGAATGCAAAACCGAAACCCGTACCGTGGCAACCCTTCTGTGCACGGGAGAAAAACCCCTGCGGATTTCCGACGAATTCGAGAACGAGACGGGAAAACTTGCAACGCAAATCTGCGACTGCCGCGTATCCTTCCGGGAAACGGAGTTAAAGCCCTTAACCGACAAACTGATCGTAAAGGGCGATATGTTTCTGGATCTTCTTTGCAAAGCCGAAGACGGAGCCCTGTTCTCCCTGCGGCAGACGGTAGCCGTGTCCCAGATTCTGGATATGCCCAACGTGGGTGCAAATCCCGTCTGCACCGTAGATTTTGATCTGTTGTACTTCACCCCCTCCTTACGGGAACAGCCCAACGGAGGACAAACGGTGGAATACGATACGGAAATCCGCGTTTTCTGCAAGGCTTACGGAGAAACCGAGGCAGAGTGGGTCCGGGACGCTTACTGCGCAAAAAAGATTCTGGACTATACGAAAACCGCGTTCTCGGTCAACCGACTGATCGGCGTACGGGAAAGCGGCTCCATCCGCGAATCGGTGGACGTTGGCTCCTGCACGTCCATCCTGCAGGCAACGGTAACCCCCGAATGGAAGCGCCTTGCCTACGAATCGGAATCGGACGCGTTACTCTGCGAAGGCGCGTGGATCTGCAAGGTTCTGGCCGTAGACGGAGAAGGGATCCAAACGGCCCTGCAACGGGAAATTCCCTTCCGTTTTCAGACCCCGTCGGAGGGGTGCACCAACCCGATCCGAAACGACACGAAGGTAATCCTGACCGATCTTTCGTGGAACCTCACCGATCCTGCGCATCTGGAGCTGCGCGGCACCTATTACTGGAACGGGCTGATCGTGGGCCAGGAAAAGCAGGAAGCCGTAACCGAAATCACCGTCCGCAACGACCGTCCCCGCTGTGAGGATACGGTAACCCTTTGTTACGCAAAAGCAGGGGAATCCGCCTGGGAAATCGCAAAGGAATACGCCTGCCCCTACGGCGAGCTGATGCGGACCAACGAGCTGACCGAGGATAAGCTGGAATCCGATCGGGTTCTGCTGATTTTAACGAACTGAAGGCACGACGGGGCACCTTTTCCGAAAGGTGCCTTTTTCGGTAAAAAAACTTTGAAAAACGGTAAAAATTCATAAAAAATTTGCTTTTCACTCTTTACAATCGGGGTATAATATGATATAATATGTAGGATGCCGAAAATCGGTTGTCGGAGGACTCCAACCGCAACTGGTTTTTTGGTGAATATTTTCATTGCCGCCACGAGCGGCGCAGGAGGAAGCATCATGCTGAAAGAAACCAAGACCCAAATCATTGAAGCGAACCGCAGAAGCGAAACTGACACCGGATCTCCCGAAGTTCAGGTCGCAATTCTGACCACCCGCATCAAGGACCTCACCGAGCATCTGAAGGTAAACCCCAAGGATTTCCATTCCCGTCGCGGTCTTCAGAAAATGGTCGGCCAGCGCAGAAACATGCTGAACTATCTGAAGAAGAAGGACATCATGCGTTATCGCGCCATCATCGAAAAGCTCGGCTTGAGAAAGTAATTCGGGCCGAAACCGACGGAGGGGAGGCAACTCTCCCCCGTCGCGCAATGCAAAGTCATTTGTCCGCACCGTTGCGGCAGATGGCTTTGTTTTTTGCAACGTCATTCCAACGAGATCTCTGAAAATTCAAAAAAACAGACCCCCGCGTTTTCTGGATTCAGCAGTTATGAAAGAGCCCGGCACAATCGGACTTTTTGATAACTGCCGGAACAGATGGGGGTCAGAAAAGAAAGGACAAGTTATGAACATCTACGAAAACTACCGTAAGTTCGAAACCACCGTTGCAGGCCGTCCCCTGGTTGTGGAAACCGGAAAATTTGCCGGTCTGGCCAACGGCTCTGCCATGATCCGCTACGGCGAAACCTGCGTTCTGGCCTGTGCCACCGCGTCGGAAAAGCCCCGTGACGGCATCGACTTCTTCCCCTTGGCAGTAGACTATGAAGAAAAGCTCTACTCCGTCGGCCGCATTCCCGGCTCCTTCATGAAGCGGGAAGGCAAGCCCACCGAAAAGGCAATCCTCACCGCCCGCGTCATCGACCGTCCCATCCGTCCCCTCTTCCCCAAGGATATGAGAAACGACGTGGTGGTCAGCCTGACGCTGATGGCCGTGGATCAGGATTGCTCTCCCGAAATCACCGCAATGATCGGTGCCTCCGTTGCCATTTCCATTTCCGACATTCCCTGGAAGGGCCCCATCGGCGGCGTGCTTCTGGGCTACGTTGACGGTCAGTACGTCATCAACCCCACGGAAGAACAGCGTGCCGTTTCCGAAATGGCCGTTACCGTTGCCGCTTCTGCGGACAAGATCGTTATGATCGAAGCAGGCGCCAACGAAATTCCCGACGACGTGATGTACAACGGCATTCTGGAAGCCCACAAGGAAATCAAGAAGATCGTTGAATTCATCGAAGGCATCAAGGCCGAAATCGGCAAGCCCAAGTTTGAATACGAAGCGCACACCCTCCCCGAAGGCATGCTGGAAGACATCATCGCCTTCGCCGGGGACAAGATCAAGGTCGCCATGAAGACCGACGATAAGGACGTGCGCGACGCACAGGTTGCCGCCGTTACCGCCGAAATCGAAGCGGAATTTGCGGAAAAATACCCCGACTCCTCCGCCGCCATCGGCGAAGCGGTCTACAAGATCGAAAAGATGATCGTCCGCGATATGATCATCAACGATCACGAACGCGTCGACGGCCGCGGACTGGAAGACATCCGTCCCCTCTATGCGGAAGCGGGCGTTCTTCCCCGCGTTCACGGTTCCGGTCTGTTCAGCCGCGGTCAGACTCAGGTTCTGACCATCGCCACCCTGGGCTCCATCTCCGAAGCACAGATTCTGGACGGCGTGGACAACGAAGAATCCAAGCGTTATATGCATCATTACAATATGCCCGGCTACTCCACCGGCGAAGCGAAATCCAACCGTGGCGCAGGCCGTCGCGAAATCGGTCACGGCGCGCTGGCGGAACGCTCCCTCGTTCCCGTTCTTCCCTCCGTGGATGAATTCCCCTACGCCATCCGTCTGGTTTCCGAGGTTCTGTCCTCCAACGGTTCTACCTCTCAGGGCTCCGTTTGCGGCTCCACCCTGGCGCTGATGGACGCAGGCGTTCCCATCAAGGCTCCCGTTGCCGGTATTTCCTGCGGCTTGGTTACCGACGAAGACCGCTGGATCACCATGGTGGACATTCAGGGTCTGGAAGACTTCTACGGCGACATGGACTTCAAGGTTGCCGGTACCATGAAGGGTATCACCTCCATTCAGATGGATATCAAGGTGGACGGTCTTTCCTACGAAATCATCAAGAAGGCCTTCGAACAGACCAAGGCCGGCCGTGAAATGATCATCAACGATATCATCCTCAAGGCCATCCCCGCGCCCAGAGAAGAGCTTTCCGAATATGCGCCCAAGATCCTCTCCTACAAGATTCCCACCGACAAGATCCGCGAGGTCATCGGTACGGGCGGTAAGGTCATTCAGCGCATCACCGCCGAAAACAACGTTAAGGTCAACGTGGAAGACGACGGCTCCTGCCAGGTTCTCTACGTGAACAAGGAAAACGGCGAAAACGCCATGCGTACCATCCGCACCATCGTGGAAGGTCCCGAAATCGGCACCATCTACAAGGCAAAGGTCACCCGTCTGATGAGCTTCGGCGCCTTTGCGGAATTCGTTCCCGGCAAGGAAGGTCTGGTTCACATTTCCCAGCTGGATGAACGCCGCGTGGGTAAGGTGGAAGACGTGGTCAACGTGGGCGACGAGATCTGGATCAAGGTCACCGAGATCGACGATCAGGGCAGAATCAACCTCTCCCGCAAGGAAGCCCTCCGCGACCTGATGGCACAGCAGAACAACCAGTAATCAATCAAGAAAAAGGTCCCCGTGTTGTGATCAATACGGGGACTTTCTTACGAGGAGATGCAACATGGAACAATATAAAATCGGAACCTGTATTCCCGGGGATAAGGTGGAACGATGGCTTCCCCATATGGCAAACATGGGATTTGAGAGCTTTTCCCTCAACTGGCACATGGAGCTGAAGGGCGCAGACCTGCAAGCCCTTTCCGAACGGGTCAAGACCATTCTGGAGGGAAAGGACATTCCCGTCACCACCCTGGGGCTCTACTGCAACCCCCTTGCCAAGGAGGACCACAAAAAGGCTTTGGAATACGTAATCGACTCCGCCCACTATTTCGGAGCGAAGAACGTGGCCACCTTCGCAGGGGCATTGACGGGAGAATCGGTGGACGCCTCCATGCCCAAGTTCAAGGAAGTTTTCACGGATCTGGCCAAGCGGGCGGCGGACAAGGGATTGAATCTGGTCATCGAAAACTGCCCCATGGGCGGAAAATGGAGAAAAACCACCGACAACATCGCATTCCATCCCCGTGCCTGGGATATGATGTTCCACGAGGTGGATGCGGACAACCTGGGTCTGGAATGGGAGCCCACCCATCAGCTCTGTCAGCTCATGGACCCCATGCCGCAGATCCGCAAATACGGCAAAAAAATTCTGCACGTCCACGGCAAAGACGCCACGGTGGACCGCAAGATGATTGACGAGGAAGGCATTTACGGCCCCAACGAATACGTATGGCACCGTATGCCCGGCCTTGGAGATTGCGATTGGCGCACCATCATCACCTATCTGCATATGGTAGGTTATAAAGGGGACATCTGCATCGAAGGTTATCACGACCCCATCTACGTAAAGGATTGGGAAATGACGGGTCAGCTTCACGCCCTCAACTACCTGAAATGGGCCCGTTGCGGGGACTTCACCCCCAACCCTTGGGATAAATAAAATGAAACTGAACGCAAACCCCTCCCGCGAGAATCTGGAAAACCTGCGTCTTCTCTATGAAGAAGCCTTCCCCGCCGACGAAAAAAAGCCCTTCGCCCTGATGTTGCAAAAGCGGGAAGAAGGAAGCATGGAATTCCTGACGGTAGAAGAAGACGGGGGCGAATTTCTCGGGCTGGTGATCATGATCCTGCACAAGGGCATTGCCCTGTTGGATTATTTTGCCATCTCCCCCGAAAAGCGGGGCGGCGGCATCGGGTCGCGGATTTTAGAAGAACTGAAGGAGCGGTACGACGGGAAGCGGCTGCTGCTTGAGATCGAGGACCCCGACGAACCCGCAGACAACACCCCCGAACGGCTCCGCAGACGGGGATTTTATCAACGCAACGGCATGGAGATCATGAATTACAAGGTCTGGCTCTTTGGGGTCAAGATGCTGGTCCTGACCCACGGAGGCAAGGTATCCTTTGAAGAATACCACGAAATCTTCGACGCCGTATTCTCCCCCGCCGCGGGAAAGAACGTCACGAAAGTATAAACTTATAACCAAACAAAAACGGTTCTGTAATACATATTACAGAACCGTTTTTTAATTGTAAAAACAAACATCCAGTGCCAACATGATAACACTAGCCGATTAAAACCAAACTTCCGAATCCTAAACGATTTTTATTTTTTAAAACCTGCCCACAGAAGGGGTGTTACCATTTCTTATATTGCTTTGGCTCCTCTTTGGAAGCTGTATATAAAATCTCAGAAACAACGAAGCTCTCAAAAGCGCTTATAGATTTCCCCGAACCACCGGTAGGTGTAACTTGATTATTGTGTACAACATATCCGGTAGGACCGCTTGATATGTAATCGTGGTAATCCAAAACAATCTCATGAGCACCTCTAATAAACCGTGGTTCTAAATATTTAAACAACCATTTGGAAAGATCTGACATAGCTGTTTCAGAGGAGGAAAAACCATAATCTGAATACCGCAAAGAAATCCCGCTATAAGAACTCAAAACAGTCCCAATACTCTTTAATATATCTTCTTTTTCTTTTTTCAATAAATTACCTGCTTCATTGTTGGTCGTTGCTCCGCCTAATATTTTTCGGGTTTCTTTTTGCGGCGGTGTTGCGGTAGCATGAAACGAAATCCCATCCCTGAATATTTTAACCATTTTTATATTAGCATCATTTTTAATCTTGTTCAAGGCTTCAACAAACACCGGATTGTTCATTAAAATAGCATTCACTTCGTCTTTATATAATTCATCTCTCTTTTCCGCAGCGCGCTCGGCAACAATCTCTCCCCACTTCGTACATTTAAAAACAACGAAAATCCCGGCAATTGGAGTTATAAAAAACAGTATAAGTTCTATGATACCTTTGTGATCAAAAAAAATTGAAACAATATCCACTATATAAAAAACAACCAATATCAAGAAAAGTAAAATAAACATGAGCAGTGACAAGTATTTCAGTATAGCTTTGGCTTTCTTCGTTTTTCCATATGGTTGCCCAAACAGCACATTACTACCAGTAACGATTGAGCAAGAAACGAATATTGCGATGCAAGCAACAAAGAACAACAGAAACTCAATTATATGAAATCCTTGCTGCATTGTTATATCGATACCAACCGCTGCAAAAAGTTCAACTGTTTTCTTTACGGTATTTTCTACCATATCATAACCTCCGATTATTTGAACTTAATTTACTGAATATATGATTTCCTTATTGCTTCGTGTTCTGATTGAGAATTTAACAACTATATTATACCATGTTTCGGGGGATTTGTCAACCGTTCTTGCGTAGAAACACTGTAATATCAACAAAAACCGGCCCCTCGGATTTTCCCGAGGGGCTGTTGTCGAGATGTCAAGAGTTAAATGTTCTGATGGAAATCTATTAATTCCTATGAGCTATCTTTGTGTTTTTGTACAGATTGCTGGTAAGTAGCCTTATAATTTTCTTGATCTGGAAATTTGTATAGTGTGAGACGTAGACGTATTTTACCGCACCGTAGCGCAGTTCAATTTTCAGATATTTTGAAAACAAAAATTTGGATGATGTGTATTTCTTTTTTTCTTCTTTAGACAACTTAACAAGGGAAACTTTCTCGATTTCAGAGGGAAAAATCTCCCAGTTATACTGTAAATCAAGGTTGTTCTTAGGTCCCCACGAGGTCATGTAATACGGATTCACATAATCGCGGCTGAGATCAATTTCGGTATGTTGAAGAAAGAAAGGTCCCCAAACAACAATAGCAAGGCAGAAACTGTAAAAGATTACTTGCATAAAGTTTAAGTCCTCGGAGTTAAAGAAATAATATAAAAATTGTGCACTCAGCGGTATGGAAATAACCAGATAAGCAAGCATATCCCAAAAGGCAATAATAAATTTTTTCATAAGACCTCCATTAACCTGCAATTTTATCTATGAAATAAGAAATCCACTTGTCAAAATGATAGTCAACAGCAAGGCAGATAACGGTTCCAACAAGGAATCCAAGAGCAGTCCCAACTCCAATAGAAATCGAAGTTCCTATGGCAACAGTTGCCCACATGATAAGAGACCGATTCTCTATAACAAATTTATTATATCATGCTTTTCACTCTTTGTCAACCGTTCTTGCTTAGAAATGCTGTAATATCAACAAAAATCAGCCCCTCGGAGCAATCCGAGGGGCAAGATCTTCGGTTCTGAAAAAAGAAAGAGAAGAGAGGGGATAATCGTTCAATCCTCTGCGTTTTCTTCTTCAAGAGGCGTTTTTCTACTATTGATGATGTCCAGCAATCGGTTCATCTGCTTTTCCGTGTAGATGGAAATATAAATGAGTTTGGGGCGGTCTTTGCCCTTTACATCAATTTTTAAAAACTGGTTGGAAAATGTATAGGCTCCAAAAAGTTCCAGGCGTTCATCATGTGTCAGGTTGACGAGTTCCACGCTTTCAATTTCAGAAAAATCAATATTGCTGTTCCATCTTGTTCGAGGATCCTTTTTGAAACGGAAAGGTAGCGCAGCAATAGGAAAAGTCTTTGTGACAATTCGGTCTTCAAATATTATAATCCTATTGATTTGTGAAATGGCTATCATGAAGAAGTAAAAAGAAAAAGTATCTATTGCATACAAGAAACCGGATTCTTCCGACGTTTCGCCCTGCAAAACAAGATACACGACAATCCCTGCCAGCAAGAACGAAATGATCGCATACGAAAGGTGTAACTTCCAGGCACGAATGACAATTTTTCTTTTCTTTCCCATTTTAAATAACCACCTTTTCTATGAATAAAAATATTGAGTTAATATTTTGGATAAAATCCAATTTAAGGATATATTCCATAACTTTAGTACTTGCGACATCGTGAATTAGTTGTTCTAAAGATCTTCCTGTCAAAACTCTGAGAATGATTCCATATATTCCCAATGCCTGAGATATTTTGTGTAGTACAAAATCCTTAACTAAGGTTGTTTCTGTGGAGGCAAGAGATTCTTTGAAATTCCCGCTGTCAAAAAATGTCCTGTAAAAACATTCAATAGCCGGTCATCTGACGGATGTTATTCCGGGTGAGCTCCGTGTTTTTGTCCCGGGTCGGGTTGTTGCAAACGTCGTAGCCAAACATCCATTGAACGGATTGCGGAGTTTACAATCGTATTATACTATATTTTGAGGGATTTGTCAACCGATGTGGTCTGAATGTTCAAAAAAGCCCTCCTGCAGTACGATTTATACCGCAGGAGGGAATCAATTGTATCAGGTTTGAAGAGGTTTTTCTTCTCGATCAATTCATTTATCAGGGCTTTCGCTTTTGCATCTGAAAACCGTATTTCGCAAGAACTTTGTTTGTTTTTGTACGGTAGGTTACGTGAAATTCCTCTTCGCAGATATCATTACCCTTGCGAAAGCGAATATATGTTGGAGTCGGTTTAAAAGAAGCCACATAGTAGATCTCAATTACATCCTCCCAAGGTACACTAAAATTGAACTCTTTATTCCTTGGATAACTCCAATGAATTCCTTCCTTGTTTATGGTCATAGTGTCTCCTATCGAAGCATAAACAATCGAAATAAAAAGAATAAGTAAAGGCAAATTTAACAACGACATCCACCACAACCCGGCAAAGGGAAAGGCAACGATACCTGCCACAAGCATAATAATCAGGGGACTAATAAAAAATATACACCCATCTCTGCCGTGATGAACGCAGAATTCATCTTCCGTGCGGTTTTTTTTGGACCGAGACATGTGATTACATCTCCTTCTTTTTGCATTTATCCTGTACCTGAAGTTTCGGGGGCATAGCATCCGGATTCGAGGTTTTTATATTTTTATTGTACCATATTTTGGGGGATTTGTCAACGGGGCGGGGGATGCAAAAAAAACTCCCACGGCTGTGGGAGTTTTCGTTTTATTGTTCTTTTTTCTTTTTGGAGCCGATTTTGCGTTCCGTGCCCGTCAAGATTCGTTTGATGTTGCCGGAATGACGAATCCAGACCGAAGCACTCATCAGAGCCGTGAGGGCCGTGAGCAAAACCCAGCCGTGATTTCCGGAATAGAACAACCCCACACAAATGGGGATTGCAACGCCGGAAAGAAGGGAGGCCAAAGAAACCATACGGAAAAGCAACAGAACCAAAAGGAACGTGACGAAAACCACGAGAAAAATCCGATAATCCAACACGATCAGCAGACCGCCCATAACGGAAACCCCTTTGCCGCCCTTGAAATGGGAAAAGCAGGGGAAGTAGTTCCCCAAAAGGCATCCTGCCACCAACACCGCACCGGTGAAGGCGGGGCCTACGGGCTCCCCGAAGGACAGAACGTCGCCGGGCCAGAGGTATTTCACCAAACAGCCGAAAATCATACTTTTGCCGATTTCCGCAGCCATGACGGAGATTCCCCAACCCAAGCCCATGGAACGGGCCACGTTGGTACCGCCTGCGTTGCCGCTGCCTACGGAATAAATGTCAATCTTGCCGATATACTTGGTGACGACCAAGGACAGATTCACGCTACCGATCAGATATCCCAACAGGAAGATCGGAACAAGCAACAGCCAACTCATCGATCGTTTTCTCCCCTTTCCCGAATGAAGAGCCGCACGGGGGTTCCTTCCAGCCCGAAGACGGCACGGATTTGGTTCTCAATATAACGCTGATAAGAGAAATGGAACAGAGACGCGTCGTTACAGAAAATCACGAAAGAGGGCGGATTGGTGGAAGCCTGGGTCATGTACAGAATCTTCAACCGCTTGCCCTTGTCGGAGGGAGGCTGAACGCGGATGGTGGCGTCGGCCAGAATATCGTTCAGAACCCCCGTGGTGATGCGGCGGGAGTGCTGCTCGTGGACGGAGTTGATGAGGGGGTACAGTTTATCCACCCGCTGGCCGGTCTTGGCGGAAATGAAAAGAACGGGAGCGTAGGACATATACTTCAGCTCTTCTTTGATATCGTTCTTCATGGTTTCCATGGTGTAGGTGTCTTTTTCCACCAGATCCCACTTGTTGACCAGAATAATGGAGGCCTTTCCCCGCTCGTGGGCAAAGCCCGCAATTTTCACGTCCTGGTCGGTGACGCCGCGGGAGGCGTCGATGAGAATCAGCACCACGTCCGCACGGTCGATGGCCATATAAGAGCGAACGATGGAATATTGCTCGATGTTATCGTAAACCTTGTTTTTGCGGCGAATCCCTGCGGTGTCGATAAAGCAGAATTTGCCGTATTGATTTTCCTTGACCGTGTCCACCGCATCCCGCGTGGTGCCGGGAATATCGGAAACGATCATGCGTTTTTCCCCGAGAATGTAGTTGACCAGAGAGGATTTTCCCACGTTGGGGCGTCCGATAAGGGCCACCTTGACGGTTTTATCCTCCTCGTCCTCCACGGGAGGATCGGGCAGGAATGCGTAGACCGCATCGAGAAGATCGCCGATGCCGAGTCCGTGAACGGAGGAAACCGCCACGGGATCCCCCATACCCAAGTTATAAAATTCGTAAAATTCGGGAGGATTCTCCCCGGGTCGGTCGATCTTATTGACGCAAAGAACCACGTTTTTGCCCGCCTTCATCAGCATACGGGCCACTTCCACGTCCGCGTCGGTAACACCCGATTTGATATCGGTGACGAAGATCACCGCGTCGGCCTGATCGATGGCGATCTGTGCCTGACGGCGCATCTGATCCAGCAGTTCGTCCCCCTTGTGGGGCTCAATGCCGCCCGTGTCGATCAGGGTGCAGGTGCGGGCGCGCCATTCGAAATCACAATAAATGCGGTCCCGCGTCACCCCCGGCGTATCCTCAATGATGGAGAGACGCTGACCGACGATCTTGTTAAAGAGGGTGGACTTCCCCACGTTGGGGCGCCCCACCACGGCGATCATGGGATTTGCCATAGAACAACCTCCTTTCAGCGGCGTGCAGAGCGCATCAGCGCTTCCGCGAAGCCTTCGGGATCGCAACCAGCCGTGCGGATCTTCACGTCCAAAGCACGTTCCACGTCACGAACCGATCTATTATCCAAAAACATTCCGTCCCGCAGCATCACCTCGGGAACGATGAGATAATCGCCCAATTTCTTTCCCTTCAGCTGGGAAATAATATCCTGCCCCGTAATAAGTCCCGTCACCGTCACGTCGGGGCCGAAAAAGTCGTTGCGAATGGCGTATACGTCGCATTGCAGGTCGGTAAATTTCTCCTGCAAGCGGGTGACGGCGTTGCGGATCAGATCCTGTGTAATCATCCCCGTTACGGAGGACACGCGAATGGGACGGGTAAAGGGCTCATCCATAAAGGAAATCAGATCCTCCAGCTCCCGTTGGAAGGAGGCGATCATGCCCACGCCGTTTTCCATCTGTTCAAACTCTTCGTAATCATCAAAGGAAGGAACGGGAAGACCCGCCTTGATATACATTTCGTCGGAGCACCAGACCAAGCGGGTGCCGAATTCCTCCAGACAGGTTTGGGCAAAGGCCTCCACCTGCTCGATGACCGCCTTGCACTCCTCCGCCGTAAAGACCCGAAGGGGCTCCAGCCCCTCCCGATAACGGGTCAGTCCCACGGGGACCACGGAAAGGCTGGACAGTTGCGGATAAAAAGACTTGAGATCCTTCAAGGTGCGGTCCAACTCTTCCCCGTCGTTCCAGCCGGGACAAAGAACGATCTGAGCCCGCAGGTTGATGTCCGCATCCCGAAGACGGGTCAATTGATCCATAATCTTCCCTGCGGCGGGATTTTTCATCATCTTCACCCGCAGGTCGGGATTGGTGGTATGCACCGACACGTTGAAGGGAGAAACCTTCATATCAACCACGCGGTCCATATCCTCGTCGGTCATGTTGGTGAGGGTGACGTAATTGCCGTAAAGCAGGGAAAGGCGGAAATCGTCATCCTTATAATACATGGTCTCCCGCATGGCGGGGGGAAGCTGGTCGATAAAACAGAAAATACATTTATTTTTGCAGGACCGTTGCCGATCCATCAGATAATTTTCGAAATCAAGACCGGGATCTTCCGTGGCCTCGGAAAGAACCACCGACATTTCCTTCCCCTCCCGCAGAATCGTCACGTCGGTAACGCCGAGGGCGGTCTGGTACATATAATCCAGAAAATCCCGCACGGGGACTCCGTTGACGGCTAAAAGATCGTCACCGGGCAAAAGTTTTTTTCGGAACGGACTGTGCCGATCCACGTAACGGATCAAAGCCATAAACAGACATCCTTACAAAATGGTTATTTCGACAGAGAAACCGTGGGATCGCTGTCCCGAGTATATCCGTCAACGGGCATCATAAAGCCCGAATTGCACCGCGGAAGACCGACCTCCTCCAAATGCGACACGTCGGAAAGACGGGCCACGCGGGGAATGGCGATACCGCGATCGAAATGAGAACGCTCAAAAAGAATCTCGGTTACGGAGGAGGTGGGGATCCAGAACTGATGGGCCGCGGAAACCCATGGCAGATCCAATATCTGGGAAAGAAGCGTTACAGCACGCCCCAGATGACAGAAAAACACGATGGTTTCGTTCACGTCGTAAAAATCATCCGTTACCCGCCAGAGCATTCCCTCCCGCACGTAGCCGTGTTTCGAAAGAAACGCGTCCAGAGCGGCACGATCCTCTTCATAGACCCGCAGAAAAGGGGAATCTCGAAAAAGAGGGCTTTCCTTCCAATCGGGGCTGCGCCATTGGGGGTCGGAGGTCCAGATTTTGGGATCCTGGTGCCACGGGCAGTTTCGGAAGGGCTCGGGCAAAACCTGATCGTATTCACAAAGCCAAGGGAATACTTCGGGGGTCAAGCCCGTCAGTTCCAAAGTCTTTTTTGCCGTATCCTGGGCTCTTCCGTAGGGAGAAAGACAGATCGCGTCGGGCTTCATCCGAACCAGATGAGGAGCCAAAAGCTCCGCCTCACGCCAGCCCTGCTCCGTCAGGGTATCCTTGTTATAATCGGGAGCACCGTGACGAACGATCAAAAGCCGCACAAACCGTCATCCTTTCCGTTTTTAGGTACAAAACGACGGAGAAACACCGTTCCCCTCTTTTGAAGAACCGATGTTTCCCCCTCGAGTTGATTGAGGTGAAATTACTTCGCCTCTTCGTTGTTCATTTTCAGAACCTGCTTACCGTCATAGTAGCCGCAAGCTTTGCAAACACGGTGAGAAAGAACGTATTCGCCGCAGTTGGGGCACTTAACCATGCCGGGCATTTCGAGCTTCCAAACGCTGGAACGTCTCTTATGCTTTCTCTGTTTCGAGACCTTTTTCTTGGGTGCGATCATCGGTGGACACCTCCTATTTCCGAAATCAAATTAAAAACTCAGTTGTTGCATTCGCAGTCGCCGTCGTTGAGATTCTTTCCGCAGGACGGGCAAAGGCCGCGGCAGTCTTCCCGACAGAGAATCTGAAGGGGGACTTCCAGAACCAAAGCGTCGTAAGCGGTCAGTTCCAGGTCGATCCGTCCGTTTTCCACGTAGACCGATTCGTCCTCGGAAGCGGAAAGAGTGACCACCGTCTTCAGCTCAGACTGAAGGGGAATCACGGCTTCTTCCAGGCAACGGTCACAAGTACCGACGTAAGTACCAAAGACGGTGACGCGAAGCGTCATCACGCCGACCACGTTGCGAAGTTTTCCCACGACGCGCACTTCCGAAAAAGCGGGCTCCGTTGCGGACAGATCCACCGCCTCGTCAATCAGCAGCGTATCGCCGTCTCTGCGGCTGAAATCGTTGATATCCAAATACCGCATAGAAACTCCTCTCCATGGTCAAAGCAGAATGCATACTTATATATTATACCACAAATTTTCAGATTGTCAAGTAGGTAATTTGAAAACTTTATTTGACCTCGTGGCCGCCGTCGCAGGCAGAAGAGATATAGAACTCGCCGTCGAAGCCCGTGCGTTCCTTATAATTTTTGCTTACCTCTTGAATGAAGGTCTCCACGGCGTCGTCCGCAACGATGCTGACGGTGCAACCGCCGAAGCCGGCACCGGTCATACGGGAACCGATACAACCCTCGATCTTCAGGGATTCCTCCACCATTACGTCCAGATTCAGACCGGTCACTTCGTACAGATCCCGCAGGGAGATGTGGGAAGCGGTCATCAAACGGCCGAAAGCGGGAAGATCGCCGGCAGTCAGTGCGTCAATGGACTTGAGAACGCGATCGCATTCGTACACCACGTGTTCCGCACGGCGGCGTTCCACTTCGTTGGTGATCAGATGCTTGGATTCCTCAAACTGTTCCACGGAAATGGCGCGCAGACAATCCGCTTCGGGATAAGCGATCTGCAGCTGCTTAAGAGCAGATTCACATTCCGCACGGCGTTCGTTGTACTTGGAATCGGCAAGACCGCGCTTTTTCTTGGTATTTCCGACGATGATCTTGTAGCCGTTCAGAACCAAAGGAACGTATTGGAATTCCAGAGTTTTGCAATCGAGGAAAATGGCGTTGTCCTTTTTGCCCATGGCGCTGGCGAACTGGTCCATAATACCGCAGTTCACGCCGCAATAGATGATTTCGGCCTCCTGAGACAGTTTGGCCATTTCGATCATATCCACGGGAGCGGTGATGCCCTTGGCTTCGTTGGAGAAGGTGGCAAGGGTCAGAGCCATAACCACTTCGATGGCGGCAGAAGAAGAAAGGCCTGCGCCGAGGGGAACGGTATCGTGGTAAAGAATATCGCAGGAGCAGATTTCGTAGCCGTGGTTCTGCAGAACGTAGGCAACGCCGGCCTGATAATTGCCCCAACGCAGATCCTTGTACGCGCCAAGGTTGTTGATATCCAACTCAACCCGATCGGGCAGGTCGGTAGCGGCAAGGCGGATCTTTCCGCTGTCGGTCTTGCGAACCAGAATATGAGAAGCGTGTTCGAGGGCTGCGGGGAACACGAAACCGCCGTTGTAGTCGGTGTGTTCGCCGATCATGTTGACACGGCCGGGGGATACGAACATACGCACGTCGGAGGCGTCTCCTCCGTAGATATCAAGAAAGCGAGACATCATTTCGTTTTTCACGGTATGGTACTTCCTTTCAAAGAGCAATATATGATATATTATACAATATTTTCCTCGGCTTGTCAAGGCGGATTTGCAAAGGATTCGTGAATTTTAGAAAATGTTCGTCAGATTGGGACGATGGGTTTGCGCAATCTCCCGCAGAACCGAAACGAAATCGGACAGCGCCTCCAGCGAAGGAGACCATTCCCCTTCTTCCGCCAAGGCTTGAGCACGGGTCAGGGATCGGTTCAACTCGTAAACCCGAACGTCGTTGACAAAAATGAAAAACACCCATTTATCGTTGCGAAACCGACGGAGCAGATCCTCCAGCTTCCTCTCCCCTTCTTCCGTGCTTTCCGTGGCCAGAAGTCCGCAGATCTCCTCGGCAGAGTCCACAAGATTTGTCGCAACGCGCTCCAAAAAAAGCTGGGATGAAATCACGAAAACAAGAAGGACCAACGCCGCGCAAGCCGTCCAAATCAACCGCGTTTTCACGGCGTCACCTCCTTGAAAATACAGGTATATGCCCCGGAGATCTCATAGAGTAAAAAGATGCCCTCAAAAGAGTCTGCGCCTTGCTTTTTCACGATTTTTCGCAGATCGGACAGAGAAAGCCCTCTCCGCTGAAGGTTCTCCTTCACCGCCACGCCGTCGGAGATCAAAATTAACGGAAGGGCGGGCTGAGTGGCGTCCTTTTTGGGAATCACGCTGATTTTTCCGTCGGTTTCCAAAACGCAATATTTGACGTCTTCCAAAGCCATAATTCCCTTCTGACGCAATTCCTCCATCAATTCGCCCACCGACATCTGGGACCGCCGCATTTCCCGTTGGTCCAGCCGCCCGTCGTCGATCAGCACCGCGTAACGGCCGCTCAACAACCGATTGATCCACGGAACCTTCAAGGCCAGAACCGAAAAAAGGATCTCAAGCACCACGAGGGTCACCATGGGGACGATACTGTACAAAAGAGGCATTTCCAGATCCTGCATGCTCAACGTGGCAAGATCGGAGATCAGGAGCGTTATTACCAGCTCCGTGGGCTCCAATTCTCCCAGCTGGCGTTTTCCCATACAACGCAGAGCCAGAACCGTGAGAAGATAAAGAATTACGGTACGAATCAAGGCAACGATCACAAAAAAATCCCCCTTCGTTTTATTCTTTTATTTTTTACTCGGAAGAGGAAAATATGCAAAAAATCCGCAGAACCTTCGTCCTGCGGATTTTTATGATTTTACAAATTAAAGAGCGGCAACGGCCAGAGTTTCCTTGGCGATCATCAGTTCCTCGTTGGTGGGAATGACCAGAACCTTGACCTTGGAGTTCTTGCCGGTCACGTCACGGGCGACGCCCTTACAATCGTTGGCTACCTCGTCCAGTTCGATGCCGAGGGGCTCCAGCAGACCTTTGCAGATCTTGGAACGGGTACGGGGACCGTTTTCTCCGATTCCTGCGGTGAAGACGATACAATCCACGCCGCCGAGAATGGCAATATAGCCGGCCATGATCTGTTTGCACTGATAGGCGAACATATCCAGAGCCAAAGCGCTCTTCTCGTCGCCCTTGTCCGCGTTGGATTCCAGATCGCGGAAGTCGCTGTATCCGCCGGAAACGGCGTAAACACCGGATTTCTTATTCATCAGAGCGTTCAGCTCGGAACCGCTCATCTTCCGCATTTCGCCGGTCTCCTTGTCCTGAACCAGCTCGTTATCCAGCAGAAGGGGAACGATGGCAGGGTCGATGGAGCCGCAACGGGTGCCCATCAGAGGTCCGGCAAGGGGAGTCAAGCCCATGGAGGTATCCACGCAACGGCCCTTATCGATTGCGGTAATGGAGGAACCGTTTCCCAAGTGAAGGGTAACCATCTTCAGATCTTCGGGCTTCTTACCCAAGAATTCCGCAGTCTTCTGAGATACGTACTTGTGAGAAGTGCCGTGTGCACCGTAACGCTTGATGCTGTACTTTTCACACAGATCACGGGGCAGAGCGTAGGTCTTGGCCACGTCGGGCATGGTGGAATGGAAAGCAGTATCAAACACGGCCACGTGGGGAATGTTGGGCATGGCTTCGCGGCAGGCACGGATGCCGGCGGCGTTGGGCATTGCGTGAAGAGGCGCGAGGGTCTTGCAGGCTTCGATCTTCTCAATAACCTCGTCACTGTCCACGAGGGTGGCTTCCATGAAGAAGCTTCCGCCGTGAACGATACGGTGACCGGCGGCGCCGATTTCGGAAATATCGGAAATCACACCGACCTCGGGGTCGGCAAGGGTCTCAAGCACTTTGTTGGCGGCAACGGTATGATTGGGGAACGCAAAATCGTATTCGAGCGCAATTCCCTTCGAGGCTGCTTTATAGGAAAAAACGCCGTCGATGCCGATGCGGTCGCAGTTTCCTTTTGCGAGGACTTCTTCTTTGTCCATGTCGAAAAGCTGATACTTCAGAGAAGAGCTTCCCGCGTTAATTACCAAAACTTTCATAATTCTTCGCCTTTCTATCTTGATTTTTTTTATAAACTGTAGTATAATGATTACACGGACTACATTATAATCCTTTTTTGAGAAAATTGCAATAGATTTTACATTTTTTTCGGAAACGAGGGGGCTTTTCATGAAAATCGCGGGGATCGTGGCGGAATACAATCCCTTCCATAAGGGACATCGGTATCAGACCGAAATCCTGCGAGAGGCGGGATACGAAGGAGTCGTGGCGGCCATGAGCGGAAACTTCGTCCAGCGCGCCGACGTGGCCTTCACCGACAAATACCGCAGGGCCGCAGCCGCCGTGGCGGGAGGCGTGGATCTGGTGATCGAGCTGCCTCTCCCCTACGCGGTCGCCTCGGCGGAGGACTTTGCACGGGGCGGCGTGGAAATTCTGACGAGCCTCGGCGTAATCGACGCCCTTTGTTGCGGTTGCGAAAGCGGAGACGAAAGCAACCGAAAGCAGTACGAAGCCCTTTGTCTTGCGGAAGAAAAGGGCTTGATCCGAGAAAAAATCCGCCGAGGGCTCTCCTACCCCGCCGCCTGCAAAGAGGCCGTACGGGAACTGGGCGGAGCCTGGAGCGAAGAGCCCAACGACGTGCTTGCCCTTGCCTATCGGAAAGCGCTGAAGGAAGCCTCCTCTTCCACACCGCTGGTAGCCATCCAACGGAAGGGCTCTTATTACGGAGACGGCGGCGAAGGCTTTGAAAGCGCAAGTTCGATTCGGAAACGAATTCAAAAGGGCGAGGCTTGGAAAGATTCCTTACCCGATTTGGCTTTTGAACACCTGAAAAACGCCCCATTGGCGGATCTGACTCGTTTGGAGCGGGGAATTCTGGCCTATTACCGCACCGCATCGGCGGAAGAGCTGAAAGGATTTTACGGGATGCGGGAAGGTTTGGCAGAGCGCATTTGCAACGCCTCCGAGGCAAAAGATCTTGCGGATCTTTACGATCGGGTCAAGACCAAGCGGTTTCCCCATTCCGCAGTGCGCAGGGCGGTGCTTTGCGGCTATTTGAAAATTCCCAAAAACCTCCCGAAGTTATCCTATCTGCGCGTGCTTGCCTTCAACGATCGGGGGCAGGAGATTCTGCGACAGGCAAAGGGGAAAGCAACCCTTCCCATCTGCTCGGGGCTGACGCCGCAGATGCACACCGACCCCGCCACACGGGAAATGGTAGACCTGCAACTGAATGCGGACGAGATTTTTGCCCTTTCCCTTCCCAAAGCAGGGCCGAAACGGTGGGATTTTCTGGAATCGGCACGAAAAATTCCGCAATTCGGGAAATAAATTCGAAAAAAATATTTTTTTTTCCGTAACTCTCTTTACAAATCGCATATTTTATAGTAAAATTATAAAAGATGAAAATACCGACACGGTCTTCGGGAGGATTTCTATGGAATGTAAGTACAAACGCGCCCTGGTCAAACTCAGCGGAGAGGCGCTCTCCGGGAATTTGGGCCACGGCATTGATTTTGAAACCGCAACGGAAGTTTGCCGCAACATCGTCAAGAGCCTGGAATGCGGCGCCCAGATCGCCATCGTGTGCGGCGCGGGCAATTTCTGGAGAGGCCGTCAGGGCTCCGATATGGACCCCGTCAAGGCTGACCAGATGGGAATGCTTGCAACCAATATGAACGCCATCGCTCTGTCGGAGTTCTTCCGTTCCTTGGGTGCAGAAGCAAAGGTTCTTTCCGCCGTTGCCATGCCGCAGGTCTGCGAGACCTATACGAAGGATCTGGCAGACAAATATCTCAACGAAGGCAAGATCGTCATTTTCGGCGGAGGAACGGGCTGTCCCTTCTTCACCACAGACACTGCCGCAGCACTGCGTGCCATTGAAATCGGCGCGGATATTGCTCTGATGGCGAAAGCCGTGGACGGCGTTTACGACAAAGATCCCCGCAAATTCCCCGATGCAAAGAAGTTCGATTCCATCACCTATTCCGAGATTCTTGACAAGAAGTTAGGCGTCATTGATCTGACCGCCGCCTCCCTGTGCATGGAAAAGAATATGCCCGTTCTGCTCTTCAGCCTCGGCAAGGGTGAGACCATCGCCGACGCGCTGTGCGGCAAAAACGTGGGAACCGTGATCAACGTATAAAATTTTTCAATATCTTAACGGAGGTATCCGACATGAAACCCCAATATCAAGAAATCAACAACAAGATGGAAAAGACCCGTCAGGTTCTGCAGAACGACTTTGCCTCCATTCGGGCATCCACGGCAAACGTGTCCGTTCTGGATAAGATCTTCGTGGACTACTGGGGCGTAAAAACTCCCCTGAATCAGGTTGCCACCATTTCCGTTCAGGAAGGGAAAATTCTGGTGATCCAGCCCTACGACGGATCCCTTTTGAAAACCATCGAGAAGGCCATCCAGGTTTCCGATCTGGGCATCAACCCCCAGAACGACGGCCGCATGATCCGCCTTGCATTCCCCCCTCTCACAGAAGATCGCCGTAAGGAAATCGTGAAGGACATCCGTAAGATGTGCGAAGCCTCCAAGGTTGCCATCCGCTCCATTCGCAGAGACGCGCTGGAAGTATTTAAGGCTCAGAAGAAGAAGAGCGAGATCACCGAGGACGATCTGAAGAACGCCGAAAAGGACGTTCAGGACATGACCGACAAGTTCTGCAAAGAGCTGGACGCCATGAGTGCCGCAAAGGAAAAAGAAATCCTCACCGTTTAATATTCAGCAAAACAAGCCTTGACCGTTGCCGCAAAATCCCTGCGGCAACGGTTCCGATTATGTATAAAAAACAAGACCTTGGAGAGAACGATTTTGGATCAGACGAATTTGCCGATTCACGTCGGCTTTATCATGGACGGAAACCGCCGTTGGGCGAAAGAACGGGGCGTCAGCATTCCCCAGGGCCACACGGCCGGAGCGGACAATATGGAAAAGATCGTGGAGCTCTGCTACGAAAAGGGCATCCGCCACATTACCTTTTACGCCTTTTCCACGGAAAACTGGAACCGTCCCGCCGTAGAGGTTGCGGCGCTGATGAAAATTTTTACCCGCTATCTGGACAAGATGTACCGCCGATGGGAATCGGGGGAAAAGGAAGTATATCACCACACGCAGGTACGCTTTTTGGGCGATCTTTCCCAATTCAGCGACTCCTTCCGAAAAGGCGTTGCCCGCATTGAGCGGCTCTCCGACGAAAAGGAAGTTCGGATGCACATGAACGTGGCACTGAACTACGGCGGACGGGCAGACATCGTGCAGGCGGTCAACCGTGCCATCGCGGAAGGAAAAACCCAACTGACCGAGCAGGATATTGCCGACCGCCTTTACACCGCAGGCCAACCCGACCCCGATCTGGTGGTCCGCACGGGGGGCGAAATGCGCATTTCCAATTTTTTGCTTTGGCAGACCTCTTATTCGGAATATTATTCCGATCCCTGCTACTGGCCCGATTTTGACGAATCCCGTCTGGATCTGGCCCTGGCAGAATACGAAAAACGGACGCGGAAGTTCGGTGGAAACGCCGCGGCGCCCGAAAAAGGAGATCAATCATGCTGAAACGTACCATTTCCGGAGCGATCATCACCGCCGTGATGCTGATCGCCGTCATTTTTTCCTACGTTCCCTTCGTGTTCAACGGGTTCATGGGACTGATCACCGCCGTTGGGATGTACGAAATGCTGAAGGCGGGAGGGGTTGCAAAGCATAAGGCTCTGACCATCTGCTCCGTGCTTTTCGCGGGGGGCTTCGTCTTCTGCTCCGCCTTTGACGGATTCCGTCCCTGGCTGACGGCGGCAACGATCCTGCTGATTTTTGCAGCGTTTACATATTATCTGAAGAATTACGGAAAAATCTCCTTGGGAGATTTGATTTTCGCCTTGGCCATGACGCTGATCGTGGCGTATTTCTTCTCCACCCTCGTTTTGGTACGGGAGGGGATTCAAGGCCTTTGGCATCTGATTCTGATCTTCGTTCTTTCCTGGATTCCCGACACGGGTGCGTACCTCTGCGGGTCCGCCTTCGGAAAACATAAGCTTGCTCCCGTAATCTCCCCCAAAAAGACCGTCGAAGGGGCGGTGGGCGGCCTTATCATCTGCGTGGGGCTCACCTTCCTTTACGCCTGGCTCGTTGGCAGCTACGCGGAGGGCGTTTCGGTCAATTATTGGGCGGTTGCCCTTTACGCCGTTCCCGGCACGCTGATCTCCATTCTGGGAGACCTGACCGCGTCTCTGGTCAAGCGGCACTACGGCATCAAGGATTACGGAACCCTGATCCCCGGACACGGCGGCATCATGGACCGTTTCGACTCCATTTGGTTCGTCGCCCCCTTCGTCTGGACCGTGACCGGGTTTGTTCCCGTATTTTTTTGAGAATCGGATAATATAATATGAAGAAAATTCTTATTTTGGGATCCACGGGATCCATCGGGCGTCAGACGGTCTCCGTACTGGAGAATCTCGGTCTTACCGCCGCGGGACTTTCGGCAAACACCGACGTGGACCGCATCGAAGAACAGATCCGCACTCTGCGTCCCGCCTTTGCGGCCATGACCGATCCCGACGCCGCAAAAGAACTGAAAAATCGCGTAGTCGACACGAAAACCAAGGTTTTCAGCGGCGAAGAAGGGCTTCTGGAAATGATTCGGGAGGCAGACTTTGATGTGGCAGTCAACGGCATCGTGGGCATGGCGGGCACGAAGCCCTTTCTGGAAGTGATCCGCAGAGGAAAGCCTGTTGCCGTGGCAAACAAGGAATCCCTCGTCACCGCGGGACCGCTGATCAAAGAGGAAGCACGCCGTCACGGAGCGAAAATCCTGCCCGTGGACAGCGAACATTCCGCCGTATTCCAATGCCTGCAGGCGGCCCCCGAAACCAAGCGGCTGAAACGGATTTTCCTCACCGCGTCGGGCGGTCCCTTCTTCGGACAAACGAAAGAACAATTAAACTGCGTTACCCCCGCAGACGCCCTTCGTCACCCCAGCTGGAAAATGGGGGCAAAAATCACCGTAGACTGTGCCACGATGATGAACAAAGGCCTTGAAATCATGGAAGCGGTGCGGTTGTTTGACGTGGAAGAAAAGGACGTGGAGGTGTTGATCCATCGGGAGAGCATCGTCCATTCGCTGATTGAATTCGACGATAATTCCGTGCTGGCACAGCTGGGCTTGCCCGACATGCGCATCGCCATTCAGTACGCCCTCACCTATCCCGACCGTCTGCCCTCCCCCGTGGAATCTCTGGATTTGACTACGGCGGCCTCGCTGACCTTTGCAAAGCCCGATTTAGAGGTTTTCCCCGCCACGGAGCTGTGCCGCTGGGCCATTCGGGAGGACGGACTTTATCCCACCGCCGTCAACGCGGCAAACGAGGTGGCGGTCCACGCGTTTTTGAACAACAGGCTCTCCTTCCCTGCCATCGTGGAAACGGTTCGGCATATCGCGGAAAGCATCAGACCCGTAAAAAATCCCGATCTGGAGCAGATTTTTGCCTGTGACAAGGCAGTTCGGGAAGAAACGAAGCGTTATCTTGAGTCCCTTTGATTTTCTGTAAGGAGCATTTACTTTGGAACTTTTCTTGCAAATCCTTTACACCGTACTCATTCTGAGTGCGTTGATCTTTATTCACGAGCTGGGTCATTTCATCGCGGCAAAGGCCTGCGGCGTGCGGGTAACCGAATTCGCCCTGGGCATGGGTCCCGCCATCTGGAAAAAACAAGGGAAAGAGACCCTTTACGCCCTTCGCCTTTTCCCCATCGGAGGCTACTGTGCCATGACGGGCGAAGACGAAGAGGTGCCCGACGATCCCCGCGCCATGCGCAACAAACCCGTCTGGCAACGGATGATCATCGTTCTTTCGGGCGCGATGATGAACCTGCTTTTGGGCATCGTGCTGGTGACGGTTACCGTATGCGCAGAGCCCATCCCCTCCACCACGGTGGCAGAATTCCGCGAAGACGCAATTTCCCAACAATACGGTCTTCAGATCCACGATAAGATCGTTGCCGTCAACGGGGACCGCATTTCGGGCTATATGGATCTGAGCACCACCCTTTCTTCTCTCTACAACGAGGACACGGTTTCCCTCACCGTGGAACGGGACGGACAGGAAGTGATTCTGCAGAGCGTTACCTTCCCCATGGCGGCGGTGGACGAAGAATTAAAGACCCCCATGCTGGATTTTAAAGTCTTTCGGGAAGAAAAAACCTTCGGAACCGTGGTGGAAAACGTAATCTCCGACACGGGATCTTACCTGACGGTCATGTACCGCTCCCTGCGGGATATGCTCACGGGTCGGGTTTCGCTGAAATACGTGTCGGGCCCCATCGGCATTTCCGAGGCCATCGGCCAGGCCGCCGCTTACGGCTGGACCTCCCTGCTCTCTCTGGCGGCCCTGATCTCCATCAATCTTTTCGTCATGAACCTGCTCCCCCTGCCCGCCCTGGACGGAGGACGGTTTTTGTGTATGCTCATCGAGGCGATTATCCGTCGCCCCATTCCGCCCAAGGTGGAGGGCGTGATTCACGGCATCGGGCTGATCCTGCTGCTGGGATTGATGGTTGTGATTGCATTCAAAGATATTTTCTTCCCCATCTGAAAGAGGTAACGTATTATGGCATCGAAACGTCAGATTATTGCCCGGGGCGTCCCCATGGGCGGCGGAGCACAGATCCCCATTCAATCCATGTGCTCCATCCCCTTTTCCCGCTTTGAAGATCTGAAAAATCAGGCCTTGGCTTTGGAGAAGGCGGGATGCGATATCCTGCGGGTATCCTTCCCCGACGAGCAGTCCGCAGAGCCCTTCCGCGCCCTGCGCAACGCCCTTTCCATCCCCTTGGTGGCGGATATTCACTACGATTGGCGGCTGGCGTTGCTTGCCATGGAATCGGGGGCGGACAAGATCCGCATCAACCCCGGCAACACGGACAAGACCAATCTGAAAAAGATCACCGACGAGGCAAAGGCCCGCCGGATCCCCATCCGCGTGGGCGTCAATGCAGGATCTCTGGAAAAGGATCTGTTAGCAAAATACGGCCGTCCCACGGCACAGGCTTTGGCGGAAAGCGCCCAACGGAACGTGGAGCTGCTGGAACAGTTTGATTTTTACGATATGGCGGTTTCCATGAAGGCGTCCCACGTGCCCATGATGGTGGAGGCCTACCGCATTTTTGCACAGAATTCCCCCTATCCTCTGCATCTGGGCGTTACCGAGGCGGGAACGGTACGGTCGGGGACGGTGAAGTCCTCTATCGGCATCGGCGCCCTGCTTTTAGACGGCATCGGAGACACGGTCCGCGTGTCCCTCACCGCAGACCCTCTGGAAGAGGTGGAAACGGCGAAAATTCTGCTTCGCTCTCTGGGGCTTTACGATCAGGGCGTGGAGGTCATTTCCTGCCCCACCTGCGGGCGGACCACCGTCAATTCCATAGAGCTTGCCAACACCGTGGAACGGGAATTCCGGGACATTCGTGCCCACGTAAAAGTGGCGGTGATGGGGTGCGTGGTCAACGGATCGGGAGAAGCAAAACAGGCCGACGTGGGGGTCACGGGAGCCAACGGCGAATACGTTCTCTTCCGCGGCGACAAGATCATCCGTCACATCTCTCCCGACAAAATTCTGCCCCTTTTGCGCGCGGAAGTGGAGGATATTGCGAAAGAAAAAACACAAAAATCATAAACCGGAACGGTATAAAACGAGCCTGCTGTTTCAGAACAGCAGGCTCGTTTTTTATTGCAATAAATGGATTTTTTGAAAAAATCTTTATTCTTTTTCGGAGGACTCGAAATATTTCGCAAAATCAAAGCGGTCAAAGAAGGTAAATTTCTTGTCCAACAGGGCGGAAAACCATCCGATGAGTAGGCCGTTGACGCAGGCCACCAGTACCGTTCCAAGGCCGATGCCGTACTCAAAAAGAGAGCCGAACACCGCAAGGGAAAGCACCACCGCCACCAGACAACTGGTCAGATCGTAGATCACCTTGACCCGTCCCATATTCCACCGATACCGCAGAGAAAGCTCCTTGACGAACAACTCGTATGCGCCGGGGGCAAGATAGGTTTTGAAGAAAAACGCAACGCCAAGGGAACAGAGCACCAACCCGACGGCCATCATGCCGAGGCGCACGGGAATATTCCAGGAACCGGTAAGAGACAATCCCCACAGAAGGCCGTCCAGCACGAGTCCGTAAAGAAAAGCGGAAACGAAGGACAGAAGATAGGTCCAACGGAAGCGCCGGATCACCAGACAGAGCGCGAGAACCAAAAGCCCTTGCAGGCAATATTCCGCCGTCCCGAAAGAGATTCCGAAAATCTGCGACAGTAAGTATGCGGGAGCCACCACGGCGGAAAGTCCGAAATTTGCCCGGGTCATCAGCGCCGCACCCAAGGCGAGAAAGAGCGTTGCGGGTATGTAGCAAAATTCCCGAGACATGCGCAATTTTTTCATAAAATCATACTCCTCTCAAACGAGGGTATTATAGCACAAAAGAAGCGGGGTGTCAAGTGAATTTTCGACAAAAATCAAGGAAACAACTCACTTGATTTCCTGTTCCAGATTTTCAAATAACGGACTCGCAAAAAAATCCTGAATGGAAAGATTCAACCCGTCGCAAATTTTCTGAACCGTCGCAACGGTGGTGCTGTTGTTTCGACCGCCAACGATATTGCTCAAGGTCGATTGTGTGATTCCGCAAACCGTGGCAAGACGGTTCACCGTCAAATGATTTTCTTTGCACAGTTCCAAAATCCGAAGTTTTACCGCTTCCCCAACAACCATGCTGCCCCTCCTAACTCATTTGAGATAATCCTATTGTACAACATTATTTTACAAAAAGTTACCTCTTTTGAGTTGACTTTTGTGTTTTTATGTGATATAATCTTCTCAGAAATAAAATTTTGGAGGTAAAAACATGACATTTTGTACACACTGCGGGACACAAATCGAACCAAATGCATCCTTTTGCTCCACTTGCTTATGTATCTTAAACAAAACCGAAACAACCGTTTCTTCCGCACAAAAATCGAAGAAGAAGTCGAAAAAAGGATTGATTTTTGCGTTGATCGGAGTCTGCGTTGCAGTCCTTTTTGCGGTTATTCTTTTCTTCTGCCTCGGAGACTCTGCCGATCCAAAGCGCGCCACACCCGAAGCGGCTATCAAAAGTTATTGTACGGCTATTTTTCAAGCTGAAGTAGCCCGAGATGCAAACGTAATTGAATGTTGCATACCAAAAACTCTGCAAGAAAAATATCCGGAAGAAACGGAAGAATGTATTACAAAAAGTATTAAACATCTACATGATTATCCTGAACTTTCAAAAGAATTCGGAAAAAATTCCACGGTAACCGTTGAAATGACCGAGTTCGAACCTTGGAGCTCTGATGAATTGTTCGATTTCAATGCATGTCTCGGCATTTCGGGATTGTTGGCAACAGAGGGAGGAACCGCTCGTTTCCGCTACACCGTTATCGGAACGAAGAAAATGGATACAGATTCCGATCGCCTTGACATGGTCAAAATCGACGGTGAATGGTATCCGGCCGACAATGAACTGTTAGAAGAATTCCTCTACATTCTTGAGGATAATGGGGAACGGGAGTAAGCGATATGGCCTTTTGTAAAATATGCGGAACAATGATTGAAACAGAAAGTAAGTTTTGCCCTGCTTGCGGAAAATCCTTTATTACCACGTCAAATAAAAAAGAAAAAAATAGCGGAAAAAGAGGACTTTGGATTGCCCTTGTCAGCGGAATCGCGGCACTTTTGGTACTCGTTCTGGTCTTTGCCTTTGGGGACACAAAACCGGATACCATTACGCAAGAAGAGGCAATCAAAAACCATTTTCAACTTTTCTACAGCGAAAAAAACACACTGAGCAAAGCAAAAAAAGACATCTGCGATCGGTTGGATCAATATCTTCCTCCCATCATTCTGAACAATATGTCAGCCTCAGAACGCACGGACTTTGTAGATTTCTTCTTTGAAATAGTGCAACGCGAAGATGAAAATTTTTTCACACTCAACAAGGCCTTCGACGAAGAAATTGTCATTAAAGAGTCCAAAACAGAGGAAGGAGTCTTTGTTGCAAATGTAGAAATTTCTTCGGGGAACGTACAACTCGTCCGCCTCATCAAAAGCGAAGAAAATTGGTACCCGCTCCAACTTTTGCATGCCTACTACCTTCAAATCGAAAAACAAGCAAATTAACAGTGCGGCGCAGGAAATCCTGCGCCGCATCTTTGTTCTCTTCGATTCAGGACGCGCAGTACATACCGTTGACGCTCATATAGTCGTAGAGCATCTTGCCGTGGTCCTGCTCCTCTTTCTGGATGTGGTTGAGGGTTTTGCGCACGTTCTCGTCGGCAAATTCGAACACGCAGGTGTCGTACAGATGGGACGCGTGCTTTTCGATGGCCAGTGCGTCGGAGCAGAGATATTTGTCGTTCTGCTTGTCGCAATTCTCACAGTTGTAAGCCGCCGTAAAGGTGGGCATGGTTTTGCTTCCGCCCGCAGGGGAAGGAACGGTGCCGGAGCAGATCTGATTCAGGGTATTCAGATGCTCGTTTTCCGTGGTGGCCATCTGAGAAAACAGATTCTTCAGCTGGGGGTCCTTGGCGCACTGAGCGTGCTTGGTGTACTTGTCGATACAGAGCTGTTCCTGCTCCTTCATATCCTGAAGAAGGGTCTTTTCTTTTTGGGTCAGTTGCAGCATAAATAAATCACCTCACCCAAAGTATGCACAACCCACGGAGGGACTATGCGCAAAAAGAGAAAGATTGTGCAATTTTTTTACCCGTTCCGCTTGACATCCACGGTCTTTTATGTTATAATATATTATATCTATAAATTTTTTGGAACGGAGGCACAAAATTATGGCAGAGGAAACTTCCTTCCTGACCTATAAGGGTCGCCCCTTGGTGCGTTCGGGCAACGTAATTTTCTACGGAAATCTGACCGACAAAAACGTGGTCATGATGCAGATTCTGGACGAAGTCCCCGACGGGGATATTACCAAGTCCACCCGCATTTCCGTGGAACTGCAGAATAACGACCCCGAAGCAAAGCCCAACGAGCGCGTCATTCAGAAAACCGAAAAGAAATCCATGGCAGACGCGATGGAGATCGCCACCATTTGGCTGGATCGCGCGGACGAAGAGGAATAACACGAATAAGAAGAGTGAGCCCAAAGCCCGACTCTTCTTTTCCGCTATTCCCGAAGAAAACGAGAAAAAAGAAAAATACAGATACGGAGAGCAACATCATGGAAGATCAGAAATTCATCACCCACCCCAACGAGTATTTCCCCCTCGGCATTCTGGCCATGCCCGGCGCCGCCGAACTGAGCCAGAAGATCGACAAGCACCTGACCAAGTGGTACCACGATAAGTACCCCCATTATAAAGACGATCCCACCATGCGGGATTCCCTCTTGATGGAAGTGGTCTGCCCCCGTTTCACCTCCGGGGACGGCAAAGCCGTTCTGAAGGAATCCGCTCGGGGCTACGACCTGTTCATCGTCACCGATATGGGCAACTACTCTCTGGAATACGAAATGTTCGGACGGAAGGTTCCCATGTCTCCCGACGATCATTTCCAGGATCTGAAGCGCGCCATCCAGGCCGTTTCCGGTAAGGCTTACCGCATCACGGTCATCATGCCCACCCTTTACGGCGGTCGTCAGCACAAGCGCTCCACCCGTGAGTCCCTCGACTGCGCAGTGGCTCTGCAGGAGCTGGAAGCCATCGGCGTGAAGAACATCATCACCTTCGACGCTCACGACCCCCGCGTTCAGAACGCAACCCCCTTCATGGGCTTCGATAACGTCATGCCCACCTATCAGGTGCTGAAGGCTCTTCTGAAAAAATACAAGAATCTGAACCTGGACAAGGAACATCTGATGATCGTCTCCCCCGACGAAGGCGCCATGCAGCGCAACATCTATTACGCTTCCGTTCTGGGCGTAGATCTGGGTATGTTCTACAAGCGCCGCGACTTCTCCACCGTGGTCAACGGCCGCAACCCCATCGTGGCACACGAATACATGGGCAACTCCGTTGCCGGGAAGGATATTCTCGTTGCGGACGATATCATCGCTTCGGGCGACTCCATGCTGGGCCTGGCCTACGAGCTGAAGGAAAAGGGCGCAAAGCGCATCTTCATGACCGCCACCTACGGTCTGTTCACCGAAGGATTGGACAAGTTCCAGAAGGCGGTAGACGACGGCGTGATCACCGGCGTTCTTGCCACGAACCTGACCTATCGCACCCCCGAACTGCTGGCCAAGGATTGGTTCACCGACGTGGACTGCTCCAAGTACATCGCGTACTACGTTCTGGCCATGCATCAGAATCAGTCGGTATCCAAGCTGTTGGATCCCCATCAGAAGATCGACGCTCTCCTGGCCCGTTACAAGAAGGAACAGGCCGAGAAGTAAAAACGAACCTTACGGAGAGACGGGATTGCTCGTCTCTCCGTTTTTCCAAATGATACGAAATCCGATTCCCACAAGGAGGGAGCGTAATGTTCCATTTCTTTGCCTTTATCGACCGTATGCGGTTTATCCGTCGGTGGGGGCTGATGCGCAGCACCATTCCCGAAAATCTGACGGAGCACGCTCAACAGACCGCAATCCTTGCCCACGCGCTGGTGCTGATTGAAAACCGTCGGTTCGGTGCAAACCTGAACCCCGATCGGGCGGCGGTTCTTGCGTTGTATCACGATGCGGCCGAAACGATTACCGGTGACCTTCCCACTCCCGTGAAATATTACAGCAGGGAGATTTTGGGCGGATACCGGGAAGTGGAAGATTACGCCAAGGATTCTCTTTTGGCAAAATTACCCGCCGACCTGCAGGAGGACTATTCGGACATTCTCAACGGAGAACGGGAGCCCGAATGGATTTTCGTCAAAGCGGCGGACACCCTATCTGCATATATCAAATGCGTGGCCGAACGCCAGGCGGGCAATCGGGAGTTCCTTTCGGCGGAACGAACCCTGTGGCAAAAGCTGCAGGACATGCCCTTGCAAAGCCTGCGGGCCTTTGAAGAAGAATTTCTGGAAAGCTTCGGCAAGACCCTGGACGAAATGACGGAGGACAAGCAATGACGTCACCCTTGCTCAAACAAAACCGCTTTTTCTATACGAAAACGGAGCCCCAAGCCCCCATCGGGAAAAATCCCACGTGGCTGATTCTGGCCTTTTGCATTCCCTTCCTGGTAATGGCTCTGGGCTTTGCCTTCAGCGGCGTGCGCCCCTTTGCCATTCCCGTAGAATGGCTTCTGAAACAAATTTCCCCGGAAACCTTTGAAGGCTTTGCCGATCGGCAGATGCTTTATTCCGACCTGCGGGAGCAGTATTATCCCTTCCTGCAGGAATTCCACGGACGCCTTCAGGAGGGCGAATCCATCTTCTGGAGCTGGAACGGTGGCATGGGAACCGACTACGGCTCTCTGATCGCTTACTATATCGCGTCGCCTCTGAATCTGCTGACCGTCTTCTTCCCCGCCGCAATTCTGCGGGACGTGATGACGGTGCTTCTGACCATCAAGGTGGGTTGCGCGGGACTCTTCTCCGCCCTGATGCTGCGTAACATTTTCCGCAAAAACGACGTCTCCATCACCTTCTTCGGATGGATGTACGCCTTCTGCAGCTTCATCATGGGATATTATTGGGACACCATCTGGATGGACACGGTGGCCCTCTTACCGTTGGTATTTTTGGGACTGTATAAATTAGTCACGGAAGGGAAATTCAAGCTTTATATCGTTTCCCTTGCGTTGGCCATCCTCTGCAACTACTATCTGGGCGTATTCGTCTGCTATTTCTGCGTCATCGCATTCTTCGCCATTGCCGCCATCAAAAAGGTCTACGGAAGACCCTTCCTGGGGCGGTTCCTGCAGTTCGGCGGATGCTCGATTCTGGCGGGCGGTCTGACGGCGTTCCTGTTGCTTCACACGATTTTCGCGTTGGGCTATACCGATTCTGCCGCAGGAGGCGGATTCGGAGTTTCGGAATTCTACGATTCCTATCTGGAAGTCATCGGCAATATGCTGGCCTTCAACAAACCCACTGCCATGGAAGGGTTGCCCAATCTGTATTGCGGCGTCCTGCCGTTGCTTCTGGCCGTAATCTATATCCGATCCAAAAAAATCACCCTTTCGGACAAGATCATTAATTGCCTCTTCCTTGCCTTCTTTATTTTCAGCAGTAACTTTAACGTGCTGGACTTTATTCTCCACGGATTCCGCTTCCCGAATATGCTTCCGGGACGGTACACCTTCCTGATCAGCTTCGTCATTCTGCTGATCGGATATCGGGGATACCTGTTGCTGAAGGATCTGTCCTCGAGAGATCTGTTCGGCATTGCGGGACTGGGTATCGTCATGGTCGGACTTTCCTGCACGTCCCTCGGAACGAAAAAGACCATGGCAAATATCATCCTCATTGCCGCGTATCTTTTGTTCCTCTTTCTGTACGAACGCAAATATCTGCAAAAGGCGGCCTTCACCACCTTCCTTTGCATTATGATCTCTGCGGAAATGATTGCCAGCATTACGCTGAGTATGCACACCGTGGGGAAAACTTCCTATTTCGGATACCCCTATCGACAGGAAGAAATCACCCAACTGAACCAGGTCCTGGAAAATCGGGATCCCGAGTTCTGGCGGACGGAAATGAGCTGCCGCTATTATCACAACGACGGTGCCATGTACGGATATCGCGGCATCGGTCAGTTCTCCTCCACCGCAAACCGCAACGTGACCAAGTTCCTGTCCTCCCTGGGCTTCACGACGGGCGCAAACAGTTATTATTACAACTACTCCACCCCCATCAACAACACTCTGCTGGGAATTAAATATATTACCTCCCGCAGCGGGGATCTGGTGGGCGGAAGCTTGTCGGAATTCTGCTACGAAGAAAACAACCTGAAGGTATTCGAAAACACCGCCTTCCTCGGGGCAGGATTTATGGTGGACGATTCCATTACGGAATTCCAATACAGCAACAGCCCCTTCCAGGTACAGAACCGTCTGTTCCAGCATCTGACAGGCTCCATTCAGAATATCTTTTTCAGCAGACCTGCGGAAAAATACGAGCATTATAATTTTGAGAACTTTGAAGTGGCAGGCGCCTCGGAATACCGCTACACCACGGGCGAAAACGACGGAACCCTGGATCTGACCTTCAAAGCGGAAAATTCGGGAACCTATTACGCCTATATGCGTATTTCGGGCGGCGGCTCGATTAAGGTCTATACCGAATCGGGCGGCGTATACAATCACCCCGTTGCGGAATTGCGTTATATCGCCCCCATTTGTCAGGTTACGGCGAACGAAGAATTCCGAGTCCGCATTTCCGTAGATCCCAACGAAAAGGATCAGTCTATCAGCTTCTATTGCTATTACTTCAACGAAGGATATTTCAACAACGGCTGGAAGAACCTCGCGGACGAAACCTGGAACCCCACCGACTTTTCCGACACGCATCTGAAGGGGGACATCACCGTCCTCAAGGACGGCCTGTTCTGCACGGTGATTCCCTATACCGAAGACTGGAAACTGTACGTGGACGGCGTGGAAACCGAAATCAAGCCCATGCTGGGCGGCGACTATTACGTGAACGGCGAATACCGCAGAACCTACGACGCGCCCTACATCGGCGCCTATCTGACCGAGGGTACCCACACGGTGGAATTGCGCTACGTGCCCAAAGGATTTACGGAAGGCGTGATCATTTCGGTCACCTGCCTTGTCATCTTCCTCTTCCTTGCCTTCCGCTTCCGCAAGGGATTTCCCACCTTCCGGGACAGAATCTCCGTCAAAAAAACCGTCCCCACCACGGAAACGGTGCCGAACGGACCTACGATTTCTCCCGAATCCGCACCCGGAGCGGAAAGCCCGACGGCGGAGAACGAATAAGTCCCCGTTAATAAAATCTTAAAGATTTACCCCCTTTCTTCTTAAGACGGGTTTTGATATACTGTTCTCGGAGGATGAAAGATATGAACCGAATTTTGATTTGCGACGACGAACAGGATATCGTATCCGCTCTGAAAATTTATCTCACCGCAGAAGGGTTTGCCACGGAAGAGGCCTATTCCGGGATACAAGCCCGAAAAATTCTTGCCGAAAAAGAAATTGACCTGGTACTGATGGACGTGATGATGCCCGGAGAAGACGGTCTTTCCGCCACGGTAAAAATCCGAGAAACATCCAACGTACCCGTAATTCTGCTTACGGCAAAGAGCGAAGACACGGACAAGATTCTTGGGTTGAATCTGGGTGCGGACGATTACGTCACAAAGCCTTTCAATCCCGTAGAATTGATCGCCCGCGTCCGATCTCACCTACGCCGCTACAACAACCTGGGCGGATCGGTGAAAAAGACCGACGTTTACACCTGCGGCGGGATCGAACTGGACGACAAGGCAAAATCCGTGACCGTGGACGGGGACCCGATTTCCCTCACCCCCACGGAATACGATATTCTTCGGCTCCTTCTGCAACATCCGGGAGAAGTCATCTCTCCGAAAGACATCTACCGCAAAGTCTGGAAGGACGCCCCTTTCGGCGCGGAAGCCACCGTTGCGGTTCATATCCGTCACCTCCGTGAAAAAATTGAGATCAACCCTTCCGAGCCCCGCTATCTGAAAGTGGTCTGGGCACAAGGGTACAAGCTCGAACGGGGGAATTAACCTTGAAAAAACTGTTTTATTCTGCGCCATTCAAATTTTTCCTTGCCCTTTTTACGTCTTTTGTCCTGCTTGCGTCGGTATTCGGAATCGCAGCGTCTGCCTTTCTGGAGTTTTCCGATTATTCCAAAGAAGGATACCTCCTTCCCCGGGAGCGGCGACTGAGGTACAACACCGAATCAGAACTCTATCAAATCGCAAGCATCTATCTTCATGATAGAGAAGCATTGCCCGCCTCGAAAGGCGATTTCGAATATCGCATTGAAGATCTGCAAGATACGGAAATTCCCTCGGCACAAGCACCGGATTTCGGATTTTTGCACCCGCAAACCATCTTCGTCGCAAAAATCTACGGCGATAACGGAGAAACGGGACCGTTCCGGTTTTGGACAACGGAAGACTTCAGCTGGATGTACGATCCCGATCTCTGCAAGATATATTATCGGCTTACCGGAAGCTTTACGGAGCAGTCCGATGAAATTCAAGCCATTCAAACGCAACGGGAAATTCGCAACACCCTGCTGACACAGAAATCGAACCTGTTCCTTCTGGGAATCGCAGCCCTCACCATTACGGTTGGTTGCGGCGTGTTTCTTTGCCGTCTCGCGGGACGAAAAGGTTCCGAAAAAGAAATCGTATTAAACCTTGCCGATCGGATTCCCTTAGACCTCATGCTGGGTTTCTTGGCAGCGGGTATCGTCGGGTTTGGTGCTTTGGCGTATGCGGGGACCGAAGAACAAACGTCACGCCTCACACTGGGGTTCCTCCTTTGCGGCGCTGAAATTCTGTCCCTTTCTTTGACGTGGCTCTTATACACCGTAGCGGCTCGAATCAAAGGAAAAGCACTTCTGAAAAACACCCTTGTTTATCGCATTTTGCACGGTCTGGTCCGCCTTGGAAAGAAAACCTTTTCCACCCTTTGGAAATTCCTGCAAAGAATCCCCGCCGTTCCCTTGACAGCCGGCATCACGGGGACACTGGGAGCAGTCAACGTCATCGTTGCTTTTGCGTGCAGAGAAGAAGGCCTTGGCCTCCTCTTCCTTTTGGAATGGCTTGTTATTTTTGCAGCTGCCGTTCTGATTGCCTATAACTTTTCCCTTTTGCAGAAAAAAGCAAAAACTCTGACCGAAGGGAATCTGACCCAAAAATTGAATGAAAATCAATTTATAGGTCCCATGAAAGTGCACGCAGAAACCCTCAACCGAATCGAGGACGGCCTATCCACAGCGGTCAACGAACGGATTAAGAGCGAACGGATGAAAACGGAACTGATTACAAACGTTTCCCACGACATCAAAACGCCCTTGACTTCCATTATAAATTATACCGATTTGCTCAGCAAAGACGAGTCCCTTTCCGAAAAGGGAAAAGAATATCTTTCCGTCCTGCAGAGACAGTCCGCACGGCTGAAAAAGCTGACCGACGACGTGGTGGAAGTTTCCAAAGCGTCCTCCGGGACCTTATCGGTGGAATTTGCACCCTGCGACCTGAACGTATTGTTGGAACAAACGGTGGGAGAATATCAGCAGCGCACCGAAGAAAAAGGCTTGTCGGTTATTTTAACCGCACCGCAGACCCCCGTAACGATATCCGCAGACGGACGGCGACTGTGGCGAATCTTTGATAACCTGATGAACAACGTGTGCAAATATGCGCTGGAAAATACGCGAGTCTATCTGACGTTGACCCAAGAAACAGGAAATGCAGTCATCACCTTCCGTAACATTTCCCGCGACCCGTTGAACGTGGATTCGCAGGAACTGACCGAACGCTTCGTGCGAGGGGATCAATCCCGCAACACGGAGGGAAGCGGATTGGGGCTGGCCATTGCCCGCAGTTTGGTGGAATTGCAACGGGGAACCTTCCGCGTAGACATTGACGGAGATCTATTCAAAGTAACCCTGGCATTCCCGCTCCTTACGCAAGAATAATCGAAAAAGGATAAACCTATGGAACCGAACAAGACCGAACGATTGACCCAAAAACAGAAGAAGATCTTTGCCGTGATTACGGTTTCGGTTCTGGTGCTGTTCATGGCGGCCATTACGGTTTTTATCGGCTTTCCCTTGATGCGCTTCCTCGAAAAGCCCGAGGATTTCCGAAACTGGATCGACGGCTTTGGGATCTGGAGTGAAATCGTATTCATTGCAGTGACCGTGTTTCAGGTCATCTTTGCCATCATTCCGGGAGAGCCTCTGGAGCTGGGGGCGGGATACGCCTTCGGTTTTCTGGAAGGCACACTTCTGTGCATGATCGCCACCACGCTGGGCGGAATTCTGGTTTTTCTGTTGGTGAAAAAATTCGGAATCCGCTTGGTGGAAATCTTCTTCCCCATTGAAAAAATTCGCTCTCTTTGGTTTTTACGATCGGAAAAGCGACGGAACTGGATCACCTTTCTGGTCTTTGCCATCCCCGGAACGCCGAAAGATCTGCTTTGCTATTTCGTGGGGCTGACCGACATGAAGCAGGGCACGTGGATTCTGATTTCCACCGTGGCCCGGATCCCCTCCATCGTCACGTCCACCGTCAGCGGGGCTTCTCTGGGCGAGCGGGAATATCTGCTGGCAGGCATTGCCCTTGCCCTCACGGCGGCCATCAGCATCGCAGGAATTCTGGTCTACAAAAAGATCATTCAACCCAAGAGAAACCACAAGCAAACAGAAGAAGACGATCTTCCTTGATTCAAACGGCGCGGAAAAAATCCGTGCCGTTTTTTTTGTGCAAAACCTTGCTTTTCTCGCAAAAAACTATTGACAGTGTCTAAGAAAAAGTGTATAATACAAGAAATGACAAACTTGTTTCAGGAGGCGTACCATGTTTCAAAAGGCAATCCCGGTCTACCCGAAAAATCAATCGGAAACTCTGAACACCTTCACCACCTTCCCCCTGGAAACGGGCTCTTTGGAAGGGGCAGAGTTGCATATCACCGCCGCATCCTTCTATCAACTGTGGGTCAACGGTGAATTCGTGGCCTTCGGCCCTGCCCGCACGGCGAAGGGATACGCACGGGAAGATGTTATTTCCCTGGATCGCTTCCGAGGGGAAAGGAACCACGTTCAAATCCTCGTGGCGGGGTATTTCTGCAAATCCTTCAACGGCGTTAAGCAAAAATCCTTCCTGCAGGCGGAACTGCGTAAGGGAGATGAAATTCTTTACGCCACGTCCCTTGAAACCAAGGCCTACCGAAACGGACGAAAACTTCAAAAAACGCCCCGTTACGCCGGTCAGCGGCAATTTGCGGAGCATTGGGATCTTTCCGCATCGGCTTTGGAGGAACTCCTCCCCGTAGAGGAAATTGAGCACCCCGTAATTTTGGATCGCGTGGTACCTTATCCCACCTACGAGCGGATCGGTCTTTCTGAAATTGCATCCCGCGGAACCTTAAAACTTCGGGAGGACGCCGATCCGAGCAAACGGAATTATTCCGGCCGAAGCGGCAGACTTGCAGAGGGCTGGGGAGAATTCAAGGAAGAAGAAATCCTCGCCTTCCCCTACACCTGGATCCGTCAGTACGAACAGATCAAAACGGAAGGAACCTCTTCCCTGCCCGTAACTTTGCGGGAGGGCGAATATGCAATCCTCGATTTCGGTCGCATTGAATGCGGATTTTTTGATCTGAAGGTCTCCTGCTCCGAAGAAAGCGATCTGGTACTGGGATATTCCGAAGGGGGAAGCGGAGACAAATTTGAATATACCACCATGCACGCCCTCAACGCCATGGAGTTCCACCTCCCTGCAGAAGAGCGTCACGCCACGGCCTTTGAACCCTATACGGCAAGATACATCCTCGTGGCAGCAAAGAAGGGAACGATCACCGTCTCTCAGTTCGGCATCATCCCCTACGAAGCGGATACCTCGGCGGTTTCCCTGCCCGACACAGGAGACGAAACGCTGAACGCCATCGCCCGCGGCGCGGTGCGAACCTACGCCCACAACGCGGTGGATCTCTACACCGACTGCCCCTCCCGGGAACGGGCAGGATGGCTCTGTGACTCCTATTTCACTGCAAAAACCGAATATTTCCTTTTCGGAAAGGTCCCCGTAGAAAAGGCGTTTTTAGAGAATTTCCGCCTTTATCGCAACGAAGAACTTCCCGAAGGGGCTCTTCCCATGTGCTACCCCGCCGATATTGAAGTGGGCGCAAAGTTCATCCCGCAATGGACCATGTGGTATCTTCTGGAGGTTGCGGAATATCTGCTGCAGCGTGCGCCGGAAGAGGACAAAGAGGCCTTCCGCCCCTCGGTGGATGGATTGCTGAAGTTCTATCAGCGGTATGAAAACAACGACGGGCTGCTGGAAAAATTACCCTCCTGGAACTTCGTGGAATGGAGTGCGGCCAACAGCTGGACCCAGGACGTAAACTATCCCACCAACTTCCTTTACGCAGAGGTTTTGCGGCGGATGGCGGATCTTTACGGAGATGCATCGCTGAAGGAAAAGGCTGCAAAGATCGCCAAGACGGCGCGGGAGCAGTCCTTCAACGGTAGTTTATTCTTAGATCACGCCATACGAAACGAAGAAGGGGCTTTGGTCCGACAGGAGCATTGCTCGGAGGTCTGCCAGTATTACGCCATCCTCTTCGGCGACGTGGATCTGAACGACGAGATCTATGCAGAGTTGCGGAATCTGGTCTACAACGTTTTCGGAGCGGAACGGAAGCAGGAGTTGCCCGACATTGAGCCCATTAACGCCTTCATCGGCGTGTATCTGCGCATGGAAGCCCTGCTAAAACTGGAGAAATACGATCTTCTGATTTCGGACATCCGAGAATTTTTCGGCGCCATGGAGCAGGAAACGGGCACCTTATGGGAATACCGTCAAGGCACGGGAAGCCGCGACCACGGATTCGCATCCTATGCGCTGGTAGCCATGTACAAAGCCCTTCGGGGAGGAAAGGAATAAATTATGAACAATCCATTTCTTGCACTGAATGAAAAACGCGGCGTTTTGCTGGCGTCACACCGTGGGTATTACGGAGGAAATATCCCCTTCAATTCCCGCCCTGCCTTCCAGATCGCCCTGAATCACGATGCGGATATCGTGGAACTGGACATTGAACGAACCGAAGACGGGAAGCTTTTCGTCCTGCATCCCGGCACGGAGCCCCACATTATTCGTCTGAAGGACAGCATCAAGCGTTACCCTTCCGATTTTGTCGCCCGCTTCAAGCTTTCCAACGACGACGGAGGAGAAACGGCCCATCCTATTCTGCGGCTGGAAGAAGCCCTGGACTTTTTGAAAGGCAAGTGCATCGTCAATCTGGACAAATTCTGGATGAATCCCGAAGCCATTGCAAAACTGGTACGGGAACGGAACATGCAGGATCAGGTTCTGTTGAAGATTTCGCTGAACGAAAAGCAGATCAAGGACACGGAGACCTACGCTCCCGATATGCCTCTGATGCCCATGGTCTGGACGGAAGATCCCTGCCTGGAGATGATGAAAAATTATAACGTACGTTACGTGGGCAGCGAATGTCTGTTCGTCAAAGACACGGACCCCATCGCCTCCCCCGAATACATCGAGGCCATGCACAAGGCGGGAAAAACCGTCTGGGCAAACGGCATTATGTACAACTACCGCAAGGAACTGGCCGGCGGACACAGCGACGACAATTCCCTGCTGGTTGACCCCGAAATGGGATGGGGCTGGCTTGCGGACCGCGGGTTTGATATTATTCAGACCGACTGGCTCTTCCAATGTGACACCTATCTGAAGCAGACGGGGCGCAGAAAATAAGAAATCGCAAAAAAGGATCGGTGCGGACATTCCGTGCCGATCTTTTTGCATATCTTCCCCAACGTTTTCATAAGTTTGTACAAAACGAAAAAATTTGAAAACACGGAGGAAGCATTATGGCAAGCACAAACATTTATCAAGACATTGCGGCCCGCACGGGCGGGGACATTTACATCGGCGTGGTGGGCCCCGTCCGCACGGGGAAATCCACTTTTATCAAAAAGTTCATGGAGGCTTTGGTTCTGCCCAACATTTCCGATCCCTTCGGAAAAGACCGCGCCGTGGACGAAATGCCCCAATCGGCGGCGGGTCGTACCATTATGACCACGGAGCCGAAATTCATCCCCAACGAGGCGGTACAGGTGACCCTGCAGGAAAACGCCTCCTTTCGGGTACGGCTCATCGACTGCGTGGGATACATCGTCCCCGACGCCTTGGGCTACATCGAAAACGATCAGCCCCGCATGGTGAGAACCCCTTGGTTTGAGGAGCCCGTTCCCTTCAACATGGCGGCGGAAACGGGAACGCAAAAGGTCATTCGGGAGCATTCCACCATCGGACTGGTCATCACCACCGACGGCACCATCGGCGAAATTGCCAGAGAAGGGTATCTGGAAGCGGAAGAGCGGGTAATCCGCGAACTGCAGGAAATCAACAAGCCCTTCGTGGTATTGCTGAACACCGCCGTCCCCCGCGCCCCCGAAACGGTAGAACTGTGCGGAAGCCTGAAGGAAAAGTACGGCGTTCCCGTGGTTCCCGTGGATTGCATGAACCTGAGTGAAAAAACCGTCCGTCGGATTCTGGAGCACATTCTCTTTGAGTTCCCCATTCGGCAGATCGGCATCAAAATGCCCCCTTGGATCAATTTCCTGGAGGAGACCCACCCCATCCGCAGGACCGTATTGGAAACCATCACCCAAACGGCGGCAGGACTGAAAAAAATCCGGGACACCGACCGCTTGGTGGAGGCCCTGCGGGAAAGCGAGCACGTGCAGGACGCGGATCTGGACAGCGTGGAATTGGGATGCGGAAAGGTTCGCATTCACGCCACGTTACCGCAAGAACTGTTCTATAAGATTCTCAGCGAAACGACGGGACTTACGGTGGAAAACGAAGGGGATCTGATTGCCGCCCTGTGCGATCTGACCAAAGCAAAAAAGCAATTCGACAAAATCGAAACCGCATTTACCGAGGCAAATCTGAAGGGATACGGCATCGTCACCCCCTCCGTCGGAGAGCTTTCTCTGGAAGAGCCCGAAATCACCAAGCAGGGAGGGCGGTACGGCGTTCGACTGAAGGCTTCGGCGCCTTCCTATCATATTATCAAGGCTACCATTGAAACGGAGGTAGCACCCATCGTGGGGAACGAAAAGCAATCGGAGGATCTGGTCAAATATCTGCTGGCCGAATTCGAGCAGGATCCCCAAAAGCTCTGGGACAGCAATATTTTCGGCAAATCCCTCCACGAGCTGGTCACCGAAGGTCTGCACACGAAGCTTGCACACCTCACCGACGAATCCCGTCTGAAGCTTCAGGAAACCCTGGAACGGATCACCAACGAAGGAAGCGGCGGGCTGATCTGCATTATTCTCTGAAAAGTAATATCCCGACGGAAAACCGTCGGGATATTTGCGTTTCCCTCTTGCTTTTTGGAAAAAAGTGTGCTATAATGGACGGAGAAACTATTTCAGACAGGAGAAGCCTATGAAAGACGTAAAAGTGATCGCTTTTGATCTGGACGGAACCCTGACCCAGCACAAGTCTCCCCTTTCCCCCGAAAACCGCGCCATTCTGGAAAAACTGGCTACCAAATATAAGCTTCTGATGGCGGGGGCGGGACAGTGTTACCGCATCTTCAATCAGATGGAGCAGTTTCCCATCGACATCATCGGAAACTACGGCATGCAATACGCGGAATACAACCCCGAAACCAAGGATCTGAACGTGATCCGCAACGATTCTCTGACCGCCTGCGACCCTGCGGTGATCGAAGAACGGGTAAACGCGCTGCGCAAGGAATACGGCTTTACAGAATACATGGGCAACAACGTGGAATTCCATCCCTCCGGCTGCATCACCTTCCCCATTTTGGGCACGAAAGCGGATCTGGCAGATAAACTGTCCTTCGATCCCGACCGCAGCAAGCGGAGAAAGATCTACGATCGGGTGGTGGCGGATTTCCCCGAATACGTGGTCTTCGTAGGCGGAAGCTCCTCCTTCGATATGGCACCCAAGCCCTACGATAAATTCTACGCTCTGGACCGTTATTGCAAAGAACACGGACTGCGGCACGATCAGGTGGTCTACGCAGGGGACGATTACGGGCCCGGAGGAAACGACGAATCGGTCTACAAATCCGACATCACCTTCGTAAAGGTGGACGATTACACCAAACTGGGCGAATATCTGAAGGAATATCTGGATTGATTTCAAGCAATCATAAAACCCCTCTCTTGCGAGAGGGGTTCTTGTTTTGCACGAACCGTTTATTCGGTACGCAAAGCCACCACGGGATCTTTCTTGGCGGCACTGCGGGAGGGAATCAGACCGGAGATCAGCGTAAGCAACACACTGATGGCGATCATAATCACCACGAATTCGGGGGAAAGCCGTGCGCTCAGATTGGGAATACCCGTCAACGTATGAAGGATGAAGTTGATCACGAAGCAGAGCAACCACGTAACCGCGATCCCCAGAACGCCCGAGGCAAAGCCGATGATCATGGTCTCTGCGTTGAACATGTTGGACACGTTCCGCTTGGAAGCACCGATGGCACGCAAAATACCGATTTCCTTGGTGCGTTCCTGAACCGAAATCAGGGTGATGACGGCAATCATAATGGAAGAGACCACCAGAGAAATGGACACGAAGGCAATAAGCACGTAGGTGATGGCGTCGATAATGGTGGTAATGGAGGACATCAGGATACCCACCATATCCGTATAGCGAATTTGAGAAAGATCGTCCACGGATTCGTTGTATTGAGCAATGGCCTCCTTCACCGTATCCTTTGCCTCAAACGTAGCGGAAAACAGGTTGATCTTGAAAGGATCGTCCAGATTGACCGCACCCAATTCCTTGAGGTTCTCCTCGTAGGTGGATTCGGAGAAGACGATCACCTCGTCGTAATATTTGGCACAGGCTTTTTCATCGGCGGCGGCAAGGGTCTGATCCATCAGCGAAGCCAAGAATTCCGCATCGGCCGCTCCTTCCGGAAGCTGCGCCGAGGGGCTCAAAGCCACGTTGAGGTAAAGATCCACCAATTCCAAATCGGAAAGTCCCGCCACGTACACCCCTGCGGCCATGGGATCCAGCTGCTGCATCCCCATAACCGCCACGGTGGCAACGGTAACGGCGTTTTGTTTATTCAAGGAAGTAAAGGCCTTTCGAACGGCAGCGGAATACTGCATCTTGCCCATTTCGTCCACGAGCCGCAGATAATAGTCCTTCAATTCCTCGTCACTCATGCCTTCCAGATAGGCCGCAACGTCCTCCTGGGAAAGACCCATTTGCTGGGACATCCCCTGAACGAGGGAAGAAATCATGCTTTCGCGGGTGGCGTCCTTCAGAGCCATCTGCCGCATTTGTTCCAGATAGTTTTCGGGAACGATGGATTTGACCGAAAGGAAGGCGGCGGCTTTTCCCGCGGTGTCCTTTTCGTTGATAAATTCACGGAAGGCCGCATCTTTTTCCGCGTCGGTCAATTCTCCCGCGGTCCCCTTCAGATTAAAGGGAAGCCCCGTAAAGACGTCGGTTTTGGGATTTTCCTTCTGCTCCTTGATGAGGGCGGATTCGTTCCCGCGGGCAATCACCAGCTCGGTGAGGGCCTTGGTATAGGCGATGGAGCCGTTGAGCATGGTGGCGGAGACGTCTTCCTTGGGACGGATGATGCCCGTTACCCGAAGGTCAATGCCGTAATCGTTATAAAGGATCTTCATCCCTTCCTGGGTCTCCCGCAAATCCACGTAATTGCCCAACTGACCCTTTTGCCAGCAATCGGAAGAGAGAACCACGCGATACGACTGACTGCAGATTTCTTCGTAGGTCCAGGATTTCTGCTGAACCTCCAGTTGCCCCTGATTGAGCACCGCATGGAAGATATTATCCACCTCTTCCTTGGGAACGAGGCCCAGGGCGTAGAGGGTCAGATCGTCCAGCTCGTTGTTTTCCTTCAGCACCAGCACAACCTCGTGGGCGTCGTTAGGCCAGGAGCCGTAGACCAGATCGTACTGCCCTTCAATCACGGGGCTGACCAGACTTCCGTCCTTCCCCGCGAGCATTTCGCACCACAGCTTTTGCTGATTTGCCTCCGACATGGACGTCATCATGGAAGACATTCCTCCCATACCGGAGGAAAGGCTCATCATAGCCTCCATGTCTACCTTAAAGAACTCCTTGAAGGCTTCGTTGAGGATCTTAGCGGTGTCGGAACGGATCACGGTGCCGTCCACGTTTTTCGTATAGACCTGCAGATCCAGATCGTAGGAATACTGAACCCCCGACAGAGCGTCCCGCAGGGACGATTCGGTTTCTGCGTCCTTGGCAAGCTCCCGATCGAGAAAGGCCTTAAAGGCCTTCAGATCGTTCTGAAGCGTCTCCACGTTATTCCACGCGTTGATCATCTCAAAAAGAACGGCCTGGGAATAAACCTTATCGGTTCCGTGATTGTATTCCGACGTGTCCGCAACCCCCATAAATGTCTGCATCAGCGTCTGCAGATCCACGGTGGTGGCCTGAAGGGTGAGAGGATAGGTGGAAAGCGTATCCTCCTGCACGTCGTCAATATAGGTTTTCGTCCCGTTGGAGACGGCAAAAATCAAAGAAATTCCGATGATTCCGATGGACCCCGCAAAGGCGGTAAGGACCGTGCGCCCTTTTTTGGTCAACAGATTTTTCAGCGAAAGGCTGAGGGAAGTGAAAAAGGACATGGAGGGTCGCTTTTTCTTCTTGGTCGTTTTCGCAACGGCCGCGGGCTTTTCCTCGGCACGATAAGGATCGCTGTCGTCTATGACCTTCCCGTCCAGCAGACGGACGATACGGGTGGCATACTGATCCGCAAGTTCGGGGTTGTGGGTGACCATCACCACGAGGCGGTCTTTGGCGATCTCCTTGAGAAGTTCCATAACCTGCACGCTGGTTTCCGAATCCAGAGCCCCGGTAGGCTCGTCGGCCAGAAGGATTTCGGGATCGTTCACCAAAGCACGGGCAATGGCCACGCGCTGCATCTGTCCCCCCGACATCTGATTGGGCTTTTTCTTCAGCTGATCCCCCAATCCCACCTTTTTCAGCGCCTCTACGGCGCGGGCGCGGCGCTCCCGCTTGGAGACCCCCGAAATGGAAAGAGCCAGCTCCACGTTGGACAGCACCGTCTGATGGGGAATCAGATTATAGCTTTGAAACACGAACCCCACCGAATGGTTGCGGTAAGCGTCCCAATCGCCGTCCTTATACTTTTTGGTGGAAACTCCGTTGATGGACAGATCCCCGTCCGTGTATTGATCCAATCCGCCGATGATATTCAACAGCGTGGTTTTGCCGCACCCCGAAGGTCCGAGAATGGCGACGAATTCATTTTTGCGAAATTCCAAAGAAACCTGACGAAGGGCGACCACGGTCTCCCCGCCGGTGGGATATTCTTTGGTTATACCGGTTAAACGCAACATCGATATCTCCCCTTTTGAGATAAACTTAAATTCTACCTTAGCATATTTATATTATCACATTCTTTTTCTTTTTTCAATACGGGAGGAGAAAAAATTTCCAATTAATACAAAAAATTAAAAAAACTTCCGAAAACGCGAAAAAAACAGACCAAAAATCCATATTTTCTCCCTTTCTGCTCTTGCTTTTTCCGCTGAAATATGGTAAAATAAAAAAAATCAGACTCGTGCAGGAGGTTTTTTATGATTCACGCAAAATTTATCTCCTCTCTGGAGAAATGCTTCATCGACGAAGAGGTTTTTCAGAAAACGGAATTAAAATCAATTTCCATGCTGAGAAACGAACGGCTTTCCTTTCAGATCTGTTACGAAATGGAAGAAAAAGTCCGCCCCTCCCGAGACTGTAAGCTGAAGATCGAATCCCCCCTGGCGCAATATATCACCGTATACAACGTGCGGCAGATTCCTTCTTACATGCCCGCCTTCCCCGAGCAGGCGGACGACAATTACCTGCGCACGGCGCCCGGTCTCTATCCCGACCTGCTGGAGCCCTTTTCCTATAAAACCGACTGCCTCTGCCCGGACAACACCCTGCGGGCCGTGTGGTTCGAGGTGGATCCGAAATGCAATCTGGAGGCGGGGATCTATCCCTTCCGCGTCCGTTTTTACAACCGCAAAAAGAAAAAAACCGAGGTGGATATCACCCTGCAGGTGGAGATCATCAACGCAGAGCTTCCCGCACCGGATCTGAAATATACCCAATGGTTCTACACCGATTGCCTGATGGACCGCTACGGAGTGCGCGTCTGGAGCGAAAAGCATTGGAAGATCATTGAAAGCTTCATGCAGAACGCCGTTCGATACGGACAGAACATGATCCTGACCCCCATTGTCACCCCCGAGCTGGACACCTACAAGGGGGGCTATCGCCCCACCACCCAGCTGGTGGACGTGACCAAGACCGACGACGGTTACACGTTTGACTTTTCCAACCTGGGGCGCTGGGTGGATCTGTGCGACAAGATGGGGATTCACTATCTTGAAATCTGTCATCTGTACTCCCAATGGGGAGCAAAGGCCTGTCCCAAGGTTATGGCCACGGTGAACGGAAAGAAGAAACGGATCTTCGGCTGGGACACCCCCTCCGACGGGGACGAATACAAGGCCTTCCTTTCCGCGTTGATCCCCCAAATGCTGACCTATCTGAAGGAGCAGAAAAACGGCGCGGACAAGCGCTGCTGGTTCCACATTTCCGACGAACCGAGCGATAAGGATCTGGATCAGTACAAGAAGCTGAGCGACTTTCTTGCCCCCCTTCTGGAAGGCTATCCCGTTATGGACGCCCTGTCCAACGTGGAATATTACGACAACGGACTGGTAAAGAATCCCGTACCCTACACGGGACACATCGACGAGTTCCTGGAACGGGATATCGAAGACCGTTGGTCTTATTACTGCGGCGCCGGACCGAAGCTTTCCAATCGGGCCATTGCCCAGCCCTCGGCCCGCAACCGCATCATCGGCCTTCAGTTCTATAAATTCAACATCAAGGGCTTTTTGCATTGGGGCTACAACAACTACAACACCCGTCTCGCCTACGCGAAGATCAATCCCTTCCTCTTCTCCGACGGAGACGGCTGGGTTCCCTCGGGCGACACCTATTCCGTCTATCCCGGCGAAAACGGCAAGCCCTGGCCCTCCCTGCGTCAACCCGTCTTTTACGACGCGTTGCAGGATCTGCGGGCTCTGCAGCTGCTGGAATCCCTCTGCGGACGGGAAGAAACCATGGCCCTGCTGGAAGCGGGAATCGAGCCCATCACCTTTAAGAATTATCCCAAGTCCGCCCAATGGCTTCTGAATCTGCGGGAGCGCATCAACCGGAAAATCAAAGAAAACGTATAATAAATCGGAGGTATTTCGTTATGTTACGAGCAAAAATCATCTCTTCTCTGGAAAAATGTTTTTTGGATGAAACCGTTCCGAGCAAAAAAGCCCTCGGTGCGATTTCCATGCTGAAAAACGAACGGTATTCCTTCCAGGTCTGCTACGATCGCAGCGAACGGGTAGACGCAAAGGTTATCGTTCATCTGAACGTGGAATCTCCTTTGGCAGATTGCCTGAAGATCACCAAGGTTCAGCAGATTCCCTCGGCCATGCCCGTGTATCAAAACCGCATTGACGACAACTATCTGTGCACCAAGCCCGGTCTCTTCCCCGATCTGCTGGATCCCATCCGCGAAAACGACCGTCTGGTCACCGACAACAATCTTCACGCTCTGTGGATTGAAGTCGTTCCCGACGGAAAGGTGGACGCAGGGGTTTATCCCATCAAGCTGTCCTTCGTCTCCGAAGGCGGTGCGGTGGAAGCGGCGGTGGAAACCGAAGTGGAGATCATCAACGCAGAGCTTCCCAAGCAGGAAATGCTGTTGACCCAGTGGTTCTATACCGACTGTCTGATGCAGTATTACAACGTGGAAGCCTGGAGCGAAAAGCACTGGGAAATCATTGAAAACTTCATGGTCAGCGCCAAGGAATACGGCCAGAACATGATTCTCACGCCCCTTCTGACCCCCGAACTGGACACCTACGTGGGCGGATACCGTCCCACCACCCAGCTGGTTGGCATCGTCAAGGAAGGCGACAAGTATACCTTCGATTTCTCCAACGTGGGCCGTTGGGTCGATCTGTGCGACAAGGTAGGCATCGAGGCCTTCGAAATCTGCCATTTCTACTCTCAATGGGGCGCCAAAGCCTGCCCCAAGGTAGTCGCCACCGTGGACGGAGAAGAAAAACGCATTTTCGGCTGGGATACCGAAGCGGCGGGAGACGATTACAAGAACTTCCTCACCCAGCTGATTCCCGCCTTCATCCAATACATGAAGGAAGAAAAGAACGGTGCGGACAAGCGTTGCTGGTTCCACCTTTCCGACGAGCCCAACGAGAAGCATCTGGAACAGTACAAGCTGCTCAGCGAATTCCTGCTTCCTCTGATCAAGGGCTATCCCATGATCGACGCTCTGTCCAAGTACGCTTTCTATGAACAGGGTCTCGTGGATCATCCCGTTCCGGGCACCAACCATATCGAACCCTTCCTGGAACATAACGTCCCCGAGCTTTGGACCTACTATTGCTGCAGCCAGTGCGTGGACGTATCCAACCGTTTCTTCTCCATGCCCTCTGCCCGCAACCGTATTCTGGGGCTCCAGCTCTATAAGTATAACATCTACGGCTTCCTGCAATGGGGCTTCAACTTCTACAACAACCAGTATTCCTACGCCACCATCAATCCCTACGTCTGCACCGATGGGGAAGGCTTCGTTCCTTCGGGAGACAACTTCGTGGTCTATCCCGGCGAAAACGGCAAGCCCCTCTCCTCCCTGCGTCAGGTGGTCTTCAACGAAGGCTTGCAGGATATGCGTGCGCTGAAGCTGCTGGAAAGCCTTTACGGCAGAGAAAAAGCCATGGAAGTGCTGGAAGAAGGCATCGAACCCATCACCTTCAAGTCCTATCCCCACGAAGATGAGTTCATCCTCAATCTCCGTCGCAGAATCAACGCTCTGATCAAAGCAAAAGTATAATCGACATCTCGTATATCCCTCTCCCGCAGAGGGATATACGCCTATTATAACAAGGAGAACCTCCATGAAACGATCTGAGATCAACGCACTTATCACCGAAGCCTGTGCCCTTTTCCGGGAGCACAAGTTTCTGCTTCCCCCCTTTGCCTATTTCACCCCCGAAGAATGGAAAAGCAAAAATCATGAATACGACGAAATCCGCCGCAACGGCCTTGGCTGGGACGTGACCGATTTCGGAGGCGGGGACTTCGACAATCTGGGATTGTTCCTGTTTACCCTTCGAAACGGAGATCCCAAAGAAACAAACGGGAAGGTATACGCGGAAAAAATCATGATCGTCAAGGAAGGGCAGGTCACCCCCTACCACTTCCACCATTTCAAGCAGGAAGATATTATCAACCGCGGCGGCGGAAATCTGCTGATTCAGGTATACAATGCTTCCGAAGACGACGATTTCTCCAAGGAAGAGGTAACCGTACAGGTTGACGGACGGCATTATACGGTGCCTGCCGGATCGGTCATTCGCCTATGCCCGGGAGAAAGCATGACCATGCCCCGCCGTCTTTATCACTCTTTCCGGGGTGAAGAAGGCTGCGGAACGGTTTTGGTCGGCGAAGTTTCCCAATGCAACGACGACGTAAACGACAACCGCTTTTACGAAAGCCGAGACCGCTTCTCCCCCATTGAAGAAGACGAACCGGCAAAATACCTGCTCTGCAACGAATATCCCCCCTTCGAAGGATGATCCCGATTTTCTGCACGAAAAAAATCACAGTTTTCCTCTTGACAGATCCGGAATTCTCGATTATAATATAATTGTAGTATTCTATTCTGTCAAGAGGTTTTTTATGGACAAAAAGAGAAAACTCATCCTCGGCCTTTGCATTGCCGTCGTGTTGCTTTCCCTTGTCGCGGTGGCGACGGTTCTGTGCGTTCATTGGACGTCCGAACCGCAGAACGTAATCGAAGAACCCCTTCCCGAGCCGGAAGAAACCGATCCCGCCACGGTGATCCGCTCTCCCCGCATTACGGGGGAAGAACCCTACGGAACCGTAAAAGAAGGACGGAAGGAAAATCGGGAGTTGATCCAAACCCTTACGGCGGACGGATATCCCATTGCCTACGACAAAAAGAGCGATCAGTATTATCTTTCGGTTTCCGAACGAAGCCTGACCGAAAAAACGGGCATCGCCTTTGACGTGATCGGAACCGAGGAGGAAGATCTTTCCATCGTTTTTCAGGATCCCATTGACCGTTATTCTTATTTTATTGCGGAAAACAACCGCGCCTATCGCCTGACCGTATACAGTGACACGGAATACCAGGACGCGTTGATCGTCACCACCACCATGCCCTTCATGACCATCAACACCGAAAAAAAAGTGGGCATCGGTAGTTCGAACGTAAACTGCACGATTACCCTTCGGAACGCGAACTGGAAGGAAAACGGTACGGCCCCCTTTACGGAAAGCTACGCAAACATTCATACCCGCGGTGCCTCTGCCGCCGGATTTCCCAAAAAGGCGTATAAGCTGAATCTGCGGGAAGAGGATTACGAAACCCCGCGGGACGTTTCCCTGTTGGGCTTGCGGAGCGACAACGACTGGGTATTGGACGCCCTGTACATTGACCACACCCGAATGCACAATAAAATTGCTACGGAAATCTGGAACGAAATGTCCGATCAAAACAAGGCGTCGCAAGGCAGATACGTAGAGGTTATTCTGAACGGCAATTACGCAGGCCTGTACGATCTGATCGAACCCGTTGACCGCAAGCAGTTGGGGCTGGACAAGGAAAACAGCGTGCTGATCAAGGCAACCAACTGGGAAGGAACGTTGTTTGACAAATACAACGGATTCCCGCAAGGCGCCGCATGGATGGACTTTGAGGTGGTTTATCCCAAAGAAAACGTAACGGGAAAAACCTGGGGTATTTTTTACGATCTGGTGGAAGCCACGGCGGAATCCGACGATTTTCCTCAATATTTCAAGGACGCCACCGCCAACTTTGATCACCAAAATCTGACCGACTACTGGTTGTTCCTCACCGCCTTCAGCCTGCGGGACAATCGGGGCAAAAACCTCTACTGGTCGGCAAACGATCCCAACGCCGACGACGCGGTCTTCACCGTCACGCCCTGGGACTGTGACATCGGATTCGGTTACCGATACGGCAAAAATGAAACCAGCGTTCTGGATCTCCCCTGTTTTCGGGATGATTACGAGAACGATTACATCGACGATTTCCGTTTGCTACAGCAATATCTGGAACGGGACGTAAACGGTGCGAAAAAGACCGTTCTGAACCGCTGGAAGGAGCTTTCCGCACAAGGAGGCGTTCTGTCTCTGGAGTCGGTTCTGAACCGATTTGAAACCCACCGTGCCTATCTGGAAGAAACGGGGGCTTGGGAACGGGAAACAAACTGCTGGCCGAAGGGAATGGTAGAAGATCCCGACGAGGAATTTGAATATCTGGAAGAATGGATGATCGGTCGCTACGAATGGATGGAAGAGCGGGTGGCGGAAGTGACGCAGACCGAGGAGGATGCCGAATGAAAAACAACCCCTCCGAGGAAGAAAAGCTACTGATTGCCCGCCTTCAGGACGCCATACGGCTGGCGGAAAAGCGAAACTGCCCCGTTTATACCGATTTCCTTTCCCCCAAAGAGCAAAGGATTGCTCAAAAAACCGCACAATCCGTGGGTTTTTTGAATTTTGTGCTTTGGGGCGGATACGAATCGGCAGAACGGAAGATGGGCGCTTTTATACCGAAACGGTTTGAAAATATTGATTTTCCCATTACGGTTCTTTCCCTCAACACCCGCGGAGAATATCCCGTCCACCCCGAGATTCTGGGAGCCCTCATCGGCCTTGGAATCCGTCGGGAAAAGGTGGGGGACATTCTGGCGGAAAGCGATCCCCCGAAACTGATTTGCGACCGAGGCATCGCCCCTTTTCTTTTGGAGAATTTTACGAAGGCAGGACGAAAGGCCTTTCATCCCCGGGAATGCGAGCTGGGAGAAGTCCCCGAAGCGGCCTACGAGGAAAAGACCTTTACCGTTCCCTCTCTTCGACTGGATTGCGTTGCCGCGGAAGGATTTTCCATGGCACGGACGAAGATGACCGAACTAATCAAAAAGGGAGGAATCACCCTCAACTGGGAAGAAACAGACTCTCCCTCCGCATCGGTGGAGCAAGGGAACGTGATTTCCCTGCGGGGACACGGACGGGTGGTGGTCTCCGAAATCGGCGGACACAGCCGCAAGGATCGCATTTTTATCACCGTAAAACGGTACACCGTACGCAAGTAATACACATTTAATATATCCGTTTTTCATACGAAAGGAGTATTTATTATGGGACTTATTAAAGCAGGCATCGGCGCTTTGGGCAGCACCCTGGCCGATCAATGGAAAGAGTTTTTCTACTGCGACGCTTTGGACGCAGACGTGCTGGTCACGAAGGGACAAAAACGCATTTCGGGCCGCTCCTCCAACACCAAGGGCAGCGACAACGTGATCTCCAACGGCTCGGGAATCGCCGTAGCCGATGGACAGTGCATGATCATCGTAGAACAGGGAAAGGTGGTGGAAGTCTGCGCCGAACCCGGTCAATTCACCTACGACACCTCCACCGAACCCAGCATTTTTGCGGGTTCTTTGGGCAAAAGCATCGTGGAAACCTTCAAAACCCTCGGAAAACGCTTCGCTTACGGCGGCGACACGGGCAAGGATCAGCGGGTCTACTATTTCAACACCAAGGAAGTAATCGACAATAAGTTCGGCACGCCCAATCCCCTGCCCTTCCGCGTGGTGGACTCCAAAATCGGGCTGGACTTGGACGTTTTGATCCGTTGCTCGGGGGTTTATTCTTACAAGATCGAAGACCCTATTCTCTTCTACACAAACGTGTGCGGAAACGTGGAGCAGGACTACACCCGTGACAAATTGGATTCGCATCTGAAAACCGAATTTATCTCTGCTTTGCAGCCTGCCCTCGGCCGTCTGTCCGAAATGGAACTGCGCCCCAACCAGATTCTCAACCATACCGCAGATCTGGAAAACGCCATGAACGATACCCTTTCGGAAAAATGGGTCAAGCTCCGCGGTCTGAAAATCGTAAGCGTTGCCCTTGGCTCGGTGACCCTTCCCCCGGAAGATGCGGAAATGATCAAGCAGGCACAGCGTATTGCCGTCATGAAGGATCCCAACATGGCCGCTGCCACCCTCGTGGGTGCTCAGGCCGAAGCCATGAAGACCGCCGCCGCCAACGAAGCAGGCGCCATGAACGGCTTTATCGGCATGGGCATGGCCATGAACCAGGGCGGCATGAACGCGCAGAATCTCTTTGCTATGGGACAGCAGCAAGCCGCACAGCAGGCGGCTCAGGCGCCTTCGGTCAACGGCTGGAAATGCGCCTGCGGCACCGTTGCGGCGGGGAATTTCTGCCCCGAATGCGGCGCAAAGAAGCCGGAGGTCAATTCCTGGACCTGCGCTTGCGGAGCGTCCAATACGGGCAAATTCTGCTCCGAATGCGGCGCGAAGAAGCCCGGAGAATACCGTTGCGACAAATGCGGCTGGGTTCCCGCCGATCCCAAGAATCCGCCCAAATTCTGCCCCGAGTGCGGAGATCCCTTCACCGACGCGGATCGGAAATAATCCCGAACGGGAGAATTCGGTATGGAAAACACGTTATTGGAATACAAATGCCCCTGTTGCGGAGGTGCCATCTCCTTTGATGCAAATCTGCAAAAGCTCAAGTGCCCCTATTGTGATACGGAATTTGAGACCGAGGCCCTGAAAAGCTACGATGCGGAATTGCAGCAGGACCGCCCCGAGGAAGAACTGAAATGGAACACGGAAATGGGCGGAACCTGGCAGGAAGGCGAGGAAGAAGGCCTGCAGGTCTTCACCTGCAAATCCTGCGGCGGAGAACTGGTCACCGACGGGAACACCGCCGCCACCTCCTGCCCCTACTGCGACAACCCCGTGGTACTGACGGGACGCCTTTCGGGGGATCTGAAGCCCGACTTCGTCATCCCCTTCAAGTATGACAAAAAAGCGGCGAAGGAAGGCCTTCTGAACCATTTTAAGGGCAAAAAGCTCCTTCCGAAGGTGTTCAAGGATGAAAACCACATCGACGAGATCAAGGGAATCTACGTTCCCTTCTGGCTCTTCGATGCGGAAGCAAACGCAAACATCCGCTATCGGGGAACGCGCCTGCGCACCTGGATGGACAGCAATTACATCTATCACGAAACCCAACATTACGCCATTGCACGGGCGGGATCTCTGGCCTTTGAACGGGTTCCCGTGGACGGCTCTTCCAAAATGGAAGACGCCCTGATGGAATCCATCGAGCCTTACGATTTTTCCGACGCGATGGACTTCCAGACGGCCTTTCTGGCAGGCTATCTGGCCGACAAATACGACGTAACGGCGGACGACAGCATCGCCCGAGCCAACGAACGCATCAAACGGAGCACGGAACAGACCTTCGAAAGCACCGTGCACGGATATTCCACCCTGCGCACGGAATACAGCAATATCCGACTCAACAACGGACAGGCGAAATATGCTCTGTACCCCGTGTGGATTCTGAACACCACCTGGCGGGATCAGAAATACACCTTTGCCATGAACGGTCAGACGGGAAAATTCGTGGGAGACCTTCCGTTGGATAAGGGCACCCTGTTCAAGTGGCTCTTCGGTCTGACGGGGATCCTTTCTGCCGTCGGGTTCGGGATTCTGTCCCTCGTGCACTATTTTCTGTAAGGAGGGGCGACGATGAAAAAGATTCTTGCAATGTTTCTGACGGTGCTTCTTCTGCTGACGGCAGGGCTCTCCGCCTCCGCAGACGCCATCGCCTTTTCCGACGAAACGGGAGAAATCACCTACACGGATTCCGCAAAGATCCAAACCGCGCTGGAAAAACTGGATCGCCTTTACGGGATTTCCGTTTACGGTGCTCTGGAATATTCGGGAGCCTCCGACAGTACGCCTGCCTATCGGCTTTCGGAAGCAAAACTCCTTGAATTGGCGGGAGAATTGGACGGCATTCTCTTCTACGTAGACTTAACCACCCGTCAATGGGATATCTGCGCCTTCGGGAGCGGAAAAAAGATTCTGACCGAGGACGTGCTGGATCTTCTGGAAGAGGAAATTCAGAGTCCCCTGGAGGACGGAGATTACGCAGAGGCCTTCCTCGGCTTTGCGTCGCAGATGGATTACGTACTTTCTCTGGAACGGGACGGAACCGCCTACGAAGCCCCCTTCCCCTGGGTGAAATACCTGCTTTGGGCGTTGGTCATCGGCCTTGTCGTAGCGGGAATCTCCGTGTGGGTCATGGCGTCGAAGCTGAAATCGGTACACCGCCAGGCCGCCGCCCGCAACTATCTGAAGGACGGCAGTCTGGACGTGACCGAAAGTCGGGACATCTTCCTCTACCGCACCGTCACCCGCACCCCGCGGCCGAAGGAGAGCTCTTCTTCCTCGGGCGGTCGGAGCAACGGAAGCGTAGGTCGCAGCGGCCGATTCTGAAAAACATCAAACGGGCAGATCAAAATGGTCTGTCCGTTTTACTTTTAGGATGCTTCGGTAAACGCACTATAAATATCGAGAACAATGTACAATCAACGTGCAATACGTAAGAATTGCCTTCCCTTAGTAAGGGAAGGGGGACCGCTTGCGGGGGATGAGATTGACCCGCGCGACGCAGTCGCAGATGCTTTCTTGCTTGAATAGTAACATTTTCCGTGTCAATCCCCTCAGTCATCTGCGATGACAGCTCCCCTTACTAAGGGGAGCCATGCCGATGTGCCGTGCCTTGCGTTTGTTCCCCTTTCCGAGAGAACCTCTCTGTGAAAGAAGGTTCGACGAACCGCGCACCCGAGTTTGCCGTCCACTTTCCCGCCATGGGAAAGGGGAAGGGGGACCGCCGCGTCGCCGTAGTGCGGCGTGGCGGGGGAAGGGGTTTTTTGCGACTCTTTTGACCGAAGCGAAAAAGAAAAGCGATGCACAAAAGTATGCCTCCCCTGTGTAAGGGGAGGGGGACCGCGAAGCGGTGGAAGGGTTGTTCGGGTCACAAAGTAACATTTACGGTGTCAACCTCATCCGTCACAGCGCAAAAGGCTCCGTGCCACCTTCCCCTACCGGGGGAAGGCTAAAAATGAGCGCAATTCTCTTTTTTGAAACTCCGTTCAAGAGATACCCTCTTGCATATCAGGAAAAAATGTGCTATAATAGAAAAAGAAATTCAAATATACGAGGGACTTTATGTTTGAAAAGCTGCACGAAATCGAGCAAAACTATCTGCGCAACGAAGAGCTTCTTTGCGATCCGCAGGTGCTTGCCGACCCGAACCGTCTGAAGGATCTGACCAAAAAGCAAAAGCAGACGGAGGAACTGGTGGAGGAATTCCGCCGCTGGAAGGCTTGGAAAAAGCAGGAAGAAGAGGCGGAAGAATTGCTTTCCGCCGACGATGCGGAATTGCGGGCGCTGGCAAAGGAAGAATGGCTGACCGCAAAAGAAGAACGGAAGATTTGCGAAGATAAATTAAAGATTCTCTTAATTCCCAAGGATCCCGACGACGAGAAAAACGTGATTCTGGAGCTGCGTGCGGGGACGGGCGGTGAAGAAGCGGCCCTTTTTGCGGGGTCTCTGTTGCGGATGTACACCATGTACGCGGACAAAAACGGCTACAAGACCGAACTTCTTTCGGTGAACGAGACCCAGCTTGGGGGCATCAAGGAAGCGACCCTTTCCTTTGAGGGGAGCGGTGCCTTCGGGCGGATGAAGTTCGAAAGCGGCGTGCATCGGGTGCAACGGGTGCCCGAAACCGAGTCCCAGGGGCGGATTCAGACCTCTGCGGCCACGGTGGCGGTCTTGCCCGAGGCAGAAGAGGTGGACGTGCAGATCGACCCGAAGGATCTTCTCATCGAAACCCATCGGTCGGGGGGCGCGGGAGGACAGCACGTAAACAAAACCGAGTCTGCCATCCGCATCGTCCATCTTCCCACGGGGATTGAGGTGGACTGTCAGGACGAGCGAAGCCAATACAAAAACAAAGACAAGGCCATGAAGATTCTGCGTTCCCGCATTTTGGAGCAAAAACGGCAGGAACAGGAATCGGAGATCACCTCCACCCGTCGGGCGCAGGTGGGGTCGGGAGATCGAAGCGAACGGATCCGCACCTACAATTTCCCGCAGGGGCGGGTAACCGATCATCGCATCGGGCTGACGTTATATAAAATCCAGTCCATCATGGACGGGGATCTGAACGAGCTGATCGACGCCCTGATCACCGCGGAGCAAGCGGAAAAATTACGGGCGGACGGAGAGAACCAATGAAGCAATACGACGTGATTTTGTTTGACCTGGACGGGACCTTGACCGACCCTGCGGAGGGGATCACCAAATCCGTGGAGTACGCCCTGAACCAATACGGCATTTCCGTGGAGAATCGGGAGGCCCTTCTCCCCTTCATCGGGCCGCCGCTGATCGACTCGTTTATGGAATTTTACGAATTTTCCAAGGAACAAGCCGTGGAGGCGGTGGAGGTTTATCGGGAATATTTCCGCGTGAAGGGGATGTTTGAGAACGAGGTTTATCCTTACGTTCCCGAACTGTTGCAGGCCTTGAAAAATCAAGGAAAAACTCTGTTGGTGGCATCTTCCAAGCCCGAAGAATTCGTCAAAACCATTCTGAAGCATTTTGGTCTTTTGGATTATTTCGACTTCGTGGGCGGTGCCGCTATGGACGAGACGAGGACGAAAAAAGAGGACGTTCTGCGGTACGTTTTCGCAGAAGCCAACGTGACCGACCTGCAAAAGGCGATCATGGTAGGAGACCGCAAATTTGACGTGGAAGGGGCGCACGCCTTCGGTATGGACGCCATAGCCGTGACCTACGGCTACGGAAGCCGGGAAGAACTGACCGCCGCCCGGCCGGAGTATCTGGCCGATTCCCCGGAAGAGGTAGAAACGGTCTTACTTTCTTTTCCCGAGAAAAGAAAGTAAGCAAAGAAAAGCGAATCCGACGGATTGCATCCGTCGGGGGAAAAAAATATTTTGGGAGACCGCAAAACGGTCTCCCCTTTGTTTGCCAGAAATAACATGTGTTTTCTTTTTCAAAGCAACCGCATCAAATACAGAATGGTATTTACAACAGAAACGAGAACTATAAAAGAAATCACAACGCTTTTGTTTTTGAATTTCGTCACATGAAATGCCAACACAGTTGCAACCAGCAGAGGAAGAGCCATAGGCTGATATGAAAAGTACGCCCCAAAATTCAGCCGGAACAGCGCAAGTATTGCACGGGTAGAGCCACAAGCAGGGCACGGAATCCCCGTAGAATACAGAAAAGGGCATCCTATACCAACATCATACAAAAACAAAAGCAACCCTAAGATTAGAAGAACAAATAAATGCTTTTTTAATACGGAAATTCGATCCATAAATCAAAGAAGAGACATTAACTTTTTAAAGTTTTCTTCTTTTGTCTTATTCATGATCGTACACCAATCAATGATCGTAAGAATTCCGCAAAGGCCTCCGGTTAACAGCTTCAAAACACCCATTCCGGTATCACCGAGCATAAATCGATCAACCCCAAAGCTTCCAACCAACAAAGACAGGATCAGCAGCGTAGTAGGATTTTTCATCTCGACAGAAAGCAACAATCCATATTTTTCATCGTCCATGTTTTTCAGCTTTTCCTTAATGTACATAACTTTGTCTGAAGGAAAATATTTCGCATTCGTCAGCATGTACATGTCCACATTTTGTCGTTCCATTTTCATTTCTCCTTTTAATTCTGACATTCAGTGAATGTCATATTTGCACTCATTATACCATATAATAAAGAAAATGTCAAGCACTGAATGTCAAAAAGGAAACAAAAATGTTTATTAACAAGACGAAAAACGGAAAAAACAACGTTTGCGGCGAAAAGATTGCGAAATTCCGAACCGAGCTGAATCTTTCCCAACGCAAATTAGCGGACCGATTGCAGGTCATCGGGTTGGACGTGGACAAAAACGCCGTCCAGCGTATGGAATCGGGACAGCGCTTCATTACGGATATTGAACTGATTTATCTGTCAAAGGCTTTGGAGAAACCGCTGACAGACTTGCTTGATTTTGATGCAGTTGACTGTGAATAAGAAAAGGTGCATACCACGCTTGTGATATGCACCTTACTTTTTTTATTTCCCCGATGCAAGCATTGCATCGGGCATCGCTTTTCTTTCTTTTGGTTCTTTTCTTTCTGTTCCCGAACAGAAAGAAAAGAACACCCCTCACCTTACCTCACTTCTGCTTGGCGAGCCATTCTTTGCGGCGGCGGGCGGAATCCCGCTTGGGTTTGGTGAACCACAGAAGGACGGCGGCGGCGCCGAGAATGATGACGGCGAAGATGGCCACGAGGATTTCGGGGGCGATGTTGTTGGACTTAAAGCCCGCCCACATAGTCAGAACCTCTTCGTTCTTTGCGCCGAAGTCCCGCATGATAAAGCCCCGTTTTGCCACGGATTCCTCGGGATACTGGGCGGAGAACATCCGTCCGATTTCTCCCGTTTGAACGAGGATTTTTCCGTCCTCGGAATAATAATCCTCGGAGAGGGTCCCGTCGAAATAGTAGGTCAGATCAACGGTATATTCCCCTTCCTCGTCGGCGTAGCAATCGAGAACGTAGTCGAAGATCTCATCCCCCGCAACGATGCTGGTATAGCCGATATAATCCATATTCCGCACGGCAATTTCGGGCGCGCAGAGATAGTTGACGAAATCGTGAGCCAATTCCGTATCGGCCCCCTTAGGCATAACCCAACCGTCAAACCACACGGAGCCTCCGTCTTCGGGGACGGAGAAGTTCAGCTGAACCCCTGCGGTCTCCTCCGCCTCGTAAATGGCGTAAGCCGCGTCGCCGCTCCAGGCCTGGTTGATGTAAATCTTCCCGGCCACGATGTCGGTTTTGCCGCTGTCCACTTCCAGACCGTAGATGTTGTCCTTCATGGATTTCAGAGCGTCCCCTGCGGCAGCAATATCCTCGGAGGCGGTGCTGTTCATCAGATCGCCCAGCTGCTTGCGGTATTCTTCCTCGGAGAGGTTCAACCCATCCAAAGCAAGAACTTTTTCCCGATAAACCTTGGACATGGCGGGGATATAGGCGTCCCGCACGGAGTCCTTGAGGGTGATACGGTTTTTGTACTTGGGATTCCACATGATCTCCCAGGACTTGGTGTCTTCTTCGTCCACGTATTCGGGATTGTAGATAATCCCAACGGTACCCCACATATAGCCTACGGCGTATCCGTCAAAGCCGTTTTCTTCGAAGACCTGCTTGATGTAGGGAGAAACGTAGTTGTTATAATTTTCCAGCTTGGAATAATCGAATTTTTCCAGCGCCAGATTCTCGTCGGTGCCGTTCTCGGTGGCGGAGATCATTTTTTGGATCACGTAGTCCGAGGGACAGACCAGATCGTACTGAGATTTTCCCGTTTTCAGGGTATTGAGCATGGTTTCGTTGGTTTCGAAGGTATCGTACTGAACCCGAACCTTGATCCCCGTGCGGGCGTAGTAATCCGCCGCCCAATCTTCGAGGACCGAGGCCGTTTCGTCGTCCCCTTCGTCGATATAATCCTGCCAGTTATAGACCCGCAGGACCCGTTCCTCCTCGGTTCCGCAGGCGGAAAAACAACCTAAGACGAGGACGCTTAAAAGAAGCAGAGCCAAAAGACGTTTTTTCATCGTGCGGCCTCCTTCTTACGGTACGAACGAACATTAATCACAACCAAAATAATCAAAGCAAAGACGAAGATCACCGTGGTCAGTGCCCGCAGAGTGGGGGGCAAGGCTCCTTTTGCAGTGGCACCGTAAACGTAGGTGGACAGGGTGGAAAAGGAGGTGTCGCGGGTGAAGGCGGTGATAATATAATCGTCCAGAGACAAGGTGACGGAGAGCAGGAATCCGCTGAAGATCCCCGGCATGATCTGAGGCAGAATGATCCGCCGCAGAGCGTGGGAGGGACGGGCACCCAGATCGAGCGCCGCCTCGTAAATGTTGGGGTCCATCTGCTGCAGCTTAGGATTGATGCTGAGCACCACGAAGGGCAGGGTCAGCACCACGTGACCGATGAGCAGAGTGAGGAAATTGAACTGGATTCCGAAATAAACGAACAAAACCGTCAGGGACAGAGCGGTGACGATTTCCGCATTCATAACGGGAATCTGGGAAACGCCCTCCAGGGCCGCCTTCATCTTACGGCGGCTGTAGTGAATCCCGATGGCGCCCATGGTTCCCAAAACCGTGGAAACGGCGGCGGAAGCAAGGGCCACGAGGACGGTATTCAGAACCACGGTCATCAGTTCTTCATCCTGAAAGAGTTGGGGATAGAGATTCACCGAAAAACCGCTCCAAACGCCGATGGTATCTGCCTCGGTGAAGGAAAAGACCATCAGAACCAGAATGGGGGCGTACATCAAAATCAGCATAGCCCAAACGAAAACGCGGGCAAAGATACGGGTCGGTTTCTTCATAGCATCGTACCTCTGACGTCGTCTTCTTTCTGTACGTTCTTCGTAGCGAACATACCCACGGCGATGAGCAGGAGCATAACGACGGCCACGATACTGCCCATATGCCAAAGGCCTTGATCAAAATACAACTGGATGCTGTTGCCGATGAGGGACAGCTTCCGTTCGCCCATTACGTCGCTGATGACGAAGGAGGACATGGTGGGCATAAAGACCATGGTGGCGGCGGAAACGATGCCGGGGGCCGTCATGGGCAGAATCACCTTCGTGAAGGTCTGACGGGGACGGGCGCCCAGATCGGAGGCCGCTTCGATCTGACTGTAGTCCAGCTTGGTCATGGTGGTGTAAAGGGGCAGAATGACGAAGGGAAGGTAGTTATAGACCATCCCGATCATGGTTGCCAGATAGGGATATTCGCCTCCGTTAATGCCGATCCAGAACAGAAGGTCCCGGGATGCGGCGGTGCGGAGCACGAAGTTGATCCACATGGGCATGATGAACAGAAGCATCATCACCGCAGGCATTTTCAGATCCCGATGAGCGAGAAAATAGGCCACGGGATAGCCGATCAATAGGCAAATTGCCGTATTGGCCACGCCGATGATGAAGGAAACGAGAATGGTATTGATGCTGGAGCCGTTTCCGAAGAAGGTGAGCAGATTGTTGAAGGTGAAATTCCCCTCCGCGTCGGTGAAGGCGTAGGTGAGGATCAGAACGAGGGGGATGATCACGAACAGAATCATAAACACCGCGTAAGGAAAGGCAAGCCACTTGCGGGTAAACTTAATTCTTGACATATTTCGACGCCTCCCCACGCAGCTTGAGGCGAATCTTGTCCGCGGGAATGAGAACCGAAACGCGGTCGTCCTCGTTCCAGGTATATTCCGTAGCCACGACGAAGTCCTCGTCGTCCTCGGTGCGGATCAGAACCTGATAATGGTTGCCCAGATAGATCATGGAAACGATGCGGCCGCAGACCACACCGCCGTCCTCGTTGTCCACGATTTCAATATCGGAGAAGGCCACGTCGGCAAAAACGTCGGCATCCTTAAAATCGTATTTCTTTCCGTCGGGGGCGATCACGTAGCCCTCTTCGTCCAGCACGGAGCCGGGAATCAGCTGGGTCACGTCGCAGTCGAAAGCACCGCCCGCAATAACCACCCGATTATCGTTGTCGATGTAGGCGTCGTCGTAGACGTTGGAAAGCATATCCTTTTTCATGATATGGATCAGGTCGGGGGCAATGTTCACCGAAACGGGGACGTTAATCTCCACGTTTTTGGTGGACTGGATGGTGACCTCGTTGCGCCCCACCATCATCACGTATTCGTAATGAATTCCCTTGAAGACCTTGGAGGTCAGAACCCCGTCGATCATGCCCTTGCCCGCCTCGGCAAACTTCACGTCCTCGGGACGGACCACCACGTTGACCTTCTCGTTGGCGGAAAAATCGTCCACGCAATCAAAAATATGGTTGAGGAAACGCACCTTGCGGTTGCCCATATAAACCCCTTCGTAGAGGTTGCTCTCGCCGATAAAGTCCGCAACGAAGGCGTTTTTCGGCTCGTTGTAGATATCCTCGGGGGTGCCGATCTGTTGGATCTGACCGTCCTTCATAACCACGATGGTGTCGGACATGGTCAACGCTTCTTCCTGATCGTGGGTCACGTAAATGAAGGTGATGCCCAGTTTGCGGTGCATTTCCTTCAGCTCCAGCTGCATTTCCTTCCGCATCTTCAGGTCCAGAGCACCCAAAGGCTCGTCGAGAAGCAGAATCTGAGGCTCATTAACGATGGCGCGGGCAATGGCAATACGCTGCTGCTGGCCGCCGGAGAGGGTGGTAATATCCCGCCACTCAAACTCCTCCAGATCCACGATCTTCAGGGCTTCGGTGACCTTTTTGTCGATTTCCTTCTTGGTCAGCTTGCGGTACTTGGTCACTTTGTTTCCGTTGCGGTCGGTCTCTTCATAAGGAACCTTTTTCAGCTTCAGACCGAAGGCCACGTTGTCGTACACGTCCAGATGGGGGAAGAGGGCGTACTTCTGGAACACCGTATTGACGGGGCGTTCGTAGGGGGGAAGTTCGGAAATATCCTTTCCGTTCAGCAAGATTTTCCCTTCGGTGGGACGCTCAAACCCGGCAATCATACGCAGGGTCGTGGTTTTCCCGCATCCCGAAGGACCGAGAAACGAAACGAATTCGCCTTTTTTCACGTAGAAATTAAAATCGTCTACAGCGACGGTTTCGTTGTAGACTTTAGAAACTCCCACGAGTTCAATGATGACATTTTCTTTGTTCATGCTCACCACTCCAAAAAAAAGATTATTGCGCTTCTTTCAATCCTTTCTTCGCCGCAGTCTTGAACCGAGATTCATTTCTTTTGGCTGCGTTTCCAAGAGTTGACTTTCCACCGGGGGATCACCGAAGTATGGCTCTTCCAACTATATTTATAAGTAAGCAAGAAAAGTGTATCATTTATGTATGACAAATCCGTGTCAAATCGACAAATTTTTTTGTATGTTTTAAGGTGAAAAATCCGCAGAACCACGGGGAAAACGAAGATTTTTTTCCCCGGAAGAAAACGGAAGGGTTTTCCCCTCCGAAATAGCCCTTGATTTGTGAATAAAAACGCACATTCGAAGAAAAACACTTGCAATCGGCCGCAAAATGTGCTATACTCTTCTGTGGAATTTCTCAACTGAATGATCTGTACCCGTAGCTCAGCTGGATAGAGTGTCAGACTCCGACTCTGAAGGTCGAAGGTTCGAATCCTTTCGGGTACGCCAACGAAACAACCTCTTCGCAAGAAGAGGTTGTTTCAATGATATCCGTTCCGTTCGGAACGGATGATATATCTTCGATACGAGATCCGTCTGCGACGGATGATATATGCTGCGGCATATCAAGAACGAACCTTGAGCTTCAACACGACATTATAACAGAAAGAAGATCATCTTATGGAAATCACGTTACTTTCCGTCTCCATTGCCCTGTTGGCGGGGCTTTTGATGACGCGGGCGTTCAAGCCCTTGAAATTACCCTCGGTTACCGCGTATCTGATTGCGGGGGTCCTGATCGGGCCCTTCTGTCTGGGACAGCTGAATCAGGACGGAATCGGATTCACCTCCCTGGAAGCGGTGGAAAGCCTGAAAATGGTTTCCGAAATCGCGCTGGGATTCATTGCCTTCTCCATCGGGAGCGAATTCCGCCTTTCGGAACTGAAAAAGACGGGAAAACAGGCCCTGGTTATCGGTATTTTCCAGGCCCTGGCGGCCACCCTTTTCGTGGACCTTGCCCTCTTCGGTCTCCATTTGCTGATGCCCGACGTGCTGGACCTGCCCACCGTACTGGTTCTGGGTGCCATTGCCACGGCTACGGCCCCTGCGGCCACGCTGATGGTGGTCCGTCAGTATAAAGCTAAGGGTCCCTTGACCAAGCTCCTTTTGCCCATCGTTGCCCTGGACGACGCGGTAGGGCTCGTGATCTTCGCCGTTTCCTTCGGCGTTGCCCGTGCCGTTGCGGAAGGAAGCGTGGATTTGATCTCCATTCTGGTCAACCCCTTCGTGGAAATTCTGGCGTCCCTGATTCTCGGATCCATCATGGGTTGGATTCTCACCCATCTGGAAAAGCTGTTCAACTCCAACACCAACCGTCTGAATCTGACCATTGCCTTCGTTTTCATCACCGTGTCCCTTTCCATGATCGATTTCCATCTCGGCGCGGTTCACGTACAGTTCTCCTCTCTGTTGGTCTGCATGATGCTGGGAACGATCTTCTGCAACATCTGTCCTCTGTCCCACGATCTGATGGAACGGTCCGACAAATGGACCTCTCCCCTTTTCGCGTTGTTCTTCGTGATCAGCGGCGCGGAACTGGATCTGGGGATTCTGCAAAACGGAAGCGTCATTCTCATCGGCTTGGTTTACATCATTGCCCGCTCTGCCGGAAAATACTTTGGAGCGTTGGGCAGCGCAAAGGCGACGAAATGCAGCCCTGCCATCTGTAAATATCTGGGGATCACCCTGCTTCCCCAAGCAGGCGTTGCCTTGGGAATGTGCACCATTGCGGCGCAAGCCCTGGGCGAAAGCGGAGCCATCATCCGCAACATCACCCTCTTTGCCGTTCTGATCTACGAACTGTTCGGGCCGGTCTTCACCCGCATGGCCCTGCAGGCCGCAGGGGAAATTCACCCCATGTCCGAAGAGGTCAAGAATCGCCGCCATAACAAGCTGAAGGAAGCAAACGAACGGAAGCAATCGTAATAACCGGAGAGTTCTGCCGCAAAGCAGGACTCTCCCTTTGCATATCAAAAACCTTTCTTACCCCGGGAAACAGGAGGAATTTCGGATGCAAACGCAAGGACTTGCCAAGTATTCCCTGAGCAAAGCGGAAAAGCGAACGGTCATTTTCATGATCCTGCCCGCGTTGGCAGAAGCATTGCTTTCCCATACCTTTTCTCTGGTAGACTCCGCCATGCTGGGGCATTCCCCGGATGCAGCCACGGCCATTGCCGCCGTAGGAATCTGCACGTCCCTCTCGGGCTTTTTGCTCAACGTCATGAACGCCTTCTGCGTAGGGACCACCGCAACGGTTGCCTGGTTTTTGGGAAGCCGATCCCCCAAAGATGCGAAGATCACGGCCCAGCAAACCCTGCTGGTCACGGGAGGACTGGGGTTGATTCTGTCCCTAATCTGCTTCTTCGGCACGGACGCCATCGTTCATTTTATGGGTTGTGAGGATCCGGCCGTATTCCAAGGAGCAAGAGATTATTTCTCCATTATCTCCATCGGCTTTTTCTTCCACTTCATGACCTACAACATCAGCGCGGCCTTGCGCGGCGTGAAGATCACCAAGTACACCATGTACTACAACGTCATCGCAAACTCCGCAAACGTGGGATTGAACTACGTGCTGATCTTCGGAAAGTTAGGCTTTGAACCCATGGGAATCAAGGGAGCCGCAATCGCCACCGTAGCCTCGCAGGTGATTGCGTTCATCCTCGCATTTGCCGTTATTTCCATAAAAAAGACACCCGTTCAGTTCTCCTTCAAGGAGTCCTTCCTCCCCACGAAGCGGATTCTGAATCGGGTGATAAAAACCGGGTCCACCGCCGCCGTGGAGCAGGTGATTCTGCAGGGCGGAAACGTACTGTTCACCAAGATTATCGCGGGGATTCCGAAGATCCAGTTCTCCGCTTACAGCGTAGCCAGCCGCATCAGCGGATTTATCTGGAACGTGGGCGGATCCTGCGCCATCGCCTCCACCACCTACATGGGAATTCACCTGGGGGAAGGACGGGAGGACAAATGCCGCGGATACACGAGCTTTATCACCCGAACCTCCTTCACGTGGATGTGCGTTCTGACCGGACTCCTGGTACTGTTCTCAAAACCGCTGTGCCATCTGTTTACCAGCGATCTGGAGGTGGCAAAAGAGGCCACCATGCTGCTTCCCCTTGCCGCGTGCTGCGGATTTCCCGTAGCCATTCATCAACCCATCGCAGGGGCCTTGCGGGGAGCAGGCGACACCCGATCCCCCCTCATTGCATCCTTTGGAAGCCTTTGGGTTTTCCGCGTATTTTTGGGCTGGATCCTGGTGGGTCTGTGCGGATTGAACATCTTCTACGCCCAGATCGCCGTGGCGGGAGACCAATGCGCCCGCATGGCCATCGACTGGTACCTCTATCGCAAAGGATACTGGACAAAACGTCTGCGACCGAAAGAAAACAACTAACCGAAGAAATCCGTAAAAAACGGGGTCGGAATACATCCGACCCCTGATTTTATTTTCCGTTTTTCCAAAGAAGCGCCGCGCCGATGATGCCCGCATCGTTGCCGAGGGTGGCGCAGACCGCGCGGGTGTTCTTCTTTCCGAATCGGGCGAAGGAGCGCTCCTCAATCGCTTTTTGGAGAATGGGCAACAGCCGATCCCCCGAGGCGCTGATCCCACCGCCGAGGACGATGATTTCCGGCTGGAAGATATTGACGAAATTCACGACCCCTTCCGCCAGATATTCCGCGTATTGCTCCACCACGGACAGAGCCACGGGATCGGAGGAATCAAAAACGGTTTTTCCGTTGACCTTGTCCAAATCCCCCTGCACGTCCTGCCAGAGCGTGCTTTCGGGATGGGCCTTCATGGCCGCCTTCGTCTGACGGATGAGAGCCGTTGCGGAGGCGTAGGCTTCCAGACATCCCTTGCGGCCGCAGGTGCAGGGCTCGCCGTCCGTACGGATGACCACGTGGCCCAATTCCGCCCCGTTGCCCCAGGCGCCCGTCAGAAGGTGACCTTCCGTAACGATACCGCCCCCCACCCCCGTTCCGAGGGTCAAAAGCACCATATCGGAGACCGCAGCCCCGCTTCCCGCGAGGAATTCTCCCCACGCGGCGGCGTTGGCATCGTTTTCCACGTAAATAGGCTTTGCAAGGGCTTTTTCCATATATTCCAAAATAGGAACGTCGTAAAAATCCAGATTATTGGAAAAATCGATCCGCCCCGTCTCCTTGTTGACGGCACCGGGACAACCGATCCCCACCGCTTCCACATCCTCGGGCTTGAGCCCCGACGCGGAAACCGCATCCCACACGCAGGCCACCATATCGTCAAAAATTTCCCCATAAGGTCTGGGGGCGCGGGTTTTGCGACGGGAGCGACCGTAGATCACCCCGTATTCGTCCACCAGGGCGGCGGCGATATTCGTGCCTCCCAGGTCCACCCCCACGAAATAGCGGGGAGGATGGGTCACCTGCAACAGAGTCCCCGTACCTTCCAAGGAATATTCCCCCGAATCGGCGGGAAAGAACACCGTCTCCCCTGCGGAAAATTCGGTTCCGTTCAAAACGAAAGATCCGTCTACGCAGATCAGACACAGATAACTTTCGGGGAAAACGCGGCCCAAAAAGGTGCCGTCGATTTTCCGTTCCCGCACCTGAAACGAGGGGCAACTTGCCAAAAGTCGGCTTTGATCACTGCAGTCGGGCAACGCGTGCTCTTTGACTTTTTGCAACGTGGCGGCACGCACGCCCTTTTCCACATGCAGTTCCCGCAAGTTCCCGTTTTTGTCCCGCCGTGCGTAATCGTAAAGACGGTAGGTCACGTTGGAATTCTGCTGAATTTCGGCGATCAGATTGCCCTTTCCGATGGCGTGAACCGTCCCCGCCTCCACGAAAAAGGACGCTCCCTTTCGGGAGGGCACCCGATTGAGCAGAGACAGAACCGTATTATTTTCTATGGCCGACGCGAAGGCTTTCTGATCCACGTCTTCCTTCATGCCGTAGACGATCGTTGCGTCTTCGTCCGCCTGCACCACGTACCACATCTCGGTTTTTCCGTTTTGCCCTTCCCATTCGCGGGCCATGGCGTCGTCGGGATGGACCTGAATGCTCAGATCGTCGGCGGCGTCGATAAATTTAATCAAAACGGGCAATTCGTCACTCTTGCGAGCGGTGCCCAGAATCGACGGATTTGCGCAAATCACCTCCGCCAGGGTCTTTCCCGCAAACTCCCCTTCGGAGATCACCGAAAGGCCGTCGGGATGGACGCTCAGCTCCCAGCTTTCCGCCGTGGGCGTAAGAGGAGAAGGTTTTCCGTATTCGGTTTTCAGCTTTTCCCCGCCCCAAAGATAATCCTTGAACGCGGGAATCATTTTCAGCGGTTTCATGGCAGATCCTCCCTCCAGGAATTCAAAAAATCAGATGGTTTCCACTTTGATCAGGTCCGTATTCCCCGAGCATCCGTTGGTCAACCCGCCGGTGATGACGATATGATCGTCCTTTTGCAGGGACAAGGTCTTTTTGGTCTTCCGCTTGGCGGCGTAGAACAAAACGTCGGTAGAATTGAAGGTTTCGCACATGATGGGCGTAATCCCCCACGAAAGGGAGAGCTTCCGCCAGGTACCCTCGTCGGTGGTCAACCCCATAATATCCATGGGCGGACGGAAACGGGAGACCATCCGCGCCGTGGACCCGGAAAGAGAACAGACGGCGATGGCCTTCGCTCCGATATCGATGGCCATGCCCACGGTGGCGTGGGAAATGGCGTCCAGCATATTCTGAATCTGGAAGGTGGAAGAATGGAAGCGGGTGGCGTAATCGATGTTCTGCTCCGTATGCTCCGCAATCCGCGCCATGGTGCGTACCGCCAGCACGGGATGCTCCCCTGCCGCCGTTTCCGCAGAAAGCATGATGGCGCTGGTGCCGTCGTAGACCGCGTTGGCCACGTCGGTGATCTCCGCACGGGTGGGACGCACGTTGTGAATCATGGATTCCAGCATTTCCGTGGCAGTGATGACCCGCTTACCCAAAAGACTGCACTTGGTAATGAGTTTTTTCTGAATCCCGGGCAGTTCTTCAAAGGGAATTTCCACGCCCATATCTCCGCGGCCGATCATGATACCGCCGCATTCTTCGCAGATTTCTTCGATATTATTGACCCCGGCGCGGTTTTCGATCTTAGCGATCAAATCGGGAATTTCCACGCCCTGCTCCGTGAGGAAGTTGCGGATATCCACCAGATCCTGCCGACGGGACACGAAGGAGCAGGCAATAAAATCCACCCCCTGCTCAATACCGAACAAAAGATCCTTCTTATCCTGCTCGCTCAGATACACCTGATTGAGAATCTTGTCGGGGAAGGCCATGCTCTTGCGGTCGGACAAAACGCCCCCCGCCAGAACCTCGCAAACCGCGTCGGTTTCGGTCAGAGCCTTTACCTCCAGAACCACAAGGCCGTTGTTGATCAGAACCCGATCGCCTACGTTCAGATCCTTGATCATCCCCGTATAGGACACGGAAACCCGATGCTCGTCCCCCACAACGTCTTCCACGGTGAGAGAAAAGGTGTCGCCGTCTTTCAGGGTAATCTTTCCGTCACGGAAGGTCTTGATGCGGTATTCGGGCCCTTTGGTATCCAGCAGAATGGCGATGGGAAGATTCAACTCCTCCCGCACTTTTTTGATGGTGTTGATGACCTTCAGATGCTGCTCGTGGGTGCCGTGGGAAAAGTTCAGACGGGCCACGTTCATCCCCGCCAGACACATTTGCTTCAGGGTTTCTTCGTCGGAGCAGGCAGGTCCGATGGTGCAAACGATTTTGGTTTTGCGCATATCATAATCTCCTTTTGGAGTTCGAAATTTTTCCATTTTACAGTATAACACAAAAAAGAGAAAAAAACAAGCCTCTGTAAAAAAATGTCACAAAGACGAAACAGAAAAAAGCCCCTCCGAAGAGGGGCTTTTTTGTCATTCAAACTGGGAATTGTAGAGCTTGCTGTAAAATCCGCCGGAGGCGAGGAGCTGTTCGTGATTGCCCTGCTCGATAACCGTACCGTCCTTGACCACGAGGATGTTGTCCGCGTTCTGTACGGTAGACAGCCGATGAGCAATGACGAAGCAGGTACGTCCCTTCATCAGAGAGAGCATGGCCTGCTGAATCTGCTGCTCGGTACGGGAGTCCACGTTGGAGGTGGCCTCGTCGAGAATAAGCATGGGAGAATCGGAAAGCATGGCGCGGGCGATGGTGATCAACTGTTTTTGCCCTTTGGAAAGGTTAATGCCGTCGTCGGACAGGACCGTATCGTATCCTTGGGGCAGGCGTTCGATAAAGGAATGGATCCGCGCCGCCTTCGCCACCGCAATCACGTCCTCGCGGGTCGCTCCGTCCCGTCCGTAGGCGATGTTATCGTGGACGGTTCCACAGAACAGCCAGGTATCCTGCAAAACCATGGTATACGCCTTGCGCAGCGATTCCATCGTGACGGAGCCGTTCTCCCGTCCGTCCACGGAAACGGTGCCTTTTTGCGGGTCATAGAAACGCATGAGAAGATTGATCACCGTGGTCTTCCCCGCTCCCGTGGGGCCTACGATGGCGGTCACCGTGCCGGGGGGTGCGTTGAGGGAGAAATCGTGCAGAACGGTTTTCTCGGGCACGTAGGAAAATTCCACGTCCCGAACCTCCACCTGCCCCTTCACGTCGGACAGAACGGCGGCGTCTTCCCGATCGGTGGGCTCGGAGGGTTCGTCCAGAAGGGCAAAGACCCGTTCCGCCGCCGCCATGGCAGACTGAATTTCGTTCATAATGTTGGCAAACTCGTTGATGGGGCCTGCAAACTTGCGGGAATACTGCACGAAGGAGGTCACGTTCCCGATGCTGATGGCGATCAGGGGCCACACGTTGGCCTCCCCTTGGGAGACGGTGAGCATATAGAACAGCCCACCGAAGATGGTGACGAGGGAAATGGAGAGATTGTTGATAAAGTTCACGGAAGGCCCGATGACGGCGGCGTGATAATCCGCCATATAATAGGCCTGCACCGCCGTTTCGTTCTTTTCGTCAAAGCGGTTGAGGGTGTCCGCCTCCCGATGATAGGCGTGTACCGTCCGCTGACCCGAAAGCATCTCCTCCGCATATCCGTTCAGATCCCCCAATTTACCCGAACGGGCGCGGAAAAAGGGCTGAATTTTGCGGGTCTTGCGTCGGGTAAACCATACGGAGAGAGGCACGGTGACGGCAAAGACGAGAAGCAGCATGGGAGAAATGGACGCCATGACGATCAGAGACCCCACCAGAGTCACCATGCTGGCGCAGATCTGCAGAAGATCGTGAGACAGAGATGTATTGATGGTGTCGATGTCGTAGGAAATACGGCTGATAATATCCCCCGTTGCGTGTCCGTCGAAGTAACGCACGGGCAGGGTGGTCAGATGGTGAAAAACGTCTTTTCGCATGGAAGAAACGATTTTCTGGCTGATTACGATCATCAGAGACGCCAATCCGAAGGACAGGAGCGCTGAAATCACGTAGAGTAACGCCATCAAAACGCAGTAATACAGAACTTCCCCCACGGCGGGAGAATCGAAAAAGGAACGGCAGAGGTCATACAAGGGATGCCAGATGAGTTTCCCCGAAGGGTCGCCCACCATGGAGTCCACGGCGTATCCCGAAACCAAGGGGCCGAAGAGGGCCAAAAGATTGGAGAGCAGCATCATACACAAAGCGAGAAGCGCCAGCCATTTATAACGGAACAGAGAGGAAAGCATCCGCTTGAGCACCTTGATTCCGCTTTTGCGATCCAGTTTTTTCGAAGGACCTTCCATTCCGCGCGGTCCGCCCATAGGTCTACTCAAGAATGGCACCCCCCATCTGTGAATGGCTGATTTCCCGATATGCGTCGCAGGATTTCATCAATTCCTCGTGGGTTCCGAAGGCAATGGCTTCCCCTTCCTCCAGAACGAGGATTTTGTCCGAATTCATAACCGAGCTGACCCGCTGTGCCACCACGATGCAGGTGGCGTCCGAATCCCGCTTGGCCAGAGCGCTGCGGAGATTGGCGTCGGTCTTATAGTCGAGAGCAGAAGAGGAATCGTCCAGAATCAGAATATCGGGATCTGCGGCCAAAGCACGGGCAATCAGCAACCGTTGCCTCTGGCCGCCCGAAAGGTTGGTTCCCTTCACAGTCAATTGATAATTTAGGCCATCGGCCAACTGATCCACGAATTCCGCAGCCTGGGCCGTTTCCACGGCGGAGCGCAGGCGATCCGCCTCCACGGCACGTCCGAAGGTAAGGTTTTCCTCCACGGAGCCCGAGAAGAGAATATCGTTCTGCAGGGCGGCGCCGAAGAGAGAACGAAGCTCACCCAAGGGAACGGTGCGAACGTCCCGTCCGCCGATGCGAACCGAGCCCGAATCCACGTCGTAGAACCGCATCAGAAGCTGAAGAACCGTGGACTTTCCGCTTCCCGTAGCCCCGATGATGCCCAGCGTTCCGCCCTTCGGGATGGAAAAGGACAGATCGGTCAGGTTGTTTTTCGTTTTATTGTAAGAAAAGTTTACGTGATCAAAAACGAGATAATTCTGCTCGTCGTAAGGAAGATCGGGATAGTCACGCTTGTCAAACAGGGGCATATCCGATTCACATTGCAAAACCTCCTCAATGCGTTGGGCCGAAGCGGAGGCCTTGGTATACATGACGAAGATGCGAGTCACAGCCATCAACGCGTTGGCGATGAGAGTAAAATATTGAGTAAAGGCGGTAACGACGCCCACCTCCGTTCCGTTGTCACGGGCAATGAGCAACGCTCCCACGAAAATCACCGCCGTCATGCCCAGATTCAGAAAAAGGTTCATGGACGGATTGGAGGCCGCCATGGTGATCCCCGCCTTCTTCTCGGCACGAACCAGAGATTCATTGACCTCGTCGAAGCGATTACGCTCGTAATCCACCCGGGAAAGAGCCTTGATCACGCGGATCCCCTTGGAATCCTCCCGTACCACCCGCGTCATGCCGTCCACCTGCTTTTGAACGTCGCCGTAAAGGGGAATTCCCTTGCGGGAGATGTAAAACACTGCACAGAAGATCAAGGGCAACACGGCGAGCATGACCAGCATCAGCTTCCAGTCCAGGGTGGCGGTCAGAATAATTCCGCCGAAGAGCAGGATAGGCGCCCGAACTCCCATGCGTTGCATGATGCCGAGAAAACGGCTCACGTGGAAGGTGTCGGAGGTGATTCTCGACTCCAGACTGGGCACGGTAAACGCATCGGTCTGATGGGAAGAAAGCCCCAGAATCTTTTCGAACAGATCGTGTCGGATATCCCGCGTAGCGTCACGGGATACGGCCGCCGCGCCCCGATTGGCCCACACATTCAACCCGAAGGCCGCAAGGGCGCACAAAATCATCACGCCGCCCCAGAGAAAGATCAGCGACGCCCGCTCCAGCGGGACCACGTCGTCCAGAATATAACTGAGAATATAGGGCAAAAACAGCTCCGAAAGGGTTGCAAGGAATTTGATAATCAGCACCCAAATCACGCTTTTCAGATAAGGACGCAGATAACGAAGCATCAATTTCATCGTTCCACCTCCCCTTCCGAGCCTGCAGGAGGCATTTCACCCTCCCCGTTCACGTAAGAAACGGCGCGATTTCTCGCCCGCTCCAGCAGAGAGGCAAACTGCTCCTGCTCCTCGGGCGTGAACTCCGAAATCAGCCACGCGTTCCAATCCCGATAAATCTCCCGGATCCGAGGGCAAATCGCCTCCCCTTTTTCCGTGGGATAGACCAACAAGACCCGCTTGTCGGCACCGGGGGAACGGGTCACGTACCCGTGCTCCTCCAAATACGCCAAATGGCGCGCAATGAGGCTTTTGTCCAGGCAAAGATGCTTCGCCAGCCCGTCCTGGGAAAGTCCGGGATGACGGCAAACTCCGACCAGACAACGGGCGTGAGGCGGTCGCAGGTCCGTATTCCGCAAACGGTCCCCGTGATACAACGACGCACAACGGCTGACCGTATTCAACAACCACATCAGAGAGGGCAAACGGTCCACACTCCTTTTTTCGTTGCAAATGCAATCGTTGCAGATGCAACTTTTTTTCTTTCATTATAGCATATCCGTCGATCCTTGTCAACCGTCTGATGCATGAATATACCGAAACGGTATAAAACAAACGAGAGAATCCGAAAAAAAGGACGCAATCTTCCCGTTGTTTTCAAGGAAAATCTCATTTATTTCGGTTTATTTTTTGTTCCGAAAAACGGATTGTGACATTTTTCAAACCTTTTTGCAGAACCGCCCCTTTCGGCTTGACTTTTTTCGTTTGCGGGGTTATAATGAAGGGGATCTTACGAAAGGACGGATCAACCATGCAAAAACAAATCAACATGTTGCAAGGCCCCTTTCTGAAAAACATTTTACTGTACACCTTCCCCATCATTCTGACGGGACTGTTACAGTTGGCCTTCAACGCGGCGGACCTGATCATCGTGGGTCAATTCGCGGAGAACGGAGAAAAATGCATTGCGGCCGTGAGCGGAACGGGTGCGTTGACGAATCTGATCGTCAATCTGTTCATGGGGCTCTCGGTAGGGTCGGGCGTGTCCGTGGCACAAGCCCTCGGCGCCGGCCACAAAAAGGAGGTACATCAACTCATCCACACGGCCATTCCCGCAGCCTTGATCAGCGGCGTGTTTCTGACCGTCATCGGAGTAACCTTCTCCGAAACCTTTCTGACCTGGATGGGAACGCCCGAAACGATCCTTCCCCTCTCCTCTCTTTATATGCAGATTTATTTCGGCGGAATTCTCGGTCCCCTCGTTTATAACTTCGGAGCCGCCATCCTGCGTGCGGCAGGCGATACGAAAACCCCGCTGATCTATCTCACCCTGGCAGGCGTAATCAACGTAGTGCTGAACGTCGTGTTTGTTGCGGCCTTCCACATGGACGTGGCGGGAGTTGCGCTGGCAACGATCATATCACAGGCCTTTGCCGCGTTTATGATGCTCTACAAGCTGGCGAAGCGAACCGATTGCTGCAAGTTGGAGCTGAGTAAATTCAAGATCTATAAAAACGCTCTGCTTAAGATCGTGCGCATCGGAATTCCTTCGGGAATTCAAGGGTCCATGTTCTCCATTTCCAACGTAATCCTGCAATCCTCCATCAACTCCTTCGGAGAAATCGTCATGTCGGGGAATGGGGCGGCCGCAAATCTGGAAGGCTTCGTATACACCGCGGTCAACTCCTTCCACCACACGGCTTTGAACTTTACGGGACAAAACGTGGGGGCCCGCCGTTACGAAAATCTGAACAAAATTCTGGGAATCTGCATCACCAGCGCCACGGTAATCGCCATTGCTGCAGGACTTCTGTTCTACGGCTTCGGCGAAACCCTTTTGGAATTCTATATTCCCGGCGCAACCGAAGAAATCGCCCAGGGCATGATTCGGATGCAATACGTGATGCTCCCCTATTTCCTCATCGGCATTATGGACGTCATGAGCGGCATTTTGCGAGGCATGGGTGCCTCCATCTCCCCCATGCTCATTTCGGTTTTGGGAGTTTGCGGTCTTCGAATCGGGTGGATTTTCACCATATTCGCTCAGGAACAGTACCACACGTTGCCCATGCTCTTCCTCTGCTATCCAATCTCCTGGGCCGTTACCGCAATTGCGGAATTCGTGGCGTTCCGAATCATTCTGCGAAAACAAAAGAAACGCCTTTCGGAATCTGTCTGAAACAAAAGCAAAAAAAATCCTTCTGCACGACGATGCAGAAGGATTTTATTATTTTGTTTTATTTGCGGGAGCGTTTCCGACCGCGGCCGTCTTCTTTGGCCTTCAGATCGGAAAGTTTGGAATCGGAATCCTGCTTAAACTTCTGAAGCATATCCTCAAAAGAAGCGGGGCCCTTAGACTCAGAAGAAAAGAACGGGGTGTCCGGTTCGGGACGCCGCTGTTGTGTCGGGGCAGGCCGCGAAGGACGCGCAGGCGCTTCGGGCTTGGGCTGGGCCTGACGGATGGACAGATTGATCCGTCCCTTTTCGTCGATTCCCAAGACCTTCACCTTTACGTCGTCCCCCACGTGAAGATGCTCGTTGACGTCGGTCACGAACCCCGTTGAAATTTCGGAGATGTGAACCAATCCGGATTTTCCTTCACTCAGGGTCACGAAGGCGCCGAATTTCGCAATACCGGACACTTTTCCTTCCAAAATTGCACCGATTTCAATTGCCATACGAAACGGAAAGCACGGTTGCCTCCGCAACCGCACCTTTCTCCTTCCTAAAAATACGAATCCGATTTATTCGGGGATGAACTCAAAAACCTTCACGCCGGGGTCACCCATCTTAAGCGTATCTTCTGCAATTTCCTGCATCAAATCGCCGATATTATCCAACAACCCCTGCAATTCGCCGTTATTGACCTTCGTAGCAACCAGTTGCTTCTTGACGTCGTCAATTTTTGCATCCGTTGCGGCAATATCGATTTTCTTGACCACGAAATTGATCAGACAGACGGCAAAGACGACGATCAGAAAGACCTGAATCAAACGTTTTACTTTACGCACCGATTATTCCTCAATTTTTTGTGTTTGTGTGTGTCGTGCCGGCAACGGCCTGCGCTGCCGAAAAAGAATTTTAATTTTCCTGCAAAGGCAAGTCAAGAGCTGCCCCACGGAAATCCGAAAGGCGACGGCGCCGACCAGAAAAGCCCCTAAAATAAAGAGTCGTACCGTTCCGTCGTTGACCTCAAAAATAAACAAAAACGAGGCCAAAGCAGCAGTAAGGAAGCAGAACAGATCCTGAAACAGAACCGTTACTGCGGAGCACCGAACGAAAAGGCGAAAAACTCGGAACACGTCAAAGAATGCTCCGAGTCCCACTCCAAACAAAAGGGACCACAGAAATACGGCCGCTTGCTGGGAATTCGACAGAACCATTCCTCGCCTGCCCCCTTACTTAAAAACGCGGGCGAGGAAGGATTCCCTTTTTCGCTTCAGTTTTGTGTATTCCACGCAATCAACCGTGCCCTCGATATCGACTTGACCGACATCCAAAGAGAGACGAGAGATGCGAAGGGCGTTCCCCTTCACCTGCAGATCGCCAAGGGTTGTCACCATGGAAACAACGGTGTCATCAAAGCCGAACACGTCGGTCACTCCCGTTACGGAAAGTGCGGAACGGTTTTGAAGCACGAGATTTTGCGCATCGTTCATCCAAATCACTCCTCTACCCTACCAAGGTATGAGGCAAAGGATCAATCTATGACACGATACATGGAGTCGGCGTCCGCCTTCTGGGCGTGTTCGGTCACGCGGACCACTTCCACCTTCAGAGGCGCAACACCGAGAGATATCTCAAGGATATCGCCCACCTTTACGTCGTAGGAGGGCTTGGCCACCTTTCCGTTCACGCTGACGCGGGAAGCGGAGCAGGCGTCGCTGGCCACCGTACGGCGCTTGATCAGACGGGACACCTTCAGATATTTGTCAAGACGCATTTCTTATTTCACAGCATCCTTCAGGATACGGCCGGCCTTGAAAACGGGAACTTTGGTAGCGGGGATCTTGATGGTTTCTTCGGGCTTCTGGGGGTTGCGGCCTTCTCTTTCGGCTCTTTCGCGAACGTCGAAGTTGCCAAAGCCAACCAGCTGAACCTTATCACCGGCAGCGAGGGTTTCAGCGATGGTGTCCAGATAAGCGTTGAGGTATTCTGCGGCAACCTTCTTGTTGACGCCCAGTTTGTTGGCAACAACGGAAATCAGTTCGAACTTATTCATTTTCTTTTCTCCTTTTAAGAAAAATTTTTTTTATTCATGCCCCGTCTTTCCGGGTAGAATGCAACGAAGACCTTCCGCTGATATATACGCGGAAGAAAGCCCCGATTTTTCAAGCTGCGCAGGGAAAACCGGGGGTTATATACATATTTTACACTATTTTCTCGACTTTTTCAAGAGGCTGAAGTGGTTTTTTTGAAAGTTTTACGAATCTCACAAAAAGTTAATAACTTTAGCGCAAAAATTAGTGCAAAATACACAATTACACCCACGATGATCTGGGGGAAAACCGCCCATTTTGCGGAAGCAAGGTCCCCCATCAGCCACGCAACGCATTTTACTGCTCCGTAGCACCCGCCGGCACAAAGCAGCGGCTTGAGAAGCACCTCGCCGATTTTCGGGGTATAATCCAAGTATTTGCGGATAAAAAACAGATTCATCAAGAGCATGATGGGATAGGCAATATTCGTGGAAATGGGCGCTCCGCTGACGTTGATTCCGGGGATGGAGACCAACAAAAACGTAAACAGCGTTTTAACCACCGACCCCACGGCGACGGAGACGACCGACATGTGTGCCTTTCCCACCGATTGCAGAATCGATGCGGTGACGTTGGTAAGCCCCACACAAACCAAGGCGAAGGAAACGATTTCCAGAAGGACGGTCGCAATGGCAATGGCCTCCTCCGACTGTCTGCCGTAAAAGAGACGCACGGCCCCTTCCGCCACGGCGCTGAGACCAAAGCCGAAGCCGAACGCCAGGATTGCGGAATACTTCAAAGCGGAGTCCAGCGTATTCTTCACCAGCGGCTTATCTTTGCGGGCATACGCCATGGAAATGGAGGGCACGAGACTGGTCCCGATGGAAATAATAAAAAAGGAAGGCAAATTAAAAATGGTCAGCGCACCGCTGCTGTAGCATCCCCAGCGCAGATTCGCTTCCGAGGAGGTCATATACAGCTCCATACGGTTGACCACGAAAAAGGCGTCGAGGGCGCTCATCAGATTTGCGGTGATGGAAGAGAGCATAATGGGAAACGTAATGCCCAGAAACTGTTTGGTCAGCGTCTTACGGGGCGTGGACTCGTCGTGCAGACAGTCGGAAACCGTGAGACGGTAGGAAACCCCGCGGGTCATATAACGGATGAGCATGAACAGGGCGGAGATGATCGTTCCGAAGGTAACCCCTGCCATCGCACCCCCCACCACCACGGGAGGGGAATATCCCTGCAGGTGCAGAATCAAAGCGAAACCGTATCCCGCCACGAGCTTCAAAAAGGCCTCGATTACGTTGGTAACGGCCGTAGGGACCATATTGTTATGCCCCTGGAAAAACCCGCGAAAAATCGCCACTACGGTAATAAAGAACACGGCGGGCATAATGGCCAGCATACACCAATACGCGTCCGCGGAGTTCATCATTTCTGCCAAGGGGCCCGCAAAGGCCAACCCAAGGACGGTCAAAACCGAGCTGAAGATCAAAAAGATCATGGCGGCAATTTTCAGAACGGTGGAAATATCTTTATATTTTTTCCGGGCGATGGATTTGGCGATCATGGTGGAAATACCCGTGGGAATTCCCGCCGTTGCCAAAGCCAGAAGGAAATTGTAAATGGCGTACGCGGAGCCGAAATACCCCATAGCCTCCATGCCCACCAGATTGGTGAGGGGAATCTTGAAGATGGCGCCGCAAAGCTTGGACAAAAATCCGGACAACGACAGAATCAGCGCCCCCAGCATAAAGCCGCGGCGCACCGGTTGTTTCTCGGAAGAAGCGTTCATAATCAATCAGACTTTCTGTGAAAAATAGGCCAGCACGATTTTCTCGGTATCGGAAACGGCCGAAGCCAAAAAGGTGGGAAAATCCACTTCGGAATGCTCGTTTGCGTTATCGGAAATGGCACGCAGAACGCCGCAGGGAACGCCCGCACGGGCACAGACCTGAGCCACGGCGCCCCCTTCCATTTCGCAGGCAAGGGCCCCGTAATGATCCCGAATCCGCGCGGCGGTTTCCGAATCCCCCACGAATCGGTCTCCCGTGGCGATGCGCCCCAAGGAAACCCGGGATTCGGGCAAAACGGAGCAGGCGGCACGGTAAAGATTCCGGGAAAGATCCCCGTCGCAGGAGGAAACGAGACCGTCCTCTTCTCCGATGGCGGTCAGATCAAAATCGTATTGTATCGTGTCGGAGGCGACGACCACGTGGCCGGTCACCACGCCCTTCCCAACGCCTCCGGCAACCCCCACGTTAATCACTACGTCGGGCGAAAAGCGCAAAAGAGCGGTTTGGGCACAGAGGGCGGCGTTCACCTTTCCCACGCCGCATTGAACCACGGTAACGGAGGTATCTCCCAAAAAGCCGGAAGAAAAACGCAGTCCCAGAATCTCCTCGTCGGTACGGGAGGCAAGCATGGCGCGGAAGCCTTCCGCCTCCGACGCCATGGCGCAAATCAGAAGGTATCTCAAAGTTCCCCCTTCAGAGCCGCAATTCTCTGCTTGAGGTCGGTAATTTCGTTATAAACCTTTTGCATTTCTTCATCCATGGTCAGAACGCCTTCGTCCATGGCGTTGCAGGCCAGACGGCCCAGACGACGGGTCTTCAGGCTGATATCGCTCTCCAGATTGGCGATTTTAATCCGCACCCGTGCCGCGTCTGCCAGATCGCAGGCCTTTTCACTCACGGTCTGCAGAATCCGCTTTCCGTTGTCCAAAATTTCATCTCGGTTCATAAAATCCTCCTTCTGCAAAAAAGGTCGAACGGTTTTTTCGGAACGGGGGCACCGTTCGTGCTTTTTCGCAGGATATTTCAGGTATCATAATAACAGATGTTTTACTTCTCCGTTTCTTCCTTTTTGCCGTCCGTTTCCGCAACGGGCGGTTCTTTTTTTGTCTCCGCGGTCAGTTCTTCATACTTTTCGCGGATTCGGAGAAGATCTTGATATGCGTCCCGCTTCAGATTTTCGTTTCGCAACAGGGCGGCGGGGTGAAAGGTGGCCATCATCCAAAAGCCCTTACGTTCGTACCACACGCCGTGGGAGCGCATAATGGAAAAATTCGGATCGATCAGCGTGGTTGCCGCCACTTTTCCGAGGCAAATAATGATCTTCGGACGGATCAAACGGGTCTGCTCCCTTAAATAAGGAAGGCAGGCGGTCCGTTCCTCGGGAAGGGGATCCCGATTATGAGGCGGACGGCACTTGACGATATTGGCAATATAAACGTTTTCTTTTCGGCTCAAGCCGATGCAGGCAAGCATTTTATCCAGAAGGATCCCCGCTTTGCCCACGAAGGGTTCTCCCCGCAGGTCCTCCTGTTCCCCGGGGCCTTCCCCCACGAACAGAATCTCCGCCCGGGGATTCCCCACACCGAAGACGAGATTGGTTCTCCCCTGCCCCAAAGGACAGCGGTGACAGTCCTCACAGATCGCCCGCAAGCATTCCCAATCCATCTCCACACTTCCAATCGGTAAAAAATATGCGTTTCCGTCCGTAAAAATGACGGAATAAGGGAACTTCCCCGCCCCGTTTTACGAGGCGAGGAAACTTGGATTCGTCAAAAAATCAAGCCCACCACATTTCGCCCTTACCTTCAAAGGTAATGGCGTCCTGCAGGACGGAAATGGCCTTACGCAGACCTTCCTTGGGAGAAAGGAGGGAGTCTTCGTGTTCAATGCTCATGACGTAATCGTAGTCGATGGTGCGAAGAGCGCTGACAATATCCTTCCAATACTTGGTATCGTTGCCGTAGCCCACGCTGCGGAAGGACCAGGCGCGACCCGCCACGTCCCCGTAATGCTTGGTATCCAGAACGCCGTTGACCGAGGTGTTGTACTTGTCGATCTTGGTGTCCTTGGCGTGGAAATGGAAGATGCAATCCTTCAGAGCGAAGATGGCACGGACGGGATCCATTCCCTGCCAGATCAGGTGGGAAGGATCGAAGTTTGCGCCGATTTCGGGGCCGACGGCTTCCCGCAGACGGAGCAGGGTTTCGGGATTGTATACGCAGAAGCCGGGGTGCATTTCAAAGCAGATCTTGTCAACGCCGTGAGCACGGCAGAATTCCACTTCCTTCTTCCAGTAAGGAATCAGCACTTCGTTCCACTGATAATCGAGGATTTCCAGGAAATCTTCGGGCCAGGGGCAGGTAACCCAGTTGGGATGCTTGGATTCGGCACAGTCACCGGGGCAACCGGAGAAGGTAACAACCCGATCCACGCCCATTTTTTCTGCCAGAAGAACGGCGTTTTCAAAATCCTTGTGGAATTTTGCGGCCACTTCGGGGTTGGGATGAACGGCGTTGCCGTGGGCGGAGAAGGCAGAAATTTCCAGTCCGGATTCTTCCACGGTCTTCTTGAATTCGGCAAAGGCCTTTTCATCGTTCAGAAGAATTTCGGGATCGCAATGAGCCTTCCCGGGGAAGCCGCCGCAGCCGATTTCCACCATCTGAGCGCCGGCATTTTTCAGATAAGCCAACGCATCCTTCAAGGGAAGATCGGCCAAAAGAACTGCAAGAACACCTAATTTCATAAGAGTAACCTCCGTTTTATGAATAAATATTTTTTACGCTTGATAAGAAAGGACTTCCACGGATTGGATCACCACGTCCTCCAGGGGCTTATCCATTCCGTTGCGGGGAACGGCGCAGATGGTGTCCACCACGTCCATGCCCGCAAAGACCTGACCGAAAACCGTGTGACGGAAATCCAACCAGGGGGTTCCGCCCAGCTCGGCGTAGTCTGCGGCGCCTTCTTCGGGATAGATCTCCCGAACCTGGGCCATCATACGGGGATCCACCGTGCTTGCCTGCACGATGAAGAACTGGCTTCCGTTGGTGTTGGGTCCGCTGTTGGCCATGGAAAGAGCGCCCCGCAAATTGAACAACTGACGGGAGAACTCGTCGGGGAAGGGCCGGCCCCAAATGCTTTCTCCGCCGCAACCCGTGCCCGTGGGATCGCCCCCCTGAATCATGAAATCGGGAATGACGCGATGAAAAATCAGGCCGTTATAATAGCCGTTTTTGGCGTGCGTGACAAAATTCTCCACGGCCTTGGGAGCCTGCTCGGGGAAAAACTTGACGGAAATATCCCCCATGGAGGTGTGCATAATGGCAACGGTATCCCCCGTTGCGGGAAGTGCGTTTGAAAGCTCATCGGAAAACTCCTTTTATATTACTGTTTTTCCAGCATGGTAATCTGCTGTTGATAATACGTGATCTGGTTCTGCAGATACCCCCGATATTCCGTCAGCGTGTACCCGCGGTTGTTCATGTCCTCGGCGATCTCCAGCCCCACGTAGCGATAGTGGCATCCGTTGGGATCCCGTCCCGTACTGTCCTGCCCACCGGCGGGATAACTGAGAATAAAGCCGAATTTATAGATATTTTTCTTGAGATAATCCTTAAAGAGGGTTCCGTCGGCACCCGCCTGCTCCAGGTCCTTGGGGTTGAAATCCACCGCAAGCCCCAGCTGATGCTCCGAATGGTTCACCGAACCCACGGCGGCGGTGGCAAGCTCCTTGGCCTCGGTCACGGAATAGCCCGCCTGCCGAAAGCTCTTGAATTTTTCATCGTAGACCTTCTGCTGCTGGGCCTCGGAGCGGTAAGCGGCCTCCAAAGAAACGTGATACCCGACCCCTTCCGCAGAGGCCAAAAAGGCGTTCATGGCAGAGGCTGCGGCCTTATCCAAGGACAGAGACCCGTCCGTATGACTCAGGACCATCAGATCCACCGTATATCCTTCGGGGATGGGGGACTGCTCGTTTACGGGCATGAGATAGGGGGAATCCAGCCGTCCCTGGAATTCTTCCAGCTTCTCTTTCGCCTCGGCAATATCCGCCAGAATCTTGTCCGACGGATCGGAGCTTTCATCGGTGGAAACCTGGTCGGTAGAAGGGGTGTCCGACGAGGAGGAAAACAGGTTCCCCGCGTCAAAAAAGATGATGGCAAAGGCCAGGAAGGAACACACCACCAGCACCGTAAGCCCCACGAGGGCGAGGCGGGATTCGGTATTTTTCGGATCGTTCATAATATCTCCCAATCAAGTGCAAAAGCACAAACCGTTATACTAATATATTATATCATAACATATTAAACGGTATTTGTCAAGAATTACGGGAAAATTTTCCGAATTCCTCCCACTTTTTCCGTATTTTCTTCTCCCTTATGTTGACAAAATCAAAAAAATGTGATACAATAAGAACGCCAAGCAAGTTGAATATTTGAGACAAGGTAGTTTTCTGCACACAGGGGAACTACGTTCTCTTCGCACGCAAATCTTTGTGAATTTCGGTAAAAACGCAAATTCCGTGAGGTTGGCGTGTGGTAAAAAAACCCTTGTCCGATTTCAACTTGTTTGGCGACAGTCGGAGTTTGCGTTTTTCAGGGCGTCAGCTTCGGTTGGCGCCCTTTTTTATGCATAAAACGAGGCGCGATAAAAACACCTGAAAAAAAAGAAAAAAGGAGCAAAAAAGCATGAAAAAACTCATTACCCTCGTCCTTCTCCTCGTCCTTGCAACCACCCTATTCTGCGGCTGCACCGACAACACATCCACCTCCACGGAACCCAACACCGAAGCGGTCAGCGGCACTTCTTCCGTAGAGGCGAACACCGAAATCTCCGACAGCACAGACAAAACAACCCCCTCCGACAAAAACAAGGAAATTGATCTTTCCGCTTTCCCCGAAGAAAGCGACGATGACGACGAAAATTTAAGCGCGTATCGGCAGGAAGTATATAAAAGACTTGCCACTCTGGGTGAAGACGATTTCTTTTTTTCTGATAAAGAATGGGAAGTACTTTCCTCTTTTAACTATAGCGAAATCAAAAGAGAATCTCATTCTATCACATTCTACTTAAAAGAGAAAGGACCCGTTAAGTGTTTTTATCCTGTTCTATTCCGTGCGTCGAACAGATCCTCCAGGACCTGGTTACTTTGGTATACTGATTATGACGGAGAGATACAATATGACCGTTTTACAGACAATCCAAGTGGTGGTACTACTGGCTTTTATAGTGGAATTAAAACACTTCACATTGACAGTTCTGATAAAGATATCATCGTTGCTTCTCCCTCCTATACAATAACTTACTTACAAGAGACAGGAGAAATAAAGCTTTGGCAATATAATAAAGCAATCAAGACTTATTCCATGCCGAAAAATACCGTTTACTGTGGAAAATCCGATTCAACATATTACGATTTAATCTTTAGAAGTGGAACAGATTTGTACTTAGTCAACGCCTTTGATTTATACTATTGCTACCAAAAAGATAAAGAGCTGACAGATTTTCTGCACACTATACCGAATGTTAACCGCGTAATTGATGTAAACTACGATTGCGGTAAGCAGGCTTCCGGCATATTGCTTCAAATGAAGGATGGAAGCATAAAGTATTTTTGCGACACGGCTTACGGACTCTCTGTCGACGATCCAATTCCAGAAGATATTATATGTGAAGGTGGCTATAACAAATATCGCGATCATAAAGATTAAAGGTCAATACGACAAACCTCCCACTCGTGATGAGTGGGAGGTTTACGTTTTATTGACTTACAATCAGTGAATGACGCGGACGCGGAAGACGCCTTCGACGGCCTTCAGAGCTTCCACGGTATGTTCGGAAACGTGGGTGTTGGTGTCGATGATACAGTAAGCGTAATTGCCCTTACTCTTATCGAGGAGGTTTTCGATGTTGACCCCTTCTGCGGTGAGAATAGTGGACATCTGGGCGATCATGCTGGGCTGATTGACGTGGTGAACGCAGATCCGCATAGCACCGGCGCGGGGGCAGGCGCAGGCGGGATAGTTCACGCTGTTGACGATGTTTCCGTTTTCAATGTAATCCACCAGCTGACGGGCGGCCATCACGGCACAGTTGTCTTCCGCTTCGGGAGTGGAAGCACCCAGGTGGGGGATGCAAACGATGTTTTCTTCCCCGATGAGAGCGTCGTTGGGGAAGTCGGTCACGTAGCGGGCAACCTTGCCGGACTTGGTGGCGGCGAGGATGGATTCGTTATCCACCAATTCACCGCGAGCGGCGTTGATGATAACCACGCCGTCCTTCATCTTGGCGATCATATCCGCGTTGATGAAGCCCTTATTGTCCTTCAACAGAGGAACGTGGAGGGTGATGTAGTCGGAGGTCTTGATCAGGGTGTCCAGATCGTTGACGCGAACCACGTGGCGGGACATGGAAAGAGCACTTTCCACGGAGAGGAAGGGGTCGTAGCCCACGACTTCCATTCCAAGAGCGATGGCGGCGTTGGCAACGCGGGCACCGATGGCACCCAGTCCGATGATACCCAGCGTCTTGCCCTGAATTTCGGGACCGACGAACTGATTCTTGCCCTTTTCCACCAGCTTGCCCACTTCGTCTCCCTTGCCCTTCAGGGTCTTGACCCAATCCATGGATTCGGCAATCTTACGGGAACCGAGAAGCAGAGCGGCCATGACCAATTCCTTTACGGCGTTGGCGTTGGCTCCGGGGGTATTGAACACGACCACACCGGTCTCCGCGTATTTATCGGAGGGGATGTTGTTGGTGCCGGCACCGGCGCGGGCGATGGCGATCACGTCGGCGGGAAGATCGTATTCGTGCATATTGAAGGAACGGAGCATGATCCCAACGGGATTGGAAACGTCCGAACCGAGGGTGTAATTTTCGTTGAACGCCACGTTGGCCTTATCGCTGATGGCGTTGAGAGTCAAAATGTTATTCATGGAACAAACCTCACTTATTTTCCATTTCGAATTTCTTCATGAATTCGATCAGAGCCTTAACGCCGTCCACGGGCATGGAGTTGTAGATGGAGGCGCGCATACCGCCAACCAAACGGTGACCCTTCAGAGAAACCAGACCGGCCGCGGCGGCTTCCTTAACGAACTTAGCGTCCATTTCTTCGGAACCGGTGACGAAGGGAACGTTCATGATGGAACGGTCCTTCACTTCCACGGGGTTGGTGTAGAAGGAGGAGTTGTCGATGAAATCGTACAGAAGGCCTGCCTTGTATTCGTTGATCTTCTGCATTTCGGCAACGCCGCCCATCTTCTTCAGCCAACGGAACATGAGCATGGCCATATAGATGCCGTAGCAGGGGGGCGTATTGTAAAGGCTGTTTTCTTTAGCCTGAACGGAATACTTCAGCATGGTGGGGCAGCAAGCGAGGGGCTCCTGATCGTCAACCAGATCCTTGCGAACGATGACGAGGGTAACGCCTGCGGGGGCGATGTTCTTCTGAGCGCCGGCGTAGATCAGGCCGAACTTGGAAACGTCCACGGGCTCGCTGAGGATGTTGGAGCTCATGTCGGCAACCAGGCAGTCCACTTCGGGGAATTTGTTGTACTTGGTACCGAAGATGGTGTTATTGGAGGTGATGTGAACGTAGTCGATGCCTTCGCGGAAGGTGATTTTGTCCACGTCGGGGATGTAAGTAAAGTTCTTGTCCTTGGAGGAGGCGATCACTGCGGCGTCACCGTAAATGGCGGCCTCCTTCTGAGCCTTCCCCGCAAAGTTACCGGTTACGATGTAATCGGCCTTCTTGTTCTTCATCAGGTTCAGAGGAACGGCGGCAAACTGCTGAGAAGCACCTCCCTGAACGAAGAGAACGTAGTAATTCTCGGGGATGTTCATCAATTCACGGAGCAAAGCCTGGGCTTCGTCGTTCACAGCCTGAAAGGGTTTGGATCGGTGAGACATCTCCACGACGCTCATTCCCGTGCCGTTGTAATCCAGCATTTCTGCCCGGCACTGTTCCAACACTTCGAGAGGAAGGGTGGAAGGACCGGCTGCGAAGTTGTAAACTCTCATATCATTTCTCCTTATCTGCCTTTCGGCAATAAAATTTATAAATACACAGACTATATTACACCATTGCGCGGGATTTTTCAATAGAAATAGGAAAAAATTAAAAATTTTGTAAGATTTTTTGCAAAAAATCTCCGCAAACCCGTATGTTTTTCATTCATTTCCGCATTTTATGCAACGAAACGGACTTATCCGTACAGGATGAAATATTCCGCCGCGGTCAGAAGAAGCAGAAACCCGAAATTGAAGGCAGAAAAAAGCAACGTATAACGAACCGTATTTCCGGGGGCGTATTTGCGGTATTTGCGGAAGGTGATCAAGCTGGCCAGGGAAGCGATCAGCGTCCCCGCTCCACCCAGATTGACTCCCACCAAAAGGGGCGCGTAATCGGTGGTAAAATTGGACAGAAGCACCGCGGAGGGCACGTTGCTGATCACCTGGCAGGAGGCAATGCTGACCAGCAACGGATTTTTCGCCAGAAGGGACGAAAGAAATTCCCGCACCGCGTCAATACGGGACAGATTCCCCGCAAAGACGAAGAAGCAAACGAAGGTCATCAAAAGTCCGTAGTCCACCTCTCCCAAGGCCTTGCGGTCGGTAAAGAACAGACAGACGGGAACGGAGATCAAGCCGACCCAATAAGGGAAAAAGCGGAAGACGATGGCCACGGAAAAGGCAAACAGAATGAGGAAAAAGATATTTTTTCGGGTCATCAGCTTTCCCGGGGTCTGCACCTTCAGGATCAGTCTGCGGGCAGGGAAGCAAAAGGCGCACACCGTCAACAAGATTACCGCCATCAAAAAAGGCGGAAACATAATCTGAACGAATTCCCCCGCGGGAATTTCAAAATGAGAATACAGATAAAGATTCTGCGGATTGCCGAAGGGGGTAAGCATTCCGCCCAGATTGGCGGAAATGTTCTGCAGAATAAAGACGGGAGCCAGATATTTCATATTGTCCGTGGAACGAAGCACCGTCAGCCCCAAAGGCAAAAAGGTCAAAAGGGCCATATCGTTGGCCAGAACCATGGAGCCCAAAAAGGTGATAACGATCAACGACAGCACCGCCATGCGCAGGGTTCCCGTCAGACGGACGAGGCGCTCGGCAAGAATGGTAAAAAAGTGCGCGTCCTGCAGGGCGCAGACCACGGCGAGGGTGCAAAAGAGGCAGGTGAGGGTATTGAAATCAAAATACCCCGCGTACGCCCCGTCGGGGGGCACGAAAAAAGCGGACGCCACCGCCAGCAAAAAGGCAAGACATAGAATGGGATTTTTATGAAAAAAGCGATAGGGCAAGGTCAGGATTGATTTCCCGTTCATAACAAGCACCTCAAAGATGGAATACCGTGTTATTGTACCACTTCTTTTTGGATTTGTCAAGAATTTTCGACGGATTTCCCGTGAATTTGACAGAAAGATTCTTTTGTGCTATAATAAACAAAAAGGAAAAAGAAGGAGGGAGAACGTATGAAGCGGCTCTGGATACAGAATCTTTGCATGATCGCGGTCTTTCTCGTTGCGTTTTTCCTCATCGTCGCCATCGGAATCGAAGAAGGAAAAAAGAGTCGTTCCGTGCAGGAAACGGGCATTGTACTGCGGGATAAGAAACCCGGAACGGAACAATCGGAGCAAACGGAACGACCGAATCAACCCCCGCACCTTTCTTTGACGGAGGATTCCATCGTCTATATCACCGCCACGGGTGCGAAATACCATCTTTGGGCCGATTGCTCCGCCCTGAAGCAGGCAAAGGCGATCATCGCAACGCGATTGGAGGACGCGGCAAAAGAGGGACGGGCCCTTTGCTCCTTCTGCAACAAACGGCAAAATCCGCAGAGCGAATAAAAAACAAAAACACAGAAAAGACTTGGTAGTTTGAAATTCTACCAAGTCTCTTTTTTTGCAAAAACCAAAACGGGGAGAAGCACGAGCCTCTCCCCGGTGTATATATTTCTTGATATACAACTACCACATTGTGTTGACCGAACCGATCAAACTAAAACATCGGACCGTACCTCTTTCTCGGATTTGGGTCTGCCGGATCGTCCGGCCCCCGACACCGAAGTGCAGGGATCAAACTACTTCATGGGAGTAATCCTCACTCTGTGCACGATGTGGATATTGGGCAGGAATCACGGATGGATTATCCGGATCCCCGAGTTATTCAGTCTGAATCTTCATGAAAACTTGAAGTTTCATACTCCTCATCCTTTCTCCTTACGGGGAAGGGGTAGGGGGTTGATATTTCAAGGGACGCACCGCCTTTTACGGAGCGACCCGATTCACTTTTTCGGAATTTTCATTTCTCGTTCTCCTTTGCCGGGGAACGGCGGATTGGTGATTTCTTTTGGGAAACCGCAACCCTTTGCTGCGGCACCCGAATCAGATATTGGGGCTTCTCATCTTTCGTGTCTCCTTTCGGGGATCGCGACCGGTGTTATTCGGATGGGGCAAGTCATTTCGGGACACCCGACGGTTTGACGGGCAACCCTGCTCAAATGTTGGGACTTCTCATACTCCTTGTCTCCTGTTCCGGAACCAACCTTTCCGACCGACGGTGCCTTCTGCACCCTGTGAGGATTTCCTCTGATCGGGGTTCTTCCTTTGTGGCTTTATTATAGCATATTTTACGCGCGTTGTCAAGAGGGTTTTTGCAATTTCTCATACTTTGTACACAAACAATATAAACTTATTTGATAGTTTTGGTCATATTGCACAAAAGCATTACGCGTTTTCCACCCGGAACAGCGCCGTTGCGTTTTCCGCAAGGAAAAAGGTGATACGATCGGTCGTTTGCGCGGAAAGATTCGCTCCGAAGACGGGCACAACCCGCATCGGCCGCGGCAGGGCCAAGGTCTTTTCTCCTGCGACGGTAGAGTGGAGCGCCAAATACCCCTGCCCCGCGTAGACCACGTCGCGGTTTTCCGTATAAAGATGCACGCGATTTTCTTTCAGGAACGCACGAATTTCTTCGGGAGTCAGAGTATCGTGATCGGGGGTGGCGGCAAGGTAGGGAATCTTCCGCTCCCGACAGAGAGCTATCGCCCTCTCCCCTGCTTCGGAGGGCACGGGGAAGGGGAAAACCGCTGCTTTATAGCGATCCAGCAGAGCCTCCGCATCTTCTGTCATACAGGAATCGTAGGGCGCACCCGTCAGCCCCATGGAAGTACGGGAACCGATGATTCCGCGCCCCTTTTCAAAATGGGTACTCAACGCGGACGAATTGCTCAACAGATTTTCATACCCCTTCTCGTCGGCAAAGAACACGGCCTCGGCCTTCAGCGGATCTTCAAAACGGTTCGGCTCTTCTTCGTAAATTATCAGCATCCGCTTCAATTCGTCCATCAGCAGGAGGTCTGCATACCAGCCGCCCCACATATCGAACCACCAAATCGCAGAGGCCTTGGTGATCTGATGGGCAAAGCACTTGCGCAGAGCCTCCCGCGATCCTTCGGGGGTGGGAGGACCCGACCAGACGGAGGATTTCCCCACGGGATAGATATCCAAGGGATAAACCCCGGGGCGGGACTCCTGCACGCCCATGGTCAGATACGTACGGATGTCACACTCAATAAAGGCCATTTTTCCGTGGTGCTTCACCGAATCTACGGGGATCATATCCGCCCAGTCGATGCCGAACGCGCGATTTTGCGTATAGGCGTTGGGGGAGGAGAAAAAGTCCACGTAGGGGGAGGAAATCAGCCGACCGAGCCCGTGAGACCCGAACAGCACCGATTTGTTGTGTTCAAAGGTATAGCCGTAAAACAATCCCACGACCTGGGAAAAATCGGCCTCTTCCTTTACGGTTTTGGCGAAGAAATCAATGTTTTCCGCCACGGATTCTTCGGAAAAACGCACGTAGCGCTTGGCGTTTTCATCGTTCTGCAAAACGCTTCCGTTTTTCGATTCAAACACCTCCGTCGAGGGCAAAACCGCCCCGTCGGCGCCGTATTTTTCCTTTACCCAGCGGCGATAGTATTTCTCTGCGTTGGGACAAAGACAACCGTTCAGATTGTGATGAAACCATTCCTGGGTCTGCCCGCCGCACAACTGCCAACCACCTACGCGGGAGGCGTAATCGGAGGCCTTGACGTGACGGACAAAACGACGCAGCAACGCCGCCCCGTCTTCACGGAATTTTTCGGAAAAGAGCATTTCTCGATCTCCGCCCTTGAGGGTCGGCACCGTCTCCTCGTGATGGTCTTTTACCCATCGTTTCGGCATACTGACGTAGACGCGGGGAAAAATCACCGCATCGGGGCATTTTTTCAGAATTTTGCGGACCGCATCCTCAAATTCCGAATAATCGGGATGCTCCTCGTCCTCGTAAATCCCCGCGCGGAAGGGGGTAAATCCGGTTTTTGCGCTGTTGATGGGCAAAGAAGTAAAGGAGGCGTTGACGAAAAAGATGCGATATCCCGCCTCAATAAAATCCTCATAGCGGCTCCGCTCTTCAAAATAGGTGGTGTAGGCCATGGCGGCCACGGGCGTGCCTTCAATCTTCAGAATCGGCTTTTCGCACACCGATTCCACACAGCTCGTTAACATATTCTCTCCTTACGCCTTGCGGCTTTCCACGGCCTTGCGGATGTTCCAGCCGTTCTCCTCCAAGGCGGCAACGGCCTCGGCCTCGTCGCAAGAGAGAATTTCCGTCACGATGCGGACGACCCGCCGCTTCAGCTTTTCGTTGGAGGGGGAAAGATTGATCATCATATTTTCATACACCTTCCCCGTTTTGGTCATGGCGCAGGTGGTGAGGGTGTTGAGAACGATTTTTTGAGCAGTGCCCGCCTTCAGACGAGTGGAGCCCGTCAGGATTTCCGCCCCCGTATCGGTGAAAATTGCAATATCGGCGGCCTTGAGCACCTTGGTGTTTTCGTTGCAGGAAAGGCCCACGGTGACGCACCCCAAGGCTTTGGCCCGCTCCAGAGCGCCCACCACGAAGGAAGCGTTCCCCGCGGCGGAAATTCCCACCACCACGTCTCCCGCGCAAAGGCCGTTTTCGTCCATGGAAAGGACGCCTTTTTCGTAGTTGTCTTCTTCGTTTTCACCCGCCTTGAACATCCGATCGGGGCCGCCGGCAATGATGCCGTTGACCATGCCGTAGTCCACCCCAAAGGTGGGAGGACATTCGGCGGCGTCGATGACGCCCAACCGTCCCGAGGTACCTGCCCCCACGTAAAACAGACGGTGACCCGCGGCAAAGGCCTCGGCAATGGCATCTACGGCTTTTGCCACGGAGGCGGAAGCCTTTTCCACGGCACAGACCGCCTCGTGATTGGCGGAAATAACCAGCTTTGCCATCTCTTCGGTGGTCATCCGATCCAGATGCATACTGTTGGGATTGCGTTTTTCGGTGTTGGGAATACTCATTTTATCATACCTCCGTAGGTGTTTCTGAAATTTTCGGCAAACTCATCGGACATAATCCCTTTTTCGGAGCAGGCTTTTCGGCAGGCCCCGTAAACGGGAGGAAGGTCGGAGCGAATCAGCTCCACGTTGCAATATCGTTGAATCAAGGGAATCAAAACGTCCCCGTAATGGGCAAAAATTCCGCCGTTCGCCACGGCGCGAGGAGTTGCGTGATGCAGACGGACGCCCTCTCGCAAAAGGCGGGCAAGGGCCTTTGCCGTTTTATCCACAATCTGCCGAGCCCCTTCATCGCCTTGAGAATAAGCTTCAAACACACAGGAAGCAAAGGAAGCGATATAGGGCTTTCCGCCGTCGTATACGGCGTTGATCTTTTCCCAGACGGTTTTTCCGCCCAGCTTGGCACGCACCGCCGCCCCCAATGGAGAAACGGGGCGGGAAAAATCCTCTTCCTCCAGAGCAACCCGCAGAGCGTCGCGCCCCAGATCGTAGGCACTGCCCCCGTCGTCCAGAAGATATCCCCACCCCCCGAGGCGGGTCAATCCGTTTTCCTTTTGTACGAAGACCACGGAGCCCGTGCCGCTGATGACCGCCATCTCCACCCCGTCTTCTACGGAAAGCAGATTGATGGCGTCGGACCCCACGCCGATCTGCCGCTTGGGATAGGTGCGGGTCAAGGTTTCGGTGAGCCGTTGGGCGTAGTCCCCCGCGGTGATTCCCGCAACGCCGCAGAAAATCCCGCTGATTCCGGGGAATTCCGCCATCAGCCCTTCAATCCCGTCCAAAAGAGTCCGACCGGCGGCCCCGTACCCCACGTCATTGGGGTTGGCTCCCTCTTTAACAAGCCGACGCAAAACCCGCCCCCGGGAAGAGACCACGACGAATTCGGTTTTGGTTCCGCCTCCGTCCACCCCCAAGAAGAGATCTTCGGTTCCGATGCGGAGCAGATCGTCCACCAGCACCCCGAAAAAGGAGGCCATTGCCACTAAGTTTTCCAGATCGGGGGGCGAGATTCCCCGCTCCCAGTTGGAAACCGCCTGGGGGCTTACGTGGAGCGCCTGTGCAAATTCCCCCTGAGTCTTCCCTTTTTCTTTTCGGAACTGACGGATCCGTTTTCCCAAAATCTCCGTATTGGGCATAGAACCCCTCCTTTTGTTTTCTTGTCTACATTATAACAAATTCTACTTGAAATGTCAATCAATATTTCCTTGTTTTTTCAAACAATATCAAGCAATGATTGATATTTTAACGAAAAACCACCCCGCAACTCCGAAGAATTGCGGGGGGTTCGGTTACAGAAGGGGGCGAACTGCGGAGACGAGGGCATCGGCAAGGATCTGATAGCCTTCTCCGTTAAAATGCACGCCGTCGGTGTAGGTGCAGGACAAGGAGGGGGCGTACAGATCAATCACGGGGCAACCCCGTTCCTCGGCGATTCTGCAGGCAACGGAATTACGCATCTGAACGCGGGCGTTTCGCTTCTCGTCGGCAACGGCGGTGGTCAGAACCACCGCAACGGAGGGACACCGCTGCTGCAGGGCTTTCACGAAAGCGTCGAAGGCTTGCGCGTAGGCCGTCTCATCTTCCAGATGCCACCCGTGAAGACCGTTGTTGACGATCATCAGATCCACGGAAGGAACCTGTCGCAAGAAAAGATCCAGCGTGGGCAGAAAGAAGGGGTTGTCCAGAGCCTTGGAGGAGGCCAGGGCATCGAACAGAAATTCTTTTCCCACCGTTTTCTGTGCCGCGGGACGAACGCCCCAGGAGATGGAATCACCGATATAAAACACCCGTTTTGCGTCGGTAATCTCCGTCCGTTCGATCCAGGTGCGATCCCATTCGTAGGTTTCCAACGCAACGGAGGTTTCGTTGGTCTGATAAGTAAAATCGCTCATATCAAACCTTCTTGAAGAGGGGGCCGTAGGTCTGGCAAGCCCGATAATCCTGCCCTTCCTTATCCATACCGAAGGCGTTCCAGCAAGCGGGGCGGAAGATCTTTTCTTCTTCCACGTTATGCAGGGAAACGGGGATCCGGAGCATGGAGCAGAGGGTGATCAGATCGGCGCCGATATGGCCGTAGGAGATGGCACCGTGGTTGGCGCCCCAGTTGTTCATCAAATCGTAAGCGGAGGCAAAGGCACCCTTTCCGGTGATGCGGGGAGTAAACCAGGTGCAGGGCCAGGTGTAGTCGGTGCGCTTCCACAAAGTATCGGAAACCTCGTCGGGAAGGGAAACCGTCCAGCCCTCGGCAATCTGCAGAGTGGGCCCCAAGCCCTTGACCAGATTGAGCCGAATCATGGTGACGGGCATTTCGGCACGGGTCAGGAAACGGGAAGAATAACCGCCGCCGCGGAAATAGCCCACGTCCGCATAATTCCAGGTAGTGTTTGCCATAATGGCCTTTTGGTCGGCTTCGGTCACGTCGTACCAAGGCTTCATAACCGCATTGCCCTGTCCGTCCTTGGCTTCCCCGTTGGCGTCCAGACAGCAGGCGCCGGAATTGATCAGATGGATAAATCCGTCCGCATCCTTGGCGTGTCCGGAAAGCTCGTAGCCCGTGACCCGCTTGACGGAATTCCCGTTCCAGCAGGTACGTACGTCGGCAAACATCTGGGCGCGACCGGTCAGCAATTTTCCGAAGAGCATACCGATACCGTTGAGAATATCGTTTTCCGTGGCAAGCACGAAGGGTTCCCGTGCACCGTTCCAGTCAAAGGAAGTGTTCAGAACCGCCTCGGCAAAGTCGGCGTTGGGATAAAAGTCGGTCCACTGACGCTGACCCTGGAAGCCCGCGGCGATAGCGTTATGCCCCACGGCCTCTTCCTCACACCCCTTGGGCAGGTTGGGATTGCCTGCCATAAGATCTTTGATGATCACCGCCATTTTAACCACGAATTCCCAGTCTGCATCTTTTGCCTCCCGAGATTTCTGTAATTCTTCGGGGTTCTTGTCGAATCCCTCGATGCAGGTTTCCTTGGCCCATTTCATGGCCTTTTCGAATTCGGCCTTGTCGTAGATTTCTTCGGTCATGCGACGGATCAGCTCCACTTCGTCCACCGATTCCACCCGCATACCGAGGTAATCTTCCATAAAATTATAATCGATCATAGAGCCGCCGATACCCATGCAGGCAGAGCCGATCTGCAGATAGGATTTGCCCCGCATGGTCGCCGCCGCCACCGCCGCACGGCCGAAACGCAAAATCTTTTCCGCCACGTCGGCAGGGATGGTTTCCGTATCGTCTGCGTCGCATACGTTCTGTCCGTAGATGCCGAATGCGGGCAGCCCCTTCTGAGCGTGGGTGGCCAGAACGGAGGCCAGATATACCGCACCGGGACGCTCCGTGCCGTTGAAGCCCCAGACCGCCTTGATGGTGTCGGGGTCGGCGTCCATGGTTTCGGAACCGTAGCACCAGCAGGGAGTGACGGTAAGGGTGATATCCACCCCTGCCTTGCGGAATTTGTCGGCGCAGGCCGCAGCCTCCGCCACGCGACCGATGGTGGTGTCCGCCAGAATCACCTTGACGGGCGTTCCGTCGCTGTAACGCAGATTTTCCTCCAAAAGCTTCGCCGCACTGCGGGCCATCTGCATGGTCTGTCCTTCCAAGGATTCCCGTACCCCCAGAACACCACGCCGTCCGTCGATGGTGGGACGGATGCCGATGACGGGGAAGGATCCAACGTATCTTGCCATAACGTATACCTCCGAAAGATTTATTTCTTATAAGTCCATTATACCGCTTGACAAAAAACTTGTCTTGTATTATAATAAGGATAAAGTATAACAAAAAACGGATTTTTCTTCTAATTCCCCGCAAAAGAGGGGGAATATACGGATTTTTTTCGGAAAAGGAGGACGTGACCGTGATCTTTCATCTCTGCAAGGAGACCATATCCCACAAAACCGAAGGCTTCCCCATGGCCTACTACCACGTGGGGCCGAGCCATCCCCGCTACGTAATGATGCACCATTGGCACCCGGAAACCGAGCTGATCTGCGTGGAGCAGGGGCGACTGATTTTGTCTACCGACGGAAACGTCACCGAACTGGAGGCAGGGAGGTTTGCGCTCATTCCCGCGGGAACCGTCCACAGCGGAAATCCCGAAGACTGCCACTACCGTTGCGTGGTCTTCGACGGACAGATGGCCCTGAACTTACTGCAAGGAAAAACGAAAGCAAAAGGAGAACAGGTGCTGAAAACCTTTACCTGCGGAGAAATAACGCCGCAGATTGAAATGCTCTTCCGCGCGTTGCTTCTCCACGGAGATGGATACCAAGCGGACGCGTTGTCCTCCCTTTTCGGATTTTTGGGAGAACGGATCCGAGCCCTTCCCCTTCAAAACGCCCCGCAGGCCCCCCTTCGGTCCAGATTGATTCCCTTTGAACGGGCAGTTCTTTACATCCGCGAGCATTTTCAGGAGCCCGTCACCCTGCAGGAATTGTCCCTTGCGGCAGGACTGAGCGAAAAATATTTCGGAGAATACTTCAAAAACGTCACGGGAGTTCCCCCCGTGCGCTACCTGAACGAATACCGTCTGGAACGGGCGGCGGAGCTTCTGCACCACGAGGACAAAACCGTAACGGAAATCGCCTTTGAATGCGGATTCAACGATTTAAGCTATTTCATCAAATCCTTCCGAAGGCAGTACGAACTTTCCCCCTCGGTCTATCGGAATCAATCGGAAAAATAAAGCAAAAAGGAGATTTTTATGAAAATCGTCACCTTCAATATCCGCTGCTCCTGGGACAAGGACGGCATCAACAGTTTTCTCCACCGCGTCGGCGGAATCCTGCAGAAGATCAACGCGGAAAAGCCCGACGTGATCGGCTTTCAGGAATGCACGGGACCCATCACCGCATTTTTGCGCAAGACTCTGCCCGATTATGAAATCCTTTTCAATCAGCGGGGCGCGGACTTAAAGGGAGAAGGGCTTGCAACCGCCCTGCGAAAGGACTCCACGGAGCTTCTGGGGCTGGAAAGCTTTTGGCTCTCCCCCACCCCCTTCCTTCCGGGAAGCCGCTACGAAGAGCAGAGTCCATGCCCCCGCATTTGTCAGAGTTCGCTTTTGCGGTGTCAGGATACGGTGTTCCGTCTTTATAACGTGCATCTGGACCACGTCAGCGAAACCGCTCGGGTGTTGGGCATGGAAGCCACGCTGAAAAAAATCGGTGAAGATAAGGAAAAAATGAATCTTCCCCGATTTCTTTTGGGGGATTTCAACGCCGTTCCCGAGGAAAAATCCCTGTCCCTCTGCAAGAAGACCCTTACCGAGCTGACCGCAGAGATCGACTACACCTTCCACTTTTTCGGAAAAAAGGAAGGGCCTTACAAGATCGACTACATCTTTGCCGACGGAGAAACGGCGAAAAAATGCGTCTGCGTCACCCCTTGGACCGAGAAAAGCGACGGCATTTATCTCTCCGACCACTACCCCCTCTGTGCGGAGATTGAATTATAAAACAAGCGCAAAAAATCAAAAGCCTTTCGGAAATCCGAAAGGCTTTTTTGCATTACAGTTCGTTGACGGTAACCTTTGCAAAGACGGTTTTCACGTCCTCGGGGAGAGGGGGCTTGGTGCCCGAAGTGAGGCAGGCGGCCGTGCCGAAGGTGACACCGGTACGCAACCGCGTCACCGCATCCGCCTCGGCAACGGAAAGGAATCCCGCAATGGAGGAATCGCCCGCACCGATGGTGGAAAGAGCCTTCACCTTGGGAGGAATTGCTTCGAATACCCCTTCCGCGCAGACCAACAAGGCACCCTTGGAGCCCATGCTGATCATCACGTTCTCAATGCCCTTTTCGTAGAGGTCCTTCGCCGCGGCGATAACCTGCTCGATGGATTCGATCTCCCGTCCCAGATAGGCGGAAATCTCCTCCTGATTGGGCTTAATCAGCCAGGGCTTCATTTCGACCAGATCGTCCAGGGTAAAGGAGCGGGAATCGATGACGATTTTGGCACCCTTTGCCTGAATCCGACGGAGGAAATCCTTCACGTCGGCCATTTCCAGCCCCTTGGGATTGGAACCGGTAAAGGTGACCACCGTATTCGCGTCAACGGCGTCGGCAAGTGCATCTTCCGCCTGCACAAGCAGGGTCTTATCCGCAGAAAATCCCTTGAAGGAAATGCGGGTCTCGTCGTTGTCGTCACAGTGGAGGGTGATGTTTTCCCGAATCGCACCGGGGACGGTGACGGCAGAAACGGTCATGCCGTCCGCCTGCAGGGAACGGAGAAATCCTTCCCCGTTGTCGGCACCGAGGACCACGAAGGCCAGATTGTCCACCCCGTTGACCGTCAAGGCACGGGAAATATTCACACCCTTGCCTCCCGCTTCCCGATCGGTAACGGTGCAGAGATTTTCGTGAAAGGGCTGAAAGGAGGGGGTGTGACAGTGAACGTCAATGGCGGGGTTAAGGGTCAGAGTAACGATTTTCATCCTACGTCACCTCAGATTTTGGGCGCGTTTGCCAGCAGATATTCTTCCGCCTCAGCGCACCACAATCCGCCGTTGTTCTTCACGATCTTGGCAAGCTCTGCGTAGAGGGGATCTTTGTCTGCCCACTGATCCAACTCGTCGATGGCGATGAGGGGCAGATTCAGATGGGTGTAGCATACTTTCTTGGCACCGTTGGGCTTTTCCATGGCCATCAGCGTGTCGATGACCGCGTTCAGACCGCAGATATGGGAAACCAGGGTACCGGGGTTGATCTTGTTGGCTTCGATAAGCCCGATCACGTCTTCCATGTCCTTGGGAATACTGCCGGCGGTACCCACCACGTGGATGCCGTCGTAATGGACGCGATACAGGTTCAGAGAGCCCTGCATATCGTGGACCGGAGGACCTGCGAAGAAGTTCACGCAGCCGTCTTCCCGACAAATTTGTTCTGCCATGGTGAACAGAGCGGGAACGGGAACCATGACGAACACGTCGTCAAAGCCGCCCTCGGAAATCTCCAGAAGCTTGGCCACGGGATCGGCCACGTCGGAGGTGTTCAGATAAATCAGTTCCGTGCCGCGGCGAGCCGCTTCTTCGGGCGTGCACTTGCTGCGGGCATACGAAAGACGGTCCTCGCTCAGGTCGGTCACGACGATCTGCTTGACCCCTGCATAACCGGAGGCCAGATCCACAGCACCCAGACCCATGGGGCCGGCACCGCCCAGAATGGCAATACGGCCGCCCACTTTGGCACCGTCGGTACGGACGTAGTTGGTATAATCGGTATGATAGAATCCCAGATAACCGCGGAAGACGCAGGCGAGGGCCTCCACGAGAGAGCCTTTGAAGAAGGCGTCCCCTTCGTAGGGAATCATGCAGTTGCGTTCCAAAACGATCTTGGGCACCACCGCGTAGGTAGCGGAACCGCCGATGTACTGATAGGAATAACCGGGATCGTAGCCCGTTTCCAGCTTCAGCGCGGGCTGAATGACGATCTTCTGCCCCACGTTCCATTTACCCTGAAGCTTGGCACCCACCTCCACGATTTCACCGCACATTTCGTGGCCGATGATGATGGGCTTTTCCGCAATATCCGAAGGAACGCGCTTATGCATCGTTCCCTGCTTGACCGCCTTGTAAGTGGAAGCACAAAGGGAGTCGGAGACCACCTTCAAAAGAACCTCGTCGGGCCGGATTTCGGGCAATTCGAACTCCTCCAGACGCAGATCCATGGCTCCGTAAAGACGTACCGCTTTCGTTTTCATTTCCGTTTCCTCCTGCAGGGCGGGGTTTCCGCCGAATTTTCTTAGTTCTGCTTTTATTAAACCACAGATTGACCAAAAAGTCAACTACCGCCATAAAAGTTTATAAAAAATCACGAATTGATCATAAAATAATCACAAATAATCATTCCTCCTGAATCAGCCGAAAGACGGTACGGGACGTATCCCGCAGGCGGTTGCCGAACGCCTCGTCATCGTGCAGGCGCTGCACGTTCCAGGTCCGTTCGGTAAGGGCGCACAAATGCTCCACCACCCGACTGATATCCTGCTCGTAGGTACATCCCCAGGAGGAGATCTGCGCCCCCAAAATCTCCTGCGTGGGAGAAACGCGGATGGGATTGAGGAACGCGGCGGATTTCTCCCACCAGTTCTGCCAGGTATATACGTCCCACTCCATAATTTCCTTGGGTCCCCAGCGCAACGCGGGATTATCCACGATATACAGAGGCTTCCAGGAGCCGTTGATAACCTTGAATCCGTGCTTGAGAAATTCGGGAGCAAGCATATACAGGCTTTCCCACGCAATCACGATCGTCTGCTTCGGAATATACTGAACGCCCTTTTCGGGAAATCCTTCCCAGACGATGGGGGTTCTGCCCAGATCCAGAACCGTTTGGGCGACCCGCCCTACGAATTCGCTGTAAAGCTCGTGGGAGTCGGAAATCCCGTGCTCTTTCATGTAGGCAACGCAATCCACGCAATGATCCCACGCAGGATAGGCCGCTTCGTCTCCTCCGATATGAATATAAGGAGAATACGGGAAAAGCGCACACATTTCAGTCAACAGAGTTTTGATTCCGTCCATACATTCCGGTTTTCCGGGGCAGAGAACGCTGTCCGAGGAAAGAGATCCCACCTCCGTCTCGATCCGCCCGTCCTTCCCGTCGGGAATCCGATTGGCAAAGACCTCGGGATAGGTTCGGGTCAGAGACGCGGCGTGACCGGGGGCTTCAAATTCGGGGATAATCACCACCCCGCGTTCAAAGGCGTATTCGTTAAGGATATAAAGATCCTCCTCCGTATACTGCTCTCTTCCGCCGCCGATCTTCGGAAAGGCTTTGGAGGGAATCGTATACCGTTCCATATCAATAAAATGCAGGTGCAGATATTTTACCTTCAGAAGGAAGCATACGTCCACGTATTTCAGCAGAGTACGCAAGGGGTGCCACGTTCGCGCAACGTCCACCATCAGCCCCCGATATTCCTTGTCGGGGCAATCTTCAATATGCAATCTGCAACAGAAAAGGTCTTCTCCCCGTCCCTGCAGACATTGCAACGCCGTTGCCAGAGCAAAGGCCATACCGTGGGCGTCCTTTGCCCGCAGAATCATTCCCTCGTCGGTCACGTCAACGGTATAAGAATCCTGTTCCAAAGAAAGATCTTCCGTCAAAACGACACCGCCCGCCCCCTCGGAAAGATCCGTAGCAAAGAGTTTTCGAACCGAAGCCCGAAAAGCCTCTGCCTGCGGGTAAAAAATCGGATCAAAGGAAACGCGGGGCAAAATCCGAACCGAATCCTTTTCGGCCTTTACGGTTTTCGGCGTGGGCAAAATTCGGTGAAACATAAAAAACCTCCCGAAAGTAATTGACAAATTACGGTTTTTATATTATAATGAAGCTACAATTATACCCTACCACAATTTTCGCAAAAAGTCAAGACTTGGCGTAAACTTTTACAAATCGTCACAAATAAACGGAGCAAAGGAGCCTGTTATGCTCATCGAAGAACGGCATCGCCGCATTCTGGAAGAACTGGAAAAAGATCCCCACGTCACCGTGGCGCAGCTGGCCGCGTTGCTGTACGTCAGCGAGCCCACCGTGCGCAGAGATTTTACGGAACTGGCGAAAAAGGGACTGATCACGAAAAAATACGGCGGAGCAGTGCTGAATTTCGGATCCGCCGACCGAGAAATTCCCTTCCTGCTGCGGGAAAACGAAAAATCCACCGTCAAAGCCGTCATCGGAAAAAAGGCGGCGGAATACGTATCCGACGGCATGGTGATCATGCTGGACGGCTCCACGAGCGCCTATCATCTGGTGCCCTATCTTGCTAAATACAAAGATCTGATCGTCATCACCAGCGGAGCCAAAACCGCCGTTGCGTTGGCGGAAGCAAACATCCGCACCTTCTGTACGGGGGGACAGATGCGCATCCATTCCTATTCCTACGTGGGGGATCTGGCGGCCTCCTTCGTCAAAAACATCAACGCGGACGTTCTGTTTTTCTCCTGCCACGGCTTGAGCGAAGAGGGACAGATGACCGACCGTGCCGTGGAAGAGGCGGATCTTCGCAAGGCCATGTTTTCCGTATGCAAAAAGAAAATTCTGCTCTGCGACTCGGGGAAATTCGGCAAAACCTATTTTTACAACATGGGTTCGGTGGAAGAGATTGACGGCATCGTGTCGGAGGCGCCCGTCCCGCCCCATATCGCAAGCTTGTTGAAAACCAAAACGGTTTGAAAAAAAACCCGTTCAAAAAATCAAAATTTTCGAAAACTCTCTTTTCTTCTTTTTGATTTTGTGATACAATGAGGGAAAGAAAAGGCGGGATTTCCATGAAGAACGAGCAAAACAAAATTCACACCGCCCCGTGGCGCAAGCCCCTGGGCGCACTGATTGCTTTTGCCGTCACGCTTCTTGCCTGCATTCTCCTTTTGTTCACCGTATGTGCCGCGATTCCTCAAAGTGCCGTTGCGGAAGGGTGCAGAGAGGCGGTGGCTTATTTCGCGCAGAACGAAGGATTTCCCCTGCTTGTGGACGGTGTGGAAGGCACCCGACGGGACAATTACGCCGATTGCGCCTTGTTCAACGTTATCTATAATACGGACGCTTCTTCTCCCCTCTCTTCCATGATCCAAGCCCCTTATTATCGGGTGGAAGGGAACGATATTCGGGAGGATTACAAAGCGGCAATCGAAGGGAAAGCCCCAAACAACAATTACGCCCGTTACTGGCACGGATCCCAGATCTTTCTCCGTCCTCTTTTAACCTTCACCTCCGTGGAGGGATGCCGCGTCATTCTCTTTGCCATCCTCCTGGTTTTGAACGGCGTACTGGCCTTTCTCCTGATTCGCAAACGGCATTTCCTGCCCGCACTTGCCTATTTTCTGGCTTTGCTTTCCGTGCGGTTCTGGGTGGCGGCCTTCACCTTGGAGTATATTACCGTATTCCTGATCCTCACGAGCCTCTGTATTGCGATCGTAAAATTTTCGGAAAAGCAAACCTCGGAAGAACGGCATCGCGCTCTGCTCCTGCTCTGTACCGTAGGCGGTACCGTAACCGGATTTTTTGATTTTCTCACGGCGGAAACCTTGACCTTCACCATTCCCGTACTGCTGTTTTTGATGCTGAACCGTAAAAGCGAAGAAGTTCTTTCCTTCAAAAAACAGTTCAAACGTCTTTTTTCTTGGGGGATGGCATGGCTTTTGGCCTACGCGGCCACCTTCGCCGTAAAATGGCTTCTGGTGCTGGCCTTTTCGGGGCCCGAGGCCTTTGCAAACATCTTCAACGACGCTCTTTACCGCATCGGAGGCGAAGGAGAATCCATTTCCCTGATGATGGTTCCCATCCGCAATCTGGCGGCGTTGCTTCCCTTCTCGGAAGGGATCACCGTGGCGGGGGTCGTGCTGTACACCCTTGCAATCCTCGCGGTGGCGGGAGCCGTATTGTATCTTTTCCGCGGCGACAAACCGGACCTTGCTTATATGGGAATTCTCGGGCTTCTGGCCCTTCTGCCCTACGCCCGCTTCTTCCTTCTGATGAACCATTCTTACGTCCACAGCTTCTTCACCTATCGGGCACAGATGGCTACGGTCCTTGCCCTGATTGCCATTCTGGCTCACGGGCTGGAGGGCTCTCCCCTGTTCCGCCGCAAAAAGGCAACGAAAAGGAAGGGGGTGCGGAAGAAATGAAGATGGAACTGACCATCCTCATGCCCTGCCTCAACGAGGAAAAAACCGTTGGGGCCTGCATCGAAGACGCGCAAACCTTTCTGAGAAAAAACAAGATCTGCGGAGAGGTCCTGATCGCAGACAACGGAAGCACCGACCGATCGGTCGAAATTGCAAAAGCCCTGGGCGCGCGGGTGGTGTCCTGCCGCGAAAAAGGATACGGAAACGCCCTGCGAACAGGAATTCAAGAGGCCTACGGAGAATACGTTATCTTCGGAGACTGCGACCGTTCCTACGATTTTCTCGCCCTGTCCCCCATGCTTGACCGCTTACGAAAAGGTGCTCACGTGGTGGCGGGAGACCGCTTCGCAAAACCGCCTCCCAAAGACGCCATGTCCCTCTCCCATCGGATCGGGGTACGTTTTCTGTCCTGGGCGGCACGGAAACGGTTCCGATGTACGGTACACGATTTCCATTGCGGTCTGCGGGGAATTCACCGCCAATCCGTTCTTTCCCTGAACCTCAGGACCGAAGGCATGGAATTTGCCACGGAATTGTTGGCACGGGCCGCACAAGAGGGACGGATGATCGATCAGGTTCCCGTAACCCTCCGCCCCGACGGGCGAAACGGACCGTCACATATCCGCACGGTGCGGGACGGCTTCCGACATCTGTTCTTCATTCTGAAAAAGTAAAAAAAATATATCACCAAAACAGGAGGTACACTATGAAACAAAGATTGAAAGGCTTTCTCGCACTGGTTCTGACCCTGGTCATTTTCGCATCCTTTGCCCTGACCGGCATGGCGGAAGAAACGAAGAAGGCATACAACTTCGAGCAGGACGATTACAACGAACGCCCTGTACTGGAAAGCGGCAAAACCGTGGTCTATCCCGGAGATGAAATTTACACGTCTCAAAAATCCGGAGGAAAGATCTTCTGCATCACGGATAAAAAAGAAGGGGGCGCCCCCCTCAACACGGGAAGCGGCGATTACTACAAATCTGCCATAGCGGATAAGAATGGCGATTTTGTAGACGGCATCACCGCCCTCTCCGGAGGCGGCTTTTATACCGTCCCCGAACTTGCAACGGGCTACAAGGCGTACGTTACCCACATCGGAGTTTTTCAGAACTATTTCACCCCCGGTTATTCCCCCGACGACGATCCGGACGTTCAGGAATACTACAAGCTTTCCTCCCTGTATCTGGAACCCGTCCCCGTTGAATACACCGTGAAATTCGCGGCAAACGGCGGCGAAGGCACCACGGCGGATCTGGGGCTCAAATACGACGAAGAAAAAGCGCTAACGGCCAACGCCTTCACCAAAAAAGGCTACGTCTTTGCGGGTTGGAATACGAAGGAAGACGGCACGGGAACGGTCTACACGGACGGAGCAGCGGTGAAAAACCTCTCTTCGGAGGACGGCGCGTCCATCACCCTCTACGCCACGTGGAACGTGGAAAACCCCAAAACGGCGGACAACGGTCAAAACGGCCTGACGCTCCTGCTTGCAGTCCTCTGTGCGCTGGCAGTTGCCGCAACCGTAGGTAAGCGGTATTTGGTCAAATAACGAGATTTCCATTCAAAAGTGACGGAGTAACATCCGTCACTTTTTTTGTTAAAAAAACGGATCGATGCACTTTTCCTAAGTGCTCAAGGAGCCAAAAACTCTTATCCCATACCGCAACGGATTTATATAACAAGGGTAATATAAAAACCCCTATTTCGGGTTTTTTCCGTCGAAATCAAGGATTTCACAAAAAGTTTTATACCATTTCGGTTTATTTTCACACATTCCCGCAAAAAGTGTGCTATAATGATCCTACGCAGGAGTGCAGTTTCTTCCTGCACGGCCTGCATGAACACAACACACACAAAAAAAAATCACACAACAGGAGTATCCGTCATGCAGTACCAAAAGATCCGAGATCTGCGGGAAGACCACGATCTCACACAAACAGACATCGCCCAGATCCTCAGCTGCTCTCAGGTTTGCTACTCTCGTTACGAGTTGGGCTCCAGAGACATCCCCACCGACGTGCTGATTCGCCTGTCGAATTTCTATAACGTATCGGTGGACTATCTCCTCGGGCAGAGCGAGAATCCCAAAAGACGATGAAACAGAACGGTCTGCAGCAATGCAGGCCGCTTGTTTTTTAAGGAGAGTTTTATGAAAGAAACGTCCCTTTGCTACATTTACCGCGGAGACGAAATGCTTTTGATCCACCGCACGAAAAAGGAAAACGACCTGAACGAGGGAATGTGGATCGGCATCGGCGGCCATTTTGAAGAAAACGAATCCCCCGAGGACTGTGCGTTGCGGGAGGTACGGGAAGAAACGGGGCTGACCATGACCGAATACCGCTACCGCGGCATCGTAACCTTCGTGTCCGACCGCTACGAGGGGGAACATATGCATCTGTTCACCGCCACGAAAACCGAAGGAACCCTCGCAGAAGACTGTGCCGAGGGGGATCTGCAGTGGATCTCCAAAGAGCACTTTGCCGCCCTGCCCCAATGGGAGGGAGACAAGATCTTCCTGGATCTTTTGGAGCAAGAGGCACCCTTCTTCTCTTTGAAACTGGAATACGAAGGGGACGTTCTGCGAAAAGCAACCCTCAACGGAAAACCGATCCGATAAACTGAAAAGCCCTGGACCCTTGTCCAAGGCTTTTTTCGTTAAAGAGGATTCGATTGAATCCGCGCATAACGGCGGGGATATTGAGAAGGCGTGGGGGCGATCTTTTCCACAAGAATCAACATTCTCTTCAAGGAATCTGCGGGAAAAATCCCTTTCGGATCCACCAGAGAGATCTCCCGAACCTCTTTTACGGCACCACCCAAAGCTTCCACGGCTTTTTGTGCTTGACTCAGCTCTTCCTGTCCGTTTGCCGCCTTCAGAGCACAAAAGGTTCCGCCAGCCCGAACCAGGGGAAGACACAACTCACAAAGCATATTCAAGGGCGCCACGGCACGGGCGGTAACGAAATCAAAGGACTCCCGAAATTCGGCTTTTTTGCCCATTTCTTCCGCTCTGGCGGTTAACGTGGACACGCGGGAAAGGCCTAAAAGAGCCGCCGTTTCGGCCACGTAACGCATGCGTTTGGCGGTGGAATCCACGGCGAGAATCTTCAGATCGGGACGGAGAATCCCCAAGGGAAGGGTGGGAAAGCCCGCCCCCGCACCGATATCCGCAACGGTTGCCCCCTCGAAGGGAATTTCTGCCATGAGGGCACAGTCCGCGTAATGCTTGACGGAAATTTCGTAGGGATCGGTAATGGCGGTTAAATTCATGCTTTGATTTATACGCAGCATTTCCTCGGTCAGACGGGAAAAGGAATCTGCCTGTCCGTCGGAAAGAGAAAGGCGGTTGGCTTGAAAGACCTCTTGCAAAGACTTCATAAAAGCCTCCTATGGGTTGATAAAAACAGTATAACACATCTTTCCTCCCTTGTCAAGAATCGACCGAAAAATATAACAATTTTTGACAATCCCGTCTGCGGGTTGACTTTTCCGACGGACGGTGATATAATATAAGATAGAGTAAACATACGGAGATGTACCTATGGCACGAAGAAAACACAGTAAACGGAATAAAAATCTTCCCTTTCTTGCAGGAGCGGCTTTGATTTTGGTTGCAGTCATCGCAGTGTCCCTCGCCTTTTTGCTGGGCGGGTCGGAGGAAGAAATTCCCACGGACAGTCCCGTAACCTCCACTGCACCGTCGCAGACCACCTCGGAGGTCTTCCCCACGGATCCCGTCACGGACGTATTCTCCTCCACCGGTTCCAACGTCACGTCCGACCCCACCACCGATACGGAAGGGATGACGGACACGGTCACGTCCTCCAAATCTTCCTCGACGGATAAAAACCAAACGACCACCGACACGGGGACTAAAACCGACACGGGAACCAACACCGGGACCACGTCCGACGAGCCCTCGAATCCCCTTTTGACGAAGGTACCCAAGCCTACCGACGGAGTGAAGCGCATCGCCTTCACCTTTGACGACGGTCCCCATTACGACGTCACCGTCTCCATTGCGGATATGTTCGCTCAATACGGCGGAAAATGCACCTATTTCATCGTCGGAAACCGCGTTGCGGGCCGTAATGCGGAAGCCGTTTCCTACGCAGCAAGCAAGGGACATGAAATCGCCATCCACGGCTACACCCACGATTATTATTACGACAAGTGCAGCGATTCCCGCTACGAGCAGGAGGTCACCCTGACCCACCAGGCCATCGTCAACACCATCGGCGTTGCCCCCACCCTTCTCCGTCCCCCGGGCGGCGGCATGAAAAACTCCCGTGTGAAGGCCAGCCCCTACGCGGTCATCCTGTGGAACGTGGACCCCAAGGACTGGTATTATAAGAAGGAAAGCAAGGCCAACGTCAATCAGATCGTCAACCACATCTTGAAGTATGCGGAAGACGGCGACATCGTACTGATGCACGACCTGTACGAAAACACCCGTGACGCGGTGGAGATCCTCCTTCCCAAGCTGAAGGAACAGGGTTTTGAATTCGTCACCGTATCTGAACTGATGGGGGATGCCAAAACGGCGGGCCAACGCTATTCCGGCGGCTATAATTAAAAAGAAGAGAGCCTTAACAAGAGAGCATCTTGTTAAGGCTTTTTTTCAGAAGATTTCCCGAACCAATCCCGACGCGGTGCGCTTTGCTTTTTTGACCATACGGCCGAACTTGCTTCTGCGGGGAATTCCTTTATACAACAGATACCCAACCGCAACGTGCGCCGCCACAAGAACCGCAACGGACGTGCCGATGCAGGCCGCTTTTTTATGATTGTTTCGCTTGCACAAAAACATTTCTGTTCACTCCTTTTTTCGTAATTGGTCATAGTATGTCCCGAATCGGGAGAAAAAAACAAAAAATTCTCCGATTAATTCCGTTTTTTTTCATAAATACCCCTTGACAACCCCGCAAAAATCTGCTATAATAGTTAAGCATGAAAAATGAATACGCGGTCGTGGTGGAATCGGCAGACACGCTACTTTGAGGTGGTAGTGAGGAGACTCGTGGGGGTTCAAGTCCCCCCGACCGCACCATATAAGACCGATTATTTTGATACGAGAAGTATCTGAATGGTCGGTCTTATTTTTGAATATTGAATTCTCACCTAACTATGTTATAATTAATTAGACAAACTTGAATTTTTTAGAGTAAAGGAGCATTTATATGAGATTAGATGGATATGGTTTATTCGTAAATGATATGGCGACAATGATTAGATTCTACAGAGATGTACTTGGCTTCGAAATTAAGGAAAATGAAAACACTGATAATGTATATTTGATAAAAGATGGTACATTGTTTCTTTTGTATGGCAGAAAAGATTTTGAGAAAATGACAAGTAAAAGATTTGAATACTTACAAGGAATTAATGCACACTCAGAAATGGCTTTGTATGTAGATACTTTTCAAGAAGTTGATGAACAATATCAAAATGCAATTAGTAAGGGAGCTACTTCGCTTCTTGAACCAACAACAGAACCTTGGGGACAGAGAACGTGTTTTATAGCTGACCCAGAAGGTAATGTTATTGAAATTGGTTCTTGGGATAAACCATATGAAGAGAAAGATAAATAGAGGATAAAATTATATCTTTGAAAGTAGAGCGACAACTTTCAGTTTGACGGAGAGTCAAATTTCAATTTGTCTAACTCCTTTTACGAGTGTTGCATTTTTTTCACCGAGGGTTGCAGCTCCAATGCAACCCTAATGCAACCATACGAAACCGTATCATTATTATCAACTGTTACCAACAAAAAACGCACTTTTGTCTACCGACAAAGGTGCGTTTTTTGAATGATGTTTGCCTTCGGCAAATGATGTTGGCTTCGCAAATGATGACGGTTACGCCTAATGATGTGTGCCTAACGGCACATTGGGGCAAACATCGCATCATTGCGGAACAAAGTGGAGCAACATCATTTTGAGCGAAGCGAAAAACATCATATCGCCGCAGGCGATGCTTCATTTGACAGGCAAGAAGGTTCGAATTGGATTGACAAAATCAGCGATTTATGATATAATACAGCAAACAAGAAGCGAATTGGAGAATTCTATGGACAAAGCGTTTTTGAACCGAATTCAACTGTGGAGCCCCGATAAAAAACACGCACGGCATCGGATTCCGGGGATGCTTGTAACCCGAAAAGGAACCATTCTTGCTTATTGCGAGGCGCGAAGCGAAGGAAGCGATTGGGCCTTGATGGACGTGCTGTTGCAACGGTCTGAGGATCACGGAAAAACCTTTCAGCCGCCTTTTCTGCTGGCCCAAGGAAACGAGATCCACAAAACGGTCAACAATCCGGTGATGATGCAAGACAGCGCGGGACGCATCCATTTTCTGTATTGCGAGGATTACACCGTAAACGGCGGCCGAGCCCTGCGCCGTTACAGCGACGACGACGGCATTACCTGGAGCGACCCCGTTGACGTGACGGAATACACCCTGCCCGACGATCACAACGCCTTTGCCTTCGGTCCGGGACACGGAATCACCCTGAAGGACGGAACCCTTTTGGTCCCCGTGTGGATGGTTCCGAAGCATCACAACGCACCGCTGACCGCCCACGCGCCTTCCGTTTTGAGTACCTTTTACAGCAAGGACAACGGCGAGACCTGGGCATTGGGCGAGATCCTTGACTCCAACGACGAGGTCATAAGCCCCAATGAAACCGTCGCGGCCCTCACCTCCGACGGCGGAGTCTACCTGAACCTGCGCAACGAAAAACGCTGCCGCGCCAGCGCGTACAGCAAAACCGGATATTCCGATTGGCAAGATTACGGCCTTGACGAAGCCCTCCCCGACCCGCGGTGCTTTGGTTCTGTCGTGTCATACGAAGACGGCAAAAACCCCTATCTGCTGATTTTTGCAAATTGTGCCGATAAAAACAACCGAGATCACGTGACGGTCCGAGCAAGCATGGACAACGGAAAAACCTTTCCCATTGTGCGTCTTCTGGACGAAATGCGGGGCGGATACGTAGAGATTGCCGCAGATGAACGAGAAGGCCTTATTTACGTGTTATACGAAGAAAATTGGGGAAAATACGATCATCTGGTCATCTTCAATCGCAGTTGGCTTATCGCCGATTAAATCTATAAAACAGCAAAAAAAGATCCATCCGAAGATGGATCTTTTTTATTTGGTCAGGTTGTTAATTATTTCTTTTTCTTAACGATTACGACAACGACAACTGCGGCAACGACAACAACAGCTGCAACAATGCCGATAATCAGTCCCACGGAAGAGCCTTCGTCGTCCTTCACGGGAGCCTTGGTGGAAGAGGTCTTTGCTTCTTCTTCCTTTTCGCTCTGAACCTTATCGGCAATTTCCTCGTTAACAACGTTATCGGTGCTCATGGTCAGGTTATCATAGGGATTGGACCCGGTGTTGTTGTTCTGGGAAAGAGTGTTGTCTGTCACTTCTTCTTCGGTGTCATTTACAGACTTATAAGTAACGTAGTTGGACATATAAACGGCATCGCCGCCCTGATCGCCGTCCACGCAACCGACGCGGAAGTAGATGCGCTGGTTCTTGGCAACTTCAACTTCAACGGGGTCGATGGTCAGGTCCGTAGAGGAGGTAATGGTAGCGTATTCGCTTCCGTCAGTGGGGTACACCAGTTGATCTTCCACGTAAATTGCAAAGGAAGAAGGAGTACCGGTTCCGGTAACCCAGTCAAAAGCGCGACGGATGGTGGTTTCGATCGAAACGGTACCGCCGGAGGGGCAGGTGAAGGTCTTGACTACGTCGGCCAGTTCAGCGGGATGGAAGTTGGAACCGTATTCGCGAACGCGGGCATAACCTACGCCCTTATCGCCGGGAGTCATGTTCCAGCAGAAATTGTTGCTGGTCAGGTAGCAAAGATCTCCGTACACGTCCTTATTGAAGGCATAGTACTGATACTTCCACAACCCATCGGGGGACTTACCCTTGCTGGCGCGCCAAGCGGTCTGGTCGCCTTCGACCTGACTGTTCCATTCGAAACGGGAACCGACGGAGACTTCAACTTCTTCGGCGGTTGCGTTGATCGCAAAGGAAGCAACCAGAGCGACGAGCAGGCACAGCGCAAGAGAAACTGTGAGAATTTTTTTCATGATACGCAAACTCCTTTTTTGCAAATAATATTTCCATTATTATTATAGCGAATTTCCCGACACTTGTCAAGGGGGATTCTATAAGTTTACATTTTTTTTCGAATCTTATAAAAAACCTGCCAAAATTGCCTTGGCGATTCGCTTTTACGCATCCTCCAGAGAGACGCAGAGAGATTCGCCCTGCGTATCCACCCGAATGGCACGGGGAACGCGGAAGGACTCACACAAAACCGACACGGCCCGATCCTCGATTTCGGTCTGGACCACGCGGCGCACGTTGCGGGCACCGTACTCGGCGCTGTACGACTTTTTCGCCAGAAGATCCACAGCCGCATCGGAGCAGATAAATTCGATCTCCCGTTCCTTCAGCCCTGCGGCAAGTTCGTCCAACGCCAGACGAACGATGTCGGGGAACACGTCCCGCGGCAAAGAGCGAAAAACAATGATCTCATCCACCCGATTCAAGAACTCGGGACGAAGGAATTCGGACAAAGCCTTCTTGGAACGCTCCTCGTCTAATTCTTCGGAGGAACGATTAAAGCCCGCCGCCGTCGCCTTGGAGTGAGAGCCTGCGTTGGAGGTCATCACGAGAATACAATGCTCAAAGGACACGGTTTTCCCGTGGGCGTCGGTAATGCGTCCGTCGTCAAGAATTTGCAACAGAACGTTGAGCACGTCGGGGTGGGCCTTTTCGATCTCGTCGAAGAGCACCACGGAATAGGGCTTACGGCGGACCTTCTCGGTCAGTTGTCCCGCCTCGTCGTACCCCACGTATCCGGGAGGCGCGCCGATGATACGGGAAACCGAGTGTTTCTCCATAAATTCGGACATATCCAGACGAATGAGGGTCTCGGGAGAATGGAACAGTTCCTTGGCAAGAACCTTGACCAGTTCGGTCTTCCCCACCCCCGTGGGGCCCGTAAAGATAAAGGAAACGGGTCTCTTGCGGGGAACGAGAGAAACGCGGGAACGACGTACGGCGTCCGCCACCTTTTTCACCGCGTGATCCTGCCCCTTGATCTTATCCCGCAGGACCTCTTCAAAGCGGGCAAGTCGGGACTGCTCGCGCTCCTGAATTTTGGCAGAGGGGATCCCTGTCCAGAGTTCGATAATCAACGCAAGATCTTCCAGCGAAACCGAAACCTCGTCCCGTTCTTTCAAAAGCGCGTTGGATTCCTCTTCCGCGCGGATCAATTCGGATTTCGCCGTGGCAATGGCGGCAAAATCTTCCTGGGAGGGTTCTTCTTTGCCTTCCATCTCCGCCAATTTTACCCGAAGCGCTTCGGTTTTCTGCTCCGCCAAAAAAGCTTTTTCATAGACGGGATGACGAAGGGTTGCGTTGGAGCAGGCTTCGTCCAGAAGGTCGATGGCCTTATCGGGAAGGTAACGGTCGGTCACGTAACGCTCGGAGAGCTCCACCGCCTTGACCACGAGATATTGGGGAACCTTAATATGATGGAAGGTTTCGTAACGGGATTTGATGCCCTGAAGCATTTTCACGGAATCTTCAATGGAAGGCTCGTTGACGATAACGGGCTGGAAACGGCGTTCCAAAGCCGCGTCCTTTTCGATATGCTTGCGGTATTCGGTCAGGGTCGTAGCCCCGATCACCTGAATTTCGCCCCGGGAGAGGGCGGGCTTGAGCATATTGGCGGCGTTCATGGATCCTTCCGAATCCCCTGCGCCCACCAGGTTGTGCACCTCGTCGATGACGAGGATCACGTTGCCGAGATTACGGACCTCTTCAATCAGCCCTTTGATGCGGCTTTCAAACTGGCCGCGGAACTGGGTCCCTGCAATCAGCGCCGTCAGATCCAGAAGCCAGACCTCCTTGCGGGCGATCTTGGCGGGAGCCTCCCCGGAGGCAATCTTTTGGGCGATCCCTTCGGCGATGGCAGTTTTCCCCACCCCCGGCTCCCCGATGAGACAGGGATTGTTTTTGGTGCGGCGATTGAGGATCTGCAACACCCGAAGGATTTCACTTTCCCGCCCGATAACGGGGTCGGTCTTGCCGGAGCGGGCCTTTTCGGTGAGATTCTGGCAGAAGGCGTCGAGGTACTTATGCTTCGGACCTTCCTTTTCCTTCTGTTTTTTCTCTTTTTTGTCTTTTTTTCCGTCCTTCTCCTCGTTCTTGGCAGAGGAATCGGGCTTTGATTCGGGGGAAACCGCTCCGTTTGCGGGAGGCTGCATTCCCGCCAGTCCGCCGAACAGTTTTTGAAACAGATTCATCGACTGGGCGCCGCCCTCTTCAAAGCCGTCCACGGAAGACGCGGAAAGACCATCTCCGTCCCCCATCATGGAGCTCATCTGATCGCAGACCTCGTCAAACTCCTCGTCGGAGATCCCCAGCTGCTCGATCATCTGGGAAATGGGCTTAATGTTCAGTTCCTTTGCACACTTCAGGCAAAGACCTTCGTTCACGGTCTCGTTGTTCTCGATTTTGGTGACGAAAACCACGGCGGGCCGTTCTTTACATCTGCTGCAGAGCATAGATAAAACCTTTCTGTTGTCCCACGGGGGACGGAACTCAGTCTGCCGTATCGAACAGACCGTTCAGAGGATTGACGTTGTAGAAAATCTTGTAAACGATGGTATTGTCGCGGATCTCCGTCCGTTCCTCGGGGGTGGAATCCTTCAGAACGTACTTGGAAGCGGTGGAGAAAATGGCAACGAGAATCAGCGCAAGCAAAACGCCCGTGATCCCGCCCAGAATTCCGCCGCCCAGCTTGTTCATCTTCCGCACGATGGGCAGGTGGTTGAGGAACTTGGAGAAGAGAGAAATTACGACAATGGCAACGATGGCCGCAAGGAAGATCACCCCGAAGGCGATGGCACGGCTGATGACCGAACTTAAGGGGTCCACCATTTTGGCAAGAATGGCACTCTTGGCCTGTTCCAGGCCGTCGGCCTTCAGCTGCTGATAAGAGCGGTTCATTTCATCCACGTCAACACCCAAAAACTCGCAGGTTTCCACCAAAAAGGAAGCGCGATCGGAAAACAGACCGTCAAAATCCACGTCGGTCACGGAAGGATCGTCGCCCACCGTCAACTGGTTAACCGTCCACTCCCGCATGGGCGTGTTTACGTAATTGGTGTCAATATATTCCCCCAAAGGTGCGGAGAAGATCAACGCCAGAACCAACGCGATAATGCTGCCGAACAGATGAATTGCCGTCCGGATCAGCCCGCGGCGCACGCCGAAAAAGATGCTCAACCCTACGATAGCAACGATGAGAATGTCCAAAAAGGTACTCAAAACAAGGTTCATAAAAAATCCTCCTATGATTTGATAGTATGTATAAATCCCGTAAAAAATATCAGGACGGGAGAGACAACTCCAGAACCTCCGCGAAAGAATCCCCCCGCAAAAGTGTGATTTCCGCCGACGCCAGAATTTGCGTGGCCGTTGTTTTCAGAGACGTAAGAATCGTCCCTTTTTCGTCCAACACGAACAACTCCGAAGCGGTCAGAACGAAGAATCGGTCCCCGCAGCAGTCCAAGGACAGAACGTTGGGAAATTCCGCACCGAACAGAACGTTTCCTTCTGCGGAAATCGCCTCCACCAAAACCGACCCGGACAGAGTCTGGTAGGAAATCATGGTGGCGTCCTCTCTTTGGCGGAACACGTTGGGAGAAGGCTGAGAATAGGTATACGTCAGCGTAGGCTTTTCCCCGTCAAAGGAAATCACGCCCGAATCGGTCAGCAATTCCACCCTTTCGTCCCCTTTTCGTGCCATAGCCAGAGGAAAGGTATCGGGTGAGGCGACGGAGGTGAGAAGTTCTCCGTTTTTAAAATTGAACACCGTGAAAACCGTATCGGTCTTTTCCCGATTGGCCGCAAGGGAAACCACCGCCAAACGGTTTTTCCCGAGGAAGAAGGAATCCAGCAAATAATTCTTGGTATCCTCCCAGCGAACCAGATCCAGACCGTCGGTGTTGTAGACCGTCACGCAGCCTTTTGCGTTCTTGCGCTCACTTGCCACCGAAACGTATCCGTCGTCGGATACCGAGCCGTTGATAATGTCGCCCTCTTCGTTGCGGGAGCAAAGGATGCGAAAACTGTTCAGAAGGCACCATTCCGTGCCGCCCCGATCAAAACAAAGAATATAATTCCCGCTGACCTTCAGACGGGGCTCCTTATAGCGGCGAACGTGAGAAGAGTAGACGTTCCCGTTGTTTCCCCGCACGGTGATGCCGTTTCGGGTCAGCACCACGAATCCGTCCTGAAATAACTGAACGTCCACCGTTTCCTCTCCCTCCAGAGATACGGTGGAGGTTCGCTCCTCGGTGAGGGCAAAAACCACGTCGTCCCGAAGACGCATGAGCCGATCCAGGGTGAGATAAGACGAATTCATGATCAGAACGACGGCGACGTACAGAACCAACGTCAAAAGCAACAGTCCGCGGATAAACTCCAACCGTCGCACGTTTCTTTTATTTTCGGGGGTCACTGCCGTCACTCCTTTCAGAATCAAAAATCAGTAAACCACACGGTTGAGATAAAGCCCGCAGGCAGGGGCGGTCATACCGCTTTGGGAGCGATCCTTCGCCTCCAGGATCCGCAGGATCGCTTCGGGAGGCATCCGTTGGGGGATCTCCAGAAGCGTTCCCACCATAATGCGGACCATGTTATACAAAAATCCGTCGGCGGAAACGTAAAAATGCAATTCCTCTTCGGTCTGCTCAAATTCCGCCCGAAAAACGGTACGGGTACAATCCTCAATCTTGCTTCCCGCCGCCATATAAGAGCGAAAATCATGGGTGCCGCAGAGATAAGAAGCCCCCTGATTCAAAGCGTTGAGATCGTAATTTGCAGGGCGATGCCATACCCGATTCTCGGAAAAAGGGTCCCGCACGGAAGCGGTACGGATGCGGTAAAGATACTCTTTTTGCTTCACGCTGTAGCGGGCGTGAAAATCGTCGGGGACGGTCCGTGCACTTTTTACGGCAATATTCCCCGGCAGCTTTGCGTTCAACGCCACGGGAATTTTTTCGCAGGGCAGATCGAAGGCAGGTCGGAAGGAAGCGCAGAAATCCAACGCGTGGACCCCCGAATCGGTTCGGCTGCAGCCGGAAAACTCCGTAACGGAACCAAAGACCCCTCGAATCGCGTCCATCACGCAGGCCTGTACGCTGGGGCCGTTTTTCTGCATCTGCCAGCCGCAATAATCGGTGCCGTCGTAGGAAAGGCGAATGAGGTATTTCATACTCCGACTCCGTTCCATACGATCACACGGTTCAACAGAATCACCCCGACCAGCAAGGCCGCGCAGAACAACGCGCCCACCAGATCCCGCCAAGTAAAGCGGTATTCCACGAAACGGGTACGGTTCTTGCGGTCGCCCTCGTAGCAACGGCATTCCATGGCCACGGCCAATTCCTCCGCACGGCGGAAGGCTGAAACGAAGAGGGGAATGAGAATGGGGATCAAAGCCTTTGCCCGCCGAACAAGACTGCCGCTTTCAAAATCCGCACCCCGTGCCTTCTGAGCGTTCATAATCTTCTCGGTCTCCTCCAGCAGGGTGGGGATAAACCGCAGGGCGATGGTCATCATCATGGCAAAGTCGTGGACGGGAACCCGCAGATACGTGAGGGGGTGAAGCAACCGTTCCAAACCTCCCGTAAGAAGCAGGGGCGAGGTGGTGTAGGTGAGAACCGACATAATCAGCACCATCAGAACGATGCGTAAGATCATAAACAAGGCGCTGAAAATTCCGTTCCAGGAAACGGAGAAAATCCAGAATTCGAAGAGAGGCTCCCCGTCGGAATAGAGCATATTCAGAATTCCCGTAAAGACCATGATAAACAGCAACGGCTTAAGACCGCGCAGATAGAACTTCAGAGAAATGCGGGTAAGCAGGATCACCGCCGCGGTGGTCACGAGCAAAAGCCCGTAAGACAGGGCCGTATCCCCCAAAAAGAGGGTAACCACGTAAAAGACCATCAAAAGAATTTTGGATCGGGGATCCATTCTGTGCAAAAAGGAGGAGCCGGGAAAATACTGTCCCAAGGTAACGTCACGGATCATTTTCTGCCACCTCCCGTCACGGCATCCAGACAACGGATGGCCTCCTCGGGCGAAAGCACCGAAGGAAGGTTTTCGTGTCCGCGGGCCCGCAGCTGCAGGAAGATACGGGTGATCTGGGGGATATTCAACCCCATCTTCATCAATTCTTCCCCACGGGCAAAGACCTCCTGCGTGGAGGCAAGCATTTTCAGATTCCCTTTTTCCAGCACCAGAACCCGACTTGCGTTGGCCGCAACGTCCTCCATGCTGTGGGAAACGAGGACCACCGTGGCCCTTTCTTCCCGTTGATACTCCCGCACGTTGGCAAGAATCTCGGAGCAGCCCTTGGGGTCCAGCCCCGCCGTGGGCTCGTCCAGAATCAAAACCCGAGGCCGCATGGCAAGGATGCCCGCAATGGCAACCCGACGCTTCTGTCCGCCGGAAAGCTCAAAGGGAGAGGATTCCCGCAATTTATCCGAAAGACCCGTAAAATGCATGGCCTGCTCCACGCGGAGAGCAACCTCTTCCTCGTTGAGCCCCATATTGCGGGGTCCGAAGGCAATATCCTTCTCCACAGTCTCCTCAAACAACTGATATTCGGGATACTGGAACACCAGTCCCACGTTGGAACGGAGCATACGGCGGTCGTATTTTTTCGCCCACACGTCTTCTCCGCGGAAATAAATCGTCCCTTCCGTGGGCTTGATCAGACCGTTGAGCATCTGAATCAGCGTGGATTTCCCCGATCCCGTATGACCGATGACACCCACGAATTCGTTTTCGTATAATTCAAAAGAAACGTTGTTGACTGCGGTTTTTTCAAAGGGAGTACCTGCGCCGTAAACCTCCACGAGGCCTTCCGCTTTCAGAATCACTTCGCTCATAGGCCCTCCCGTTCAATCCGTCCCGCCAACAAATCGTCGAGAACGGAAATACATTCTTCTTCCGTAAGAATGGCCAGAGGAACTTTGTAACCCTCTTCCCGCAACAAAAACATCAGTTCCGTGCTTTGGGGCACGTTCAGTCCCACGCTCCACAGAAGGCCCGCGTTCTGGAACACGTAATGAGGCGTACCCTCCAGAAGGACCTCCCCTTCGTTCATCACCACGATGCGATCGGCCTGGGCCGCCTCATCCATGAAATGAGTAATCAGAACGATGGTCATACCTGCCTCGTGGAATTTGTGCAAAACCTGCATAACCTCCGCCCGCCCCTTGGGGTCCAGCATGGCGGTAGGCTCGTCCAACACCAAAACATCGGGACGCATGGCAAGAATGCCCGCAATGGCAATTCTCTGCTTCTGTCCGCCCGAAAGCTTGTAGGTGGCGTGCTTGGCGTAATAACTCATGTCCACCGCTTCCAGAGCCTCCCGGACTCTGCGGTGCATTTCGTCGTGGTCAACGCCCAGATTTTCCAGGGCAAAGGCCACGTCCTCCTCCACCACGGAGGCGATGATCTGATTATCGGGATTCTGGAACACCATGCCCACTCTGCGGCGCACGGCGGCCAGATCGGAATCCGCATCCACAGACATTCCGCAGACCTGCACGGTCCCTTCGTCGGGAAGGCAAATGCCGTTAAAATGCTTGGCAAGGGTGGATTTTCCGCTGCCGTTGTGGCCGAGAACCGCCACGAATTCCCCTTGTTCAACCGAAAGGGACACGTTCTTCAACACGAAATCGGTCTCTTCGGAATAACGGAACGAAAGATTTTTCACTTCAATCACGGACACGGAACGCTCCCTCCTTTCAGGGATAAGATTGATTTATTCTTTGAACCAACGGGCAGTAGCGCCGCAGGGAAGGACTCCTCCCGACGCCTTGACGGGAAGTCCGATTTCCGAGGCTTCCACCCGTCCGCCGTATCGTTTGCCCATGGTGCAGGAAAGCATATATTCCATACATCCCGCAGACAGGCCGGTGGTATAGGAATTGAGAATGAAGAACAACGGATCGTCACTCATGACCTGCAGGCACAGATCCAGAAGACCGTACAATTCGCTTTCCAGCTTCCAGACCTCTCCGTCGGGGCCCCGACCGTAAGAAGGAGGATCCATGATCAAGCCGTCGTACCGTCTCCCCCGTCGAATCTCCCGCTGAACGAACTTCACGCAATCGTCCACGATGAAACGGATATTGTCCAATCCGCAGGCCGCGGCGTTTTCCTTCGCCCAGGCAACCATACCCTTGGAGGCGTCCACGTGGCAGACCTTCGCCCCTTCCTTGGCGCAGGCCACGGAGGCACCGCCCGTATAAGCAAAGAGATTGAGAACCAAAGGGCCTTCCCGTCCGCTGTTTCGAATCTGTTCCCGCGCCCAATCCCAGTTGACCGCCTGCTCGGGGAACAGTCCCGTATGCTTAAAGCTCATAGGTTTGATCTGAAAGGTCAGATCCTTGTATCCCACGTGAAACATGGGAATTTCGGCGCCGTTCCAATGACCGCCTCCCGAAGAAGAGCGGGCGTAACTGGCACTGGGCTTTTCCCAACCGGAATGCGTGCGGGGGGTATTCCAGATGACCTGAGGATCGGGGCGCACGAAGGTATATTTTCCCCAACGCTCCAATTTTTCTCCGCCCGAGGTATCCAGAACCTCAAAATCGGTCCAACCGTCCGCCTTCCACATGGTGGTTCTCCCTTTCTAAATAGACATAGATTTACAGTGTATTATAGCACGAAAAGCCCCCTTCGTCAAGGTGTCTTACGGAAAAGTCGGAAAAAAGCCGAAAAGACTGCTGAATTCAAAACTTTTTCCGTGTCTTTTTTGCAAAGATCCTTGCAATTCCCGTCAGAATGTGTTATAATAAAAAAATCGACGATCCCTACCATTGTGGGCAGGACGAAATCCGAGAAAGATCCGACGTTTACATAAACGAAGGGGAAACCCTGAAAAAACTCATCCCGAACGGATAAAAGGGAGATAAAATCATGAAAATCATCGTAGTAGGCTGCGGAAAGATCGGCACGGCACTGATCGAAAGCCTCATCGCCGAAGGACACGAGCTGGTGGCGGTGGACCGATCCCCTGCAGTACTGGAAAACGTAACCAACATTTATGATGTGATGAGCGCCTGCGGAAACGGCACCGATTGGGATCTGCTGACCGAAATCAACACGGAAGATGCGGATCTGTTCATCGCCGTCACCGATTCCGACGAATTGAATATGCTCAGCTGCTTTTTGGCGAAACGGTTGGGTGCAAAGCACACCGTTGCCCGCATCCGCAACCCGGAGCACAACGACGGAAGTCTGGATTTTCTCCGCAATCAGCTGGAGCTTTCTCTGGTCATCAACCCGGAACGGCTGGTGGCGCGGGAGCTTTATAATATGCTGAAGCTTCCCTCCGCCGCACGGGTGGAAACCTTCTCGGGGAGAGGGTTGGAAATGATCGAGCTGAAGCTGAAAAACGAGTCTATTCTGGACGGCGTAAGCTTGATCGAGCTGCGTAAAAAATATCCTTACAAATTCCTCATCGGCATGGTTCAAAGAGAGGACGAGGTCTTTATTCCCGACGGAAATTTCCGTCTGAAGAGCGGAGATAAAATCAGCGTCATCGCCACCTCCGCCGAAATTCAAAAATTCCTCAAAAGCGTCGGACTGCTGCAAAAGCAGGTCCGCAGCGTCATGATTCTCGGCGCAAGCGACACGGCTTATTATCTGACAAAAATGCTCTTGAACAGCGGAAACTCCGTAAAGGTTTTGGACAAAAACGAAGAACGGTGCCGCGTCTTCTCCCAATCGCTCCCGGGTGCAATCGTCCTTTGCGGCGACGGCGCCCAACAGGAGCTTTTGCTGGAAGAGGGACTGGAAGAAACCGACGCCTTCGTCGCCCTGACGGGCATGGTGGAGCAAAACGTCCTGGTGTCCTATTTTGCCGCATCCCACAAGGTTCCCAAAGTTATTTCCAAAGTCAATCGGGACGAATTTTCTCCTCTGGCGGAGCAGCTTGGGCTGGAATCCGTCGTATCCCCCCGCAAAACCGTGGCCAACATCCTCGTCCGCTACGCCCGTGCGCTGGAAAACTCGCTGGACAGCAGCGTGGAAACCCTGTACAAGCTGGTCAACGGCAAAGCGGAGGCTTTGGAATTCATCGTCCACGAGGACGCCGCGGTCTGTCACGTACCCTTGAAGGATCTTGCGCTGAAAGACAATATCCTCATTGCGGGAATTACCCGTAACCGCAAGAGCGTCATCCCCTCGGGTGCGGATGAAATTCTGCCGGGAGACAAGGTTCTGATTCTTGCGGCGGGATATCGCATCAACAATCTTTCGGACATACTGGAGTAACGTGGTATGAATCGGAGAATGATACTGAACACCGTCGGAAAAATGCTTTTGGCGGAAGGCTTGTTTTTACTGTTACCGGCCTTAACGGCTCTGATTTACGGAGAAGCGAAAGGGTTGATCGCCCTTCTGATCACCGTCGGAATCGCCCTGCTGTCAGGCGGGATGATGTGCGGACTTGCAAAACCGAAATCCGCCGTCATTTACGCAAAGGAAGGCTTTTTCATCGTTTCCGCCTCTTGGATACTTCTGTCTTTGGTGGGCGCTCTTCCCTTCACGATCAGCGGAGAAATTCCCAATTATATCGACGCGGTTTTCGAAACGGTCAGCGGGCTTACCACCACGGGAGCGTCCATCCTCACCGACGTGGAGGCCATGAGCCACGGAATGCTCTTCTGGCGCAGTTTTACCCACTGGATCGGTGGGATGGGGGTTCTGGTCTTCGTGATGGCGATTCTCCCCAACGTTTCCGAACGGTCCATCCATATTCTGCGGGCGGAAGCGCCCGGTCCCGTAGTGGGCAAGTTAGTGCCCCGTTTAAAGGATACGGCGCGGCTTTTGTACGTCATTTATATCGCCTTGACCGCCCTTTTGACGGTGCTTTTGTTGGCAGGAGGGATGTCGCCCTTTGACAGCCTGATCCACGCCTTCGGCACGGCGGGCACGGGAGGATTCGGTGTCAGGGCCGACAGCATCGCAAGCTATTCCCCCTATTTGCAATGGGTCATTACGGTCTTTATGCTGATCTTCGGGGTAAATTTCAACCTGTATTATCTGATCCTCGTGCGGCGCTTCAAGACCGCGCTGAAAAGCTCGGAATTCTGGGCCTACGTGACCATCGTCCTTCTGGCAACGGGAGGAGTTGCCGTCAGCATTTGGGGGCAATACGGCTCCGCGGAAGAGACCGTGCGCCACGCGGCGTTCCAGGTCTCCTCCATCGTCACCACCACGGGCTTTGCCACCACGGACTTTAACCTCTGGCCGCAGTTTGCAAAAGGAATTCTGTTGCTTCTGATGTTCATCGGCGGGTGTGCAGGGGCCACGGCAGGGGGATTCAAGGTCTCCCGCATCGTCATTCTGTTCAAGCAGATCCGACGGGAACTCCAAAAAATGCTCCACCCCCGCTCGGTCAAAACCCTGCGGTTTGAGGGGCATCAGCTGGAAGAACAGACCACCCGAGGCGTCTTGTCCTACCTTGCGCTTTATCTGATTTGTTTTCTGGTCATCTTCCTTTTCGTTTCCGCGGATTCCTTCGGCGATTTCGAAACGCACTTCAGCAGCACTGCCTCCTGCTTCAACAACGTTGGACCGGGCTTTGCGGGAGTGGGTCCCACGGCAAACTTTGCATCGTATTCTCTCCTTTCCAAGCTGGTCCTTTCCGCAGGAATGCTGCTGGGCCGTCTGGAGATCATCCCCTTGCTGATCTTCTTCTCCCCCTCCTCCTGGAAAAAATAAACGCAAGAAACACGAAATTCCCCTCCGTTCGGAGGGGAATCGTTGTTTTATGAAATTATCGGTCCAGGAAGATCGGGTTGGTCCAGGCGCATTTTCCGTCCTTGTCGATGACCACGGCACGAACGTATTTACACCCTTCGGGAACCGGATAGGAAGCGGTGGTCAAAAGCCCTTCCTGTCCCTTGCGCAACCGAGTGGGGGACCGGTCGAAATGAAAGCGGATCCTTTGGGCGGCAGAGCAATTTACCACGGCGTTCCCTTCGTCATCCACGTAAAAATCAAAGATTTCGGGACCGCAGGAGGAATAGAATTTTCCTTCCTTCAACGCGTGGAGAATGGCGTTGACGTTATTTTCGGATTTCACCATAACCCACCCGTGACAATGCTCGGACATGGCGTGTCCGTCGTCGGTGGCAACGCCGTAGATCACCTTGCCCTGCTGTAACAACTCGTCCCAGTAGGCGGCGTCCTTATCCATATCGTCCACGATAACGCATCCGCTGTTCCAGATCTCCATAGCAAAGTTCCCTTCCAACTTCTCAAAGAAGCGGGCGGGGGTGGAGGACCATTCGGGGTGACAGTAGACGGTCAGGTTCTTGTTGGCGTGAATTTCGTCCAGATAGGGCTGATATTCTTCCTGATTGGTCGATTTGCCCGACTCCAGCTTCACGTCCTGCTCGTAGCCGTTTCCGTCCTCCTTGGAAGGACCGATACAGACCGTGTGGAAACAACGGAATGCCCGTCCCTCCCGCTCAAAGGTACTGTCGAATTCCATCCCGGGGAGAATCGTGATCGGCACTTCGGGAGCGTAGTTTTTATAGTTATAGATCCGATGGTCGGTGATGGCCAAAAAATCGTATCCGTTTTCGTAATGAAGGCGGATCACGTCTGCGGGATCCCCTTTGCCGTCGGAGCGGGTGGTGTGGCAGTGCAGACCGCCCTTCAAAACCGGCTCGGAACCGATAAAGGCTTGCTGACGCTTCATAAAACTCTCCTTATTTTTTCAGGATGCTCTTTCCTTCCCATTCCTCCACGGGTTCCAGACCGAAAAGATCGGCGATGGTGGGAGCAACGTCGAGCAGGGAAATTTCGCCCAGATCGGTGCCGGGGGTGACGCCCTCACAGCGATAGAACTGGGGAATGGTCATATCCTCGGGCAGATCGGAGCCGTGAGAACGGTCGTGTCCGCCGTGGTCCGCGGTGACGATAATATCGTAATCGGGGCACTCCTCGGCCACCTTCTTCACGCAATCCAACGCGGTGGAGATGCAGTTCAGATAGCCTTCGCTCATCCAGCCCGTGGCGTGACCGCCCTTTTCGTCGGTTTCCACCATATAGAGGAACACGAAATCAGGAGATTTTTCGCGGATGTATTCCAGAGCGTATTCGGTCAGCTTACGGTCGGTGTCCTCGTGGGCCAGGGCGTTGAGGTAAACCGCGTGCTTCAAGGAACCGGGGCGGCTTACGTCCCGCAGTTCTTCCCAGCCGTAGAACATACAGTTAACCTTCTTGTTGTGCTTAAGAAGCTCAAAGAGCCCTTCGATGGGACGGACCTGAGGCATATAGGTGTTGGTGGTGGTTCCGTGGCGTTCGGGGGGAACGCTGTGGAAGAGAGACGTGTGGCAGGGCAGGGTGACGGACGGGAAGCAGGTGCGGGCGTTAAAGGTATAGCCCCATTCCTTCTTCAGGGTTTCCACGTAGGGATTTCCGCACTGCAGAACCCCGTCAGGACGCATGCCGTCAATGGACACGAGAATGACTTTTTTGCTCATATTAAACCTCCGTTCGACCGTAAAGACGGTTCCAGTTCAAAAATTTATTGCGATCCACCTGCATCAGCTGCTCCTTGGTGATGCGGTAGGACCAGTTGTCGTCGCTGGTACCCGGCTTGTTGAGTCGGGTGTCGCTTCCGTAGAGAAGCAGATCCTGCACGGGGAGCATCAGAAGCCCCGCGTGGGATTGGAACATGGTACGCAGAATCGCATCGTAGCCCTTATCCCAGTCGGCGCCGAAATAGCCGCAATAGGACAAAACGCGGCGACGGGTCTCGTCGTCCAGTTCCCAGATATACCCCAAAAGGGTGTTGTTGTCGTGGGTTCCCGTATAGGCAATGGCGTGATTATCGTAATTATGGGGCAAGTGGGCCGAACCGGGATCTCCCAAAAAGCCGAACTGAAACACCCGCATTCCCGGAAAACCGCTCCGGCGAACCAGCTTATCCACGGCAGGGGTGATATCCCCCAGATCCTCGGCAATCAGAAGACGGTCGGGACACTCTTCTTTCAAAGCACGAATCAGAGACATCCCGGGGCCCTTGACCCATTTTCCGTTTCGGGCGGTCTTCTCCCCTGCTGGGATGGCGTAATAGGACTCCAATCCGCGAAAATGGTCGATGCGAACGCCGTCGAACAACTCGCCCATAAAGCGAATGCGGTCCCGCCACCAGCGGTATCCGTCGGCCTTCATGGCCTTCCAATCGTAAAGGGGATTTCCCCACAACTGACCGTCCTCGGCAAAATAATCGGGAGGGACCCCCGCCACACAGGTGGGTTTGTTTTCCCGATCCAGCAAAAACTGCTCGGGGGCCGCCCACACGTCGGAGGAATTCAACGCCACGTAAATGGGGATATCTCCGATGACGGAAATGCCCTTTCCGTTGGCGTAGGCCTTGATCTCCTTCCATTGGCGGAAGAAAATATACTGTGTAAATTTCCAAAGACGCAAAATTTTCTCGTCGGGCTCTGCCGCCGTCCATTCGGTCCAGGGAAGATCCCCGTTTGCGGCACGGATGGCCATAAAGCGGCAAAAATCCGCGGTGCGGGCGTGGGTTTTATAAAACGCCTCCGCATCGTCCCATCCGTCGAAACGGTCCGCCGCCTTCAGCAACAGAGAAAGGCGTTCCTTTGAAAGGCGGGAAAATTCGCAGGAATAGGGCGTTTTCTGCGTGGCCTCGGACAATTCCGCCGCCGTCAGAAGTCCCTCTTTCTGCAAAGAAGGAAGATCGATAAAATAAGGATTGACCGAAAACGTACTGAAAGAGCAATAGGGTGAGTTGTAGGAATCGGGAAGACAAAAGGGCAGAGTCTGCCAATAGGAAAATCCGCAATCGGCCAGAAAATCAATCCAGGCCTTTGCCTCTTCCCCGAAAGATCCCTCGGAATAATCCCCCCACAGAGAGGACACGTGCATCAGCACCCCCGAAGCGCGTTTCAACAAAAATATCACCTCAACGGAATTACTGTTTTTATTATATCAGTTTCCCGCACGGAATGCAAGAGCAATTTCGCAAAAATCAGTGACAATTCCGTACATTCCCTTGAAAAAAACAGGGACATACGCTATAATAAAGAAAAAACCTCACGGAGGAAATCAACGATGCGGATTGAAGAAATCGACAAGAACATGAAAGTGGAAACCGACATCACGGAGCCCGATCTCGTTTGGCTGGACGCAAAGCAAGCACCCTTCACCCTGCACGGCGTGCAGTACGACGAAGCACAGAAATGCTACGTACGCTTTCCCCAATCCGTGGCGGATACCGTTTCCAAAGGTGTTGCAGACCTAAATCACTGCACCGCAGGGGGACGGATCCGATTCCGCACGAATTCTTCTTATATTGCCATCCGTGCGGTACAGAACAACCGTCCGCTGATGGGACATATCCCCCTTCTGGGACAGTCGGGGCTGGATCTTTACCGCAAAAACGCGGCGGGAACCGAGATTTTCCACAGTGCATTCCGTCCTCCCATGGGCATGACGGAGGGATATTCCTCCTTTGCGAAAACCGACGGAGCCATGGCAGAATACACCGTCAACCTACCCCTTTACGATAATCTGCAGGAACTGTATATCGCCCTGAAAAAGGACGCACTGCTGGAAGCCCCCGCCCCCTACGCCATCGAGAAACCCATCGTCTATTACGGGTCCTCCATCACCCAGGGTGGATGCGCTTCCCGACCGGGGAACAGTTATCAGGCCATGCTTTCCCGTCGGCTGAACGCAGACCACATCAACATGGGCTTTTCGGGTCAGGGGAAAGCGGAACCGATCATGTGCGAATATCTGGCAGACCTCTGTCAAAAGGCCTCGGCCTTCGTCTGCAATTACGACTGGAACGCCGCCACGGAGGAATATCTGGAAAAGACCCATCTTCCCCTTTATCGGACGGTTCGGGCCAAAAATCCCGACCTGCCCATCCTGTTCCTTTCGGAGCCCGAGGTGGTGCTGAATCCCCAACGGATGCTCCCCCGTTTGGAGATCATCCGAAAGACCTATCTGACCGCCAAGGCGGAAGGAGACGAAAAGGTCTGGTTTTTGCCCGGGACGAAGATCTACGAAGGAGCCCATTGGGACACCTGCACCGTGGACGGCTGCCATCCCAACGACTTAGGCTTCTACCGCATGGCCACCGCCATCGAGCCCTATCTGAGAGAAATGCTCGGATTGAACTGAATCGAAACACGAAAAAGGACGAGATCGCACTCGTCCTTTTTTTATTATTTCAGACAGATCATCGCGTAACCCGTGATTTCGGGGAGGGTGATTTTCGTATACCCCGCACAGTCCGCAATGACAAGGGGCGTTCCGTCGGGAAGCAGGCAAGCGGAGGAGAATTCCCCCTTGACCGCCACCGTCCGCCCCGCGGGAAGCACGTTATGTTCCTCAATTACGCCCATCGTTCCGCGGATTTCGGGATAGGTTGCTTTCACGTGGAGCAGGGTGTAATCCTCCCCCTTCGTCAGCGTTGCACGGGCGGTAATCGGCAAATCCTCGGTCAAAATTTGCTTTTGCGGAATCAACTCCGCCAACAGATGCTTCATCAGAATCCGGTGAGCCTTGGTAAAGGTTTTCATATAGGCCTTGAACAGAGGGAACGAAACCTGAATCACGTTCTTCCCCCGGTTCATCACCGCCGCAACGTGACCGGTCTCTCCTTTGGGCGGCATATAAAAATTAAAATGCGTTCCGTCGTAGCCGGGGTTGAAGTAGGTGGTAATATGCCGGGCAAAGACGGTATCCTCCTCGGAGGCATCCAAAAGAATTCCCGGCTCGTAGCACTCCCAGGGAAGGTGAATCAAATCTTTCTCTTCAAAGGTAGGCTTGTAATAGGCTATCTGCATAGGATCCTTGCCTTTATACGCAAAATCCCATTGAGGCAGAGCAAACCCGGATCCGTCGGGCATAAGACCGGAGGTGCCGGTAGAAAGGATCTTCCCGCCCTGCTTCAGATAGATATTCAGTTTTTCCCTCAACTCCCCGGAAACCGTAATCTCATCGGGAAGAATCAGAACGGGATATTTGGAAAAATCCCCGTCGGGCATCAGAATATCGAAAGCGTAGTTCAATTCTCCCAGAATCCGCCCTACACCGTAATGGGACTGATTCAGCTTCGGAACCGTGGAAAGAACGGCGATTTCCGGCTGAAAACGGGTGCCGTCGGTCCAGGGTTCATAGGCTTCGATTTTTGCGTAAATTTCTTTTAAATCCCGATAAATATCCGCCTCGGGCATTCCATTGGGATGGAGATGATCCCCAAGGCAGGTGGACGCCCCGTTCATGATGGCATCGTAAAAATCGTTTTCGATGGCGGCTTTGCCTTTATATCCCCCAAAATCCGCCCAACAGCACTGGAAGCGCCCGTTCATATAGACTACAGTATCGTACAAAGGGCGGGCGAGGGCAACCTGAGACACGAACCGATCGTAGCCGTCGGCGGTGGGCAAACACTCCAGTTCCGCATGGGTTGCCACGTCCTTGGTCAGCGGACAGGGAAGGCTGTTAATAAAAAGATACTTATCCTCCGGCACGGTTTCCCGGATGCGGCGAATCATCTTCCTCCGCTGTTCTTCCGCAAAATCGGTGACCTGCTTTTCATCGGAAAGATCCATTCCCCGTGCCAGCATTTCTTTGGTGCAGTTGGGACAAAGGCAGGGGCGAAGCAACATACAGTCGCAAAAAATCCCATCCACGTCCAGATCCAGAAGTTCCCGAATTTCCGCAAGAAGATGGTCGGCGTAACCGGTATTGTAGCAGGGCATCCGAAAGAAATTTCCGTTAAAAGGCTTTTGAGGATCCAGGTCCACCGTCTCCCCTTTCATATTGACCTTGGACCATTCGGGATGCCGCAACAACGCCTCGTGATGCACGCCGGCGTTCAGATAACCGGTCACCTGAATGCCCAATTTATGACATTCTCGCACCACGTCCCCGAGGATGTTTTTTCCGTTGAGGCCGGGATAAGGATATCCGACTTTTGTGGGATAATAAGACCAACCGATGTTGCATCGGCCGAAGAAATTGATATATTCCACGTGGGCATCCTTCATCTGTCGGGCAAAGAGGGATGCGTCGAAGTTTTCTCCGAAATCATCCACACCGGGCATGGTATGAAAATCAAAATGCACCGCTCGTTTAATGGGTTTGAGCATACGGTCCTCCTATACAAGGGCAGTGCCGCAAAAAACGGCACTGCTCACAAGATCTTGACTTAATAAATGGGCGTGTTTTTGTCTTCGCAAATTTCGTCCAGACAATATTTGCAACGGACCACGGGTTCCCGATTTTCCCATTTTCCGTTGGTAAAGTCGGGGAAAGCCTGGGGTGCGCCGCCCTGCTGAATGGAAGCCTCGGACAGAGGACCGATGGCAAGCCACGCCGCCGCATCGTACACGTCAATGGGGGGCTGGGTTTCGTTTTTCACCGATTCCACGAAGGCACGGCAGACCAGCCAGTCGATCCCGCCGTGACCGCCGCGGCTTTCCATCTGACGGTATTCCACGTAGAGGGGGTGATCGTATTTTTCATAGAATTCTTCTTCGTTGTTGCGAATCTTGTGCTCCATGCCGTCCAGATAAATAACCTTGGCGTCTTCAAAGGACATGCCCTTGGTTCCGCGAACGGTATAACTGCGGCTGTAGAAGGGGCGGGGGGCGGTGGTATCCAGAGTCAGAACCACGGTTTCCCCATTGGCACAGGTCATGACGGTGGTAACGATATCCCCTTGCGCATATTCCACCTCGGCCCACTTGGGATTTTCCAGATGGTCCTTGGCGTATTGGTTCAGAGAACGGGATTTGGAGGCAAAGGAAGAAAGGCTCACGATCCGATTCCCGCGGTTAATGCCCAAAAGCTTGGAGATAGGGCCGAATTCGTGGGTGGGATAATTTTCCCGATTCTTGGCAATATACAAGGGCAAGCGGTAGTGAGGCGGCGTTTCGGTTTCAATATCCTTGAACAGTTCCACGTCGTTGAGGTAGTGGCCGTAGGCGCCCGCACAGTGCACCACTTCCCCGAACAGTCCCTGCTTGACCATATTCATGACCAAAAGTTCCCGACGGCCGTAGCAGCAGTTTTCCAGCATCATGCAGGGAACGCCCGTCTCCTCGGAAACCTTGACCAGATCGTAGCATTCCTGCAGGTTATCCGCACAACCCACCTCAATACCCACGTATTTGCCCGCGCGCATCACTTCCATGGCGATCTGAGGACGGCCCGACCAACCGGTCATAACGATGACGCCGTCCACTTGGGGATCGGCGAGAATCTCGTGATAATCCGCTACCAGTTTAGGGGTAACGCCGCTGTTTTCGATGACGGTCCGTTTTGCCTGCTCCATCCGTTCGGGAACCAGGTCGCTGATATAAATCACTTCCACGTCCTTCATCTGGGAAAAACATTCCCGCAGCACCCAGGTGCCGCGACGGCCCACGCCGATATAACCGAGCTTGATCTTATCCTTCATGATGGTTTCCTCCTACCCGTTCGGGTTGATTCTACATCCATTATAGCCTTTAAAAAAGGGTAATTCAATAGCAAATCAGACAGAGAATTTATGATTTCTGACAGTAATCACGCCTTACGCAGAGCAGCAAAACGAAGGACCCGCTCGTGGGCAAGAGACAAATATTCCGACGCGGACAGAAGGGCATAACGATCGTGGGTATTCCGATTGGGCTTGTTTTTGGTCGTCAGCTCCATGGTCAGAATTCCGTCGTACCCCACGGCGTCCAGGCGGTTTGCGATGCCCTTCCAATCGGCGATGCCGTCAAAGGGCAGCAGGTGGGCGTCGTCATGCCAGAAGATTTCGGGCCCCGTAATTCCCATATTATCGTTGAGATGGGTGCAGAACAGTTTTCCGTTCTGCCCGTATTTTCCGATCATGTCCGCACTGCGGTTGTAGCACATCTCGTGCCCCGTATCAATGCAAAATCCTGCGGCGGGGGAAGAAAACAACCCGTCCCGAAGAGCCTGCAGATAGCTCTCCCCTTCGGTGTTTTCAAAGGCGATCTTCAATCCCAATTCCTCCGCGCGGCGCACCAGCCGTCCGAGCCGCTCCACCCCAAGGGCGTTGGGATGCTCTTCCCCAAAGCCGATGAAGGCGTGAACCACCATAATGGGAACCTGCGCCTTGGCAGTTTCTTCTCCGCAGGCGATCAGTTCTTTCAGAGCCTCTTCCCCTTCGTCACCCTCTTCCCACATCTTGCTCATACGTCGGAAGGGCGCGTGAACCGATTGAAAAATCAGCCCTTCTTCACGGATCTTCGGTGCGATTTGTCCAATTTCCGCAGGGTCGCCCATGGCGTCGAAAAAGCATCCGTCAAAACCTGCGGCCTTCACGATAGGAATCATTTCCTTTCGAGGAACCTCGGGAATACAGGATAAATTCACGGCGGTTTTCATATCAAACACCTCTTTAGTCAAGAATACCCTTTTCTTTCTTCCAGGCGATGAAATCTTCGTAGTGACCCGCGTAATCCAACACCCGATCGGGACGGATTTCAATAATACGGTCGGCCACGGTGTTGATCATTTCGTAGTCGTGGGTGGTGAAAAGCATCCCGCCCTTGAAGGCCTTCAGCCCGTCGTTGACGGCGGTGATGGATTCCAGATCCAGATGGTCGGTGGGCTGGTCCAGAATGAGGAAGTTACTGCCGAACATCATCATACGGGAGAACATACAACGCACCTTCTCTCCCCCGGAAAGCACGTGAACGGGCTTATAGACCGAATCCCCCGAGAAGAGCATCCGCCCCAAAAAGCCACGCAGATAGCTTTCGGTCTGATCCTTGGAATACTGCCGCATCCAGTCGATGATGCTGTCGTTGCAATCGGCAAAATAGGCCGTATTATCGTGAGGGAAATAGGAGGTGGTGATAGACTGTCCCCACTTGAATTCCCCGCTTTCCGCGGTATCTTCTTCCATCAGAATGCGAAAGAGGGCGGTCACCGCCAGTTCGTTGCCCAGAACGGCGACCTTTTCGTTGCGGTTAAGGGTAAAAGCCAGGTCGGCAAACAAAGGTGCCCCGTTGAGGGACTTGGAAAGGCCCGTCACCTCCAGAATATCCTTCCCTGCCTCCCGATCGGCCTCAAAGCCGATGAAGGGGTAGCGGCGGGAGGATGCGGGAATCTCCTCCACCGTCAGCTTATCCAACAATTTGCGGCGGGAAGTGGCCTGACGGGATTTGGATTTGTTGGCGGAGAAGCGGGAAATAAATTCCTGCAATTCCTTGATTTTTTCTTCGTTCTTCTTGTTCTGCTGCTTAATGAGCCGCTGCATCAGCTGAGAGGATTCGTACCAGAATTCGTAGTTCCCCACGTACATCTTGATGCCCGTAAAGTCGATATCCACGATGTTGGTGCACACGTCGTTCAGGAAGTGTCGGTCGTGGGAAACCACCAGAACGGTGCCGAAATAATCGCTCAAAAAGTCTTCCAACCACATAACCGCGTCAATATCCAAGCCGTTGGTAGGCTCGTCCAGAAGGATAATATCGGGATTTCCGAAAAGAGCCTGCGCCAGCAGGACCTTGATCTTCTCGTTTTCGTTCAGATCGGACATCTGGGTATAAAGCACCGATTCGTCCAAACCGAGGCCCTGGATCAGGCGGGATGCGTCGGATTCCGCCTCCCAACCGTTCATTTCCGCAAAAATGCCCTCCAGCTCCGAAGCGCGAACCCCGTCCTCGTCGTTGAAATCCTCTTTCATATAGAGGGCGTCCTTTTCCTTCATAACCTCGTAAAGCTTTTCGTTGCCCATGATGACCGTGTCCAGAACGGTGTAAGCGTCGTAGGCAAAGTGGTCCTGCTTCAGAACCGACATACGGGTGTCGGGGGCGATGGATACCGACCCGGAAGAAGGCTCCAGTTCCCCGCACAGAATCCGCAAAAAGGTGGATTTCCCCGCGCCGTTGGCTCCGATGACCCCGTAACAGTTGCCGGGGGTAAACTGCAGGTCCACGTGCTTGAACAGCAGCTGACCTCCGAAATTAAAGCTCAAATCGTTGACGTTGATCATATGTTAAACTCCTTAAAAAATTCTCGAATTCGTTCTTCCGTGGCGGAAAAAGACCCTTGAATCATGGTGTCGCTTCCCCCACCGCGTCCCGAAAGAGCGGTATTGATTTGATTTGCTTTGGCACGCAGGTTTCCTGCGGCGGCAATCACGTAGCGATATCCCGCCTCTCCGTCTCCTGCAAGACAGACGAAACAACCCGTGCATTTTTTAATTCCTTCGTTGGCCACGGTCCGCATGACGTCCGCCTCGGCACAGGGGGACGAAAAGCACAGATTCCCCTCGGTAAAGGGCTGACTTTCCAACTTCAACAGGGCGTATTCCTTCTGCAGAAGATTGTGCTGACGGCGCAGGTCGGCAGAATCCCTTTGGAGCTTTTCCGCCGCGGCAAAAATCTGTCCGCGGGGAGCGGAAAACAGAGCAGAAAGAGCCTTTTCATCGGACCGAAGCAGAGAATATTCCCCGTAGGCATCTTCCCCGCACCGAACGGTCAGGCGCGTCCCGCCCTTCCATTTGATGGCGTCCACGATGTAAATCCCGCCGATTTCCCCCGTATTTTTCACGTGGGGCGCACAACAGGCACAGCAGTCCACGCCCTCCACCGTGACGATGCGAACCGCTTCCGTCAATTCCTTTTTGCTTCGGTACCAAAGGGTTTCCAGTTCCTCCGCCGAGGGATATTCACAGCGAATGGCCCGATTCTCCCACACGGCACGGTTTGCGGCGTCTTCCACACGGAGCAGGTCCTCTGCGGAAAGTTCTCCGCTGTAATCCATGGTCATTTCTTCGTCGGACAGGTGAAAGCCCACGTTGTCGTACCCGAAGGTGCTGTGGACGATACCCGAAACGATATGCTCTCCCGAATGGTTCTGCATGCGACGGAAGCGTTCCGCCCAATGCAAGGTCCCTTCCACGGTCTGTCCCACGGCGAGGGGCTGATTCGTGCGGTGAGAAACGATGCCGTCGCGGATTTGAGTATCGGTGACGGAAATTTCGTTCAGTTTTCCCGTGTCTCCGTACTGACCGCCCCCTTCGGGGAAAAAGGCGGTGCGGTCCAGGATCACGTCATACCCCCCGTCCACGGGGATGCAATCCAGAACCGTGGCGGAAAAGGTGGCAAGATAGGCGTCGGTATCGTATAATTTTTCGGTCATGATTTATTCCTTTATTTTCACAAAACGGACAATTCTTTCAAATAAGCCCGCAGGTCCTCCACACCGCGGAAGACGTGCCCCTTGATGCCGCACCGACCCGCATTTTCAATCAAAGACGGCACGTCGTCAAAGAAAAGGCTCTCTTCGGGATTCAGTCCGTAGGTGTCCAGCACGTACGAAAACAGGCGCAGATCCCGCTTGGAACCCTTCGCTTCAAAGGAGATGGCGCGTCCGTCAAAGAGACGGAACAAATCGAATTTATCCCAAAGATAGGGGAACACGTGGGGAAAATCCGAAACCAAGTAAAGGGAATAGCCCTTTTCCTTCAGTTCCTTCAAGGTTTGCTCGATCCCGTCAAAGGGGGTGAAATGACGAACGAATCCGTGGAAATATTCTTCCGCGATCTTCCGATCCTCCTCTGCAAGTAAAGGCAGAACGGCATTCTTCACCTCGTCGTCGGAAACGACTCCGTTATCGTATTTTCCCCAAATTTCGCTTTTGAAAAAGGCGTTGTGGATGACCTCCGCCCGTTCGGGGGAGTTCAGTTGTGCGGCAAGATCTGCCTTGGCGTGAAAGCGAAGCAGGGTGTCGGCACAGTCAAACAGAACATTCCTGATCATAATACGGGTCCTCTCAAGGCTTATTTGTTTTTCTCAATCAGATAAAAGAAAGGGCAATCGGGCGCATTGATCAGCTTCAGAAGGCTGACGCTGTATTCCTTGGGGGAAAGAAGGGACAACTCCCCTTGCAGCATCTCTCCTTCCAGCCGCCCCTCCTCGTGACCGGGATAAACGGCAATCAGAAGAGCCCCTTTGGGTGCCAGAGCGGAAACGGCCCACCGCACGGCGGGAAGAGTGGTCTCCCGCAGGGTGGTAATGCCCTTATCGCCGCCGGGCAGAAAGCCCAGATTGAAGATTCCCGCACAAATAGGCTCGGAAATATACTCCGAAGCGGTATGATGGGAGGCACAGATCAGTTTATAATTTTCGTACGCCCCTTCGCTCCGCAACCGTTCCGCCGTGCGGGAAATTGCCTCGGGCTGAATATCAAAGGCGTATACCGTACCGGTTTGCCCCACCATTTTGGAGAGCCAGAGGGTATCGTACCCGTTGCCCATGGTAAAATCCACGGCAACGCCACCCTCCGTCACGTGAGGAGCAAGAAAATTTTTCTCCGTTTCCCGCAGGTTCAGCATGATTTTCCTCCCGTCAGAAACTGCAACGCCCAGGCCGCGTCCACCCGCTGGGGAGAGGGCTCAGAGAAGGCAAATTGCGCCGAAACCGCATCCAACTTCTCTTTGGAGATTTCCACCGTCAAGTCCCCGTCGGGACAACGGAACAAGAAGCCGAAAAGGCCTTCCTTGCAAACGAACAACACGTCGGTCAGGGTCTTTTGAGGATAGGCACGGCGAACCTCTTCGGCCATATACAGCTTCACGATTTCCACGGTACGGTCATCCAGCCCCGCCTCAAAGATGGAGATCTTCTCCCAAAGTTGAGCGGGCGACGAAAGATATCGGCGGCGGATCGAAGCGGCTTTCCCAAACGAAACCAAGGCGGAAAGGGCCTCCTCCACGGCGGAAAGCTCCCCCTCGTCGGCAAGATTGCACAGAGCGACGGTGTGTTGCTCATCCACCCAGAGCAGAAAATGATTCAGATGCATTTTGGCGCCGCAATGGGGGCAGGTGAAGAGGAAGGGTTCTCCCTCCGAAAGATCGATGCTCCGATCGGCGGCCTTCGCGCAGTCAATCTGAAGAATCACCCGCGCAGAAAATTCCTTTTCACAGGAATTACAACGAATGGTTTTGGTTTCCGAGCGCATGACGGATCTCCTTTTTTATATGTTATCGTGTCCCCGTCGATCCGAATCCGCCCGCGCCCCGTTGGGTGTCGGACAGGTCGTCGGTCTCTTCAAATTCCACCCGAAGGAAGGGCGTGACGACCAACTGGGCGATTCGCTCTTCCGAAGCGATTTTCTGCGTTTCGGCAGAATGATTGTGCAGGGCCACCATGATTTCGCCGCGGTAGTCCGCATCCACGACCCCCACCTTGTTGGCGGGAGCAAGACCCCGCTTGGTGGCAAGGCCGCTGCGGGCGTAGATCAGCCCCGCGTATCCTTCGGGAAGTTCTACGGCAATCCCGGTATGCACCAACGCCGTCTCGCCGGGAAGGATAAAAAGATCCCCCTCGCACAAAGCGTAAAGATCCGCGCCTGCGGCAGACAAAGACCCGTAAGAGGGAACCTTTGCCCGGGAATCCAACTTCTTAAAACGCACCGTAACCGCCATAAAAGCCTCCGAAAAAATATCTTTCTTTTTATTATAACAGAAATCGGAAAATATTGCAAGGACAAAAGTGTTACAGAAAAAACAAAAGATCCGCAAATAATGCGGATCTTCCGTTTTTATCGCTGTTTGCTATGTTTTCGGGCGTTTATTTTCGAATCATGATTTTATAAAACACACTGTACTTGGATTGGAAGGAGGCCAGAGTGGTGCGGGCGGAGGTACCGGGGTCGCGGATGAGGAAGTTTTCCGCAGACAGGGTATCTCCGTCAAAGCCGTACACCACCACCCAGTGTTGGGCGCCCGAAGGAGTAAAGCCTCCGATCATGACGGGTCTGCCCGCCTGCAGCTGACGGTAGATGACCGACAGATAATCCTTCCCGTTGTAGGCAGAATAAACCGAAGGCCAATAGAGGGAGCCGGAGGAAGAATAACTCAACTCTTTGGCCATGGTCGCAGGCGTCACGGTATAGCCCCGCACGTAAGTTTCCACCATAGCCATGGCGGAAGTGGTACATCCGATCTGACCGATGGTGTAGCGGGTATTCCCCAGCCGTACGTTGGCCCAACGGGAATCGTTCTGGGCGTAACGGGGAACGGAGAGGGTGACGGACTTCAGAGCCGAGGGCGCAGAAGCGGTTCCGTATCGAAGATACTCTTCCGACACGTACCCCACCTTACTGCCAGCGTAAAGCACCTTTGCCCATCCCGAGGAGGAGGACAAAACCTTTACGGAAGCACCGTCGGAAAATTGGGACGCAACCCCGTAAGAGGTTCCAGGACCGCTTCGGATATTCAGACGGTATCCGTCGGCGGAAACCGTAGCGGAGCGCAAAGAGACCGTTTCGATGTAATCCCCGTGGCACCAGCCGTAACGACCGGAAGCGTATTCCACCTGCCACCAGGAGCCGTTCTTGGAAACCAACGTGACGTAACTGCCCTTGCTCAACCCCGTAACGATCGCCCCCGACGTGGAGGGAGAAGAACGGACGTTCAGACGGGTGGATGCGGTTCGCACGATTCCCGCCTGAGGCGTCTCGGCCGCGGCGGAAGGTCTTGCAAACCCCGTAAAAAGGACAAAACTAAGGGCAAACAGCGAAAAAAGGATCCATTTTTTCATACAGATCACTCCTTTCCCGTCTATTTTACCACAGGAAGCCTGCACAAGCAAGGGCAAAAAATTTCCAATATCGGAAACCTTTTGTAAACCAAAACGGTATAATTTTCCATTTCGTCTTGACAGTTTTACTCTTTTGTGGTATTCTATGGAAAAAGGAGGGGATTCCATGAAATGGCTATTACTTTGGATCGGCGTCACCAGCCTGATTGCGTTTTTTCTCTACGGAAGCGACAAAGCACGGGCGAAACAGAACCGATATCGCATTCCCGAAAAGGTTTTATTGGGAATTGCCCTGCTGGGCGGAAGCCTCGGCGCCATGGCGGGGATGCAGATTTTTCGCCACAAAACGAAGAAACTGAAATTCCTTCTGGGCATCCCCCTTTGCCTGCTCCTCAACGCACTTGCCATATGGTATTTGTCCGCAAATCTTTTTTGAACTTTCCCGCCGCCCTCTTGAAACGGAGGGCGGTTCGTGCTATAATAAAAAAAATAAGCAGAATAGGAGAAGTCTCCATGCAACGCAATAATCCATTTCTTCGCATTTGTTCTCTTGCACTGACCGCTCTTTTCGCATTCACCCTTTTCACCGCTTGCGGAACGGCAGACTCAAGCTCCACTGAAACCTCCGACACGGAATCCGTCGGCCTGTTCCCTCCCTCCGAAGAGGACGTCCTCACGTCAGAGGGAGAGGAATCCGATTCCGCAACGAATTCGGATGAGGCTTCGGACACGAACGGCGAAGTCGGCTCCGACCACGGAGCTCCGACCACGGAAGACGTTTCTTCGGACGAATCGGAAGACGAAGAAGAAAACGGCGACACGGACCTTCCCGCATCCTCGGATCAGGGAGGCACCACCACGGACACGAACACCACGCCCCCGCCCTCCACGAAATATTTCGTTCAGGAAACGATTGCGTACGGGAAGTTGGGCCTGAAAGGCGAAAAAGCGGAAAGCTCCAATCCCGACGTGGCGGATTGCAAAGCGCAAACCGGGGTCGTAACGATTTACGCCTATTCCACGGGGACGGCAACGATTACCGTCACCGATTACTTCGGATTCACGGCGAAAATCGAAGTTACGGCAGACGCTTCCGCAAAAAAAATGACCTGTACCCCCAAGGATCTTCCCGACTTTATTGAGGTTTGCATGGACTTCGGTGCAAAAGGCAACGGCTCCACCGACGATACGCAGGCCTTCCAGAAAGCCCTTGATTCGGCAAAACCCGGTCAAACCGTTTACGTCTACCCGGGTCGCTATCCCGTATCGCTTCTGACCATGCCCGAAGGGGTTACGCTGCAGATGTATACCACCATGACCGATGCGAAGACGGGATACACCAAAGAATTTGCAAAGGATTTCGTCAACAAGCGGATCGCGATTCTGGTAGGGACCCGCGTACTGAACGTAAAAAACAATACTCCCGGACGGAACGGAAGCAGCAACTTCAAGATCATCGGCGGCGCCATCGACTCCAACCTGAAGGCCCGTTCCGCGTTCATCTTCGGAAATGCGAAAAACATCACCGTTGAAAACGTTCTGTTCAAAGATATTCAGAACGAACACATGATCCAGCTGACGGGTTGCGTCAACGCCACGGTGAAGAACTGTATGTTTGCAGGCTTCCTTTGCGGATCCGCCTTTACCCGCGAAATCATCCAGGTGGAGCCCTCCACCCCCGGCGCTACGGGATCGGCGGCAACGGCTCCCATAACCTTTGGGGAAGGAGAATACTTCCTCCCCGAGAACATTACGATTACCGACTGCTATTTCGGGAAAAGCGATAAAGCGGGAGCCCCGCTGATGGCCGTCGGACACCACTCTCAGGTGGGCGGTGCGAACGTAACGAATTTCAAGATCACCAACAACGTCTTTGACGAATGCATCTACGCCGCCATCCGCTACAACAACCTGGTGGACGTGGAAATCACGGGAAACACCTTCCGTTCCACCTCGGCTTACAAAAACAATCAGACCAAATATGCCGAGGCAGTGGAGCCTGCCTTCATCCAATTCTATCACCACAACGGAAGAACCTCTTACACGAATCAAAACGGCAACACCGTGATTCGCGCCGCCGCCGAAGAGCAGGCGGGGTTGCACAATATCCGCATTGAAAACAACACCTTTGAAATTGCCCAAGGCTCGGACAAAAAGGTCATGCGATATATCAACGTGGGCATGAAGCCCGGTGCCGTTTATCTCTCGGGATCCCGCCAGGATTCTTATCTGGGCAACACCTATTCCCTCAACGGATACCGCCCGGTGACCAACTACGCATCCGATATTTCCTTCTCCAACAACACCGTCCGCTTCACGGGAAAACCCACCTACAGCGACTGGTACCTGAATCTGGCTCCCATTTACGGGCTGACCTTCACGGGGAATCAGATCGAAACGGCAAGCGGCGTTTCCTTTACGCAAGGGAACAACGGGCAGGTGATCAACACCGTTAGCGATACCGCCCAAAGAACCCTGACGATTTCCGCGAAAAACTCCTCCCGAAGCATTACCGTCAAGTGCGGAGCGAAGCAACATACCTTCACCGCAACGGCAACCCTGACCCTGTCGCTGGAGCTGAGCGCAGGCGGTTCGGTCGGTTCCGTCACCGCCGATCAAGCAGGAAATCTGACGGTAAATCTGACTCCGGACAGCGGATATCAGTTCGACAAGATCACCACCTCTTCGGGCGGCTCGGTTTCGTCGAACGTCTCCGTGGGAAGCACGTCTGCTTATAAAGTCCTTTTCAAAAAATAACGCCTCGACGAAAATCCCTTCCGTCTTCAAACGGAAGGGATTTTTTTGTCGGATTTATTCTTTCGTCTTCTTTTTCTTCCACGCGAACCGGTAATAAGCAACGCCTCCTGCGCCCAAGAGCAAGACACCGAAGACGATTCCGAGGATCCAGCCCAAAGAGGAGGATGCCTCCCCTCCGTTCCCGTCGCCCTGCAAAACGGAGGTCGACCCCGATTCCGTCGCAGGATCCGTCGCAGGATCCGTAACGGAATCCGAAACAGAATCGGTGGTAGGATCGGTGGCGTCAGAAGAATCCGTGGAAGGTGTGGATTCGATCTGCTTTTGGGGAATCAAAAACATGGCCTGGGGCACGTATTGCTTGGTGGCAAAATCATATCCCTTGATCATCACGCTGTCTGCGTACCGTTCCACGAGATAACCTTCGTAGTGACCCTGCGCGCCCTTGGTCAACGTGGGCACGTGCACCGAAGTATAGGTATCGTCGTAAATATTTTCATCGTCGTCAAAGAGCAGGTGATTGTGGCCGCCGAAGTGGATCACGTTGGGATATTTGCTCAGCGTTCCGTGAAGATTGGAGGACGACACCGCGTCCCATTTTGCAAACCCCTCGGACATATCCATGCCCGTTTCCGCAATGTAATAGTGGAACAGAAGGAAAACCCGGCCCGTCTTCTTCTGCACGTTGTAATAATCGTTGAGAGTCTTGTTCAGCCAGACGATCTGGGTGGTGCTCAGGGCCTCGGGCTGCTTGGGGCTGGTCTGCTCGTTGGGGAACTGTTGGGGTCCCACGCAAAGGAAAATATACAGATCGTCCCCGTAGGACATAGTATAGTCCATCTGATAATTCTCGCAACCCTTCGTCGTTTCCGTGTTGCCCACCGTCACCTGAAAGGCGTCGTCGGCGTAATCGGGATTGGAAAAGGTGGGGAAGGCTTTCTTGACGTTCTCGTAGGCCTGCTTGGGCTTGACGGCCAGCTTTCCGTTGCTTTTTGCCAGATTCCACGCCAGAATATCGTGGTTGCCCAGCGTAACCCAGACGGGAAGCGTGTATTTGTTTTTCGTGTAAAGGTCGGTATACACCTTATATTGGGCGGCCGACCCGCCTTCGGTAATATCGCCGCAGATCATAACGAAGGATGCGGTGGATTGAAACACGTCCATGGCGGCCTTGAACCCTGCAGGCGCGTATTCACTGCCGAAATGGGTATCGGAAACCAGGCCGAAGGTGTAAAGAGGCTTGGTCTCCGTCAACCGTCTTTCCGCGGGGATTTCGTAAGAAACGAGAGAGTTTCCGCTTTCCGTCAACCACAAATGGGTAGCGGCAGGCGGAATCAGAAGGCTTTCGGGTGTTTTGTAGACCAGAGTCCCCGTGGCAGGGTCTTTCACGAGCAGGTCCCCGAACCCAAACTCCTGTCCGGCAAGGGGGATATACCCCGTAAGAGGCCCGTTTTCCGTCCCCCAGCACAGTGCGTAGGACGCGTTTTCCACGTACTGTCCGTCGGTCACGGTAACCGTCCCTTCGCCGATCCCCTTTTCCTCCCGATCAAATTGATAGGAAAGGGTGGGAAGCTGAAGGCTGCCTTCCCGCAAAGCGGAGTAGGTCTTCTTCCCGTCGGTAAAGGATACCTGCATCCGATAGGACGAAGCGGAAAGCTCTAGCGTACAGGAATTTACGGCAAAGAGCGAACCAAGCCCTTGCATAACGGCGTTCTTTACGTCTTCTTCCTTCAGAAAAGAACTGACGTAGACCCGTTCCCGCAAAACCGCATTTCCGTACTCCTCGACCTCCATACTCCCTGCAACGGAGACGGCGTGCGAGGCGTAGGGCGTAAGCATGGGAAGATATCCCTCCGAAACCGTCCAGGCATCGTTGGAGGCGGCAAGAAAGCCTTCGTACAAAGAAGGAATCCCCCCGATGGGTGCGGGAATCTCCTTCACCTTTTTCGGATTCAGTTCCGAAGCAAACCGTTGAATCCGCTCAGAGTCAAAAACGGCATATTCCAAAGAATCTACTAACGTATAGCAGTTGGAAATAACGGCAATGTCTCCAAATGGCTTCGACACCGTGTTGGCATAGGCGGCAATGGCGCCCACGGAAGAGAAATTATCCGTCCCCGATGTTTTCTTCGCAATAATTTTCCCCGCGTTAAAACAACTGCGGATACCCGTTTTAACGGAGGTACTGCTGTAAAAGCCCGCAATTCCACCCAAAGAAAGATAACAATTCCCCGCATCGGAGGTATAGTCGCCTTGCACGAGGGCACCGTTATAGCAATTGCGGATCAGTGTCCCGTCGGAGCTGCGTGCCACGCCGATAATCCCGCCCACGCGGGTCTGCCGCACGCAGGAGGCGTTGAGGGTCCCCGAAAGAACCGCCACGTTTTCGATGGTTACGTTGTTTTGATTCGTATATCCCGCAACGGTTCCCACGGCGGTGTTGGTTTCGGTGCATACCCCATTGTAATGTACGTTCCGAAAGATCAGATTTTTCACCGTTGCCCCTTCGTTCAGAATGGGGAAAAGCCCCCAGGCGTGGTTGTCTTTCAGGGAATAAGCAAATTTTTCCGATCCGGCGTGCATCCCGTTAATCACGTGACCGTCTCCGTCAAAGGTTCCGCTGAAGCCCGTTTTTCCGCCGATCCCGGTCCAGGTATCCTTGGAAAGGTCAATATCCGCCGTCAAGCGGTAATTTCCGTCCAGAGGATAGGCGTTCTCCGTTCCGATCTTGCGCAACTCCGACGCCGATCCGATCAAAATTTCCCCTTCCGCGCGGGACAAAACTCCCCCGAAGAGCAGAAAGAGGGAAACCGAAACTCCGAACAGAAACAAAAACGCTCCGTACTTCCGCATTTTTCTCAAAACAATTCAAACTCCTTTTTTGTATAAAAAAGGGAAACGGAACAGGTTCGTTCCGCTTCCCAAAATCGTTCTTTTACCGTTCCCAGGGTTCCTTTGCGTCGGGATCGCAGCAGGCGTCCACCCGTTTTGCGGGAGCGGGGTCCGTAGCCGCAACGGTCTGGGATCCGAGGCCCGAGGTTTCACTGAAGATTACGTTCTTCTTCACGGTATCCACCACGTCGGAGGGAATAATCAATTTGGCAGCACGGCCGTTTGCCACGTTGGCCAAGGCTTCGTATTTTTTCAACTCCAGCACGGTGCCGTCGATCCCCGCTTCCATCAAAGCGCGCAACCCGTCGGCTTCGGCTTTTTTGGCAAGATAAATGGCTCTCGCTTCCCCTTCCGCACGGGCAATCCGAGCGTCCCGTTCCCCTTCTGCCGCAAGGATCATGGCCTGCTTATCCCCTTCTGCGCGGGTGATGGCCGCATCCTTGTGTCCTTCCGCCTGCAACAGCGTCTCGCGGCGGTCGCGCTCTGCCTTCATCTGTTTTTCCATGGCAGACTGAATGGCGGAGGGAGGAATAATATTCTTCAGCTCCACACGGGTGATCTTGATCCCCCACTGGTCGGTAGCGTCGTCCAGAATGGAGGTCAGTTTTCCGTTGATGGTATCGCGGGAGGTCAGCGTTGCGTCCAGATCCAATTCCCCGATGATATTACGCAGGGTGGTGGCCGTCAGATTGGAAAGGGCGTTGACGGGGTTGACCACGCCGTAGGTGTACATTTTCGCATCGAAAATGCGGAAGAACACCACCGTATCAATCTGCATGGTGACGTTATCCTTGGTAATAACGGGCTGGGGAGGAGAGTCCAGAACCTGCTCCTTCAGGGTGACTTTGCTGGAAATCTGCTCCAACAAGGGAATCTTAAAATGGATCCCCGCACTCCAGGTGGTCTTGTATTTTCCCAAAAACTCCAGCACGTACTCCTTGGCCTGGGGCACGATGCGGATGCAGGAAAGCAAAAGAATGAGAAAAATTACGATTCCGCCAATGATATACTCCATAACAAATCCTCCTTGTGGGAAAATAAAATATTCAAAAGAGTCAAACCTCTTTTTTTACGGTTTCCACGCGACGCTTGATGGCCTCAAAGCTTTCGTCGCTGATGTCGTGCTCAATCTTACAGGCGTCGGAATCCGCAACCTCCGGAGAAACCCCCAAAGAGAGGAAAAACTCCGTCAGCACGTGGTGGCGCTCCAGAGTCCGTTCCGCAACCTCCCGACCGTTGTCCGTCAGGAACAGAAACCCGTCTCGGTCCGCCGTTAAATATCCGCCCTGCTTCAGCAAGCCCACCGCGCGACTGACGCTGGGTTTGGTCACGCAAAGAGCCTCCGCCACGTCAATGGAACGAACGCGATTTTGCTGACGGGAAAGGCTGAGAATGGTTTCCAGATACATTTCCCCCGATTCCTGAAGCCGCATACAAACACCTCAACATATTCTTTCTTTTTTTATTATAGCACACATTCGGGAAAAAATCAAGCCCTTTTTGAAAAGGTCGAAAAAAGAGACAAAAAACGGAACTTTTTTCTTCGTCTCTTGCAACGGAACGGGAAATGTCCTATAATAAAAGAAAAACCCTTCGGAGGCCGATTATGGAACAGTATTTTCCCGTCCGTACCGCAAAAGAACCTCTGCACATCAAGCCGGGGAAAAGCGCTGCGATAACCTTTGACGGCAAGGATATGCCCAACGCCGCACGGATCCACTTCACCGGGGAAACGGCACAGTTTTATCAATGGAAAAACGAACCGGACCACCCCATGCTCTACCGCCGCATTGACGACAGCCTGTCTTCCGCAGAAGCGTGGAAGGATCAATATTGTCTGAAAATGGAATCCGACGGCACCTATCCGCTGATAGCCTATCACAAACAGACCTTTCCCCCGAAATTATCCTACCTGTACACGAAAGACTATACCAACCGCTGGACTCTGGGGATCTCGGTCAAGGGGGAAAACGTCTCCGTTCCCGAAGGTGCTTATCTGCGCTTCCGAGCCGAGATTCGCTATAAAAAAGAGGGGATCGACCCCCGCTTCACCAAGCCCGAGCCGGACGAGGTCTTCGACATCGATCTGCCGGAGGGGACCTACGGTTGGCAGGAATTGAAGCGGGAAATCGAATTTGACACGAACGGCACGGCCTCCCTCTGCCTCTATCTGGAGGGAGAAGGATACACGGGCACGGTCTTTGCGGAAGCTCCTCGGTTCTTATCCGAAACCGGCTGGAACTTGGCCCCGGAATTTGCCCCCTCCTCCGCCGAGCGCCCCCAGTTCACGTGGACGGGCGTGAATCTTTCCCGCAAGGAATGGGTCGGACTTACCGTGGCCCTGAACGGAACCGTTTTCTATTCGGGCGAAATTTTTGAGCGTTGCCACCGCAGATCCGAAGGAGAAATTCCCCTGAACGGCGCAAAAATTCTCCCCGGCAAAAATGAACTGACCTTTACCGTCACTTCCCGTTATCGGGACCCTCTGGCCTATAACCTTTACGACGTTGCCGTTCTTTGTGAAGACGACACGTTTCTCATCGCCTGTCCCAAGGTGGTGACGGCAGGCAAACCCTTTGCCGTCATCGTGGACGCACCGAAAAACGCCGCGTTCCGCCTGGATTCGGAGTCGGTCAAGGCCGTAGATCTTACCTGCGAAGAAGAGGGGCTGAACGCCCTTCTGTTGCAATGTGACGTCCTTGCAAACAACGTGGAATTTTCGCTGGAATACAACGGAAAAACCGAACGCTGCACGATCGAGCGGTGCGTCTTCCGCCCCGACGACGGCGTGCTGACCGGGACGGGAGATATGGTTTACGTCCCAAACGAAGAACAGGCCATGAAGGTATATCTGAAATGGTATTTTGAAAATCAAGTGGGCAACTTTATCACGATCCGTCCTACCTACCGATGGAGCGGGACCCGCACGTTGGACGAAGCCCTTTGGGCCAAGACCGCAAAATTCCTGAACAAAGCAGGAATGAAGTACGCCCATATGATGGACGGTCGGGAATTGCCCGGGTGCGATGCAAATCCCTCGCAAGAAGCCTTGAAGGGAGAACACTTCCTCGGACGGCAGGGACACGAGCTGGACGGAGGCGTCTCCTATTGGAGGTACACCGATTTCACGAACGACCCCATGGAATGCAATTATCGGGACTTGATCCTCCGCCGAGCAAAAAAACACGGATATCATATGCCTCCCTGGCATACGGATAAAAACGTCGTGGAAGCGAAGGGAAAACGCACGCTGTACCGGGAACCTTTCGTGGCCGACGATATGGAAGAGGCAAGCAACGCCGCCGTAAAAATGCTGGAGCTTCTGAGAGACGGAGAGGGGAATATTACCCGACATACCGGACCTTCGGTGCTGTTCAGATATTTCTATCAGGCCGGATACGAATGGACCGGTGCGGAGTTGATGTACGGCAACCAGGAAACGGTCTGTGCCGCAATCCGAGGTGCATCGAAGGGCTACGGCCGCCCCACAGTGGGGGCGCACCACGCAGTACAGTGGTCCTCCTCTCCCCACGATTCGGAGGAAAAGAATTATCGCTACCGCCTGGGACTGTTCGGCACGTGGCTGCAGGGCGTTCACGACATCAACACGGAAGAAGGCCTTTGGCACATCGAAGAACTGTACGCAGGATTTAACCGCTTCTCCGAAGCCTGCAAGAAGCATCAAAAACAACAAAAGGACTTTTACCGTTACGTGCAGACCCACTCCCGTACGGGCAGCTTCCATACCCCCGTGGCATTCCTGCACGGGCGGTTCGACGGCTGGGATTGCTTCTGCCGAAGCACCGTATGGGGACGGCCTACCATGGTCTTTTCCGAACCGGAACAAGGATGGGACACCTTAAAATATTTCTATCCCCGTAACGAAAACCGCGCGGTTTATCGCCACCCCTGCCCCAACGAGAGCGTGGGATATTACAGCGGAACCCCCCACGGGAACGTGGACGTGATCCCCATTGAGCAAGAAAATTATTCCACGTATTCCCTCCTGGTTGCATTGGGATACAACAAAGCAACGGTTGCGGATTTCGACAAATTGCAGGCTTATACGGAGCAAGGCGGAACGCTGATTCTGGGACGCGCGCAATGCTCGGTCACCACAAATCGCGCCGACGTGGTAAGCCTGAATCACACCTATCTGGATCACCCCTTCCGCCACGCCGTTGCCCCCGACGGAACCTTTGAAGCGGACGCCTATCGGGGATATCCCGTTACCCTCGGCCCGGTACCCGCAAACGCCGAACCGATGCTTTACACCGATTCGGGCAAAATACTCGCCTATTCCCTTCGGATCGGAGAGGGGGAGGCAATCCTTGTCAACACAAAGGAATATGCCGGAAACGAGGGAGTATCTCAAGCATATAAGGAAATTTTCGATCGGGTTCTTCCCGCAATTCTTGCAAAAGAAGAAATCTATGCCGAAGGAGATCGGGACGTTCAGGTTGCGGTCTATAATCAGGAAGACGGCGGAAAACACGTTTACTTCATGGCCACCGACTGGTACAACGATCCGGCTTCCCTTCGGGAAGGAACCCTGATCGTGAACAGACACCGTTATTCCGTCCCCGCCCCCTTGGGCTCTCCCATCAAGGCCGTGGTCAAAGACGGAATTGCCGTCTGGTGCAACGATTGGGAAAACGACGTGATCGCCCTTTCGGAGGAGGAAATTACCCTGCAGGGATACGGAAGTACCACCGTAACGATTGCCCGCAACGGCAAGACCGAAGAAAGAACCGTAGACTTCTCCCAGCAGGCAATTCAGACGATTTCTTTGAAGTAAATTATTACAAAAGTGTGAAATCTACCCCTCCCCTCTTGACAAATCCCCCTTGCGGGAGTATAATAGGCACAATTATTTTTTCGGAGAACGATTTTATGAAACGGATTTTTGCCATGAATTCCGATAACGTAGTAGCCGTGTCCATGTGTGGATCAGGGCTTTCGTCGTCGTGCAAAAACCGAACGTAAACCTCGGAAAAAACACGGAGCAAGCCCTTCCAAACGCGAAGGACTTGCTCTTTTTTTATTTCAGAAAGGATGAAAAGAAATGACACATCAAGGAACGAAAACCATCATTACCGAGCGGCTGACCCTGCGGAAGTTCTCCCCCGACGACGCCTTGGCCATGTACGAAACCTGGGCGAAGGACCCGAGGGTGACGAAATATCTCACCTGGCCTCCGTACAAAAGCCCCGAGGGATGCCGCAAAATTTTGGAAGAATGGGAAAAAAGCTACGAACAAGACGACTATTATCAATGGTGCATGGAATACGAGGGCCGTCCCATCGGCGCCATCAGCGCGGTGCGTCTGCAGGAGCGGGACGAATGGGCGGAGCTGGGCTATTGCATGGGGCACGATTTCTGGGGCAAGGGACTGATGACCGAGGCGGCAGAGGCCGTTATCGACTTTTTCTTCTCCCAAGTGGGCGTTCATCGGGTCTGCATCGAACACGCCGTCCGGAATCCCGCTTCGGGCCGCGTTGCGGAAAAGTGCGGGATGCGGCACGAGGGCGTCAAACGGGAATCTTTCAAAGCATCCTGGGGCGAATTTCTCGACATCTCCTTTTGGGGCATCTTGCGCGAAGAGTGGGAAGCAAAAACTAAGCAAGATTTTTCGCAAAAATGATACTTTCTGTCCGCCCGTTCGATTGACACTCCTCTTCATTTGTGCTATAATAAAGAAAAAACCCACGAGGTGCTGTACCATGATTTACGGAAACATCAATCTGGCGGATTTCATCCCAAACGGTCACGAAGGGGACGTGTCGAACATCATCCAGAAGGTGATTGACGAAAACCCCAACCGAACCATCTACTTCCCCGACGGAGAATATCTGCTGGACAAGCCCATTCTGACCCCCGCAGACCCCACAAAGAGCGTGGATCTGCAACTGTCCAATTACGCCATCGTCCGTCCCACCGCGGCGTACGACAGCGACGAGGCTATGATTCGCCTGGGGGCTACCCATCAGACCAACGACATCGAAACCGTCGGAAGCAATTATTCCCTCACGGGCGGAATCCTCGACGGCATGGGCAAGGCGAAGGGCGTTTCCATTGACGGCGGGCGGGAAACGGCCATCAAAAACGTTTCTATTAAGAACACCACCGTGGGCCTGCACATCAAATTCGGCGCCAACAACGGCTCCTCCGATGCGGATATCACCAACGTAAATATCGTGGGAAACGGCACGAAGGAAGCCATCGGCGTTTTGGTGGAGGGCTTTGACAACACGTTGACCAATCTGCGCATTGCCAACATTTACCAAGGGGTGGTGATCCATTCCGCGGGGAACATTCTGCGCAACGTCCATCCCCTGTTCACTCTGGATTTCAACGATTTCGAAGGAAGCTGCGGCTTTTTCGACGATCGGGGCACCAACTGGTACAACGTCTGTTACAGTGATAATTTCTGCTTTGGCTATCGGGAAAGCAACGATATCCACAGCATTTACAACAGCTGCTACTGTATGTGGTACTCCCCCAAGGGCGCGCGCCACACCGCCTTCAAGGCCGACGGAATTTTCCGCTCCATCGTCACGGATTTCAAGATCGGTTTCAAGGAAGGACAGACCAACAATATCGTTTTGCAGGAAGGACAGGCAGGCGGTCCGGGAATCTTTGAACGGGTTATCGCACCTCTGCATCTGGTCTCCGACAAGACCCACGAAGCCCATCTGCGGGGCGGCATGCACAACAAAGTAAAGGATCTGTTTTGATATGTACACCACTTCCGTCCCCATTATCATAGACACTCCCTTTGAAAAAGAAGCATTGTTGAAGGACCTGCAACGCTGCAAGGTCAACCGAGTGGCCTTCGCCCTGAATCGGGAAACGGAACACACCTTCACCTCTCCCGCAAACCTGGAGAGGCTGAAGGAAATGCTGGAATTTTTCAAAGAAAAGGGCTTTGAAACCGCCGTTTGGATCGGGGAAACTCTGGGACACGATCAGGTGACTCAATTCCCCGAAGGATGCGAAGAACCTTACCGCCACATGAAGCTCCCCCGCAAAGGGACGGTGGCATCCTTCTGCCCCACGGATGAAAAATTCGTGGCCGATCTGTGCAAATGGATGACTGCCGTAGCGGAGCTGAAGCCCGATCTGATCATGCTGGACGACGATTACCGCATCAACGGAGGCTGCATCTGCCCCGCCCACGTGGCTTGGATAAATCGGGAATTGGGCGAAGACCTGACGGGAGAAGAAATTTTCCGCCGCGCCTTTACCGGTGGCCCAAACCGTTATCGGGATATTTGGCTGAAGGTGCAGGGCGAAACCTTATACGAACTGGCCCGCGCCCTGCGGGATGCGGTAGACAAAGTCAACCCCCAACAAAGAATGGGGCTTTGCTGTGCCTCCACCCTGTGGGACGAGGACGGAACCGACCCGGAAAGGCTGGTGCGGATCCTTGCGGGAAGCACGAAACCCTTCCTGCGCACCTGGGGCGCGCCCTATCACTCCTTCCGCAGCACCTCCAAGCAACTTGGTGCCTCTTTGGAGCTGGAGCGCTGGGAATTTTCCCACTGCAAAAATTGGAATATCGAATTCGTCTCCGAGGGCGATACCTATCCCCGTCCCCGTTTCTACTGCTCCGCCTCCTATCTGGAATGCTTCGATCAGATTTTACGGGCAGACGGGCAGGCCTGCGGGATTCTGAAATATTCCGCCGACTACGCCTCCCCCACCGACTACGAAACCGGTTATTGTGACGCATGGGAACGCAATCTGCCCTTGTACAAGCAAATCGACGAAATCTTCCGCGATAAGACCGCCGTGGGGGTTCTTCCCTACGTGGCACGGAACCTTCTGGCTACCGCAGATCTGGGAAAAGAAGTGACGGAGGAAGGCCTTAAAGTGGGACTGTTTACCGGCGGAACCTACAACGCCACCTCGGAATTTGCCCTTTGGAACAATCTGCCCACCGCCTACGAGGGCACGGGGGCGCGGATTCTGTTTGGGGAAAACGCGCGGCATATTCCCTTGGAAGACCTGCAATACGGTTGCATTTTGGACTATCCCGCCGCGAAAATTCTGCAACAGCGGGGCGTGGACGTGGGGATCCGAGAAAAGACGGAAAATATCCCCTTCCCCACAACCTATCTGGGCGGTGCCGTTCAGCGGTATATCGAAGAAAACTGCCCCGTTCGCGTCAGCGGAGCCGCGCTGCCCGAGCAACTGAGCTTTGACCCGAAGGCGGAAGTCCTGTCGGAATTCGTCTCGGGCGAATACAAGCTCCCCGGCTGGACGCGATACGAAAACGAGGCAGGTCCGCGATTTTTGATCTTCCCCTTTGACGCAAAGCGGTTGCAGGGCAAGGACATGAAATACGCGGGCTATCTCAACGGCTACGCCCTGCGGCGCATGCTTACAAAGCAGGCAGAATGGCTGAACCGCAAGCCTTTGGATGCGTATGCGGAGGGAAATCACCCCACCCTTTACACCCTGGTCAAGAAGGGAGAGGATTCCCTTGCCGTAGGTCTTTGGAATCTGTTCGAAGACAAGATCCACGACCTGACGGTAAAGATCAACGGGGACTACAAGTCCATCCGGTTCATCAACTGCGAAGGCAAACTGGAAGGCGATCGGGTCACCCTCTCCTCTGTTCTGTACCCCTACGAATTTGCGGGATTTGAACTGTATTGATCTTAAAAACAAAAAATCTCCCGACGGATTTTATCCGTCGGGATTTTCTTTTCGTTCTCTTGGTTCTTCTCTTCATCCAACAAGAAACAATCCCTTCCGTCGCCTGCGGCGCCACCTCCCCTTACTAAGGGGAGGCTTAATTTTTGTGCAATTCTCAATGTTTTTACAGTTTTCAAGAGTCACTTTCAAATGATGAACAAACGATGAAACGTGCACCTAAGATCAGGCTCCCCTTAGCAAGGGGAGCTGGCACGGCGTGTTCAACCGCCGTGGCTGAGGGGATTGCTTTGAATTTTATCAATAAATTAAGACCACCCGATTGCTCGGGTGGTCTTTGCGTTATAGGGAGTAAACTCAATACTTCTTACGCTTTTCGTAGGTGGTGTGGAGCAGGTGGTGAGCCTTGTGTCCGCCGGGTTCGCCCAGGTAGTTGGCGTAGAGTTCCTTCACGATGGGAGACTCGTGGGACTTACGAACGGCACAAGCGGCATCCTGATTGTACAGACCCTTGGCGCGCAGACCGCGGATATCCACGTTGGCGCGGGTGTAAGCGTCATGGATGGGCTGACCGCCACCGTTGACACAGCCGCCGGGGCAAGCCATGATTTCGATGAAGTGGTAGTTGGCTTCGCCGGACTTGATCTTATCAAGCAGACGGCCTGCGTTGGCAGTACCGCTGACGACGGCAACTTTGACTTCCATACCGGCTACGTTGTAGGTAGCCTCCTTCACACCTTCCATGCCGCGAACGTCGGTGAAATCAACGGAATCAAGCTCTTTGCCTTCCAGTTTTTCCACCACGGTACGCAGAGCGGCTTCCATAACACCGCCGGAAGCACCGAAGATGTGGCCCGCACCGGTAGCGATACCGAAGAGAGGATCGAATTCTTCATCGGGGAGTTTTTCCCAGATCAGACCCACCTTGCGGATCATCTTGGCCAGTTCGCGGGTGGTCAGAGCGGCGTCGATGTCGTTGAGACCGTCCACCTTGTAGCCTTCGCGGGTGCGTTCAAACTTCTTGGCGGTGCAGGGCATAATGCTGACCACGAAGACGTCCTTGGGATCCCAGCCCATCTTCTCGGCGTAGTAGGACTTCATGAGAGCGCCGTACATACCCTGAGGAGATTTGCAGGAGGAAAGGTTGGGGATGAATTCGGGATAGTAATGTTCGCAGTACTTGACCCAACCGGGAGAGCAGGAGGTGATCAGAGGCAGAGCACCACCGTTCTGAACGCGGTTGATAAATTCGGTACCTTCTTCGATGATGGTAACGTCAGCGGCAACGTCAACGTCAACGACGGCGTCGAAGCCCAGACGGCGCAGAGCGGCAACCATCTTGCCTTCCGCGTTGGTTCCGATGGGAGCACCGAATTCTTCGGCGATCTGAACGCGAACGGAGGGAGCGGGAGCAACCACCACGTGCTTGGTGGGATCGGCAATGGCCTTGAAGACGGGATCGGTGTCGTCCTTTTCCGTCAGAGCGGCGGTGGGACAAACCACGGTACACTGACCGCATCCGATACAAGCAACGTCGGTCAGATCCTGATCGAAGGCGCATCCGATATGGGTGTTGAATCCGCGTTCGTTGGCACCGATGACGCCCACGCCCTGGTTGGCACGGCAGACGGCGGAGCAACGGCGGCAAAGAATACATTTGCTGTTGTCACGAACCAGATAGGGGTTGGTGTTTTCCACTTCGGAGGGAGTCACGGCACCCTGGAAGCGGTCGCAATCCACGCCGTATTCCAGAGCCAGCTTCTGCAGTTCGCAGTTCTGGCTGCGGGGGCAGGACAGACACTTCATATTGTGGTTGGAGAGGATCAGTTCGAGGGTGGTCTTGCGGGAAGCGATAACCTTGGGGGTATCGGTGAAAACTTCCATCCCTTCGTTTACGGGATATACGCAAGCGGCGGCGAGAGCGCGGGCGCCCTTCACCTCAACGATGCAGATACGGCAAGCGCCGATCGCATTGATATCTTTCAAGAAGCACAGGGTAGGAATTTTAACCCCTGCAACGTTCGCGGCTTCGAGGATGGTGGTTCCCGCAGGAACGGTAACCTCAATGCCGTTGATTTTCAAATTCACATCAGCCATTTCAGGTACCTCCTTATTTCTTTTCGATGGCACTGAACTTACAGGTACCGATACAAGCACCGCACTTCACGCACTTATCGGTGTCGATGGCCACGGCGGGCTTCTTCTTACCGGGAGCGGTGTAGTCGGTAACGTAGATGGCGTTGGCGGGGCAGGCACGCATACACATGCCGCAACCGAAGCACTTATCGGAAATGACGCTGTATTTCAGCAGGTTCTTGCAGACGCCGGCGGGACATTTTTTGTCCACGATGTGAGCAACGTATTCATCACGGAAATACTGCAGAGTGGAAAGAACGGGGTTGGGAGCCGTCTGGCCGAGACCGCAGAGGGAGTTTTCCTTAATATAATAGCAGAGCTCTTCCATCTTGTCCAGATCTTCCAGCGTAGCCTTACCGTCGGTGATCTTGGTCAGCATTTCCAGCAGACGGCGGGTACCGATACGGCAGGGAGTACATTTCCCGCAGGATTCATCCACGGTGAATTCCAGGAAGAACTTGGCAATGTCAACCATACAGTTGTCTTCGTCCATAACGATCAATCCGCCGGAGCCCATCATGGAGCCGATGGCGATCAGGTTGTCGTAGTCGATGGGAACGTCCAGGTGAGAAGCGGGGATACAACCGCCGGAAGGACCGCCGGTCTGAGCAGCCTTGAACTTCTTCCCGTTGGGGATACCGCCACCGATTTCTTCGATGATGGTACGCAGGGGGGTACCCATGGGAACTTCCACAAGACCGGTATTGGTGATCTTACCGCCCAGAGCGAAGACCTTGGTGCCCTTGGACTTTTCGGTACCGATAGAACGGAACCAATCCACACCCTTCAGGATGATCTGAGGAATGTTGGCGTAGGTTTCCACGTTGTTCAGAACGGTGGGCTTTGCAAACAGACCCTTGACGGCGGGGAAGGGAGGACGGGGTCTGGGTTCGCCGCGCTTACCCTCGATGGAGGTCATCAGAGCGGTTTCTTCGCCGCAGACGAATGCGCCGGCACCCAAACGGATGTCCAGATTGAAGTTAAAGCCGGTTCCGAAGATATTTTCGCCCAGAAGGCCGTATTCGCGGGCCTGTTCGATGGCGATGGAAAGACGCTTTACAGCGATGGGGTATTCGGCACGGATGTACACGTAACCTTGATCGGCACCGATAGCGTAGGCGGCGATGGCCATAGCTTCGATGACGGCGTGGGGGTCACCTTCCAGAACGGAACGGTCCATGAAAGCACCGGGGTCCCCTTCGTCGGCGTTACAGCAGACGTATTTCTTTTCACCCTGAGAAGCACGGGCAAATTTCCACTTCATACCGGTGGGGAAGCCTGCGCCGCCGCGGCCGCGAAGACCGGAGTCCAGCATCAGCTGAATCACTTCTTCGGGAGTCATTTCGGTCAAAACCTTACCGAGGGCTTTGTAACCGTCCATGGCGATGTATTCGTCAATAATTTCGGGGTCGATTACACCGCAGTTACGCAGAGCGATACGCATCTGCTTCTTGTAGAAAGCGGTATCGTTCAGAGAATAGGTCTTTTCCAGCTCTTCCGCAACCACTTCCTCGGCGCTGTCTTTATAGACGAGACGGTCGACGGGACGGCCCTTGAGAAGGTGTTCTTCCACGATTTCGGGAAGGTCTTCTTCTTTGACCATGCTGTAGAAGGTACCGTCGGGATACACGATCATAACGGGACCGAGGGCACAAAGACCGAAGCAGCCGGTCTGAACGACCTTGACTTCATTTTCCAGGCCTTTTGCCTTAAGCTCTTCTTCGAGCTTCGTATGCAGGCGATTGCTGCCGGAGGACGTACAACCGGTACCGCCGCAAATCATAACGTGAGTACGAAACATTGCGATCTTCCTCCTTATTAGAGTTTAATGGTGTAATCGGACACGACCTTGCCGCCCTTGATGTGTTCTTCCAGGACCTTCTTGGCCTTTTCGGAATCCATCTTCACGTAGGTAACCTTGTCCTTGCCGGTCTGGTACACTTCCACGATGGGTTCGTACTGGCAAAGGCCGATACAACCGGTCTGGGTGACGGTGACGGTTTCGGAAAGTCCCATTTTGGAAACTTCCTCAACGATGGTGTTCAGGACGGGACGGGCACCGGCGGCAATACCGCAAGTGGCCATACCGACGACGATACGGGTAGTGTTGTCGGATGCTTCGCGCACGGCAACCTTCCCTCTCATCTTTTCTCTGATGGCTTCGAGTTCCGCAAGAGTTTTCATGAGTTTACGCCTCCATTTTTATGATTCATTTTTTTAATGCTTGGTACTGTTCCTCCAAAGAATCGCGGATCCACGCAAGGATCTCAAATTCTCCGAGGGAAATTTCCTCACCCAAGACCGCCCGCAGCTCTTTGGTATCGAGACGGACTTCACCGTTGGGTGTGGTGTGGAGAAAGAGATAATCAATCTCCGGATGCCCCTGAATTAAAACCACCATGGAATCGACCACGTCCCCAAGGGGCGTAAAATCGATGCTGTTGGTGTCGAAGGTGGCGGTGACGGCCGTTCCGCAATGCTCGGGATCGGTTTCCCGGGACACGGAAACGATGGAAAGACTTCCGCCCGCCTGTTCGCTTGCCATCTTCAGCAGGGGGATTCCCATGCCAACCTTACGGGTGGTACGGGTGGTGCAGAAGGGATCCGTTACGGTGCGGACCATTTCGGGAGACATTCCCTTTCCGTCGTCCAGAATGGAAAGCGTCAGGATCCCCTTCTCATCCTCGTTGAGGGAAACGGTCACGTTCTTTGCACCGGCAGAAACGGAATTCTGCGCAATGTCGAGAATGTTCAAAGACAATTCTTTCATAAGGTTAAGTGCTCAATCAACCGCCGACGGACGAGGGCGGAAGAATAGGGCTCATCCTCCAACTCAATAAAATGCTCCGCTTCGTTAATCCGTCCCAGATCGTGGGCGTCGGAGCTGCACAGGGTTTTGCAACGCTGCAGTCCGTGCTCCGCCAGGATGGCGTCCCGATGGGAAATATCGTTGAATTCCACGCAGGAAAACCCGTATTCCGCAGGAACGGTTCCCAGAATGGCAATCATGCCGTTGGAGGGACGGTCAATATGGGCCGGATACAGAGCACCGCCGTATCGGCGAACCAGGGCGATGGCGGAATCCACGTCCAGATCCGTGGCGTTGATCAGCAACAGATCCTCCTCTTCCAGAAGATTGTCGTCGCTGTCCACGATCCGTTGGTTTCCGAAAATATCCGGACGGTTGCGAATGGGAAGAATATGACCGTGGATCTCCCGATCAAACTCCATAGCCTGCTCCAAAGTGGGAAAAAGAACCACGAGATGGATATCCTCCGCCGTGGTCAGTTCCATTCCGGGAACGGGCACGATGCCGAAGGCCTTGCACGCTTCAAAAAAAGCGGGGCAGTTGCGGCAGGAATTGTGATCGGTCAGAGCCAACAGAGTCAGCCCCTTCAAAGACGCCATACCCGCGATGTTGGCGGGGGTCATATCGTCATCCGCGCAGGGAGACAAGCAGGAGTGAATGTGTAAATCGTAATAATAACGGCTCATACGCCCAACAAAGAACCGATGCGGCAACACAGATCAAAGGTGGCAAGAGGACTGCGATAGAGATTGATCCCCTTTTCCGTCGCCAGTGCGACCACGTCCTCTTCCACGGCGGAATCTTCCGCCACGACAATGCAGGCAGTATCGGCGAGGGAGGCCACCGCAAGGATGTTGCGGTTGGTCATGATGGTCACCCAGGCGTCTCCGCTTTGGGCGCGACCCATAACCCAACTGAGCAGGTCTCCCGCATAACCGCCCGTCACGTCCCGTTGCGGATCCGGCTCGGCCAGAATCTGCAGGGAGAGGGCTTCACGAAGTTGCGTTGCGGTCATTTCGATTCTTCCTCCTTCAATCCCGCGTATGCATTCCGAAAGGTTTCTTTCCATTTCATAATGCAATCACCTTCCGCCGCGTCGCCGCAGGCCACGTCCTCTGCCAGAGCAAGGCAGGTGGGCGCACCGCAGGCACCGCAGTCCAGGTCGGGGAGTTGTCCGCGAATCCGCTGAATTTCAGACATCTTCCGCATGGCGGCGGTGATATCCTCGTCCAGCTGAAGGATGGGGGTGTATTTCAACGGAACGTTCCATTGATAATCGGCAGGAACGTCGGTCTGCTCCTTGTCCAGAGCGGAACCGATACGGTTCTGGGACACGGGCAAATACCGACGCAGGCTCTGCAGCCGTGCTTTTGAAATGTAGGGATTCACTACCGTCAACGCGCCGCCCACGCAGCCTCCGCTGCAGGCGTTGAGCTCCACGAATTCCAGACCCGAGATATTGCCGTTTTCGATTTCGTCCAAAACCTGAATGACGTTTTCCATTCCGTCCGCGGCCAGATACTTATCGTTGAACAGAGCGGAGGATTCTCCACCCGAGCCCGCCCAACTGATCCCGATCAACCCCGTACGGGAGAGGGACTTGGGCGTGACGATATTCTTCATCACGGGAAGAAGACGGAAATAAACGTCGCTCATGGAGAGGGCGCCGTCTATGGCGCTCTTTTCCACGCCGATGGGGTTCCTGACGTAGCTGACCTTTGCGGGACAGGGGGAGATAAAGAACACGCCGATATCCTCGTCGGTCAATTCGGGATGGTTTTTCTTCGCTTCCTCTCTTGCCATACGCGCCGCCAACTCCACGGGAGGAAGGACGGGCATTACGTTTTGACAAAGGCTGGGGAAGCGCGCCGCAATGATCCGCACGATGGCGGGGCAGGCGGAAGAAAGAACCGGCTTGGGAATATCCGGTCGGTGCAGATACCGACGGGTATATTCGGAGATCAGTTCCGCGGCGGCGGCCACTTCAAACACGTCGTCAAAGCCGCATCCCAGAAGCCCGGTCAGAACGAAGTCCACGTCCTCAAGGTTGTCGAACTGTCCGTAAAGAGCCGGAGCGGGAAGGGCGATTTTCCAACGGAAGTGATCCAGCGCGGAAAAATCGTCGTAGGTAGCTTTTTTTGCTTTGTGGGGACAGATACGGATACATTCCCCGCAGTCGATACAGCGTTCGGAGCGGATGACGGCGTGTCCGTCACGGATCCGGATCGCTTCAGTGGGGCAACGCTTCAGACAAGCGGTGCAACCCTTACACTTGTCCCGCAGAAGGGACACGGAATGAATCGGCATACGGAAAACCTCCTTTCACAAGGAAGCCGCGTCAGCAAGGCTTTTTGCCGGGCAAAAAGACCTCCATGGTCACGGTAGTTCCTTTTCCGACTTCGGATTCAATTTCCATCACGTCGGTATAACGCTTCATATTGGGCAATCCCATCCCTGCGCCGAAGCCCAGGGCCCGCACGTTGTCCTTTGCGGTGGAGAACCCTTCCTGCATGGCAAGGGAAACGTCCGCAATACCGGGGCCGGTATCCGCAAGAACGATCTTCACCCGATCGGGGTACAGATAAACGTCCGCAGAGCCGCCGTTCCCGTGAATGACCATGTTGATTTCACCTTCATACATGGCAATGGACACGCGACGGATGGTTTCGGGATCCATGTTCAGTTGGCGAAGCAGCTTTTTCACCTTGACGGAGGCTTCCCCCGCCGAGGCGAAATTATCGCCCGCAACATCGAAATGGAACTTGACGGGTTCGCTCATAAGGAGGACACGCTCCCCCCCTGCAGACCCGTAGCATAGAGCTTTCCGCAGGCAGGATACATCCGCTCGGACGTGGCAAGAACGACGATCCCCGCCTCATCCGCGGCATCGATTACGTCCTGAGAGGGCTTTTTCCCCCGAACGAAGACGATGCAGCGCATATCCATCATTTCCGCGGTGCGTACGACCTGCAAATTCACAAGACCGGTCAGAAGAACGGCCTGATCCTTCACGAAGGCAAGCACGTCGCTCATCATATCCGATCCGCAAGCGGAATGGACCTCGTTTTCCAGATGATCTTCCCCGCACAGAACGGTGGCTTCGAGAAGATCTGCGATGGTGCTGATTTTCATCAATGTTTCCTCCCAACTGATAAGGCAATCCCGAAGGGGAATGCGCGAAGCGAAATCAGTTGTATTTCTTCAGAATATCGGGAACGTCCTTCGCGGTGATTTTCCCGTAAACGTCATCGTTCACCGTCATAACGGGAGCAAGACCGCAGCATCCGATGCAACGGGTCGCTTCCAGGGAGAACAGACCGTCTTCGGTGATTTCGCCGCCCTTGATCTTCAGGATCTCGGAGCACTTGTCAAAAATGTCCTGAGAGCCCTTGACGTAGCAAGCGGTACCGAGGCAAACGCCGATGGTATACTTACCCTTGGGGTTCAGAGCGAACTGAGCGTAGAAGGTGGCAACGCCGTAAACCTCCTCCACGGGAACGTTCAAGACTTCGGCAATAATAGTCTGAACTTCGATGGGGAGGTAGCCGTAAATGTCCTGTGCCTTCTGCATGGCGGGCATCAGGGCACCCTGCTGATCTTTCAGGGACGCAAGAATATCACGCAGTTCGCGTTCCTGTTCGGGTGTTCCCTTGAAGGGAATCTTTGAGATTGTGGTCTTACCCATAATGTTACTTCCTCTCTTGGTAAAGTTTTTGCAAGGCGGATGCACGCAGTATCCACCGCATACCATTATAACACATCGCGCGCAGAAAGTAAAGAGTGATTTTGTAAAATAATTGCGAAATCAGCAATATTATAATATAATATATGGCAGAGCAGGCGAAAATTTACATAAAAAAACCTCCGAAGCCATAGGTTGGTTCGGAGGGAATCGTTTTTATCGGATTTCGTAACGGTGAAGAGCGATCACTTTTCCGAGGATGGTCACCTCGTCCGCATAGATGGGAGCGTAAGCGTCGTTTTCGGGCTGAAGACGGAATCGGCGGCCTTCCCGATAGAAACGCTTCACCGTTGCCTCGTCTCCCAAAAGCGCAACCACGATCTCCCCGTCCTCTGCCACGGGAGTACGGAGCACCACGATCACGTCCCCGTCCAAAATTCCGGCGTTGATCATGCTGTCCCCCCGCACAGTCAGGGCGAAGGTCTCCCGTCCGCGAATCTGATCGGCGGGAACCTGGATATAGTCTTCGATACATTCCTGTGCCAGAATCGGCACCCCTGCCGTAACGCGGCCCACCACCGGAACCTTCACGAAGGAACCGCCCGAAGAAGCGGAAGAAAGGCGAAGAAAACGCTTTTTGCCGGGCTCCTTGGTAATCAAGCCTTCCTCGCAAAGCTGATTGAGATGGTAATGCACGGTTGCGGGGGAAGAAAGGTCCACCGCCTTGCAGATTTCCCGAACGGAAGGAACGTACCCCTCCTCCTGAACCTTTGCGGTGACGAATTCCAGAATCTGGGCTCGTTTTTCATCGCGTTTCGACATAATTTTTCTCCTTTCAATCCTTGAGGTACGGTGCGGCACGGAAGGCCAGCACTGCGGCGCGACCGTCCCGTAAGGCTCCGTTCAACGCTTTTTCATAAAATTCCGAAAAGGGCATGGACACGGTTTGTAAAAATTCATCTTCATCCGGAGCGGTCTCCCCGAAACGGGAAACGCGGGCCAAAAACAGAAACATTTGCTCGTCACAGTACCCGGGTGTGGGCAAGAATTCGCCCAAAGAAATCAGTTCGCCTTCGGCGCCGATCTCTTCCCGCAGCTCCCGTGCGGCGGCGAAAACGGGTGTTTCCCCCTCCTCCATCATCCCTGCGGGAGCCTCCAGAAGCTCCTCCGCAAAGGGGTGACGGTATTGTCGGACGAGATAAACCATTCCCTCCGCATCTACGGGCAACACGCAGACCCCGGGAGCGTGCTCTACCACCTCGCGGGGCGCAACCACCCCGGGAGCAACCTCCACCCGATCCACGCGGACACGCAGAATCCGCCCCTCAAAAACGCGGGAACTTTCCAAAACGCGGTATTCCATCGGAACACACCTTTCCGGACATATCTTTGAAAACATTATACCACATATTCCGCCCTTTGTAAAGGGGTTTTTCGGAATTTTTCGAAAATTTATTCTATTTTTTCACAGGAGGTGCTTTTTATGCAGAATTTTTTCCCCGACCCCGTGGAGCAAAACACAACCCTTTACGGCCGTACCGCGGAAGGTCTTCCCCTGACCGAGCGCAGTCTTTGGAGCGGCGAAAAATCCCTGCTTCTCATCACCGGATTCTGCCCTGCGGACCATGCTCTTTCGCAGGAAACGGAGACGTGGATTCACGACCTTGAGCACGCGGAAAAACGGGGCGATTCCTTTCTCGGATTCGATCTGAAATCCTTAAAAAAGAAGGGCAAAATACGCCTCATATCCAAGGTTGATCCCAATCTTGACAAAATATACCGAAACGGTATAAATGATTCAACCAAAAACATTGATAAAAACGCATTTTCCGAAAACATCTTTTATAATCGACGCGGCGTCGATTTATACCGAAACTTCGGGTCGGATTGGATGAAATTGCACCGTGATCCCGTCCGAAAATTTCATTGCGGCCCCTTCCCCGAAAGCGAGAGCGAGGTGGCGGCGCTTACCTCGCTGCTGCGAAAAGATCCGCCCCACGCGGCGTTGATTTTGCGGCATGGGAAACGGGGCCTTTTTTACCCTCTGCAGTCCACGGAAGAGGAGGTGCGGGAGGCACGGTTTCTCGCCCGTTTTGCATCGGTTTCCCTTTCCCCCTGCAGAGACGCAGAGGGCACCGCCTTGCAATGGCTGACCGATCGGGGAATCAAAGCACTGGAGCTGCGGGAGGAGGAAGAATCCCCTTTTTACCTGCAAAAACTTCTCACCATGGGCGTGGCGTTACTTTAAAATTCCGCCTTTTGTCATAAAATCTTCCGCCTTACGTCTTGCAATCCGAGAGGAATTATGATATAATATATAGTAATTTAGTTAAACAACGCGCGTCGGCGCAGGAAAATAAAGGTGACGAACATGAAAGAACAACTCTACGCAGTCAAGCAAAGAGCGCAGGAAGCGCTGGATCTGGCAACCACCTCGGAAGAGCTGGAGGCCGTCCGCGTCCGCTTTGCGGGCAAAAAAGGCGAACTGACCGCTCTGTTATCCCAGATGGGCAAGCTTTCCCCCGAGGAACGCCCCGTCATCGGCCAGATCGCAAACGAGGTCCGCGGCTTTATCGACGCAGGCATCCGCGCAAAAAAGGCCGTTCTGGAGCAGGCGGAGCTGAACCGCCGTCTGGAAAAGGAATCCCTGGACGTGACCCTCCCCGGGAAAGCAAGAACCGTGGGCAAGCAGCATCCGCTGAACAAGGTCCTCGACGAAGTGAAGGATGCCTTCATCAGCATGGGCTTCTCCATCGCTTCCGGTCCCGAGGTAGAATATGACTACTATAATTTTGAGGCTCTGAACATTCCAAAGGATCACCCCGCACGGGATACCCAGGACACCTTCTATTTCTCCCCCGAAATGCTTCTGCGGACCCAGACCTCTTCCGTACAGGTCCGCGTGATGGAAAAGACCCAACCCCCCATCCGCGTCATCTCCCCCGGACGGGTATTCCGCATTGACGAGGTGGACGCCACCCACTCCCCCATCTTCCATCAAATCGAAGGTCTCGTGGTGGACAAAGGTATCACCATGGCGCATCTGAAGGGTTCTCTGGAGTTGATCTGCAAGAAGCTCTTCGGACCCGAAACCAAGACCCGCATCCGTCCCGACTTCTTCCCCTTCACCGAGCCCTCGGCGGAAATTTCCATTTCCTGCTTCAAGTGCGGCGGCGAAGGCTGCAAGTTCTGCAAGAACGAAGGCTGGATCGAAATCGGCGGCGCCGGCATGGTCAACCCCAAGGTTCTGGCGCATTGCGGCATTGATCCCGAAGTATATTCCGGCTTTGCATTCGGCATGGGTCTGGAGCGTATGGTAATGGGCCGCTACGGCGTGGACGACATTCGGATGTTCTACGAAAACGACGTCCGTTTCCTGAATATGTTTTAATCGGACGAAAGAAGGACAAATGACATGAACGTATCGTATCGTTGGTTGAAAGAATATACTCCCGTGGATGCGGCGGACAAGACCGTTGCCCACGAACTGAATATGACGGGAACCGAAATCAAGGGATACCGTCGCATGGACGAAGGGATCAGCAACGTGGTCGTCTGCAAGATCCTTTCCATCGAACAACACCCCAACGCAGACAAACTGGTAGTCTGCATGGTTGACGCGGGCGAAGCGGAGCCTCTCCAGATCGTCACCGGAGCCAAGAACATGAAGGTAGGGGATCTGGTTCCCCTTGCTAAACATAAATCCACCCTCCCCGACGGCACAAAAATCGAACGGGGCAAGCTGCGCGGCGTGGTCTCCAACGGGATGTTCTGCGGCGTGGAAGAACTGGGCCTGACGGTCAACGATTATCCCGACGCCATCTCCGACGGACTTCTGATCCTCAAAGAGGGCGTGATCGGCCGCAGCATCAGCGAACAGCTGGGGCTGGACGACACGGTTTTCGAAGCAGACATTATGACCAACCGCCCCGACTGCCTTTCCATGATCGGCGTGGCACGGGAAGCGGCGGGCACCTTCCGTCTCCCTCTGACGGTAAAAAAGCCCGTCGTGAAGGGCGAAGGCGCAAAAGCCGCAGACTATCTGAAGGTCACCATTCAGGATAAGGACCTCTGTCCCCGTTATTCCGCCCGCATCGTCACCGACGTGAAGATCGGCCCCTCCCCCATGTGGATGGTGGAACGGCTGCGCGCCTGCGGAATCCGCGCCATCAACAACATCGTGGATATTACCAACTACGTGATGATGGAATACGGCCAACCCATGCACGCCTTTGATTACGCCTGCCTGGACGGGGGACACATCACCGTCCGCAAAGCGGAGCAGGGCGAAGTGATGAAGACTCTGGACGAACAGGATCGGGCGCTGGACGGAGATATGCTGGTGATTGCCGACGACAAAAAGCCCGTTGCCGTTGCCGGTGTTATGGGCGGCGCCAACAGTGAAATCACCGACGAAACCACCACCGTGGTCTTCGAATCGGCCAACTTCTTCGGGGCCTCCGTCCGTCGCACGGCGAAAAAGCTGGGCATGCGCACCGAAGCCTCCGCTCACTTTGAAAAGAATATTGATCCCCGCATGACCGTGGAAGCCCTCGACCGCGCCTGCCAGCTGGTGGAAGAACTGGGCGCCGGCAAGGTTTCCCCCGACGTTATCGACGTGGACTACAGCTCCAAGGAACTGCGCAAGATTCCCCTCTGTGCCGACTGGATCCGTCATTACGTCAACGTAAACCTCACCGACGAGGACATGAAGGAACTGCTGGAGCGGGTAGGATACGTTGTGGATCTGAAGGAAGGCACCGTCACCGTTCCCTCCTTCCGCTCCGACGTGGAAAATAAATACGATATTTCCGAGGAGGTTGCCCGTTTCTACGGATACGACAACATTCCCTCCTTCCCCTTCTCCGCGGACATCAAGTCCGGCGGACTTACCGAGGAACAGATCTTTGAAAAGAATCTGCGTCAGGGTCTGCGCGCCGTGGGACTGAGCGAAATCGAAACCTACTCCTTCGTCTCTCCCAAGGGCTTGGATAAAATTCTCCTTCCCGAAAACGATCCGAAGCGCAACTGCCTGACCATCAAGAATCCTCTGGGCGAGGACACCTCCGTCATGCGGACCTCTTCCCTGCCCTCCATGCTGGAAGTGCTGGCGGCCAACTACAACAACCGCATTTCCGCCGCCCATCTTTACGAGGTGGCCACGGTCTACGTAAAAGACGCAGACGAAACCAAGCTGCCCGCCGAGCCCAAGATCGTCACCCTGGGCGCCTACGGCGACGGCATGGATTTCTACGATCTGAAGGGCCGCGTGGACGAGCTTCTTTCCCTACTGAACGTTTCGGATTACACCGTTCTCCCCTGCAAAACAAACCCCTCTTATCATCCCGGCCGCACCGCCGAAATCAAGAAGGGCGACACGGTCCTGGGCGTGTTCGGACAGATCCACCCCGCGGTGGTCAAGAACTTTGAAATGGGCGGAGAAGTATACGCGGCGGAATTCTCTCTGGCAAACCTGTTTGCCTGCAAGGATGCACAGAAGGGCTACGAGCCTCTTCCCAAATTCCCCGCCGTCACCCGCGACCTTGCTCTGGTCTGCGACGAAGCGGTTCTTTCGGGCGATATTGAAGCCAAGATCCGCGCCGTTGCGGGAGATCTTTTGGAAGACGTCCGTGCCTTCGACGTATACCGCAGCGCGGCACTGGGCGAAAACAAGAAGAGCATTGCCTACGCCCTGACCCTTCGCAACCCCGAAAAGACGCTGACCGACAGCGATATCGACCCCGTAGTAAACGCCGTGCTTCAGGCTCTGGAGCAGGACGGCATCACCCTGCGAAAATAACCAAAAAGAACAGAAAGGCGGAATTTTCATGGCAGACCACAACACCATAACCTTCTCTCTGAAGAATCAGAAAGACGACGAAATGAAACGCACCCTTACCGAGGTATACAACGCTTTGGTGGAAAAGGGATACGATCCGCTGAACCAGATCGTGGGCTACCTTCTCTCGGAGGACCCCACTTACATCACCAGCCACAACGGCGCCCGCTCCCTGATCCGCAAATTTGATCGGGACGAAATGCTCCATCAGCTGGTCAAGGCCTATCTGGGGCTTCGGTAAGAGGTAAATCATGGATCTGTATATCGAACAACTTTACCGCAAGCGCAAGACGCCCGTGGAGATCCTGCTTCAAACGGCGATTTTTATCGGATGCTTTGCCCTTACGGCCGGTATCATTTGGTTTTTTAACGCAATTCCCAGTCAGCTGGGCGGATTTTTCGGCCTGATGCTGGCCATGATCTTCGTGTTTTTTGCATATAAGTATCAGTGGTTCCAGCAATTCGATCGGGAGTTTGAATATCTTTATTTCAACGGGGATATCGACATCGACCGCATTACCGCAAAATCCACCCGCAAGCGTCTTCTGTCCATGAAGGCGGCCAACGTGACCCGCTTCGGCGTCTATCGGGACGCGGTCAAGAGCAACGTGCCCTTCGACAAGGTCATCGACGTAACCTCGGGCTACGACACGGACAACGTAATCTGCTTTTTGATCACCCGAGAACGGAACTACGGAACCGTCCTGCTGATTTTCGAACCCAAAGAAGAAATTCTCACCGACATGAAGCGTCGCGTTCAGGTTCCCTTTGAGGCCTGATCTGACGGAAAGGAATCTGCGGAATGCAATCGGTTTTTACCGCGCGGCAAATGCGAAGCGCGGACGCTTACTGTGAAAACAAACTGAATATTTCCTCCCTTTCCCTCATGAGCAAGGCCGCTCTGGCCCTGAGCAAGGTATGTGCGAAGGCCGTCCCCGCCCCCGGCCCCATCCTCTTCCTTTGCGGAAAAGGAAACAACGGAGGCGACGGATTTGCCGCGGCACGGATCATGAAGGAAATGGGCTATTCTATTGCCGTTGCCCTGCTCTGCGGACGGGAATTTTCCCCCGACGCGGCGGTCATGTTCCGCATGGTCTCCGAAACGCTGATTCTGGAAGAGGAAGCGGATATTCTCGCAGCCATTCCCAAGGCAGCCCTTATCGTGGACTGCGTCTACGGAACGGGCTTCCGCGGAGATCTGCCCGAAAACGTAAAACGGATTTTTCGCGCCACGGAAAACAAAAAAATCGTCGCCTGCGATATTCCCTCGGGGGTCGGTTGCGACGACGGACGGGTCAGCGACGGGGCTCTGTGCGCCTGGAAGACCGTCACCTTTGCCGCCTACAAGCCCTGCTTTTTCCTCTATCCCGGAAAGGAATTCTGCGGGAAAGTCCTGCTGGCAGACATCGGAATGCCGCCGAAAGCCCTGGAAAAACAGTTGCCCGGCGTGGATCTGCCCGATGGAGATTACATCCGCTCCATCCTGCATCCCCGCAGTGAAAACTCCCACAAAGGAACCTTCGGAACCCTTCTGACCGTCTGCGGATCCAAGGAGATGACGGGAGCCGCCGCCCTGTCCGCCATGGGCGCGTTGCGGTGCGGAGTGGGACTGTTGAAAATGGCTCTCCCCGCCTCGGTTATGCCGATTTTGCAGACCAAGCTCTCCGAGCCCGTTTTTCTGGAACGGAAGGGCGCCGTCAAGGCAAACGCCGTATTATGCGGTTGCGGCTTGGGAGAAGACCGAAAGAGTTTGCTTTTTGCCATGGAGCAAAAATGTTCCATGGTTCTGGACGCCGACGCCATCAACCTTTTGGCGAAGGAGCCGCAGTTGTTGGATGATTTTCTGAAAAACAACCCCGGCTGTGAGGTCATTCTCACCCCCCATCCTGCGGAATTTGCCCGCCTGATGAACACCACCCCCGCACGCATTGAAGCCGACCGTCTGGGTGCCATGCGCAAATGCCTGGACCGATGGAACGTGACGGTGGTGCTGAAGGGACATCATACCCTCGTGGCGAATTCCGAGCGTCTTTTCATGAACCTGACGGGAAACACGGGGCTTTCCAAGGGAGGAAGCGGCGACGTGCTGGCCGGAATGATCGCGTCCTTCCTGGCCCAAGGATATTCCCCCCTGGACGCGGCGGTCTGCGGCGTGTATCTGCACGGAGCGGCGGCCGACAAGCTGAAGGAAACCTTCTCGGAGCACGGGATGTTGCCTTCGGATCTTCCCCTCGCCGTGGCCCGTATTCTGAAAGATTTTGAAACCATTGCCTGAAAAGGAGTTGCCGCAAATGGAGCGTTCTCGCTACCGTACCTACGCGGCCGTCGACCTGTCGGCCGTACAACATAATTTTCATACCGTAAAATCCCGTCTGCAGGAGGGCTGCAAAATCATGTCCGTGGTAAAAGCAGACGGATACGGTCACGGATCCTTTGAAGTGGCAAATGCCCTGAAGGAAAGCGACTATTTTGCCGTGGCCTGCCTGGACGAAGGGATGAAACTGCGGGAGAAGGGCATCGAAACCCCTATTCTGATTCTGGGCTACACCTCCCCGCGGGAAACGGAAAAGCTGGTACGCTGGAACATGACCCAATGCATCTTTGACGCGGACTACGCACGGGAAATTCACAGTGCATTGCCTGTGGGTACCGTATTGAAGGTACATCTGAAGATCGACACGGGTATGAGCCGTTTGGGATTCTACGCCCACGACGAAAAGGCCGTGGCAGAAACCGCGGAAAAAATCGCAGATCTGATTCCCCAAACACCGAATCTGCACTACGAAGGGGTCTTTACCCACTTCACCTCTTCCGAGGACGCAGATCTTCCCCATACGGAGGAGCAGTTCTCCCTTTTCATGAGCCTGCTTTCCCTGCTGAAGGAAAAAAATATTACCTTCCCCCTGCGGCACTGTGCCAACAGCGGAGCCATTTTTAATTATCCCGAGATGCATCTGGACATGGTTCGTCCCGGCATCGTTCTCTACGGATATTTTCCCGATCCCGACAAGGATTTCGGTCTGAAGCCTGCCCTGGAGCTGGAGGCCCATATCGCACAGATCCATCATCTGGAAGCGGGGGACGCCATCAGCTACAACCGCACCTTCCGCGCGGAAAAACCCATGGACGTGGCCACGGTCTGCATCGGCTACGGGGACGGATTGCACCGCGCCCTTTCGGGAGAGGCCTATTTGCTGGTCAACGGCAAAAAGGCGAAAATTCTCGGCCGCATCTGCATGGATCAGTGCATCGTGGACGTGACGGGCATTGAAACGAAAGCGGGAGACGTGGCGACCCTCATCGGAAAGAGCGGAGATCTGACTCTGACCGCCGCGGACCTTGCCGCCTGCGCAGGAACCATTCATTACGAAATTCTCTGCAGCATCGGCAAACGGATTCCCCGAATCTATCCCAACAAAGGAAACTGAAAAATCATGAAAATCGTCATTAAAATCGGCACCTCCACTCTGGCACACGAGGGAGGACATCTGAACATCCGCCGCATGGAGCAGTTCTGCAAGGTGGTAAGCGACCTGAAAAACGCGGGGCACGAGATTCTGCTGGTCTCCTCGGGGGCCATCGGCATGGGCGTAGGCAAACTGTCTCTGAAGGCCCGTCCCACGGATATTCCCACCAAGCAGGCCGCCGCCGCGGTAGGTCAGTGCGAGCTGATGTATACTTACGACAAACTGTTCTCCGAATACCGTCACACCGTGGCGCAGATTCTGGTCACGGGGGACGATCTGAACCACGAAGACCGGAAACAGAATTTTGAAAACACCCTCTCCCGCCTGCTGGAGCTGGGCGTGATTCCCATCATCAACGAAAACGACACCGTCGCCACCCACGAAATCGTCATCGGCGACAACGACACCTTGGGCGCCATCGTCGCCGTCTGCAGTAAGGCGGACGTGCTGGTGATTCTCTCGGATATTGACGGCCTTTGCACCGCCGATCCTCACAAGGACCCCAACGCAAAACTGATTCCGGAAGTCTATGAAATCACCCCCGAAATCATCGCTCTGGCCGGCGGGAAAGGCTCCGATCTGGGAACGGGCGGCATGGCAACCAAGCTTCACGCCGCACAGATCACCACAAAAGACGGCACCGATACGGTGATTCTTAACGGAAACGATCCCACGATCCTGTACGATCTGTTTGACGGAAAACCCGTGGGAACCCGCTTCTGTGCGAAAGGAAAACAAGCATGACCACACAAGAAATTCTCGTCCGCGCAAAGGCGGCGGCTCCTGCCCTTCGCTCCGCTTCGGAGGAGGACAAAAACCGCTATCTTTTCGCCATGGCAGACAGTTTGATTCGTGAAACCGAAACCATCCTTGCCGCAAATCAGGAAGACGTCCGTGCCGCAGAGGGGAAAATCTCCCCCGTTATGATCGACCGTCTTCGTCTTTCGGAGGATCGGATCGAGGGCATGGCGGAAGGAATCCGCCAGGTGGCAAATCTGCCCGATCCCGTAGGAAAGGTTCTTTCTTCCGAAACCCGCCCAAACGGCCTTATCATCGAAAAAGTCACCGTTCCGCTGGGCGTGGTGGCCATTATCTACGAAAGCCGTCCCAACGTCACCTCCGACGCGGCGGCGTTGACCCTGAAATCGGGGAATGCCTGCGTTCTGCGGGGAGGCAAGGAAGCCTTTCGTTCCGCAAACGCCGTAACCGTTGCCCTGCGCAAGGGACTGGAATCCTGCGGAGCGAATCCCGATCTGGTTCAGCTGGTGCAGGACACCACCCGCCAGAGCGCCCACGAGCTGATGACCGCCGTGGGATACGTGGATCTTCTGATTCCCCGTGGCGGTGCGGGTCTGATCCGTGCCTGCGTGGAAAACGCAAAGGTTCCCTGCATTCAGACGGGAACGGGCATCTGCCATATTTACGTGGAAGCATCCGCCGATCAGGACAAGGCCCTGAAGATTCTGAACAACGCAAAAACCTCCCGTCCCTCGGTCTGCAACGCGGCAGAAGTGCTTTTGGTCCACGAGGCCATCGCAAAAGAATTTTTGCCCAAGGTAAAAGAAATTCTGGTTGATCAACGGGAAAAAGAGGGAAAACAGCCCGTTCAATTACGTCTTTGCCCCCGTGCGGCAGAAATAATTGACGGAACCGTTGCGGGAGAATCGGATTTCGACACGGAATTTTTGGATTATATTCTGGCAATCCGCGTGGTAAAGAACACGGAGGAAGCCATTTCCCACATTGCCGCCCACTCCACGGGACACAGTGAGGCCATCCTCACCCAAGCCCCAAAAGAAGGAGAAAAATTCCTGCGGGAGGTGGACAGCGCCGCCGTGTACCTCAACGCCTCCACCCGCTTCACCGACGGCGGAGAGTTCGGACTGGGATGCGAAATGGGCATTTCCACCCAAAAGCTTCACGCTCGCGGTCCCATGGGCCTTGCGGAAATGACGGCGTACAAGTACGTTATCCGCGGAGAAGGACAGATCCGATAAACGAAAATCATACGAAAGACCTTCGGAACATTCCGAAGGTCTTTTTTATACCGCTATTTGCTTTATTTTTTCCTTAAAACAGGAATTTTTTGCAATTTTTCTCCCGTCTTTTTTATTCAAATTTAAACCGATACGGTTTATAAAACCGCATCAAAAACGGATCCCGATCCGCCGCAAAAAAAACGCGGTCAATTCAAAAGTCGCCGCTAAGGTCAACGTCACCGCACCCGCCTCCCAAAAAATTCGGGACGCCTCAAGGCATCCGAGGGGACCGCCCCGCTGAGAAAGAAAAGCAAAAAACAAAGCCGCAAAAAACTGAGCCGCCGCCGCAACCTTGGCGGCAAAGAGCAGGGATGGTAAGTAATGAGGCGAACCGAAGATCCGATCCGTAATTTTTTTCATACAAATCACCTCACGGATAGGATAACACAAAAAGAAGGGGAAGTCAAGACATAAAATTTTCCAGTTCCGCATAGGTTGGGACAAGGAAGTGATATGATGTTGACGCAACTTGCCGACGGATTCGGCCTTGTTACCGCAGGAATGCTGATGCTTTTCGGCCTTTACGCCACGGTGAGCACCCGTGGGGCGGCCTTTCGGTTTTTTCCCGCCGTATTCCGACAGCTCCGACGGGGAGAGCCCTCGGATCGGACCGTCTCCCCCTTCCGCGCCTTCGCCACCTCTCTGGCGGGGACCATCGGCGTGGGCAACATGACGGGGGTCGGAATCGCCGTTGCTCTGGGCGGGGCGGGGGCGGTGTTCTGGATGTGGATCTCCGCGTTTCTTTGCATGACGGTGAAATATTTCGAAATCTACCTTGCTTTGCGCGTTCAGCCTCGGGAAGAGACCCACTACGGAATCGCCCCCATGGTATACGTACGCAACGGACTGGAAAGTAAGGGCTACGCGGCGTTGTTTGCCTTTTTCGGCATCTGCTCCGCTCTGACCATGGGAAGCATGATCCAGACGAAAGCCGCCGCCGACGCGGCCCGAGACGCAATCAATCTGCCGCAACCCCTTCTACCCTTGATTTTTGCAGGCTGTCTCGGGGTTTTTCTGACGGGTGGATTACGGAGAATCACGGGCGCACTGGAACGGATCCTCCCCTTTTTGGGCGGTGCTTTTTTGCTGATCGGAGTGCTCGTCATCGCCCTGCGGGGAGGTGCCGTGATCCCCGCTTTCCGCAGAATTTTTACCGAAGCCTTTTCCGTGCGGTCGGCCTCGGGCGGATTCGTGGGGTCGGGGGTTGCGTTGGCCTTCCGTCACGGAGTCGGAAACGGTCTGTTTTCCCACGAGGCGGGATTGGGAAGCGCGGGGTTGGCCCACGGCGCTTGCGGGGCAGATCCAAAAACGCAGGGATTGTGGGGGATATTCGAGGTATTCTTCGACACGATCGTGGTCTCCACCGTATCGGCCCTGATGATTCTGACCACCGACACGGAGGACCCCTTGGCGGCGGCAGAAGCGGTTTTGGGCCCCGTGGGAAAAGGATTGGTCGCCCTTTGCCTGATTCTGTTCGCCTTTCTCGCCCTGCTCAGCTGGAGTTGCTACGGAGAAACCTGCTTCGTATGGCTCTGCGGAAAAAGCTCTGCAAAGGTCTTCCGATGGTTGTATCTTCTCTCCCCCGTGGCCGTTTTGGTGGCATCCGAAACCACCCTTTGGGCCTCGGCGGAGATCCTCAACGGCAGTATGATGATTCTGAATCTGACCGCCCTCACGGCCTATCGGGAGGATCTGAAGTCCGTGCGCCACTTGAAACTTTAGCACGAAAAACCCCTCGGTCCGAAGAAAGACCGAGGGGTAAAATTTTCTTACGCTCAATGCAAATACGCAAGCGCGTTCGTCGCGGCAACGATGCCGATTTCGTTGTAGCCCGGCTGCAGGTAATGGACGCCCGTATGCACCGTGGCGATGGCGGTAGGATTGGTATAAGCCTGGGAATGGACGCGGAAGGGATAAACGGAATTGGGATATTTTTCGTTCCAGTAATCCCGGACCCCCTTCACGGTGATCCATTTATCGTTTTCGGTACAAGCCTCAAAAACGTCCGCAAAAACGCCCGAGGTGGCGGCAATGGCCTCCTTCTGAGCAAGACGGGGTCCCGTATCTTTGGTATCGGTAGCGGGATTGGAGGTGGTAAAGGCACGCACCATAATGATGCCGCAACCCTCCAATTTTTTGTTCGTCAAATACACGTCCTCTTTCAGATTGGTGTGCATCGTTTCGAATTGCTCCAAATATCCGGCTTTATCCAGAAGATCCGCATTGTTCACGCTGTTGCTTTCCCCTTGAAGCCAGAAATATGCGAAGTTTTTCAACTCATAGTGCCCTGCCGCAACCTCCGCATCCATGGTAGCACGGACGTTATCCATAATGGCAACGCAATTATCATACCGAACCTGCCCCGGCTGCCAGACCTGAATGGTGGTGCTCCCCGCACCGCAGTTGACCACCCAGACCTTTTCTCCCGTCAGCTCGTGCCATTTCCAGGCAAGACCGCTGTCGTAACCGGACTTCCCTCTCTTGCCTGCAGAAAGGGAGTTCAAGGGATATTCCAGTTGCGTCCCCCCGCGGGAAACGGAGGAGGTCAGAGAAGAGGCCACGAAATTCTTGGCGTTGCTTACGGACAGCTTGTTGGAGGAAGAGAACCCCGCAACGTAGGTGGCGTGCCCCGTGGTAGACCATGCGTAAGTGGAATAAATTTGCCCTTCCTCGCAGACGATGGACTGATCCCGTGCCGCCTTGCAAACGGCAGGATCATCCCCGCCCACCGTGGAGCCTTCGGTGTTACTTTGACCGATCATCAGAAACACGGAAATGGGGGCGGGAGTAACGGTGACCAGATAAACGCTTCCGTTCTTCAGAGTTACCCGCGCCGTACCCACGCCGCAGGCGATGCCTACGTCCCGGTGAAGATTGCTCTTCTTTTTCAAAACGGCTCCGTCCGCTTTGTCAGTACCCGCAACCTTGGAAGTCACGGACAGAGTTTCAATGTTTTCAATGGCGTCGGCAAAGGTATAACGATCGTCGTATTTCAAAGTCAAATTCACGGGTTCATCCACCGTTCCTTCCGTTTTATCCTCTCCTGCCGTATCCTCAACGGGCGGAGGAGGGGTCGGCGTATTCGTCGAAGTCGTTAAGTCGGAACCGGAACCGTCCGTATCCGAGGACGGAAGATCGGTCTCCCCTTGAGACCCGTCGGTCAAGTCGGTTTGCGAATCGGTGTTTTTTTCCGATTCTCCCTCCGAAAACAGACTCGACGTTCCCGTCAGCCCCGCCGTATCCGTCCCCATCTCCTCATCGGATCCGGAAGAGCAGGAAATCAGCGAAAAAGCAAGAACCAAACAAAGTATAAGAGCCAATATTTTTTTCATCACGTCGTTCTTCCTTTCCAAAAATCAGTCTTTCAAAACGGTCAAGGTGGCGTTCCCCGATTTGCGAACCGAAGAATCCTTCGCATCCAGCCCCGTTCCTTCGGAATAGATCCGAATCCAGGCATTTCCCGAAAGGTCTATCGTTCCCGTTGCGGAAACGCCGGTCCCCTTGGCGTCGACGGTCAATTCCGCTCCGTCGGAGAGGGTCAAATCCGTAAGAGAAATCCCTTCACCCTGATCGGCGTAGATTTTCACCTTAACGGAGTCGCTCAGACGAACCGACGAAACCGTTACGGCGTTGCCCCTTTCGGAAAGGAAGCGCAACCTGGAAGTCCCCGTCCCCGTTAAGGAGGTTGCATCCAGCGCCGTCCCGGAAGAGGCCGCCACGTACAGAGAAGGACCGTTGACGGTCAGATTTTTTGCGGAAAGAACCTTGGAAGAGCCGGTCAATTCCAGAGTCCCCGTCCCGTTCACCGTGAGATTTCCGTCGGAAGAAAGCGCCGTAGCGCCTCCCCCGATCTCATTGGTTCCCCAAACCGTCACCGTAGCGTCTCCGGGAACGGAAACCGATTTCGGCCCCACGACACCATCCAAGAGAAGGGTTTTCGCATCCGGATCCAAAACGATACGTCCCACCGTTCCGTGATAAACGCGAGTTCCGTAATTCAACGTAACCGTACCCTTTGCGTCGGTAATCTGAACCCCGGTCAGATAATTACCGGAAGAAAACATATTGGCCGTGATCAGCCATTGTCCCGCGGAGGAAAGACCGCACCCGTCGGCAAAGGAGGCGTTGGAACCGCTCGTAACCACCGTATATTTATTTGCGGAGGAAAATACGCCGCCGGGAGTTGAAAGCTTGATTTTTGCTCCGTCCTTGATATTCACGGCCACGGAGGTGGTCACTCCGGTACCGTCCGTGCCCGTATGGGTGTTCAAAAGGCTGGGAGCCGTGCCCGTAACCGTACCGCCGCTGACGTTGAGAACGAAATCGTCCGTAGCATATCGGGGACAGATCAGCCCCGTGGTCTTATCGTTGAGATTGGCAACGATTTTGCCTCCCGTCATGGAAATCTCCTGAGACCAACCCGTCAGAATGGCGGAAGAAAAGGTACCCGCGTTCGGAGTGTTGATATTAAAAGTAAATTCCGTGCCCGAGAAGTTCGCCATTTTCAAATGATGGAAATACAGTGCGTGCAGGTGCGACGCAGCGGGATTGACGGAATTCATGGTAAAGGTCATCGTTCCGCCCCCAAAGGTGGCAACGGTGTCGTCGTTACCCGCAACGAAAATCCCCTGAATCTTGGTAACGGAGGCATTGCCGTTCACCTCAACGCTCATATCGCCGCCGCTCTTTTCAAAGGCCGTGCAGTACATGGCGTCGGCACCCGCGTTCACGGTCTTCAGGGTTACGGTTCCCGCCGTTTGCCGGAAGGCCTTGCAGCTGATTCCGTAGGCGGAAAGTTTCTCCATGGTTACGTTCAGAGTGCCTCCAAGGACCTCCAGATCCGCAATGGATAAGACGTTGCCCGCCGTGCAGGAGGGAGCTTTTACCGTCACCTGTGCGGTTTGCTGAACGGAAACCTTGTTGGAACCGACGTTGTTGTGGAATATGAGCTTATCTCCCGTACCCTCCAGGGTCACTTTGGAAGATCCTTTAAAGACGATGTCGTTCTCTCCGCTGTTTCCAAGAACGTACGTACTTCCCGTTTTGACGGAAACCGTAACGCCGTCCTGAAAGGTCATCGTTCCCCGCTTCGCGTAAATGCCGTAAGTAGTTCCCGTCATGGACAAAGACCCCGTACCGCCGAAGGTCAGATTTCCAAGATCCGTATTCACGACGAAGCTTTTCGTCGTGGACAACGTGTTTGTTCCGACGGCAAGGATCGTCAGATCCCCCTCCACGGAAGAAATCTGGTCGATTCCCTGCACGTTATTCAGCGTCAACGTTCCCGTGGCAGGATCGAAGGAAGCGGTTCCTCCGCCTGCAGATAAGGTTTTGTTGGACGCATTCAGAGTTGTGGTCCCGATTTTAACCTCCGCGCAGGGGGTTCCTGCGGCGGATCCCGAAAGGGAAAACGCTAATACCGCAACCGTAATCAACAGAAGTATTGCAACGAGACCTGCAATCTTTCGCATAAAAAGGACTCCTCTCTTTTTTTCGTCGCGGTTTTTTATGCCGCACGTATATACTGTTATTTTAACAAAGAAGGAAAGAAACCGTCAATAGAAAAAAGCGTCATTTCTTTATCGGATTCGGACAAAAACGGAAAGCCTCCCTTTTTTTCGGAGACTTTCCGCAGACGGTTTATTCTTTTGCCGTAAAATCGCAGACGCCGTTCATGATATAAGTGGGGCGATAGGGGAACTCTCGGATGAGATCCAGTGTGGTGACCCCGCTCAACACCAGCGTGGTGTCGATTTCACTCTCAATGCCCGCAATGATATCCGTATCCATGCGGTCGCCGATGATCATGGCGTCCTCCACCTCCACCTGCAGCAGACGGATGGCGTGACGCATCATCAGAGGATTGGGTTTTCCTACGAAATAAGCCCGCTTTCCCGATGCCTGGGCGATGGGCGCCACCATAGAGCCCGTGGCGGGAACGATGCCCCGCTCGGAGGGGGCGGACAGGTCGGGATTGGCCCCGATCAGTTTGGCCCCTGCGTTGACCAGCAGAGTGGCTTTTTCAATTTTCTCCCAATTATAGGAAGAGGTCTCCCCCACCACCACGTAGTCGGGGTTAATATCGTTCATGGAAAAGCCCGCGTCGTACAGGGCGTTGATCAAACCCGGCTCGCCGATGACGTAAGCGGAGCCGTCGGGCTTCTGGGAAGCCAAAAAGGCCGCGGTTGCCATGGCGGAGGTATAAAAATGATCCTCCGAAACGGTCAGCCCGAGGCGGGCCAGCTTCTGGGAAAGCTCCCGGGGAGAGCGCTCACTGCTGTTGGTAAGGAACAAAAACCGCTTGTTTTCCGCCGTCAGCCATTCCACGAATTCCTTGACGCCGGGAAGCAATTTATTCCCGTGATAGATCACGCCGTCCATATCACAGATAAAGCCTTTTTTGGCCTTGATCCGTTCCAAATCAAAGGAAACCTTATGTGCCACGATCCGATCCTCCCGAATTAATCCATGTAGTCTTTCAACAACTTGATCCGGCTGGGATGACGCAGTTTACGCAGGGCCTTCGCTTCGATCTGACGGATACGCTCACGGGTTACGTTGAACTCTTTTCCCACCTCTTCCAGGGTGCGGGTCCGTCCGTCGTCCAGACCGAAACGCAACCGCAAAACCCGCGCTTCCCGGTCGGAAAGGGTCTTCAGAACCTCGTTCAATTCTCCCTTAAGCATGGTCTGTGCGGCCACGTCGGAGGGAGAAGGCACGTCGTCGTCGGCGATAAAGTCGCCCAGATGGGAGTCTTCCTCTTCCCCGACGGGAGATTCCAGCGAAACGGGGTCCTGGGCCACCTTCATGATCTCACGAACCCGTTCCAGAGGCATCCCCATTTCCGCGGCAATCTCCTCCACCTGAGGCTGACGGCCGTATTCCTGGGTCAGCATCTTTTCCACCTTGGAAAGACGGTTGATGGTCTCCACCATGTGGACGGGAATGCGGATGGTGCGGGCCTGATCGGCAATGGCGCGGGTAATGGCCTGGCGGATCCACCAGGTAGCGTAGGTGGAGAATTTATATCCCTTCGTGGCATCGAACTTGTCCACGGCCTTGATCAGACCCAGGTTTCCTTCCTGAATCAGATCCAAAAACAGCAGATTGCGGCCCACGTAACGCTTGGCGATGCTGACCACCAGACGAAGGTTCGCTTCGTTGAGCCGTTGTTTGGCTTCCAGATCCCCTTCGGAGATGCGCTGGGCAAGTTCGCTTTCCTCTTCCGAGGTAAGCAGAGGAACGCGACCGATATCGTGGAGATACACCTTCACGGGGTCGTCAATGGTAATTCCTTCGGACTGAAGCATGGCTTCCATATCCTCCGGGTCCACGGGAAGAAGGCTGACCTCTTCTTCCAGCTCGCCCAGTTCCTCGGGGTCAATATCTTCTTCAATCTCGATTCCGCCGATACGCAGATCGTCGATAATGGAATTGACCTGATCCTTGCTCATCCCCGTGGGACGCAGGGCGTCACGCACTTCGTTTTCGGTCAGATTCCCTTCCCGCTCCTTGGCCTTTTCCAGCAGATCCCGCAGGATCACTTTGGCTTCGGATTCGTTCTGGGGAATCGTGTTCTGCATTTCTTCCATATCCGTTTACTCCTTTTGCTTGCGCTTATCCCGCAACCGTTGCAGATTGGCGGCGAAGGCTTCGTCGCCCCCTGCGGAAATACGGGCAATTCTGTTTTTTTCTTCTTTCAAGACCGAGACGGCCTGTTGAATCATTTTTTCGTCGGCGTTGATGGCCTCGCAGGAGGAAATAAAGCCGATGATCCGTCCCATCTCGTCGGGCTGGAAATACTGGGACAGAAGCAGCCCCGGCTCGGAGGCCGTGGGATTGTTTCGAATCTGCTCCAGAAGGGCCATATAGACCCGTCGGTTGAAATCGGTGACGAAATCCTCGGGGGAAACCTGCTCGGAGATAATCTGTGCCTTGTCGGGGAAGGCCAGAAGCACCGACAAAATATCCTCCTCCGCCCGCGCCGCCTTCAGATTGGTCATGCGCTGGGGATTGATCTTGTCCCCCACGCCCCGCAAGCGGTTATTCTCGTCCTTCTCCTGCTGTTTTTTACGCAAAGATTCCATGCGCTTAAGACGGCGGTTCACTTCCCGCTTTACCGTTTCCTCGGAAAGATTCAGCCGCTTGGCCGCACGGGAGGAATAGATCTCCCGTTGGGCGTCCTGCCGAATGGTGCCCAACAGATCGAACACGTCCTTGGAGCATTGAACCCGCTCGTGGTCCTGCTCTAAATCGTACCGTCGGAAGATCTCGTTGAGGCGGAAATCCACCCCCGTTTCCGAGGCGTCCACGAGGGATTGGAAAAACTCTCTTCCCTCTTTTTTGATGATCTCGTCGGGGTCTTTGCCCCCACGAAGGGTCAAAACCCGCACGTTCAGATCCAGCGACGACAGAACCTGCATGGCACGCTGGGTGGCCTTCCGTCCCGCCTCGTCGTTGTCGTAACAGAGAACCACGCGGTCGGTATATTTCTTCAAAAGCCGCCCCTGCTCGGGGGTCAGCGCCGTTCCGAGACCTGCCACGGCGTTGTCAAAGCCCGCTTGATGCATGGCAATCACGTCCAGGTTCCCTTCGCAGAGGATCAGATGATCCTTTTTGGTGCTCTTGGCGTAATTCATTCCGTAGAGGTTGTTCCCCTTGCGGAAGACGAAGGAATCGGAGGTGTTCATATATTTCCGGGCTTTTTCTTCGGGATCCAGGGTGCGCCCGCCGAAGCCGATGACGTTGCCGTTGGCGTCGATAATAGGAAGCATGACCCGATCGCGGAAAAAGTCGAAAAGACGGTAACTTTTCCCTTCGTTTTTCGGAGCAAGAACCAACTGTGCGGCCTTGATCTGCTCGTCGGTATAGCCGTATTCCCGCATTTTATAGTAGACGTTGGTCCAGCCTGCGGGAGCGTATCCCACGCCGAAGCGGATAAGGGAATTGCGCGTGTAACCGCGGCCGTACATATACTCCAAAGCCTTTTTTCCTTCCGGGGAAAAGAGACATTCGTGATAATACCGCGCCGCTTTTTTGTTGATCTCCAGAACGGTTTTCCGCAACTGGGTCACCTCGCTGTCGAAGGTGTCCCGCGTGGGAACCTTCATTCCCACCGATTCCGCCAGGGTGGTGACGGCATCGTGAAAGGAGAGATTCTGCATCTTCATCACGAAGGTGATGGCGTCGCCCCCTGCGTTGCAGCCGAAGCAATGGAAAAACTTGCGGTCCGCATTCACGTGGAAGGAGGGCGTTTTTTCGTTATGGAAGGGGCAAAGCCCCACGTAAGAGGACGAGGAAGATTTCTTCAGCGTCACGTACTGTTCCACGATCTGCACGATATCCAGACGGCTGCGCAATTCGTTCAAAAATTCTTCTCCGAAGAACTGTGCCATAAAAATTCCTCTCCTCTCGACATTTTTTGCTTTCTCTATATACAAATACGAAGATTTTTCTGCCTTTCCTCTTTTTTTTCTCATTTTCGGCAGATTGCATAAAAATCAACGGGAAATATCGTTCAAAATATCCAAAGCCGTAAAAAACGCACCCTTGACAAATATGCAAAAAATGTGGTATACTTACTAATGTATATGCTATTTCAATTTCGGAGCAAAAAAAATGAAATTTAAAGCAGTCCTTTTCGATCTGGACGGAACCCTCTTGAATACCTTGACCGATTTGACGATTTCCATCAATCACATGCTGAAAGAGCACGGATATCCTCTGCGTACGGAACGGGAGATTCGCAGCTTTCTGGGGAACGGCGCTCGCAACCTGGTGGAGAAATCCCTGCCCGCGGGATGCGACGAAAAAACCGTGGATCGGTGTCTGAAGGAATATCTGGCTTATTATAATCTCCACGCCAACGACAACACCGCTCCCTATCAAGGGATTTTGGAGCTGATCGACGAATTGCACCGTCGGGGAGTCAAAACCGCCGTACTGTCCAACAAGGGTGACGTGCAGGTTAAGGCTCTGGCAAAGCAGCATTTTCCGCAGATCTCCTTTGCCCTCGGCGAAAAGGAAGGTCTGCGTCGCAAGCCCTGCACCGACGGGGTAGACTATGCCCTGAAGGAACTGGGCGCATCCTACGAATCGACGGCCCTGATGGGAGATTCGGAAGTGGACGGACAGACGGCCCACAACGCCGGCATCGCCTTTCTGGCGGCAGGCTGGGGTTTTCGGGACAAGGAAGATTTGATGAAATGCAAGCCCGATCTGTTTTTGGATCATCCCTTGGACCTGCTGAAGAATTGGGAGGCTTGAGATGTTTTTAGACACCCTCGTCCGCGTGGTCACCCTGTTGGCCTACGCCATCCCCGGCTTTCTGTTCATCAAAACGAAAACGATCAAGCCCGACTCCATTCCCGCCTTTGCAAAACTGCTTTTGTACGTCTGCTCCCCCTGTCTTTCCCTCTATTCTTTTTCGCGGGCCACCTACTCCCCCGAGCTGAACAAGATGATCTGGCTCTGCTTCGGAGCCACGTTGGGGCTGCTTTTGGTGGTGATCCTGGGCTTTTGGCTGATCCTGCACCGCCGCAAGGAGGACGTGCGCTGGCGGGTTTTCACCGTCTCCACCGCCCTGGGAAACGTGGGATTTTTCGGAATCCCCCTGTTGGAGCATTTTCTTCCCCAATATCCCTTTGCACCCGTCTTTTCCCAGATTTTTTCTCTGACCATGAATCTGGTGGCGTGGACCCTCGGCCTCTTCCTGATTTCGGGCGACAAAAGCTATATGCGGCCGAAAAAGATTCTCACCGTCCCCCTGTTTCTGGCCATGCTTCTGGCCTATCCCATGTTTTTGTTCGGGTGGAGTTTTCCGCCGGTTGTGGAGGAGGGCATCATCCTGTTGGGCCGCATGTCCACCCCCCTTTGCATGATCATCCTCGGCATGCGCCTTGCCACGGTGAAGCTGAAGGCTCTGCTGACCGACTGGCGGTCGGTGCTGGCCTCCCTTGCCAAAATGGTCGTTTTCCCCGTCATCACCCTGGGCGTTATGCTCCTGCTCCCCGTAGAGCCCTACGTACGGGCCTCGGTGGTGCTTCTGGCCGCCTGCCCCTGCGCCAGCATGATCCAATCCCTCTCGGAACTGATCGGTCACGGACAGAAACAAGCGGCGAACACGGTTCTGATCTCCACGATTCTGTGCGTGATCACCGTCCCCATTATGTCGGAACTTCTTTTACCCTTAATTTTTTGAAATTACCCTTTAGGAGGTACGTAATATGAACGAAAAACGCATCGGCACCAAGTGCGTCCAGGGGGGCTACACCCCCGGAAACGGCGAACCCCGCCAGATCCCCATTATTCAGAGCACCACCTTCAAATACGCCACCAGCGAAGAGATGGGCAAGCTTTTTGATCTGGAAGCCAGCGGTTACTTTTATTCCCGCCTGCAGAACCCCACCTGCGACACGGTGGCGGCCAAGATCTGCGAGCTGGAGGGAGGCTCTGCGGCCATGCTGACCTGCTCCGGTCAGTCCGCAAACTTCTTTGCCGTATTCAATCTCGCCACGGCGGGAGACCATATCGTGGCCTCCTCGGCCATTTACGGAGGCACCTTCAACCTCTTTGCCGTAACCATGGCCAAGATGGGCATTGAATTTACCTTCGTTGCCCCCGACTGCTCCGAAGAAGAGCTGGAAAAGGCTTTCCGCCCCAACACCAAAGCAGTTTTCGGGGAAACCATCGCCAATCCCGCCCTTCGGGTCCTGGACATCGAGCGCTTTGCCGCCGCCGCCCACGCCCACGGAGTACCGCTGATCATCGACAATACCTTTGCCACCCCCGCCCATTGCCGTCCCTTTGAATGGGGGGCAGACATCGTGACCCACTCCACCACCAAGTATATGGACGGGCACGGAGCCGCCGTGGGCGGATGCATCGTGGACAGCGGAAAATTTGACTGGATGGCCCACGCGGACAAATATCCCGGCCTGTGCACCCCCGACGAAAGCTACCACGGCATCACCTACGCGGAACGCTTCGGTCAGGGCGGCGCCTATATCACCAAGGCCACCGCACAGCTCATGCGGGACCTGGGTGCAACCCCCGCTCCCCAGAGCGCCTTCCTGTTGAATCTCGGTCTGGAAAGCCTGCACGTACGCATGAAGCGGCACGCGGAAAACGGCCTTGCCGTCGCAAAATTCCTGCAGAATCACGAAAAGATCACCTGGGTCCGCTTCCCCGAATTGGAGGGCGACGTGGACTACGAGCTGGCGAAGAAATATATGCCCGACGGCACCTGCGGCGTGGTCTCCTTCGGCGTGAAGGGCGGCCGCAAAGCAGCGGAAGCCTTTATGAAGCATCTGAAGATCGCCGCTATCGAAACCCACGTGGCCGACGCCCGCACCTGCTGCCTGCATCCCGCGTCCGCAACCCACCGTCAGATGAACGACGAACAGCTTTTGGCCGCCGGCGTCTCCCCCGATCTGGTCCGCTATTCCTGCGGTCTGGAGGATGCGCAGGATCTCATCGAAGATCTGGCCCAGGCCCTCGACGCCATTGATTAACCCTTTTTACGGAGGAACAAAATGCCCATTCGCATTCCCAATAAACTTCCTGCGGTCAAAACTTTGGAGGATGAAAACATCTTCGTCATGACCGAGACCCGCGCCATTACCCAGGACATCCGTCCTCTCAAGATTCTCCTGCTGAACCTGATGCCCACGAAGATCGCCACGGAGACCCAGATCTCCCGCCTTTTGGGCAACTCGCCTCTGCAGGTGGAGCTGGAGCTGATCCACACCAAATCCCATCAGTCCAAAAATACCGCCGCCAGCCATCTGGCGGAGTTCTACAAGCACTTCGACGACGTGAAGCATCAGAAATTCGACGGCATGATCATCACGGGCGCTCCCGTGGAGAATATGCCCTTCGAAGAGGTGGACTACTGGGAAGAGTTGTGCGAGATCATGGAATGGTCCAAAACCCACGTCACCAGCACCTTCCACATCTGTTGGGGGGCCCAGGCGGGGTTGTACTATCACTACGGCGTTCCCAAAATCCCCCTGCCCGAAAAAATGTCGGGGGTCTTTGAGCATATCAAGGACTATCCCCGCTCCATTCTCCTGCGGGGCTTCGACGATAAATTCTGGGTGCCCCATTCCCGCAACACCACCGTGGCACGGGAGGATATTGAAAAGGTGCCGAACCTGCGAATTCTTGCCTCCTCGCAAGAGGCGGGTATCTACGCGGTGACCACCCCCAACGGGAAGCAGATCTTCATCACGGGACATTCGGAATACGATGCGGAAACCCTGAAAAACGAGTATCTGCGGGATCTGAACGCGGGAATCAACCCCAACATACCCAAGAACTATTTCCCCGACGACGATCCGACGAAGGATCCCGTCGTCCGTTGGCGGAGCCACGCAAACCTGCTCTATTCCAACTGGCTCAACTACTTCGTCTATCAGACCACCCCCTACGACATTACCACCATCGGGTGATTGTAAAAAACAAGAGGACAGAGAACGTAAAATTTCTCTGTCCTTTTTCGGTACTTTTTGCATCACCCTGCAAGGGAAAGATAGATCTGCATATCCTCCGCAAAGGGATAGGCGGCGATTTCCTGCTTTGCGATCTGCAAATCCAGTTCCTCGGGATATCCGAACCGATCCCGGGAAAGCAACGGAAGAGCAAGAGAGTGCACCTTCAGCCGCTCTGCAAGGGCGAGCACGTTGCGATAGCATTGGGCGAGGATTTTGTCCTCCCCGTGTTTTCCGCCGCACCAGCAGGGGGGCACCGCGTGAATGATAAAGCGGGAGGGAAGGGAGAACCCCGAGGTCACCACCGCGTGGCCCACGGAGCAGGTCCCGATGGCACACAAGGCCCGTTGCAGGGGGATTTTTCCTGCGGCGTCGAAGATTTCTCCGCACAGTCCCGATGCGTATTGCAGGCCAATATTGGCCCGATTCACCACCGCCTCCGCCGAAAGAGACAAAAGCGGGGTCTGCACGATTTCAAATTTCATGGAAATCCCTCCTTTCGTAATTCTATCATACCAAAAGAAGAGTCCCATAAAACGGACATAAAAAGATCGGAAAGCGTTTTGCTCTCCGATCTTATTTTTTATTTCACACCGTTGCCGGTTCCTTTTCGGTTTTTTGCGCGACGGGCTGCAGGTCTTTGATATAGCAGCGGCGACGCTTGTGCAATTCCTTATCGAAGCCGTCCCATTGGCTCTGCACCTTTTGATTGGTCTCCAGCTGGGGGCCCGTTTCGATGACGCGGATGCCGTTTTTGCGGTAAAGCCCGTAGAGATAGTCCAAAATCACCGCGTTCAGCCCTTTTCCCTGCAGGTCGGGGCGGACGGCGATCAAAAACAGATCGGCGGCATCGTTCTTCTTCAAGGCCTTCAGCACACCCATCCATCCGAAGGGGAAAAGGCGTCCCCTGCATTTCTTGAAGGCGTCAGCAAGGGAGGGAGCCGTGATTCCGAAGGCCACAAGCTCGCCTCGGTCGTCCTCCACGAAGCAGACGTATTCCGGGTCCACCATGGGAATAAATTTATCCGCATAACGGACAATCTGCTTTTCGGACAGATCCACCGTGCCGTAAAGATGGGCGTAGGCCTCGTTGACCAGATTGAAAACCTTTCGGATATACGGGCCGTAATCCTTGCGGCTGCGCACCTGCACCACCCGATATTTTCCGTTGCGGGTTACGTATTTGGCAACCTTTTTCACCCGCTGAATGGCAGGAGCGTCCTCCTCGGGAACGGTGATGTAAAATTCGATCCAGTCCACGTCCTTGGCGTAGCCCAGACGGGTAAGATGATCGTTATAATAAGGGGCGTTGTAGTAGGTAATGAACATATTGCGGCGGTCAAAGCCCTCCACCAGAAGGCCTTCCCGATCCAGGTCCGTGAACCCCAAAGGACCGTGCACCTGATCGCACCCGCACGCACGCGCGTATTCTTCTACGGTAGCGAACAAGGCCTCGGACACCTCGGGATCGTCGATAAAATCCACCTGCGTAAACCGCATACGGGAGGTTCCCCACTTCTCGTTGGCCTTGCGGCTGAGAATGGCTCCGATGCGCCCGACGATTTCCCCGTCCCGATAAGCCAGCCAACACTTGGCGTCGCAATACTCAAAGGCGGGATTTTTCTTCCGATCCCAGTCGGCCAGATCGTCGGACAACAGGGGCGGAACAAAAGCCTTCACGTCCCCGTAAAGACGGTTGGGATAGTCCGCAAAGCGGCGCAGATCCCCTTTCGTTTTCACTTCTTTGATTTGTACCATGACAAACCTCCCTCATGCCAAAGGCATATGGTCTATTCTACCATAATAATCGCACATTTTTTTGACGCAAATGTCACAATAAAAAAAACTGCATCCTGTCTTCGGGGGAAATCGGGAAAAATCTCCGACTTTTTCGCAAACAGACTGTTGCGTAATTGCAAAATTCGCGTAAGATTTTGCGGGATAAAAAATAAGGTCTTGACAGATGGGGAAAATAATGCTATTATATAGTAGTTAATTTTTTGGAAAGAGGTGCAAGGGGAATGAAATTCCGGATTCCGAAGGAAAAAAACCGAAGAAAACCGAATCTCTATCGGCTGATGACCGTGGGCTTTCTTTTGATCATTCTCGCGGGCGCTCTGCTGCTGACTCTGCCCGTATCCTCCCGGAACGGGACCTGGACCCCCTTCGGGGACGCTCTGTTCACCGCAACCTCCTCCACCTGCATTACGGGACTGGTGGTCTACGACACCGCCTCCTATTGGTCAACCTTCGGCCAAGCCGTCATTCTGACCATGATTCAGGTGGGAGGATTGGGATTCATGACCTTGGGCTCGGCGCTGATCCTGTTTTTGCGGGGAGCGAACGTATCGAACCGAAAACAAATCGCCGAATCGCTGAACACCTCGGACTATCATTCCGCCGCTCGGCTAATGAAGCACGTGATCATCGGAACCTTCACCCTGGAAGGAGCGGGAGCGCTGCTTCTCGCCGCCCGATTCATCCCTCGTTTCGGGCTCGGACAAGGACTTTGGAAGGGCGTGTTTGTTTCGATCTCTGCCTTTTGCAACGCGGGATTCGATCTTTTGGGCGCGGAAAATCCCTTCTCCTCCCTGACTGCGTATGCGGGAGACGTTGTGGTAAACCTCACCGTCATGGTGCTCATCGTTTTGGGCGGCTTGGGCTTTTTGGTCTGGGAGGACCTTTATACGAAACGATCCTGGAAAAAGTTTTCTCTGTTCACCAAAACCGTCCTTGCCGGAACCGCCTTTCTGATTCTGTTCGGCGCCCTTTCGATTTTCGCCCTGGAATACGACAATCCCGCAACGCTGGGTTCCCTTTCCTTCGGGGATAAACTTCTGGCCTCGTTTTTCCAGTCCATATCGCCTCGTACCGCAGGCATGAACACGGTGGATCTGACGGCCATGACCCAGGCCACCACGGTGCTGACGGTGCTTCTGATGTTCGTCGGCGCATCCTCGGGCTCTACGGGGGGCGGGGTGAAGATCACCACCGTCGCCGTCCTTGCCGCCGCCGTCAAATCGGTTCTCTTCGGACAAAAGGAAACCACTCTGATGAAGCGCCGCATCTCCCACGAAACGGTCTACCGCGCCTTTGCACTGGTGTGCTTCCCTCTGTTTCTGATTCTGATCGGCACGTTTCTGCTCAATCTGGCGGAACCCGACGTATCGTTTTTGGAGGCCCTTTACGAATGCACCTCGGCCTTCGCCACGGTGGGGCTTTCCCTTTCGGTCACCCCCACGCTGACCCTGTTTTCCAAAATCGTTCTGATCGTTCTGATGTTTGCGGGACGGGTAGGGATGCTGACCATCTCCTATTCCCTGCTCACCGACCGCCGCAAGCGACAAAACTCCCTTCGCTATCCCGAAGGAAACATTCTCATCGGTTAAAGGAGGATTTCGTTTATGCATTCCTTTCTCATTATCGGCCTGAGCCAGTTCGGACGGGAGGCCGCCCGTAAGCTGGTCCGTCTGGGCGAAGAGGTCCTTGCCATTGATATTGACATGAGCAAGGTGGATCTGATCGCCGACGAGGTAGACGCCCGTCAGGGAGACTGCCTGCAGGAAAAGGTTCTGGAAGAGCTGTCCGTCCCCGATTTCGACCACGTAATCGTGGCCATCTCCGAAGACATCCAGACCAGCGCTCTGGTCACTACGTTGGTCAAGGAAATGGGCGCAAAGCACATTATCTGCCAATCCTACGATCAAAAGCATTCCCGCCTGCTTTCCCGCATCGGTGCCGACTACGTGGTCTGCCCCGAGGTGGATATGGGCGACCGCATCGCGCGAAAATTCTCTGCCGACCTGCTGGATTTTATTCCCCTGAGCGGCGACCAATCCATTGCGGAGGTGAATATTCCCGCCTCCTGGGTGGGAAAATCCTTGCGGGAACTGAGCGTACGGGCCAACTTCGGCATCAACGTCATCGGTCTGCGCCACCCCGGAACGGAATATCTTGATACCAATCTCTCCCCCGATTACCGTTTTTCGGAACACGACACGCTGATGGTAATCGGAAAATCGGAGCACATCGCGAGGGCCCTGCGATGATCCGTGTCATCGAATCGGTGAACAATCCCACCTTAAAGGAGCTCTGCAAGAAGGTCAAATCCCCCTCGGCGGATTGCTTCTTTCTGGAAGGAACCCGCTTCGTGGAGGAATTGCCCGTTGACTGCGTTCTGGAGGTCTATACCTCCGATCCGAAAAAGCACGAAGCGTTTCTGAAGACCCTCCCCAAGGAGCGGACGGTCTATTACCTTTCGGCGGCGGCCATGAAAAAGCTTTGCTCCGCCGTCTCCGATCAGACCATCGCCTGCACCGTCCGACGCATCCCCACGAAACGCCCCCACAAGCTGGTCTTGCTGGACGGAGTGCAGGACCCGGGCAACGTGGGCACGGTCATCCGCACCGCCTACGCCTTCGGATTCGGCGTGGTGCTCTTCCCCGGATGCGCAAACCCCTGGAGCCCCAAAACGCTGATGTCCACCGCAGGGGCTTTTCGGTCCTGCCATATTGAATCGACGCAGGATCCCCTTGCGTTTTTGCAGGAATTGAAAGCCGATGGCTTTTCGGTCTTCGCCACCGCCCTTGATCCCACCGCCGTTCCCCCCGAAGAGATTTCCTTCGGCGAAAATCGGGCGGTCATCATCGGCAGCGAGGGAAAGGGCGTTTCCCCCGAAGTGCTCAAGAATGCCGATCAAACGGTGTTTATCCCCATGCAGAACCCCATCAATTCCCTGAACGCCGCATCCGCCGCGTCCATTATGATCTACGCGCTGAAATAAACGCAACGAAAGGAGAACCCCATGGCAGATCAGACCCTCTATACCCTCTGGCTTCTCCTTACGGGAAAACCGGGAACGCGCAAAACCTGCGCCCTGCTCCGTGCCATGCTCCCCGAAAAGGCCTATCACGCCTCGGAGGAGGAGTTGATCGCTCTGCTGGGCGAAAAGGACGCAAAACCCTTTTTCAACAAGGATCTTGCTCCCGCCATGAAGGTTCTGCAGACCTGCAAGGACAAAGGAATTCGGATCGCCGCCTTTCACGATGCGATTTATCCCGAAAAACTGCGGGAGATTGAAGATCCGCCCGCCGCGTTGTTTTATTACGGGAATCTCCCCGAGCAACGGATGCCCACCCTGGGCATCGTGGGCACCCGCAAATGCTCCACCGCCGCCGCAGGGCTGGCCGCAACCTTTTCCTGCTCGTTGGCCCTTTCGGGATTTCAGATTGTCAGCGGCATGGCAAACGGCGTGGACACCTACGTACACAAAGGGCCTCTGGTAAAAGGATACCCCTCCTTTGCCGTGCTGGGTTGCGGCGTGGACGTGGTTTATCCGAAGCAGAACCAAACGTTATACGATATTCTCAAGGAACACGGAGGGTTGATCTCCGAATATCCGCCCGGCACCATTCCCTTCGCCGGAAATTTTCCCCGTCGAAACCGCATCATCAGCGGCCTTTCCGACGGCGTTCTGGTGGTGGAGTGTCCGCCGAAAAGCGGATCCATGAGCACCGCCCGCTTTGCCGTTGAGCAAAACCGAACCCTGTTCGCCATTCCCGCCGCACCCAACGACCACGTCAACACGGGCACCGGCGAGCTGATCAAAAAGGGCGCGGTGTTCTGCACCGACCCCACCGACGTAATGCGGGAATTCACGCCCCTTTACGGAGATCGCATCACCCCCACCGTGGTCTGGCTGGAATCGGTCCAAAAACCGTCGGAACAAACGGCGGAAAACCCGAAAAAAACCTCCTCCCCGAAGCCGAAACCGAAACAAGAAGCCCCCGCTCCCGCCCCAAAGCAAAAGCCATCCCTTTGCGGAGACGAGGAGTCGGTCTATAACGCTTTCCACGGGGACGAAAATCTGTCGGCCGACGAAATCAGCCAACGCACCGGCATTCCCTTCCACCGCGTTTTACCGATCCTTCAGGGATTGGAGCTTGCGGGACACGTAGAAGCTCTCCCCAGCTCTCTGTTCCGCCTCAAATAAGTAAATAATGACCTGAAATAAAGGAGAAACATCCATGGCAACCAAATCCACCAACACCGCAGAAAATGCAAAAAAGACGGTTAAAAAGACGGCAACGAAAAAGCCTGCCGCAAAAAAGACCGCCGCAAAAAAACCCTCCAAAAACCTCTTGATTGTGGAATCTCCCTCCAAGGCCAAGACCATCAAAAAATATCTGGGCAGCAAATACGAGGTCATGTCCTCCAAGGGGCATATCCGCGACCTGCCCGCTTCCCGTCTGGGTGTGGACATTGAAAACGGCTTTACCCCCGAATATATCGTTCCCCGCAAGGACGGGAAAGCCGCACTTCTCAAAGAACTGAAGGCAGCCGCAAAGAACAGCAAGGCCGTCTTCCTGGCAACCGACCCTGACCGGGAAGGAGAAGCCATCGCGTGGCATCTGGCACAGATGCTGGAGCTGGACGAAACGGCGGCAAACCGCGTCACCTTCAACGAAATCACCCGTAAGGCCGTCACCGAAGGCGTCAAAAAACCTCGGATGATCGACAAGGACCTGGTGGCATCCCAACAGACCCGCCGCGTTCTGGACCGCATCGTAGGCTACAAGCTCTCCCCCTTCCTGTGGCATAAGGTAAAATACGGCCTTTCCGCCGGCCGCGTTCAGTCGGTGGCTACCCGCTGGGTGGTGGACCGCGAACGGGAGATCGACGCCTTCGTTCCTCAGGAATACTGGAATCTTGACGTACTGTTTTTGAACGGCAAAAAGGAATATTCCGCCCGCTTCTTCGGCAACGAAGCAGGCAAGATCACCGTTTCCTCTGCGGAAGAAAATGCAAAAATCCGCGGAGAACTGGACGGAAAGGACTTTATCGTCAAAACGGTCAAGGAGCAGGAAAAGGTAAAGAATCCCGCCCCTCCCTTCACCACCTCCGCCATGCAGCAGGACGCCTCCGTCCATCTGAATATGCATCCCCAAAAGACCATGTCCGTGGCCCAGTCTCTCTACGAAGGTATTGACGTAGTGGGACACGGCCCCGTCGGTTTGATCACCTACATGAGAACCGACTCCCTGCGCGTCTCCGACGAAGCCCGCGCCGCCGCGAAGGACTTCATCCTCAACGCCTACGGAGAGCAGTATTATCCCAAAACGCCCCGGGTTTTCAAATCCCGTCAGGGCGCTCAGGACGCTCACGAAGCCATCCGTCCCACGGATATCAACCTGACCCCCGAAGTGGTCAAGGGAAGCCTGACCAACGAGCAGTACCGTCTGTATAAGCTCATCTGGGAACGCTTTACCGCCAGCCAGATGGCCTGCGTGGTTCAGCACGTACGCAGCGTGGAATTCGAATGCGCCGGATACCTCTTCCGCGCCTCGGACACGAAAAAGGTCTTCGACGGATACAGCCGTCTGTACCACTATGCGGAGGACGCGGAGGAAACCTCCGCTTTCCCCGATCTGAAGGAAGGGGATAAGCCCACCTTCAAGGAACTGGTTTCCGAACAGAAATTCACCCAACCCCCCTCCCGCTACACCGAAGCGTCCCTGATCAAGACGTTGGAAGAAAACGGCATCGGCCGTCCTTCCACCTTTGCCCCCATCGTGGGTACCATCATTGAACGGGACTACGTGGAACGGGAAGGCAAGACTCTGAAGCCCACGGATTACGGGTTCGTCACCACGGATCTTCTGATCGACAACTTCAGCAACATCGTGGACGCCGCTTTTACCGCCGAAATGGAAGAACAGCTGGACAGCGTGGAGGAAGGCAAAAAGACCTCCGTGGACGTTCTGGCAAACTTCTACAAGGATTTTGCGGAAGCGTTGGAAAAGGCGGAAGCAAACACGGAAAAACGTCGGGTCGAAGCCCCCGTGGAGGAAAGCGACGAGGTCTGCGAACTGTGCGGACGCAAGATGGTTTACAAGGTCAGCCGCTTCGGCCGTTTCTTGGCCTGCCCCGGCTATCCCGAATGTAAAAATACCAAGCCCGTTTATACCAAAGCAGCGGGCACCTGCCCCGTCTGCGGAAAAGGACTGGTGGTCCGCAAGACCCAGAAGGGCAAGACCTATTATACCTGCGAACGGGGTACGGAATGCGGTTTCCGCACCTGGGACGTTCCCACCAACGAAATCTGTCCCAAATGCGGCAAGACCCTCTTCCGTCATTTCAGCACCCTGCATTGCGTTGCCGAGGGCTGTGATTTCGAAAAGCCCTTCCGCAAAACCGAAAAAGCGGAGAAAACCGAACAATGAACCCATCCGTAACGATCGTAGGGGCGGGACTTGCGGGGTGTGAAGCCGCCTGGCAATGTGCCATTCGCGGAGCCAAGGTCACTCTGTACGAGATGAAGCCCCTGAAAAGATCTCCCGCCCATAAATCCGATCTGTTCTGCGAGCTGGTCTGCTCCAATTCCCTGCGTGCGGAAGGTCTGCAGAACGCCATCGGCCTTTTGAAAGAAGAACTGCTTCGCATGGGATCTCTCGTTATGGAATGCGCCGTCAAAACCCGCGTTCCCGCAGGAGGCGCTTTGGCGGTGGATCGGGAAGCCTTTGCCGCCGCCGTCACGGAAAAGATCCGCAACCATCCCAACATCACCGTGGTGGAAAAGGAAATCGACACCCTGGATTTTGACGAGCCCGCCGTTATCGCAGCAGGCCCTCTGGCCTCCGATCCCCTGGCGGAAGAAATCGTGAAAACCTTCGGAGAGGGGCTCTCCTTCTTCGACGCGGCAGCCCCTATCGTCACGGCGGAAAGCGTGGATATGTCCAAGGCCTATCTTGCCTCCCGCTACGACAAGGGAACCCCCGATTACATCAACTGTCCCATGAACGCCGAGGAATACGACGCCTTTTACAACGCGCTGACCGAAGCGGAAACGGCCCACCTGCACGGCTTTGAAAACAACAAGGTTTTCGAGGGCTGTATGCCCGTAGAGGTCATGGCCTCCCGCGGATACGAAACGTTGCTTTTCGGGCCTTTGAAGCCCGTGGGACTTCGCAATCCGCATACGGGAGAATTGCCCAAGGCAGTGGTGCAATTACGCAAAGACAACGCCGCATCCTCCCTGTATAATATGGTGGGATTTCAGACCCATCTGACCTGGCCGGAGCAACGGCGGGTCTTTCGTATGATTCCCGGTCTGGAGCAGGCGGAATTCATCCGCTACGGAGTCATGCACCGAAACACGTTTCTCAACTCCCCCAATCTGCTGACCTCCACTTATCGGGTCCGCAATCGGGACAATCTTTATTTTGCAGGACAGATTACGGGTGTGGAGGGCTATATTGAATCCGCATCCTCGGGCTTCGTGGCGGGTCTCAACGCCGTCACGGGAGACAAAATCTGCTTCCCGCCCGAAACGGCCATCGGTTCTTTGGCACACTACGTGTCCAACCCCGACGCCACGGATTTCCAGCCCATGAACGTAAATTTCGGCCTTCTCCCGCCCCCCGAAGGACGGGTCAAGAAGAAAGAGCGCAAGGAATATCTTGCCACCCGAGCCCTGAACACACTGGAATCCTTCTGCAAAGAACGTCAACTCCCCTACACCGTTCCCCCCACGGAGGAATAACCGAAGAAAGGAAGTACACACTATGACCGTAATCGTCGACGGAATGGGCGGAGATCACGCCCCTCTCGAAATTCTCAAGGGCTGTGCCGCCGCCGTAGAAGAGCTGGGCATCAACGTCATCGTAACCGGGCCCGAAGAGCTTCTGAAAAAGACCATGGAAGAAAACGACATCGCCCCTCGTAATATTTCCTTCCGCCACACGGACGGAATCATCACCATGGAAGACGAGGCCGGTTGCGTACTGAAAGCAAAGCGCAATTCCTCCATGGGGCTGGCCTTCGATCTGCTGAAAAACGGAGAAGCGGACGCCATGGTATCCGCCGGAAACTCCGGCGCGGTGCTGGCAGGGGGAACCCTTTTGGTCAAGCGAATTCCCGGCATCAAGCGGGCGGCCTTTGCTCCCGTTCTCCCCGTAAACGATAAGCACACCATGCTCATCGACAGCGGAGCCAACGAAGTTTGCACTCCCGAATATCTGGATCAATTCGGCACCATGGGCGCCCTCTATATGAAGCATATGGGCTTCTGTGAAAATCCTCGGGTGGGACTTCTGAACAACGGCACGGAAGAATGTAAGGGCACCGAACTGCACAAGCAGGCCCACGCTCTGATGAAGGAAAACGCCGCTTACGAATTTATCGGAAACGTAGAAGGACGGGGCGTGTTCGACGGAGAATGCGACGTTCTGGTGGCCGACGGCTTTTCCGGCAACGTGCTTCTGAAATCCGTGGAAGGCACCGCCACGTATATAATGAAGATCATGAAAGAAGCTCTGACGTCAAGCCTTTTCACCAAAATTCTCGCCGCCATGCTGAAGCCCAAGCTTCGCGTCATGAAAAAGAAGCTGGACTATACGGAAGAGGGCGGAGCCGTTCTGCTGGGAGTCTGCAAGCCCGTGGTCAAAGCCCACGGAAGCTCCAACGCAAAGGCCCTGAAGAACGCCATCCGTCAAGCGGCAAATCTGGCCAAATCCGGCGCCATTGACCATATAACCCAAGCCATAAAAGAAACCGAAACGCCGAAAAACTGAAAGGAAGAAACCCTTTATGCTCGATATTCTCACCGTGCTCAAGCCCATTCTTGCGGATATTTTTTCCGTGGAAGAAGAGGAAATCACTCCCGCCACAACCTTTGACGAGGATCTGGGGGCGGATTTTATCGATCTGCAGGAGATCATGCTGGTCACCGAGGAGGAATTTGACGTTCTGATCGACGACGAAGACCTGACCGGGATCGCCACGGTGGGAGATCTGATCGCCTATATCGAAGGACGCCGCCATGACTGAAATGATCACACAAACCGAAGAAAAAATCGGATACGTCTTCCGCAATAAGAATCTTTTGCGGAAGGCCTTAACCCATTCCTCTTACCTGAACGAGCATCGGGAAGCGGAAGAATGCAACGAACGGCTGGAATTTCTCGGCGACTCGGTTCTTTCGCTGATCTGCTCCGACTACCTCTACCACACCCGCAGCGGAGACGAAGGAGAATTGACCAAAACCAAGGCCCTTCTGGTCTGCGAGGAAGCCCTTTCCACCTACGCAAAGGATCTGAAGCTGGGAGAAAGCCTTCTGCTGGGACGGGGCGAAAAGCTGGCGGGCGCAGAACACCGCAACTCCATCCTCTGCGACGAAATCGAAGCGATTCTCGGCGCCATGTATCTGGACGGAGGCTACGAAAAGGCAAAGGAATTTATTCTCCCCCTGCTGATGGGCGGCGAGGAAAAATTCCGTCAGCACGATTATAAAACCCTCTTGCAGGAAGTAATCCAGAAAAACCGTGGCGAGGTGCTGAAATACGTCATTGCCGATCAATTCGGCCCCGAACACGAAAAGACCTTCGTTTGTCATCTGTACCTGAACAGCAATCGCATCTCCGAAGCCTCGGGGCGCTCGAAAAAAGCGGCGGAACAGGCAGCGGCAAAGATCGCCCTGGAGCTGATGGGGGTCAAGGAGGATACATAAATGAATCAAATTTTGTTCGGCCTTGCGCTGATTCTGTTTAATTTCACGGCTTCCTTCGGCTCTGCCGAAACGGGGACTGCCGTAATCCTGGACTTTTTGCCCGATTTCGTCGGGTATCTGATCCTTTGGCTGCTGCTGGAAAAGCGGCGCTTCAACACCTTGGTTCGGGGGCTTTACACGGGTATCGCAATCATGATTCCCGTTGCGTTTCTCTTCTTCCTGGCTCAGATTCAAAACCTCGTCATCGGAGACGCCATGCTGGACCCCCGCAACACGGGCTGGCGCCTTTTGAACTCGATTCTCTCCATCGTTACCCAAATTTACGCCGACTATTACGGATTTTTCATGATGGCCGCGGCACTCTTCGGCGGTTGGCTGCTCCTCTCCCTTCTGGAGTACTGGAGCCGAACGAACCAACATAAACTGAAGTGCGCGGTCTGTCGGGTGGGCATGGGCCTTTCCGTTCTGTCCGCTCTGTGCCATCTGTCAAGCACCTTTTTGATTCTGCCCTTCTCCTGGGATTGGATTGCCTATCCCCTTTCCCTTCTCCTTTTGGGATGCGCCGCCTTCGCCATGAGCGACGCACAAGTCATCGAAGAAAAAACCCGCGATTAAAAAGGGAGGTTTTTAAACCGTGACCGACATCAAAGAAGCATTAAAAACCGCAAAAAAACTGCATTTTATGGGCATCGGAGGCTCTTCCATGAGTTCTCTCGCCCAGATTGCACTGCGTCGCGGATATACCGTTTCGGGTTCGGATATGCAGGAATCCGAAGCCACTCGCAGTCTGCAGGCCCTGGGCATTTCGGTGAACGTGGGACAGAAGGCGGAGAACATTGACCGTGAAATGCCCGACCTGGTGGTCATGACCGACGCCATCGCTCCCACCAACCCCGAGCTTTGCCGCGCCAAGGAACTGGGCATTCCCGTCTACCGTCGGGCAGAATTCCTGGGACAGATTCTGGACGGATATCAAAAAACCGTCGGCGTGGCGGGCACCCACGGAAAAACCACCACCTCCTCCATGATCACCGCCATGTTCCTCACGGCAAAAAAAGATCCCTCCGCCATCATCGGAGGACGCATGAATCTCATCGGCTCCGCCTACCGTCTGAGCGAAAAGGAAGATCTGTGCGTCTTCGAAAGCTGTGAATTCAAGGAATCCTTCCGCTTTTTCCGATCCGACGTTTCGGTGATCCTGAATATCGGCGAGGATCATATGGAATATTTCAAGACCCTGGATAACGTAATCCGGGTCTTCCGCAACTATCTGAACAACATCAAGCCGGGCGGCTGGCTCGTCACCAACGCAGAAGACGAAAACGTTCGCCGCATGCTGGAAGGATATACGGGAAACCTGTATCTCTTCGGGCTGAACAACGGCCATTTCCGTGCGGAAAATATCACGTTGGACAAGGGACTTCCCTCCTTTGATCTTTATTTCCATCCCGAAAACACCGACGCAAAGACCTGCTTCGGACGGGTCAATCTCTCCGTGCCGGGACGGCACAACGTGCTCAACGCCCTGGCCACCGCCGCGGCAGGTTATGCCTGCGGGCTGACGGAGGAGGAGATCATCCGGGGAATCGAGTCTTACAACGGAGCGGGACGGCGTTTTGAATATCACTGCACCGTCAACGGGGCCGTCATCGCCGACGATTACGGTCATCATCCCGACGCCTATAAGGTCACCTTCAAAACCGCGCGGGATCTGGGCTTCAAGCGCATTATCGCCATTCATCAGCCCCACACCTTCTCCCGCACGAAAATGCTCATGAACGAGTTCGTGGAGGTACTTTCCACGGTGGATAAGGTGCTGATCCCCCCCATCTACCCTGCCCGCGAAACCAACGACGAATACAATATTTACGCGGAAGACGTGGTGGCACGGCTGAACAACGCGGAGTTGATGCGGGACTTTGAGCACATCGCCGACCGAGTCAAGGAACTGGCCCAACCGGGAGATCTGTTCATCACCCTGGGCTGCGGCGACATCAACAAGGCCGCCATTCTGATCAACAAAAAATACGGCGAAACCAAATATCTTGAGGATTGATTTATGAACGACCTGCTTCGGGCCAAAGAATTGCTGAAAAAAGGACACACCTGCGTCCTTTGTTGCGGCGAAAAGACAAAAATCTCCGATTGGATCGGCATCCGCCCCATGGTGGATTTTCTGGAGGAAGGAGAAGATCTTTCCGCCTACTCTGCCGCGGATAAAATCGTGGGCACGGCGGCGGCACACCTTTTCTGCCTTGCAAAGGTAAAAGCCGTTTACGGAGAGGTCATGTCCCATTCCGCAAAAGATCTGCTGGAAAAACACGGGATTTATGCGGAAGCAGGCACCCTGACCGATTGCATCATGAACCGCCAAGGAACGGGCCCCTGCCCCATGGAGCGGGCGGTGGAAGGATGCACCGATGCGACGCAGGCCTTTCGGAAAATCAAAGAAACTTTATCTGCATTGAGGAGGAAATCTATGAAAAAACTGGGCTTCGGTCTGATGAGACTGCCGAAAACCGACCCCGAAAAACCCGAATCCATCGATATTCCCGCCTTTGAAGGGATGATCGACCGTTTTCTGGAAAAGGGATATACTTATTTCGACACCGCCTATATGTACCACAACCACGAAAGCGAACGGGCGGTAAAAACGGCCCTTTCCTCCCGCATCGACCGCAACCGCTATATGCTGGCCACGAAAATGCCCACCATGCGTCTGAAGGAAAAGGCCGACGTGGCACGGATTTTTGCCGAACAGCAGGAAAAATGCGGCGTGGATTATTTTGATTATTACTTGATCCACTGTCTGGACAAGGAGCTTTATCAAATCGCCACGGAGCTGGACGTATTCGGATTCTGTCTGCAGAAAAAAGCGGAGGGAAAGATCGGCCGTCTGGGTTTCTCCTTCCACGATACGGCGGACGTGCTGGACAAAATCCTCACGGAACACCCCGAAACGGAATTCGTGCAGCTGCAGATCAACTATCTGGATTGGGAATCCCCCACCGTCCAGTCCCGCCTCTGCTACGAGGTGGCACGCAAGCACGGAAAAGATATTATCATCATGGAACCCATCCGCGGCGGCGCTTTGGCAAAAGTCCCCGATTCGGTAAAGAAAATTCTTGCCGCAAGCGACCACCCCGAACGCACCCCTGCCGAATGGGCTCTGCGCTTCTGCGCGGGATTGGAAGGAGTCATTCTGGTCCTCAGCGGAATGTCCGACCTTGCCCAACTGGAAGAAAACACGAGTTTCATGAGCAATCCCGAACCCCTCACCGCCGAAGAAGTCGCCATGCTCTTCCGTTGTGCCGACGAGATCAACCGCTCTTTGGCCGTTAACTGCACGGGATGCGCCTACTGCACGGAGGATTGCCCCGTCAAGATTCCCATCCCCGATTGGTTTGATCTGTACAACAAACAAGGCGACCCTGCGGAATTGGCGAAGAATCACGCTACTCCCGCAGATTGCATCAAGTGCGGAAAATGCGAAAAGCAATGCCCCCAGAAGCTGCCTATTCGCAGACTTCTCGCCGCCGCAAAGAACGCAATGAAGTTATAAAAACAAACGAGTTCTGTAGCGATTTGTTCGCCGCAGAACTCGTTTTCTGTTTTGCAAAAACAGTCTGAAAAACATAAAAACAAGACCGTTTTTTCGATTGAAAAAAGGGGAATTTTGCAGTATAATAGAGGCAGAAACAAACAATCTTCCCATTTTCCGAAAGGAGCTTTCTTATGAAAATTCTTGCAAACGAATTTATCCTCCCCTTCAAGGAGGGATGGCAATGCCACGCCAGCCATTTTATCCTCCGCAAGGACGGATCGGTCTTTTGCGTCTATTTTTACGGGAGCAAGGAAGGAAACAACGACGTGCGGATTTTCGGCTCCCTGCGTGCCGAGGACGGACGCTGGTCGGAGCCGATTCCCCTGACGGAGGAGGACGGAATCCCCCATTGGAATCCCGTTCTGTTCCGAAGAGAGGACGGGGCGGTGGTACTGTTTTATAAAGTGGGATACACCATCGCCGACTGGATCACAAAATGCAAAATCTCCACCGACGATTGCGAAACCTGGAGTGAAAGCTTTGAAATGATCGAAGGCGACCGTTCCGGAGGCCGCGGTCCCGTCCGAAACAAGGCCATCACCCTGAAGGACGGATCGGTGCTGGCTCCCGGCTCCACGGAGAAAGGCCCTTGGCGGTGCTTCTTCGACCGCTCCTTCGACGGCGGAAAAACCTGGGAGAGAAGCCCCGATCTGTGCATCGAAGAAGAGGGAAACGGAAAAGGAATCATTCAACCCACTCTCTGGCAAAGCAAAGAAGGGGTTCACGCCCTGCTCCGCTCCACGGAAGGGAAAATTTACCGCACCGACTCCAAAGACGGATCGGCATGGTGCAACCCTTATCCCACGGAAATGCCAAACAACAACAGCGGCATCGATCTGGTTTCCCTGTCCGACGGACGGCTGATTCTGTGCTGCAATCCCGTTTCGGGCAACTGGGCTGCCCGTACCCCCATCTCCCTCTACGAATCGCGGGATAACGGGAAAACCTTTACGTTGCTGACCCATCTGACCACCATGGAGGGAAAATACGCCTATCCCGCCCTGCGTTACGAGGACGGAAAGCTGCATATTACTTACACGTGGAATCGCAAGACCCTTCAGTATTTCTGCCTGACCGATCTGTAACTTGACAAACCGTATCAGATATGGTAAAATAAAAGAAAACTCACGAGAGGAGGTTTTCTATGCCCCCCGGAAGAAAGATGCCCTACGAGCATAAAAAAGTGGATCCCCCCAAGAATTTCCGCGACGTGTTCCGCTATCTGCGGGAGCTTTTCGGAGGCTTTTTCAAGCGCTTTTTCTACGTGGTCACCCTGGTGTGGAGTTCGGGAAAATGGATCTTGTTTTTGCTCTCCTTCATCGCTCTGTTCCAAGGGGTCACCCCCATCATCGGATCCCTGATCTCCAGCAGCGTATTGAACGAACTGCAAAAGGTGGTGGCATCGGGGGCCCTCCCCGCGTCGGATTTCTGGACCTCCCCCGTATTCTTCCTGCTGATCTTCCTCTTTTCCTACCGCCTTCTTCTGCGCATCGTCAACAGCATCAGCAGTGCCCTGAACCGCATCGCGGGAGAAAAGGTGGTCCAACAGGTCAAGACCCGCATCATGGAAAAATCCAAGCATCTGGACCTTGCCTCCTTTGACGACGCCTCCTTTTACGAGCGCATGGAAAACGCCAATCGGGAAGCGGGACACCGCCCCTTGTCGATTCTCTCCGAGACCTTCGGCATCGTCAGCTCCGCCATTGAGCTGGTCAGTTATCTGGTGGTGCTCTTTTCCGTGCCCGATCTTTGGTACGCGGCCCCCGTGGTGATCGCCGTGTCCATTCCCTCCGCCATAGTCAACTACGTTTACCGCAATAAGCATTTCCGTTATATGCGCTGGCGCAGTAAAGAACGGCGGCAGATGAACTATTACTCCAATCTGTTGGTGGACAAGGATCGGGTCAAAGAGGTTCGCATGTTTGATCTTTCCGATCTCTTCATCGGCCGTTTTCACGAGGTGTTCCGCACCTATTACAACGGACTTCGGCGGCTTATCGTCCACGAAAGCGTGTTGCATATCCTCATCGGCGTGGTGGCGGTGGCCACCAATTTCACCTTCTTCGTCCTCATCGCCCTGCAGGTTTTCACGGGCAAAATCATGATCGGAGACTACACCCTTTATACGGGCGCGATTCTTTCGGTCTCCAACTGTATTACCGCTTTGATCAACAAATCGGGCTCCATTTACGAGGGAACCCTGTTTATCGACAACCTTATCGCCTTTATCAAAGAGCCCTGCACCGTGGTTCCCCGCAGAGAAGATCCCCTCCCCGTTTCCCGGGGCGTGGGCCATCGGTTTGAATTTATCCACGTTTCCTTCCGTTACCCCGGCACGGAGCGGTACGTTTTGCGGGATCTGAATTTCGTCATTGAGCCGGGACAGACCATGGTTCTCGTGGGGCTGAACGGGGCGGGAAAAACGACGCTGATTAAGTTGCTCACCCGCCTGTACGATCCCACGGAGGGACGGATTCTGCTGGACGGAAAAGATCTGCGGGACTACGATCTGAAGAGCCTTTACGGCATGTTCGGCATCATCTTCCAGGATTTCGGGAAATATGCGGAAACGGTGGAAGAGAACATCCGTTTCGGAGATATTCACCGAAAGGAAGATTTCGATCGGGTGGTGAAAGCGGCAGAGCAATCCGCGGCAAAGGAATATATCGACGCCCTGCCCGATCGGTTCCAAACGCCCCTCATGCGGATTTTTGAAGAAAACGGTCTGGAGCTCTCCATCGGACAATGGCAGAAAATCGCCATCGCCCGCGCCTTTTATTCCGACTCCGACGTGTTGATCCTCGACGAACCCACCGCATCCCTCGACCCCATGGCGGAGCAGGAGATCTTCAATCAGTTCGACCGCCTGCGGGAAGAAAAAACCACCATTTTCGTCTCCCACCGTCTGTCCAGTGCCACGGTGGCGGATACGGTACTGGTGCTGGAAAACGGCGCCGTGGAGGAAATGGGAAACCACAAGGAGCTGATGGCACGAAAAGGGAAATATTACACCCTCTTCTCCACCCAGGCGGAACGGTATCTCACCCAAGAAGAATAAAGAAAAACGGTCTTTCCTTTGCGGAAAGACCGTTTTTTATTCCCCGTAAAATTTTTCGTAATAGTCCGAATGCCGCTTCAGTTCCCGATTCAGCTCCGCTTTCCCCAGTTCCTCACATAAAGTGGGAACCCCCGAGAACAGATTGGTTCCGAGTCCAAGCCGCTCTCCTTCAATGGTGCACCCCAAAGCGGCAAGGGTGGTGGGAAACAGATCCATGGAAGAAAAAACGCGGTTCTTCGTATGTTCGGACGTAATGGGTGCATTGATAATACAATTATAGACCGTCCGATCGTATTTTTTCTTAAAATGGGAACGCACGTACTGATCGTCCATGGTGGGATGATCCCCACAGATAATCACCGTGGTGTTTTCGTAAAAGTCCTGCTCCTTGAGCCAATCCAAAAACCGAGAAACCTGTTTGGAGGCGCAGGCCACCACGTTTTCGTATTGCACGGGATATTTCTCTTCGCAAAAATCGCAGAGGTATCCGTCGGTTTCATGGGTATCAATGGTGACCAGCGTCATGGCAAAGGGCTGATTTTTTGCGGCAATTTTGGGCAATTCCTGCTTTGCGTACTCGTAGACCTTCGCATCCTCCATTCCCCACCAGACGTCGTAATTCTCGTCGATAATCCCATCCGTCGGCGCGGTATAATAGTCGCAGACCCGATCGGTGCCGTGCTCCAGATAAAACTGCTTTTGTCCGCCGAAATCCGCATCGGAGCCCAGCAAAAAGACTTGATAATACATCTCACGGTGCAAAATATCCGAAAGGGTAATCACGCCGGGCAGAAATCCGTCGGAACCGTAATCGTTCCAATCCATATCAAAAGGAACCTTCAGCGGGATCCCCGCAGAATGGGCAACCATGGCCCCGATGGTCCATTGGGATCCGGAAAGGGAATAAAACCCGCCTACGGAACCGTTGTGGGAGAAATTCACGTTTTCTTCCGCCAGATCGTACAGCTCGGGCATAAGATGGGGTTTCACCGCCCCACCCTTTTCCCGGGAGAAAAATCCGGTCTCCACGGATTCCAGATAAATATAGATCAGATTCCGCTTATGCTCGGGGAAAAACACCCGATTGGAGGTAGGCTCTACGTAATATTCCTCAAAAAGGGTGGTGGTTTCCATCCTGTGTTGGACGTAATTGGCAAAGCCCGAGCGAACCGCGGCGGTGATGAGAAACGCAAAGGCCAGCACGTAGGTAAGCCACACGGAGAAAAACCGATGGAGAGGATAAAGGGTGACCTTTTTCTTTTTCACCGTCACCTTCCACGGGCGGGAAGGACGGAAGAAACAGAAAAAGACGATGCCTCCCGTGGTGAGGACGGCGGGGAGCAAGCCCAGCAAGAGATACTCCCAAACGACACTTCCGCCCGTTCCGCTCAGGCCGCCCGTCAAGGTAGCCAGAACCGAATCAAAGCCGGTATAACCAAAATGAAAAAGATACCATTCCGAAGCAAAAAAGAGGGCGACGCAAAGGAACAGGAACGAAACGGAAAGGGTGTATAAAACGCCTTTTCCGATTTTTCTTCCGTTTTTCAAGGATCCTCGCCTCCTTTTTTGATGAAACAGTGCGGTTGCCCTCCTCAAAGAAGAAGGCAACCTATCATAGATTTGCGATTACGGAAAGATCAGACGGGATGAACGCCGTCTGCCCCGTGTTGGGAATCCACGCCGTACTTTTTGGCCTGGCGGTTTTGGAAGAACTTGGTAGCAACCTGCTCGAACAGAGCGTAGGACAGAACGTCCTCGGGCTGCTCCTCGTACTGCTTGACCTTTTCCCGCAGGGAATCCAGCTCGGGCGCGATCAGATCCGCAGGACGGCAGGTAATGGGCTCGTCGTCGCCCAGAATCTGCTTGCGGAATTCGGGATCCACGTCCACGGGGGTCTTGCCGTATTCCCCTTTGACCAGACCGCGGAATTCTTTGGACACGTTCTGATAACGGCCGAAGATCACGTTGAACACCGCCTGGGTGCCCACGATCTGGGATGTGGGAGTAACCAAGGGAGGATATCCTGCGTCGGCACGGACTCGGGGAACTTCCTCAAGAACGGCCTGATATTTGTCCTCCTGTCCCATCTGCTTGAGCTGGGAAACCAGGTTGGACAACATTCCGCCGGGAACCTGATAAAGCAGACCGTTCACGTCCACGCCCATGACCTTGGGGTTGAGAAGCCCGCTCTTAAGGTACTTTTCACGGAGGGGTGCGAAGATCTTGGCGGCGTCGTTGAGCACGTTCAGATCCAGGCCCGTATCGTATTCCGTTCCTTGCAGGGCCGCAACCATGACCTCGGTGGAGGGCTGGGAGGTACCCATAGACAAGGGAGACAGAGCGGTGTCGATGATATCGACCCCTGCTTCCACGGCCTTCATCAGCACCATAGAAGCCATACCCGTGGTATAATGGGTGTGCAGTTCGATGGGAATCTTGACGCTTTCCTTCAGAGCCTTGATCAACTCGTAGGTGGTATAGGGAACCAGCAAGCCCGCCATATCCTTCACGCAAATGGAGGAGGCGCCCATTTCTTCCAACTGCTTGGCGAAACGGACGAAGGACTCGGTGTTGTGCACGGGCGACAGAGTATAACTGAAGGCAGCCTGCACGTGTCCCCCCTCCTTCACGGCCGCTTTCACGGCGGTGTTCAGGTTACGGGGGTCGTTGAGGGCGTCGAAGATACGGATCACGTCAATGCCGTTGGCGAGAGATTTCTGAACGAAATATTCCACCACGTCGTCGGAATAATTGCGGTATCCCAACAGATTCTGCCCTCGCAAAAGCATCTGCAGCTTGGTATTTTTCACGCGATCGCGGATGGTGCGCAATCTCTGCCAGGGGTCCTCGTCCAGAAAACGCAGACAGGAATCGAAGGTAGCACCGCCCCAGGCTTCCAACGCGTTGAATCCGACCTTATCCAAAAGGTCCAGGGCGGGAAGCATTTCGTCCATGGTCATGCGGGTGGCAACCAGGGACTGATGGGCGTCACGCAAAATCGTTTCGGTAATTTTCACTTGACTCATAACTCAATATCCTTTCTGTAGGAATCAACCGAACATATTCAGAAATACGCCGGCGGCAACGGCAGAGCCGATTACCCCTGCCACGTTGGGTCCCATGGCGTGCATGAGAAGGAAGTTGCCGGGATCGGCCTCCTGCCCCACGGTATTGGACACGCGAGCGGCCATGGGTACAGCGGAAACGCCGGCCGAGCCGATAAGAGGATTGATCTTTCCGCGGGTCAGCAGACACATCAACTTGCCGAACAAAACGCCTGTAGCCGTAGCAATGCAGAATGCGGCAAGTCCCATGCCGATGATCAGCAGGGTCTTGGGGCTCAGGAAGTTATCCGCCTTGGCGGTGGCGCCAACGGTCAAGCCGAGGAAAATGGTGATAATATTCATCAACTCGTTCTGGGCCGTTTTGCTGATGCGGTCCACCACACCGCATTCCTTGGCCAGGTTTCCGAGCATCAGCATCCCGACCAAAGGAGCCGCGTCGGGAATGATGAGAATCACCACGATGGTAACCACAATGGGGAACAGAATCTTTTCCAGCTTGGAAACGGGACGCAGGCTGTCCATGCGGATCTTGCGTTCCTTTTCCGTAGTCAGAGCCTTCATGATGGGAGGCTGAATAATGGGAACCAGGGCCATGTAAGAATAGGCGGCAACGGCAATGGCACCCAGCAATTCCGGCGCCAATTCCTTGGTCACGAGAATGGCGGTAGGGCCGTCTGCCCCACCGATAATGCCGATGGAGGCGGCTTCCTCGGGAGCAAAACCAAAGAGGATTGCCATAATGAAGGTGGCAAAAATACCGATCTGCGCGGCGGCACCGAGGAGAATGGTTTTGGGGTTGGCAATCAGGGAAGAGAAATCGGTCATAGCGCCCACGCCCAGGAAGATCAGGGGCGGGTAAATGCCGAACTTAACACCCAGATATAACCAATCGAAGAGGCCGCCGTGAGCAATAATTTCGCTCATATTGACGGCTCCGCCCTCGAAAAACTCCATGTGCATCAAACCGGAGATAGGGAGATTGGAAAGAAGCATCCCAAAAGCGATGGGGAGAAGCAGGAGGGGCTCAAACTTATGACGGATGGCAAGATAAATCAGAACGCAGGCGATGCCGATCATCACCAGATTCTTCCAGCCGCCTTCCGCAAAAAACTGCGCCACGCCGGAATCCACCGCAAAGCCCTTGAGGACTTCGATGATACTGTCAAACATAACGGCGTTCCTTTCCTATGCGTGATGAAAATCAAACTTCAGGAAAGAGAAACGAGCAGATCGCCGGTATTGACGGTGTTGCCCTGGGAAACGTGAACGGCGGCAACGGTAGCATCCTTACCGGCCTTGATTTCGTTTTCCATCTTCATGGCTTCGAGAATGCAGAGGGTATCGCCCTTCTTCACCGTATCGCCCACCTGAACATTGACCTTCATGATGTTGCCGGGCATGGGAGCCTTGACGGGTTCCGCATCGGCAGGAGCGGCAACGGGAGCAGGTGCGGGAGCAGGAGCAGGTGCGGGAGCAGCCACGGGAGCGGGAGCGGCAACGGGGGTGGCGGCGGGAGCGGCGGCAACGACGCCGGCTTCTTCCACGTATACTTCGTAAAGGGTTCCGTTTACGGTGATGTTATACTTTTTCATGATTTTCGTTTCCTTTCGGTTTTGTTATAAAAATGAAATGATTTACAGAATACGGCGGAAAGAACGGATCCGATAGCGGGACGAGGCGGGATCGCATCCTTCCTGGGCGGCTACGGCGGCGGCAAGAACCACGATCAGTTCCTCCTGGGCCATGGCGGTAGCGGCGGCGATGGCGGCCACCAGTTCCTCCTGCTTGGGCGCGGGTGCGGCGGACGTCTGCGGCTTCCCCGCAACGGGCTTGGGTACGGGAGTCGGATCCGACTTCGGGGCAACGACGGCGGGTTTTTTCTTCTTCTCGCCGAAGAACACCTGAAACAGATAAATAACCACCATGATCAGGATCAGAACGGCAAAGACAATCAGAACTCCGATAATGGTTACCATCAGCCCGTAGGACAGTTTCCCCAACAGATCGGAGGGAACTTCGGTGGAATAGGCAAGGAAATTCATCATCACCGATCCCCTTCCTGCAAGAAGACGTTCAGAGAACTGATCAACAGCTGACGGGTGGTGGCAATATCAATAATGTCGTCCACGTATCCCCGCCGGGCGGCCTGCAAGGGAGAAGCCAGGGTTTCTCCGTAGGAGGCGATCAATTCCTCGCGGGTGGCAACGGGGTTCTCGGAAGAAGCGATCTGCTTCTCACCCAGGAACACGGCGCCCGTATCGGCAGGCAGAGCGGCGATGCAGGCGGTGGGATAAGCCAGAACCACGTCGGCACCCGTATGTTTCGCGCCCATGGACAGATATCCCGCGCCGTAAGCACGGCCGATGATCAGCGTGATCTTCACCGCGTCAGAGGAAGCGTACGCTCCCAAAAGACGGGCGGACTCGGAAATATTCGCGCCCACCTCCACGGCAAAGCCGTCGGTATCCACCAGAGTGATCACGGGAATATCGTAACTGTCGCAGAATTCAATAAATTTCGCGGCCTTGTCGCAAGCGGAGGCGGTCAGATCCCCGTTATTTTCCGCAGGATTGTTGGCGATCACGCCGCAGGGAGTTCCGTCCAGATGGATCAGACCGGTTACGAGGTTTTTCGCATATCCGCCGGAGAATTCCACCATCACGCCGTCGTCGGCAATCTGAGAAATCACGGCAGAAACGTCGTATCCCTCTGCAGAAATCAGATCCGCGATTTCGGCGGTCAGACGGTTGGCGTCGTCGGTGGGCTCTTCCCCGCCAAAGGCGTTGAAGAAAGCCTTTACTGCGGCAACGGCATCCTTGTCCGTGTCACATACGGCAGAGGCCAGCCCCGATGCGTAAGCGGACGCAGCGTCTCCCGTTTTTTGACCGAAACGGGCCTGCACCACGGAGGGTGCGGACAGGAACAGCTCCGCATTTTTCAGCATCACCGTGTAATCGGCAAAGGCGGGCAGGAAGGACATGGCACCGGCGCAAACGCCGCTGACCACGCAGACGTGGGGGATCACACCCTGGATCTCACTGCACAGAGAAAGGATATCTCCGTACCCTGCAAGGGCGTCCACCCCTTCACTCAAGCGCATGCCCCAACTGTCCAAAAAGGAAACCAGCGGCGCGTCGGCCTTGACGGCCATATTGACGATGGTTTCGATCTTACGGGCGTGCATTTCGCTCACGGCCCCTTTGTTGACGGCGGGATCCTGGGCAAAGGCAAACACCAGAACGCCGTCCACCGCACCGTAGCCGGTTACGACTCCTTCGGGATCGGAGCAGGAGCCGAATTCGGTGGGACGCTGGCGCACGAACGCGCCCACTTCGACGAAGGTGCCCTCGTCAAAAAGAAGGGTCAGCCGTTCCCGGGCGGAAGGACCCGCAGGGGCGGTTTTTCCCTCAATCTGCGCACGAAGTTCTTCCATGCGGGCAGATTTTTGATGAGCATTCATTTCTGTATCCTCCTAAAAGATTTTGTTTCTATAGTAAAATGTTTTCCAATTTACTCCATTTTATATTATACTACAATACCCGCTGTTTTTCAAGGGAAAAATCCTTTGATTTGGTTACATTTTTCCGAACAAATCCGCCCCCAAGAGAAAAATTCCCCGCGCCGTAAAAAACGGCAGGGGGAATCCGATTATTTTCGCTTCAGGAACCAATAAACGAGAATGACGATGGCCGCAAGGATCAGCAGCGCAACGAGAACGCCGGGGGCCCAGCGGGAAACCCCTTCCTCCACGTCGCTGACCGCGTTGCTGATCATCTGGGAGGGAGAAGAAAGGGACGCGTCGGTCTTTCCGTCGGTGGTTTGATCCGTGGAAGCAGAGGAGGACCCCGAATCGGAATCGGTGGTCACGGTGCCCTTTTCATCCACCTGCTTTCCCGCAACGAAGGTCGCTTTTCCGTTTTTCGGGACGGTCACGTACCCCTTTTCAAAGTTCTGATACCATACGCCGTTCACTTCGTAGGCATCGGAGCGGGGCGTACCCAGCTTTTTCATGCCGCCCACGGTTTCCAGCTGCTCGTAAATGGGCCCGCGTAACACGTAGGTGGCGTAGTCGGGGCCCACGTAGATCGCCGCGGAGACGTCTTCCCCGTCGGTGAAGGTCTGCAGATAGTATCCGTCGGTCTTGGTCACGTACCCGGAAGGAATCCCCTCGTACATCCAGTCCTTAAATCTGTCCACGGCTTTCTGAAAAGCCTCTTTGACCTTTCCGTCGGTCAAAAGGCCTTCCGCCTCGCCGATCTGATAATCGGTCTTTTGTGCCCCGAAGGGAACGGCCGCAAGCAAAACGAGAAGAATCGACAAAAGTGCGATTTGAATCTTTTTTTTCAAAGCAAAAACCTCCTTTCGGCTCTATTGTGCCACAAAAACGGCGGATTGCCTCTTCCATTTTTTGCAAAAAAATTCTCCGCCTTCCGTTTATACCGCGGAAAGCGGAGATTGCAAGGAAATTTCTTCCTTTTATGTTAAAATAAGGGTTCGGTTTTATACCGTTTCGGTTTTGAAAATCAATCGAAATAGACGGTCTTTCCGGTCTTGTAGGATTCGTAGATGGCTTCCAGAACCTGAGAAACCACCAGCGCCTGCTCGGGGAGAACGCAGGGCTTGGTTCCTTCCCGAAGAGCCTTCAGCCACTGACGGGCCTCCGCCAGAGCGGGGGTCTCGCCCTTGGAACCTTCGTAGAAGGCAACGCCGCCCTTCTTCATGTCGATGTTCTTGGTGTACAGACGGGAGTATTCTTCCCCGTTGATGCGAAGCCCGTCCATAAAGTCCACGCCCGCTTCGGTGCCTGCAAGGATGTACTGAGCTTCCCGCGCGTCCACCAGATTGATGGCCCAGGAGGATTCCAGAATGATGGTGGCGCCGTTCTTCATCTTAATGAAGCCGAAGGCGGAGTCTTCCACCGTATATTTTTCGGGATCCCAGGAGCCCCATGCGTTGGCGGCATCCTTTTTACCCCGCAGCTCGTAATGTACGTTCCCCGATACGGAAGCAACCTCGTAGTTGTTCATGGTCCAGAGGGTCAGATCCAACGCGTGGGTTCCGATGTCAATCAGAGGTCCGCCGCCCTGTTCTTCTTCGTTCAGGAAAACGCCCCAGGTGGGAACGGCACGGCGACGGATGGCCAACGCCTTTCCGTAATAAATATGCCCCAGCTTCCCTTCGTCAGCCATTTTCTTGACCAACTGCATTTCGGGGGCCTGACGGGTTTGATAACCGATGGTCAACACGCGGCCCGTGCGCTTGGAGGCCTCCAGCATTTCCTTGGCCTCAGCGGCAGTTTTTGCCATGGGCTTTTCGCACATAACGTCTTTTCCCGCCTCCATAGCAGCGATGGAAATGGGTGCGTGGGACTTATTGGGGGTGCAGACGTGAATCACGTCGATGGAAGCGTCCTTCAACAATTCCTTATAATCGGTATAGACCTTCGCGTCGGGGGTACCGTAGTCGGCCTTTGCCTTGACGGCCCGTTCCTCGATGATATCGCAGAATGCGACCATTTCACATTCCTGATCCAGGGCCTTCAGAGAGGGCATATGCTTGCCGTTGGCAATGCCGCCGCAGCCAATGATGCCGATGCGGAATTTCTTGTTTTCCATGATAGTTCTCCTTTTTTTGATCGTTTATTTTTTGGAGCCGCCCCGTTGAATCACCACGGAGTCTCCTGCTTTTCCGTCTTTTACGGGCTTCTTCTTGCCCATAATTTCCACGCCGTTATATCCCATATCGTACCCGACCTGCGCCGCAACGGCCAGAACCAGCATACACAGGCAGAACACCAGGGCAAAGACCACGGGATTGTTGGTTGCAAAAATTGCACAGAAATACGTCAGACAGACCGTCACGATCACCTTGACGAAATTCCACGCAACCTGCCAGTTGGCCAAAGGCTCGTCGATCAGGATTCCCGAAATCTCCCGAGCCGAATCCAGACATTCCTTGAAGGCGTCCTGCAGGTCGGGAGCCAGTTTATTCAAGCCCTTTTCGCCGTCGGTGACGTAAAAATCCACCCGTTCCGTTTTTCCGTCCTCCCGCACCACGTCAATATAGCACATTTCCTGCCCGTTGACCGACACGTCCGCCCCCACGCAGTGGACGGTAACGCCCTTCGACGTTTCGTAAGTAATTTTGGAAGCCTTCCGCTCTGCGTTAAAGGCCACGGAGGAAACGTAGCCCTCCTTGCCCGAAGCATCCCGCAAAAGCTGATTGAAGCGATCTTCCTCGGTCAACGCGATCTCTTCCCCCGTAAAATAAGGGCGGAATTCCGCGTCGTAGGGATCGTGGAAAAAGAGGGGAACCACGCAGATGATCATCATGGGAACGACCAAAAACAAGGCGCAGACCGCACCCTTCCAGCGGAAACGGGGAACCTGTCCGATACGGACGCGGTTCACGTCCAGACCGCCCTCGGTCTTCATGGTAAACCAAAAATAATAGATCAGAACAATAAAATAAAAGGTCCCCAGCAAAGGTTCCATGATCTCCGGTTTAATGGAAAACAGGGGAACGCACATAAACATAAACACGCAGATCATCAGGTAACGAAGCCCCAGGTCCCGCACGTTTTTTCCGATTTTCTGATTTCTCATTCTTCTATCTCCTTTTCCGGCTCTTCCACCGGTTCTTCCCCGAAATAAGCCCGTACCACGGCGCGGATGGCAGTGATGCACAGAGCCAGCGCCACCAAGCCTTCCACGTAATGGAAATCCTGCAACTCCACGGGAGCAGAGCCGACGCCCTCGTTTGCGTACCGATCCCATTCCTCCAGATTGGACAGAAACAGCCCGGAAAAGGCGTAAGAAAGCAGGTAGTTCAGCGCAACACCCACCAGCCCCATGGCGGAAAAGACCGAAAGCACGTTCATCCCGTGACGGAGCATGGAATATTCGGGACGGTCCTCCACGGGCAACGCCAGAAAGCGGTGAAGCAAAAACAGAACCGCAATTACCAACAAAACCGAAAGAGAGGAGGTTTTGGTTCCGTAATCGGTAAGGCTGACCATCATTCCGAAGGAACGCAGGCACCCCACCGCCAACAGGAGCAGGGAAAGGATGCCGAACAGTACGGCCGCCATCTGTCCCTTCGTGGTGTGGGCGGCACATTGGGCGGAAAAGCCCAGCATACAGGCTCCCAGCGCAAACAGAATCTGCCCCCCCATAAGCAAGCCCAAACCCATCACGCAAAGCCCCAGAAAAGCTTCGGCAACGAGATATCGTTTCAGCATACGGTCCAGAAAAGACCCCTCCTTTTGACACGGCGCAATCCCGTCCCTCCGAAAGAGAGACGGGAAAAAGGCCGACACGTCCTTATTATATTTATAATACTATATAAAAGTCGGAATGTCAAGAAAAAAACTGCGACATTTATGTAAAGATTGTCTCAATCCGTCGAAAGGCCCCTTCGGGGGAATAGAGAAACCGATCCAGATGTCCCGATGCGTGGAAATACCGCAACGGTTCTCGATTTTCCCCGTCAAAGGCGTCGATGAGGCTCAATTTTACCTTCATCTTCTCGGGAATGATGTTTTTGATATACACGGTGGCCTGCTGACCGGGATATACTCCCTCCCGAACCTCCGCCAGACCCGCCAGATTGGGGGCAAGCTCCACGAAAATTCCGTAGTCCTCCACGGAGCGGACCACGCCGCAGACCGTCTGTCCCACGGAAAAGAGCTCCGCATTTTCCTCCCACGTGCCCAACAGCTCTTTATGCGATAAAACGAAACGCTTCTTCTCCCGATCGATTTCCTTGACTACCACCTTTACCGCCTGATCCCGAACGAAGCGGTCCCGGGGATGAGCGATGCGGGAAACCGAAATATTTTCAATGGAAATCAGCCCTACGATGCCGCAACCGATGTCCGCAAAGGCGCCGAAGGGCTCCATATGGGTAATGCGTGCGTCAAGAACGTCTCCCGGACGGACGCGGGCAAGCATCTCCTCCCGGGCCTGCTGCTGGGCCGCCCGACGGGAAAGCAAAGCCACGGGATCGGAAAGGGTTCCCGCACAGAAGGAATCCCCGTCTCCACAGCAGTGATTCACTTGATCCCGCCGTAAAAAATCCGTCACCTTAAAACAAACGGGCTTGTTGACGCGGGAGAGAATGGCGATATCCTTCACCGTGCCCTCCCGAATTCCGAGCGCCGCTTCGCCCCGGGGGATCACGCCCCGCAGATCCCCCAGATCCACCACCAGATTGTGGCGACTGTCACACAAAATAGCCTTGGCCTCCAGGATCTGTCCCGTGGTGCGGGCCTTTTCCAAGGTTGCCAGCGAATGTTCCGTTTTTCCGACCGCCCCTTCGGGCAAATACCGTTCTTTGTCCATGGCAAAACACGTTCCTTTCCCTTCGTTTCTGTTCCAAACTATGCGAAGGGAACGGGGATTATACCATTATTTTCCCATGGAAAAGCGATGCTTTCCGATGGTCATTTTGGTGGGAAGGGAAAAGATCCAGGAAGAGGTGGCGGTGGCGGGATTGTAATAATACAAGCACCCTCCCGTGGGATCCGCCCCGGCCAGCACCTCCCGTGCCGCCCGATAGGCGGAATCGGCAATGGGCTTGTCGAACTGTCCGTCGTCAACGGCCGTAAAAGCACCCTTTTGGTAAATCACCCCCGCCAGGGTGTTGGGAAATTTGGAGCTGCGCACCCGATTCATCACCACCGCTCCGACGGCAACCTGTCCCCGATAGGATTCTCCCCGCGCCTCCGCGGAAATGATCCGAGCAAGCAGATAGACGTCTCCGTTGTTGGCGGAGGTGGAGTGGGCAGATGCGGAAAGTGAGGAAAGGCCCATCGCCGCAAGGGTTTTTACACCGCAGATCCCGTCGGCGGAAAGTCCGTTTTTGCTCTGGAAACGCTTCACCGCAGCCTCGGTTTCCGATCCGAAAACGCCGTCAACCGACCCGGAATAATATCCCCAATTCTTCAGCTTTTGCTGGATTTTCTTTACCCCGCTGCCCGTACTGCCCCGCCGAAAGGAGGAACCCGTGCCGCCGATCCCCAGAGCCTGCAGAGTCTCCGTTCCGCAGATTCCGTCCACGGACAACCCCTTTGCAGACTGAAAGCTTCGCACCGCCCGTTCCGTCTCCGAGCCGTAAATTCCGTCCACGGAGCCCTTGTAATATCCCTGCCGCTTCAGTGCCGTCTGAATCTGCCGCACCTCACTTCCCCGTGACCCGTTGCGGGACAGGGCGTCCACCGTGGGCGGCGGCGCAAAAAAGAGGGTAAGTCCCGCCAAAAACGCCACGGTCAGAATCAGGGCGATCCACCCTTTCAGAAATGCGTTCCGTTGAATCATAATACAAAATCCTCCCGTCTTTTTTTTACAGTTTTCCCTTTTTCCCGAAAACTATGCGAACACCGCCTTTTTTGCGGAATTTGCAAAAGTTCCAAAATTCGTTTCATTTCCGTTATGGTTTTGTCCACCCGATACATTATAATAGAGTTATAATGTATCATCTCGCACCACGTTCAAAGGAGAACGAACCATGACCCGGCAATTTTTAACCCTACGCAAACAACTTCTCGATGCGGAATACGCATCCCTCAATCAGCCCCAACGGGAGGCGGTCTACTCCTGCGGCTGTCCTCTGCTGATTCTGGCAGGGGCAGGAAGCGGAAAAACCACCGTTCTCGTCAATAAATTGGGCTATCTGATCAAATACGGCAACGCCTACCATTCCGATCGGGTACCCGAAAATCTGACCGAAGAAGATCTGGATTTTCTTCGGCAGGCCCTGCGCGACCCTTCTCTGCGGAATGAATCGCGCTATCAAAAGCTCCTTTCCGTGGATCCCATGGATCCCTACAACCTTTTGGCCATCACCTTTACCAATAAGGCGGCCAACGAAATGCGGGAACGCATGGAGAAGAAATTCCACGTGGACGCAAGCGACCTATGGGCCCTGACCTTCCACGCCACCTGCGTGCGGATCCTGCGGCGTTATGCAGACCGTCTGGGCTACGAACGGGATTTTACCATCTACGACGACGCGGACTCCAACAAGCTCACCGAACGGATTCTGAAAGAACTGAATCTGGGAGAGCGGTACAACGTCAAAACCCTGCGGGGAATTATCTCCGCCGCAAAGGGACGGTACGAGAGTCCCGAAGAATTCCGCAGTAACTTCAAGGATAACGATCATCCGAAGATCCCCACGGTCTACGAAAAATACCAGGCTTCCCTGCGGGAAAGCAACGCCATGGACTTTGACGATCTGATCTTCAACACCGTCAAACTTCTGTCGGAGCAGGAGGACGTGGCAAAGGCCGTCAATCGCCGCTTCCGCTACGTGCTGGTGGACGAGTATCAGGACACCAACCCTCTGCAATATCGTCTGGTCACCCTTCTTGCAAAGGGCGGTGAGCTGTGCGTGGTAGGGGACGACGACCAAAGTATCTATAAATTCGCAGGAGCGGATATCGGAAACATTCTCGCCTTCGAAAGCCAGTTCAAGGACGCAAAGGTGATTCGCCTGGAGCAGAACTACCGCTCCACCAACACCATCCTTACGGCGGCAAACGAGGTCATCGCCCACAACAAAAACCGCAAGGGAAAGACCCTTTGGTCGGATAAAGGAAACGGAAGCAAGATCCGTTACCGTCAGCTGAACAACCAACACGAGGAAGGGGCTTACGTAGCCCGTTCCATTCTGGCGGGAAAGGGAAGCGATTCCTCCCTGAAATACCGCGATTTCTGCGTTCTGTACCGCACCCACGCCCAGAGTAACGCCATCGAAACGGCGCTTCGGGGCAACGGAATTCCCTATCGGGTTTACGGGGGACTTGCCTTCTACAAGCGCAAGGAAATTCAGGATCTTTTAGCCTATCTGAACTATATTCACAATCCTCGGGATCGGGTCCGCCTTGCCCGCATCATCAACGAACCGAAGCGTGGCATCGGCGACACCTCGGTAGAACGGCTTCTGGCCGTAGCCGATCGGGAAGAAAAATCCCCCTTTGAGATCATGCTTTGCGCGGATCAATACCCCGAGCTGCAACGGGCGGCAGGCAAAATGCAGGCCTTTGCCCAACTGATCTCCGACCTGCGGGACGCATCGGAAACCATGCCCCTGCCCGATCTGTTCAAATATTTGGTGGCAAGCATTCACTACAAAGAATGGCTCAACACCACCTGCGATCCCACCGAGGCACAGGCGCGCTTTGAAAACGTGGCGGAATTGCTCAACGCCATCACCGATTTCGCGGAAAAAGCAGAAGAAGGCCGCAATACCCTGGCCGATTATCTGGAGCAGACCGCCCTGGTCAGTGCCGTAGACGCCATGGACCCGGATGAGGACACGGTCATTCTGATGACCATGCACTGCGCCAAGGGGCTGGAATTCAACACCGTCTTCATCACGGGCTTTGAGGAAGGTCTCTTCCCCTCCGCCCGCTCCGTGGAGGAGGTGGACGGGCTTGAGGAAGAACGCCGTCTTTGCTACGTGGCCATCACCCGCGCAAAAAAGGATCTTCATATCATCTCCGTGCGCAACCGTCTGGTCTTCGGCCACCCCATGGATTGCGCCGTTTCCCGCTTTTTGAAGGAAATCCCCCAGCAGTGTCTGGAAATGACCGTGGAACCCGCACCGACTCCCTTCCAACGTCCCAAGCGAACCTTGGCGGACCGTCATATTCTGAAGGACCCCGTCACCAGTATTCCGCCCCACCGCCCCGCAGAGACGCGGAAAGTCAATTATGCGGTGGGAATGCGGATCCGACACAAGGTCTTCGGCGAAGGCACCGTCAAGGCCGTTATTCCCATGGCAAGCGACTGTATGCTCACCGTACAGTTTGACACCGCAGGCGAAAAGAAATTGATGACCAATTACGTAAAATTGGAGGTTTTGTAATGGCCCCTTTGATTTTCAGCATCCTTGCAACGGTCTGCGCTCTCGGCGCGCTGATCGTCTCCCTCGTGATTCTGTCCCGCTCGGGAAAGCAGGATTTTTCCGAGGATTTTTCCCGTCAGCGTAAAGAGCTCAACGACCGCATGGATTCCATGCAGAACAGCCTGACCACCTCCCTTTCCGCAGGATTGAACACGGCCAACAACGCCCAGATGAACGCCATCGGAAATCTGACCAAGGACACGCAAAACACCCTCAATTCCTTTGCCAACCGTATGGACAGCATGAGCAAGACCGTAGAAGAACGGTTGCAGAAAATCCAGGAAGAAAACGGAAAGAAGCTGGACGAGATGCAGGGCGTGGTCAACGAAAAGCTGGAATCCGCCCTGGAAAAACGGGTCACGGAATCCTTCAAGCTGGTCAACGAGCATCTGGATCGGGTCACGAAAGGGCTGACCGAAATGCAGACCCTGGCCACGGGCGTGGGGGATCTGAAAAAGATCCTCGGCAACGTGAAGACCCGCGGCGTGTTCGGAGAAACCCAAGCCTCCCGCATCCTGGAACAGATTCTGTTACCCGAACAGTATCAAGAAAATATCCCCACCGTCCCCCGCAGCACCGAGCGGGTAGAATTTGCCGTTTGTCTGCCCGGGAAGGACGACGACGGCTCGGTGGTCTATCTTCCCATCGACTCCAAATTCCCCTTAGATCGCTACGAGCAATATCTGGCGGCGGTGGAAACGGGAGACAAGACCTTGAGCGAGGTTGCCCGCAAGGAGATGGAGCGTTTCATCAAAGCCAGCGCCAAATCCATTCGGGAAAAATACGTGGAACCCCCTTATACCACGGAATTTGCCATTCTGTTCCTGCCCACGGAAGGGTTGTACGCCGACGTGGTCCGCATTCCCGGTCTGACCGAGACCCTCATGCGGGATTATTCGGTGAACGTGGCGGGCCCCTCTACCCTGGCGGCCTTGCTGAACAGCCTGCAGATGGGCTTCAAGACCCTCGCCATCGAAAAGCGAAGCACCGAGGTGTGGAAGATTCTCGGAGAGGTCAAGACCGAATTCGAAAAATTCCAAACCACCCTCAACACCGTCAAATCCCGTCTGGAAGGGGCGGAAAAGGAGCTGGACAAGCTGGTGGGAACCCGCACCAACGTCATCCGCCGCAAGTTGCGCAACGTGGAAGCCCTCCCCACCAACGATGCAGATTGGGCCCTCCCTGCCGAATCTGCCGTTGCGGATGAAGACGAAGAATAAACGAGGATACCGATTTGATCTACATGGATAACGCCGCCACCACGCGGGTTCTGGATGAAGCCGCCGCCCTGGCACAACACTGCATGACCGAGGAATACGCAAACCCCGAATCCTTGCACGATTTCGGACTGCAAAGCGAGCATCGCGTCTCTTCCGCCCGCAAGCAATTAGCCGCTGCGGCGGGAGTCACCGAGGAAGAAATCTTCTTTGCCCCCTCCGCCACCATAGCAAACCATACGGCCATCCGAGGCGCTGTGGCAAACAAAAAGCGGGGACGCATCATCACCACCGCCTTCGAGCATCCCGCCGTGGAAGAAACGCTGAAGGACCTGGAAAAGACCTTTGAGGTGGTCCGTTTGATCCCCGATCACGGCGTCATTACCGCCGAATCCTTCCGCGACGCCCTTTCCCCCGATACGGTACTGGTGACCTGCATGCAGGTCAACAACGAGACGGGAGCAATCACGCCCTTAAAAGAAATGGCGAAGATTCTGAAGCAAAGCGGCGTGGACGCCCCCTTTCATACCGATGCGGTGCAGGGATTTCTGAAGGAATCCTTCCGCTATTCTCTGCTGGACATGGCCACCTTTGCGGGGCACAAGGTTCACGCACCGAAGGGCGTAGGCGCGTTGTATTTACGCAAAAATCTGCGGGTCAAGCCTCAGATTTCAGGAGGCGGACAGGAGAAAAATCTCTTCTCGGGCACCCATAACGTCCCCGCCATCGCCGCATGGGGAGAGGCCTGCCGCATTTTGCAGGCAGAAAAAGAGAAAAACCGCCAACGCATCGAAAAAATCAACGGGATTTTGCGGGACGGAATTCTGGCTCTGGGGGGAGAAATCAATTCTCCCGCAGACGCCACCCCCTACGTGCTCAACGCCGCCTTCCGCGGACGGCTGGCAGAGAATATTCTGCATTATTTGTCCCAAAAAGAAATTTATATCTCCACAGGCTCGGCCTGCTCGGCCAAAAAGCCCTCACGGGTCATGGCCGCCGTGGGAAAAGGAGATCTGAGCCGCTATTCCCTGCGTTTTTCCTTCTCCCGATACAACACCGAAGAAGAGGCTTGCCAAGTGCTGGACGCCCTGAAAGAAGCCTTAAACCACATCCGAAAGGATTGATCCTATGAATCCCGAAGTTATTTTGATGAAATTAGGCGAGGTGGTCCTGAAGGGACTGAACCGCCGCCGTCTGGAAGATCTTTTGATCAAGAACGTAAAAACCGCCCTGCACGGCTTCGGCAAGGTGCACGTATGGGAAAGCCAATCGACGATTTTCGTGGAATTTCTCGAAGAAGACCCCGATATAGACGGAGCAAAAATCGCTCTGAAAAAGGTCTTCGGCATCATGAATCTCACCGTAGCCTATCGGGGGGATTACGATTGGGAAACCCTCAAAAAACAAACGGCGGACTACGTTTCCTTTGCCCTGCGCAGAGCGAAGACCTTCAAAGTGGACGCCCGTCGGTCCGACAAAAAATATCCCATGGGCTCCCCCGAAATCTGCCGGGAAATGGGCGGTCACCTGCTGAGCAAATTCCCTCATCTTTCCGTGGACGTACACAACCCCGACGTGACCGTCTCCATTGAGATCCGCGACGGATTTGCCTATATCCACACCAATCCCGAAAAAGCGGCGGGGGGCTTACCCGCAGGGACGGGGGGACACGGAATGCTGATGCTTTCCGGTGGTATCGACAGTCCCGTGGCGGGATACGTTATGGCGAAACGGGGATTGAAGATCTCCGCCGTGCACTTCGAAAGCCCGCCCTACACCAGCCCCCGCGCCAAGGAAAAGGTGTTGACGCTGGCGAAGAAAATGAGCGTCTACACGGGTCCCGTGGATCTGTGGATCGTGCCCTTTACGGAGATTCAGGAGGCCATTCGGGACACCTGCAAGGAAGATCTGTTCACGATCATCATGCGCCGCGTGATGCTGAAAATCGCCTGCAAGCTTGCCAAGGAGAAAAACGCCCGCTGTATCATTACGGGAGAGAGTCTCGGTCAGGTGGCGTCCCAGACCCTGGGCGCCATTCAATGCACCGATGCGGCCAGCGACCTGCCCGTGTTCCGTCCCTTTATCGGCACGGACAAGCAGGACATCGTGGATATTGCACGGGACATCGACACCTTCGAAACCTCCATTCTCCCCTACGAGGATTGCTGTACCGTCTTCACCCCCAAGCATCCCAAAACCAACCCCTATTTGGACGAAGTTCTGGAGGAAGAGGCCAAGCTGGATCTGGACGCGCTGACGGCAAACCTTGCCTTGGAATACGTAAAAGTCAAGCCCTGGGATTAAAAAAATACAAAGAAGAACTCCGCCGATTCCGTTGCGAGGAAAGGAAACCGCAACGAAACCGACGGAGTATTTTTATGGATATTCGATTATTTGACCTCCGTCCCGCCCCATTCGACAAGAGTAAATCCTACCCGTTGGGGTGCGGACAGCTCTTGTTCGGGCAGAGACAGGAAGGAATCGCTCCTTTGCCACGCCATAAACACGCGGATTACCGTGTGGGGCGCAGGAGAAACCTCCAGCTTTGCCGCGTCCACGTAACGGTCGGTCTGAAAGGAAATGACGTTATAGGGATTTTGCTCCATCAACGGAAGCCAATAGACGATAAATTCGTTGGCCTCCCGTCGGGTCAACCCCAGCTTTTCCAGGGCGGATTCCAAAAAGGCCGCCGTGTCTTCCCCCTTCACGCAAAAGCCTTGGGAGAAATCGTATTGGGCATAGGTCTCCCCTTCCCAATAAAGATAGTTATAGGTCTGCCCCGCTTCATCGGTCAATGTGCCGTCGGGAGAAGCGGTGACACGCCAACCCTCCCCGTAGAAGGGATAGGTGCAGGTCAAGGCTCCGTCCAAAGTCAGATTCACCGAAACCTCGGTTTCTTCTTCGGGATAGAGGTAAATAACCGGCTTATAGGCCACCCCCGGCTCGGGTGCCCAATCGCTGGGGCCCACGGAGATTATATCCGCCTCGGCACGACCAAGCTCCACGTCGCAATAGGTATTTTTATATTCGCAGAAAATCTGATCCCCCACGCACCATTCCTCGGAAAGAACACCGTTGAGTTTGATCTCGTAAGGGGCGGGAATTGCGGGTCGGGCAAAGAAGCAATCGGCATAGATGCGGGTGATTTTCACGTGATTGAAAAGCTCTTGGTTCCAATTCATTTCTTCGCTTTTCTCCAGCCAAACACCCTCGTATGCACGGGTACGCGGGTCGGTTACCACCTTCCACGCCGTGGCACGGATTTGGGCGGGGAAGGATTCCATGATGCCGCCCTCGTAAGACACCTGCACCACGTCGCCCACGCGTACGTCTGCCGTATTCAGATTTTCCGTTCCGAAGGAGATCTGCGAACTGCTTTGCCGTTCCTTCTCTCCCTCAAAAGGCTCTACTAAAAGAGAGAATTTATTCACCTGCAAAACCGTTGCCAAAAAGCTTTCGTCCGCAGAGATTTCCGGATTCTTTTCCGCCCACAGTTGGTCCAAAGACTTAAAGTTATCGGGAAAGAAAACCACCTCAGTCTCCTCATAAGTTTCGTATCCGCACAAACGGTTCCAGTCCACGACCTTATAGGTCAAGGCCGTATACGCCCGCGTTCCTCCGTCCTCGCAAACCCCGGAAGGAATCGGAAGGAAGAAAATCGCCAAAAAGACCACTACAAGAAGGGGAATCCATATCTTCTTTTTCATGAAAGCCACCTCTTAACTGTAGAAAAATTCGTATTCGGGCAGGGACTTCCACGCCTCGGTCTCGGTGAGCAGCGAGGAAATTTCCCGACAGACCGTCAAAAACCGCTGCCCCTTTTCGTTGTTCGCCTTATAACCGAGGGCAATCTCCTTCGCCTGCACGGTTTTCTGCATGCCGCCCACGGTTACGGACAAAACCAGCGTCATGGAGGGATCGGAACTGATCTTTCCCTCGTGGGGATCGTAAAAATCGGGATAGCTCGCCAGATCCAACCCTTGAATCAAAGCGTAGACCTTTTCCTTCTGCTCCTCGGAAAGACGGTAGGTGGTGACGTAATCCTCGGGTTTCGTAGCGTTGACGGTCTTGACCAGCCGTCCCGTGCGGCTGTCGTAAGAGCTTTCCCCGTAACAACCCCAGGTCAGGAAAAAGGAAAACTCGTTAAAATATTCTTCCGTAGGATATCCGCACAGATCGGAGGGCTGTTCTTTGGCCCAATCGTGAAGTTCCCGAAGGGCGCTGAGCTGATCCTCCGTCAATTCCGCCTGCCCGGCAGAACAACGCACGTAACCTTCCTCCAGATGGATTCCGTAGGTCTCCCCTTCGGTTTTTACCTGATATTGCGGGGCGCAGTTACAGATCTTCATAGGATCGTAATTCAGATTCTGTAAAATTCCCAAAAGGGTCTCCGCCTGCCCGCCCGAAAAGGTGGTGGCGGAATCGGTTCCGAAGCAATAGGTGACGGAGAGCGCCTTTTTCTTCATCAAAATCCCGTCTTTATAAACCGAAACAGCCTCAACCTCGGGGGCCTCGTCCTTGGGAATTTCCAAGACGATGTGCCATTGTGCCATGGCGCAGTCCCCCACTTCGGGCACGATGGAGGAAATCTCCACACGAAAATCCGTTTCGTCCCCATTTTTCCTTCGTTTGATCTGATCCACCTTATGACGGTTGGAGCTGCTGGGCTCTTCCAGGACGATAAAGACCAACGCTTTATCCACAAAAAAGGTTTGATCGTACCCCAACGCGGAAAGCGTCCGCAGATCAAAGTCCTGCCCTGCGGTGGCCTCGTAATCGGTCAGATCCTCCGCGGAACGGATCACGTGGACGAGAGGGTAACGCTCCCCTTCCTTGCCGCCGTTGGTGTGAAGGTAACGGGGTGAAAATTCCACCGTGCCGTCCGACCAACCGATTTCGATCACACCGTCGGAGGTGGCGGTCAGCTCCGAAGAGATTTCCGTATCCGTCCCTTCCGCAGGCTGTACGGGCGCAGTACCGCAGGCCGCAAGGCTCAACAAAAGACAAAAGCATAACCATAAAACACCCATTCGCTTCATCACGAAACCTCCTTATTTTACGTCAAAAAGAGCCAGAAGTTCATCCAGTTGCGCCTTCGAAAGAAGGACTTTTTTGCCCGACGGTTCCTCGGTCAAGGTATTCCCCTGCAACCGATAAGCAGTTTCGATTCCCTGCGCGTCGGTCAGGGTGATGCGGTATTCCGCAACGGTTCCGTTGGAGGGGCCGGTTCCGTTGGAGGGGCCGATTCCGTTCACGATCCCGTTTCCGTGACTATCGTTTCCGTTGTATTTGTCGCCCCCGTTGCTGAAGTTATCCTCATCCACGACTTCATCAAGCCCGTCCTGGGGCGATTGGATCACGGAGTCGGACGCGCTTTGGGAGGGAGAGGATTCGGAAGTCACGTCGTCGTTCTTTCCGATCTCTGCGTTTTCCGAAAAAACCGATTGAATGGAAGCGTAGATCTGCGTGGCGTTGCCCCGTTCCACCTCTTTCAAGGAGCCTTGGGAATCGGAAAACACCACCAAAACGGAAGGTGTCTGCTGCGACGCATCGTTTTGCTCTCCCGAAGAAGTTTCGGTCTTGCGGGGAATGAGAAAAATTCCGCAAAGGATCAGGCAAAGCCCCAGCGACGCGCCGCAAGCCAGAAAACGGGCGTTGCGTTTCTTCCGCTCTTGAATTTTATGTTCTCCGCGACGGAAAATATCTTCTTTGTATTCCTTTAAATCTCTCATAGCAACTCCTTGCCCTCCTCTCCCAGCAGAGCACGAAGCTCCTTTTTGGCGCGGTACAACAAATTGTCCACCTGCTTACGGCTCTTTTTCATCACCTTGGCCGTCTCGTCGTAGGACATATTCTCAAAATAGACCAGATGCACCGCAATCTGCATTTCATCGGGTAATTGCCCCAATGCGTGATGTACCGTGCGTTGGAGCTCCTTCGTCAGCACCCGCTCCTCCAGAGAAAGTTCCCCGTCGGGAAGATCTCCCGCTTCCGAAAGATCGGTAAACTCCAGCACCTTTTGATGGCGCAACAGATCCAGGGCGCGGCTTCGCCCCAGGGTAAACAGATACGTTTTCAGCGAGACCTTGAAGTTGTACCGATGCGGACGGGCAATCAGCTCGGAAAAAACGTCCACGGCAAGGTCCTCGGCGGCGGGAAGATCCTTTACGTAACGGTTCAGAAAGAACACCAGATTGAAAAAGAGTTCTTCCATGATCTCGTCAAAGGCGGCTTCGTCACCATTCAGAAAACGGCGGTAGCTACAAGCGCCGTTATCCATAGTCGTCCTCCTGTTTTGCGGGGGTTCTTCCCCCTTCACTTCTTATACGGATGAAACCGAAAAATTCCTTATCCCGATTTATTTACCTATTTATTATACCATAATCCGACAGTCTTTGCAACCCTATAAAAAAAGAGAGAAGCCGAAACTTCTCTCTTTTCAATTAAAACAAGCTGATAATCCAGTTCAAAAGACCGTAGGAGAACAGTCCCATGATCACTGAAGCGACCAGAACCCCCAGCACGGCGGCCAAGAGGGCCCGCTTCTTGTCCATGTTCAGCAGAGCGGCGATCAGACAGCCCGTCCACGCGCCCGTTCCGGGAAGAGGAATTCCCACGAAGGCCATCAGCCCCCAGAATTCGAACTTGCGGATTTGTTGGCTCTTCTCGCCTGATGCACGCTTCTCCAGTTTCTCCACAAGGCCGCGGAAGATCTTCCGCTTTTTCATCCAATCAAAGATAGGGGTGATGAGCCAGAGGATAAAGGGAATGGGCAACAGATTGCCGATAATGCAGATCAGAAAGGCTTCCCACACGGGGATCCCGAAGATTGCGGCGGCCACCATCCCCCCACGTAGCTCCAGAATGGGGAGCATGGAGATAAAGAGGACCAAAAGCTCCAGAGACACCACGCCTCCGAAGGTTTCCTGCAACCAGTTTGCAAAGGCTTCCGCCATAATATCACCTCAATAAAAAACCCTGCTTCGCAAGCGAGGCAGGGTCTTATGAACGTACAGAAAAACCGAATTATTCGGCTGCGAATTCGGCAGCAAGACGAGACTTCTTGCGAGCAGCGCAGTTCGCATGGATCAGGCCCTTCGCAGCGGCTTTGTCAACCAAAGAGTAAGCCTTTTGAAGGTTCTCCGGGGTCTTCTCCGCTTCGAGAGACTTGAGCTGAGTGCGGAACGCGGACTTCTGCATTTTGTTCTGCAGGTTCTTCGTCTGATTTACCAGAACGCGTTTCTTGGCAGATTTGATGTTGGGCATCTGCATTCACCTCCGTTTTATCTTCCGGGAATTCCCCGTCGAGTCATTTTACGCACGATATATTATAACACAAAAGCAAGCCTTATGCAAGAGGTTTTTTCCAAAGAAAAAAGGAATTCTTTGTAAACTTTTCGAAAACTCCCCTTATTTTGCCTCGTAGATCCGCATGTCGCCCTTCCGAACCCAGCCAAGCTTGCGGAAGGCGGTATCGAAAAAGAGAGTCAAGGCTCCGGGCAGCAGGAAATGCATCACGGCGATTTCGGCAATGAAGATCCAGACCGAAGTGGTGGAGCTCATGGCGCGGTAGGCCTCAAACTGTCCCACAAGGCCGCTGGTGCCCATGCCCGCCCCCGCAGGGGTGTTCACCATACCCAACACGGCGGTGGAAACGGGGCCGAGAATGGCGGAAGCCAAGGTAGGTGCCAGCCAGATGACGGGACGGCGCACGATATTGGGGAATTGAAGCATGGAAGTACCGATTCCCTGCGAAAGTGCCCCGCCGAAGCCGTTATCCCGATAGGAAGCCACGGCAAAGCCGATCATCTGACAGCAGCAGCCCACGCAGGCGGCTCCCGCGGCAATGCCGTCCAGACCGATCATCACGCAGATGGCGGCGGAGGAAATGGGGGCGGTAAGAGCCAATCCGACCAGAACCGAAACGAGAATTCCCATTAAAATGGGGTGCAGAGCCGTGGTGCTTTCGATCAGATCACCGAATCCGTTCATGGCGGCGTTGATATAGGGCCCCACGAACATGGCCACCGTACCCCCGCACAAAAGGGTGATGGAGGGAGTAAGCAAAATATCCAATTTGGTCTTTCCCGCCAGAAGATTTCCCAACTCCGCGCCGACCACCACCGCCACGTAAGCCCCCACGGGGCCTCCCACGGTAAAGCCGATGGCACCCACGCCAATCGAAGAAAAAACGGTCAGAGGCTTCACCTTCAGCCCCCAGGCCACGGCGCCGCCGATGGCCGCCCCGATGACCGCCTGTCCCACGTCGGTGGAGGCACTGAAATAGGCGGCGATTTTCCGCAGAACGGAGAGACCGGGGATCAGCCCGATCTGCCCCAGAATCAGTCCGATGATCAGACTGGCGAAGAGGCCCAGCGCCATGGCACCCATGGCGTCCACGAAATAACGTTTCAATACTTTTTTGATTGCATCCATATTTTTTACGGTCCTTCCGTATAATTCTCCTTATTATAACATAAAATACAAAAAATTTCAAGCCCCGATTTTACCGAAAGAGAGGATATTATGAACGTAAGAACCGATTTAGCCGTGGAAGCGGCGGAATTCAAGCAATTAGGCGAGCAGGACGGTCTTCTGGAAGCGGTCAGCACGGGAAAAATCCCCGTTTCCCGCATCCGCATCGTCAACGAAAACGCCGCAAGGATGACGGGAAAACCCATGGGCAATTACGCCACGGTCTTTTTCAACGGTGCCTTTTCCGACGACGAGCTGTTCGATCTTGCCGTGGAGCGCACGGCGGAGATTTTGGGAGAATTTCTGAAGGGTGCCAGCAACGTTCTGGCCGTAGGGTTGGGAAATGCGGAAATGTCCGCCGACGCCCTGGGACCGAAGGTCACCGACCGCCTGATCGTGTCCCGTCATCTGAAGGATCAGATGCCTCAGATCTATCGGGAGCTTGCCCTGGGAAATCTTTCCGCATTGCGTCCCGGGGTGCTGGGACAGACGGGAATCGAAACGGCGGAGCTGATCCGCGGAGCGGTGGATGCGGTGCATCCCGACGCGGTTTTGGTGTTCGACGCACTGGCCTCCCGTCGGGTCAAGCGGCTTTGCGCCACGGTACAGATCAGCGACACGGGCATCACCCCCGGCTCGGGAGTGGGAAACCATCGGGCCCGCATTGACCGTCATTCCATGGGGGTCCCCGTCATCAGCATCGGCGTTCCCACGGTAGTGGACGCGGCAACTCTGACGGCAGACGCCCTGCAAACCATCCAAAAATCCCATCGGGAACTGCAACCGATCACGGAAGAATGGGCGGAAGACGAAGGAGATCGGATCCGTGAGGCCTTGGGCGGATACGAAAACAATCTCATCGTGACCCCTCAGGACATCGACGCGCTGATCGACCGTGTGGCAAAGCTTTTGGCCGAAGCCACCAACGCGGCGGTGCACAAAGGACTGGATCGGGAACAGATGGACGCACTGTCCGGTGCATAAAAAAGGAAAAACGGAATATGTTATCAATATGACAGTGCGGTCCCTTCGTCGGGAATCGCGTGAAACGAAGGGATGGTATTCATGAAAAAATCCGTTTGGGCTCTTTTGTGTTCCGCCGCAGCGGTCACTTGTCTGGGGGTTGTCTTAAGCTGTTGGAAGATCGTCCCCACGGGGACCCTGTCATATTCTCCCGCACCGCGTTCCGTCACCTTTCCCGCGCGGATGTTGGCTCTTTCCTTTCCCACCCTGCCGTCACTCCCGAAGGAATGGACGGACGCGACGGCAGAGACGGGAGGGGAAGGCGACGGGGAAACGGTTCCCGTTTTTTCCCCCAGGGACTATTCGGTCACCGTCCCCCAAGCCCCTGCAGACGCGGAAGAAATCCGAAGCAAAACCTACGCCTCTTCCCTTTCGGTCAACAACCAGTCCCCGAAGGATCTTGACGTGGAAGCCCTTCTGAATCGAATCCCGGATCTGGATCTTTCGGAAGAAGGGCCGCAAATTCTCATCGTACATACCCACACCTCCGAGTCCTACAACGAGACGGGGCAGGATTGGTACACCGCACAGGACCTGAGAAACACCGATCCCTCCCGCAACATGGTACGCATGGGGGACCTTCTCGACGAAGCGCTGACCGCCCGCGGATACGGGGTAATCCACTGTCAGAAGCGGCACGACGAGGATTTCAACAGTTCCTATACGAAATCCAACCAAACGGTACGGGAGTATCTGAAAAAATATCCCTCCATCGCCGTGGTCATTGATCTGCATCGGGATTCTCTGATCGACGACGCAGGCACGAAATACCGTCCCACCGTGTCCTTCGACGGGGAGGATTGCGCCCAGATCATGCTTTTGATGGGAGTGGGAAACGATACCTATCCCCATCCCGAATGGGAAGAAAACCTGTCTCTTGCCCTGCGGATCCAGCGGCAGGGAGAACGGTTATATCCGGGACTGATGCGCCCGATTCTGGTGCGTCCGTCCCGTTACAATCAATATCTCTCCCACGGAGCCATCCTCGTGGAGCTGGGCTCCTGCGGCAACACCCCCGAGGAGGCGGAGCGGGCCGCCCGACTCTTTGGGGAAATCTGTGCGGAAGCCCTGGATGAAATACGGGAGGAACGGTCATGAAACGAATTTTTTCCACCCTTCTGCTCGCAACGCTTCTCCTGCTGCTCACCCCTTCCTTTTCTGCGGAAATTTCCTGCAGTGCCCGCGGGGCGGTGGTCATGGAAGCCTGCTCGGAAAAGACCTTGTTTGAACACAATCCCGACCTACCCCTCCCCGAAGCGTCCACCACCAAAATCATGACCGCCCTGTTGGTGCTCGAATCGGTCTCCCCCGATTGCCGCTTCCGCGTTTCGGCGAAGGCCGCATCGGTGGAAGGCTCCCAGTTGGGGCTGAAGGCGGGTGAAGAGCTTTCGGTGCAGGATCTGTTGTACGTGCTGATGATGAAATCGGGCAACGACGCGGCGGTGGTGCTGGCGGAAGGCGTCAGCGGAAGCGAAGGGGTCTTCGTGGAAAAAATGAACGAAAAAGCGACGGAATTGGGACTGACGCAAACCCATTTCAAAAATCCCCACGGTCTTCCCGCAGAAGGACACCAAACCACCGCCCGAGAACTGGCAATTCTGACGGCAGAGGCCCTGGAAAACGAAGGGTTTCGGAACCTGGTTTCCACCCAAACGGCACGGCTGGAATACAAAGACATGATCCTTTCCAATTCCAACAAGTTGCTCTACACCTGCGACGGTGTCTTCGGTGTCAAAACGGGATTTACGAAAAAGGCGGGACGGTGTCTGGTCTCGGCAGCAGAGCGAAAGGGCGTGGTTCTCATCTGCGTGACCCTCAACGACGGAAACGATTGGGAGGATCACGCAAACCTCTACGACGCCTGCTTTGCCCGCGTATCCCGCCGTTCGGTCATTCATCAGGGGGAATATCACGTCACCGTGCCCGTGCTGGACGGAGACGGAAACGCGGTTTTGCGCAACACCCTGCCTCTGACCTCGGTTTTTATCGACGAATTTCCCATCGACACCTCGTTGATCCCCAAAACGGTGCCCATGACCTTTGCTCCCGTTGGCGACAATATCACCCTCGGATATTTATTTCTTCTTTCGGAAAAGGGTCGTCAGATCGACTGCATCCCCCTGAACACCGTGACGAAGGTGGAACAAAAAAAAGAGGAAAGAACCTTTGGCGGTACTTTCCTCTTGAAATTACGAAAGCTTTGGCGAGCCCTTACTTCAGAAACTGCTTTTTGAAGCGGCGCTCGTGCTCCGACATATTCCGTTGACGGCGGTTGCGATAAGCGGCTGCCGTCGCCGATTTTTGCGCGGAGGATTTCTTGATCTTGCGGGTATAAGTCATGCCTACGCCGTTCAGAAGGGCTTCCTTCTCCTTTTCGGTGAGGGGACGGTATTCTCCGGGCTGAAGATGTCCCAGTTTCACTTCCCCTTCGGCGATCCGCTTCAGCAGCATCACTTCCAGACCGAGAACCTCGCAGATGCGGCGGATCTCGCGGTTTTTCCCTTCGGTGATGGTCACGTGCAGGACGGTTTTTCCTTCCTGCTGCTTATGGATCTGCACGCCGGCGGGCTGAGTAACCTCTCCGTCGTCCAATTCCACCCCCGCACGGAAGTGGTCCACCTGATCGGAGGAAACCTCTCCCCGCACGGTAACGCGGTAGGTCTTGGGCACCGCGTGGGAGGGATGGGTCAGCCGTTGGGCAAGATCTCCGTCGTCGGTCAGAATCAAAAGCCCTTCCGAATCCCGATCCAGACGTCCCACGGGATAAACCCGCCCCTTGATGCCCTTGATCAGATCCGCAACCACACTGCGATCGTCCTGGGCCTTCATGGCGGTGATAACGCCGCGGGGCTTATAAAAGATAAAGTAACGCTTTTCGGCGGCACGGGGACGGATCCGCTTTCCGTCGCAATAAACGGAATCGTTGGACTCTTCCACGTCCATACCGATTTGGGCGGGCTTTCCGTTCACGGTAATTCGCCCTTCCCGAATCAGATCTTCGGCGGCTCGGCGGGAACAGACTCCGCTTTCCGCAATAAACTTCTGGATTCTCAAAAAAATCCTTCCTTTCTGCAATGACGTCCCGTCATGGCTTTACGCTGCGTTGGAAACCTCCACTACGCTGTCGGTGACGTTCCCCGAATCGGAAACGTCGCTCTCCGAGGGCGTTCCGCTGTCGGTAACCGTCCCGTCGTCGGGGGGATTTCCCGAATCGGTGACGTCCGAACTGACGGAGGGCGGCGTGCTCTCCGAGGGCGTACCCGTATCGGAGGAAACGGGAGGCGTCACGGGGGTATCGGTAACGGGAGGCGGCGAGGGAGGTGTGACGGGAACGTCGGGTACGGAGGTTCCCGCGTTATAATGAGGCTTTTCCGCCGGCGTGTGAACCTGACAAATGCGGTTCGCGCCGGACTTGTTATAGCTGGGGGACAACTTGTCGGGCACCATGTGGGCGTATACCGGCAGCGTGTCGCTGACGTAAAGCGTGCTGCCCGCCGTCAAGGGAGGACAAATGGAACCTGCGTCCTTGATGGAAATCGCAAAATTGAAGGAGCGTTCCACGTCCACGAACACCGCAGGCGTCACGGAGGTGCACCCTTCGTGAGCAATGCACCCGGAGGCGGTACAAACGTTCAGCTGATGGTGAACGTCGCAATATTTGGTGGGGATGTTTTCGGTCTTGAACCAGAAGTTGCCGACGCAACCGTCCTGAGAACAAAGCTCCGTGGCCAGTTTTCCGCTCTTCCAGCAGACGTTCTTGACCCACTTGACTCCACCGGGACGGGCAAATTCGCCCGAGGTAATCCCCTTGGTGACGTGGATCTGTTCCATTACGTCGTGCCACATCTGCACGTGGTGGGTGTTTTCCAGGGTGTTGGGCGTATCGTAGCCCCACCAGATTCCGCCCAGATAATAAGGCGTATATCCGATAAACCAACGATCCTTGAAGAAGGAGGTGGTGCCCGATTTTCCTGCAGTGGCAATGCCCTTGAGTTCCGCAGGGTCGGAAGATCCGCCCGTATTCAGCGCAGCCTCCAGAATATCGGTGATCAGATAAGCGGTTTCTTCGGAAAAGACCGGTTCCCGCTTGGCAGTGTTGTCCAGAATGGTCTTGCCGTCGTAGGCAACGACTTTACTGTAGGAACGGTATTTGGAATACATTCCGCCTCCCGCGAAGACCGTATAGGCGGTGGTCATTTCCCGCAGGGTTACCCCGTTGGTCAAAGCACCCACGGACAAAGGAGCCAGGGACGCCTTGTCTGCCTCCACCAACGTGGTGAAATGCAGGGAGTTTTTCATAAAATCGAAGGAGGTGGAAACTCCTACCAACTGCAATCCGCGGGCGGCGGTGGTGTTCAGAGACCAGGACAAAGCCTTTTTCACCGAAACCAAGCCCGAATAGGATCCGCTGTAGTTGGAGGGCCACTTGTATTTATCGGATTTGCGGGTCTCCACGGGAACGTCGTCAATAGGCGAGCCGGGGTTCAGCAAATTGTTCTCAATGGCGTATCCGTAAATGCTCAGAGGCTTGATGGAAGAGCCGGGCTGACGGGGGGCGGAGGTTGCACGGTTCAGGTCCAAGGAAGAGTTCTTCTCTCCGCGACCACCGATGACACCGAGAATAGCACCCGTATCGGGATCCATCACCATCATGGCCACCTGCGGAATTTCCACCACGGCGTTTTCGCCTTCTCCTACGGTGATGGAATACTTCTCACGAAGCTTTTCCAGAGAATATTTTTTCTTTTCCGAGGAGGTGTAATAATTCTCGTCGTTGACGAAATATTCCTCCATAATGCCCTGAATATCCGTATCCACGCAGGCGTAGATCTGCAATCCGCCCCGATAGATCAGACGGTTGGCCTCGGCCTTGGTGTAGCCTGCCGCGATCAGATCGTCCTGCACGTCCCGCAGAACCATGTCGGTATAATAGTTATACAGAAAAACGCCGTCTTCGTCCTGAATCTTGTCCGTCCGGTCGGTACCGTAAACCAGATTCAAGTCTTCTTTGCTGTATCGATCGTACTCTTCGCGGGTAAGATACCCCTGTTCGTGCATGAACCACAGGGTATTGTTACGGCGCTCCCGATTGTTTTCGGGATTTTTAACCGGCTCGTATTTGCTGGGAAGCTGGGTAATGGCAACGATTGCCGCCCCCTCCGTCACCGTCAACTCGCTGACGTCCTTGCCGAAGTAAATGTCCGCCGCGGCGGAAATCCCGTTGGCACCGTTGCCGAAATAAACGGTGTTCAGATAATATTCCAGAATCTGATCTTTATCGTAGCGCCGCTCGATATACAGCGCCTGCAGCATTTCCTTGACCTTACGGCTGATACTGTAATCGTCGTCCCCCGTCATGTTTTTGATCACCTGCTGGGTCAGGGTCGAACCGCCCGAGGAGCGTCCGCCGGAGCCGGTGATCATGCCGCTTCCGTATTCCAGAACGGCGTTGACCGTACGGACGATATCCACGCCGGGGTGGGTGTAGAAACGCTTATCTTCCAACGCAACGGCGGCGTCCTTCACGTGCTGGGGAATTTCCTCACCGGAAACCCAGACGCGCCGTCCGGAGTTGCTTTGAATTTCCTGATAGATGGAGTTCTCACCCGTGGTGGGATCCGTAGCGTAAATGAAAGACGAGTGATCCAGGTCCATGGACGCAAACCGTTCGTCCAGGGCAGGGTCGGAGAAGGAATAGATCACGGCGACCCCAACCCCCACCACGACCACGCCGATCATGCTGAAGATCAGGAACATATGAAGAAAAACCGTCCCCAAAGCACCGAAAAAGCGACGGGTGCGGCTCTTCTTTTTGCAGTAATGATCGGGATCGGTCACCCAAAGAGGTGCCTTTCCCAAGGGATAGTCCGCGAGATCGGGCAGATTCTTCTTCGCCCGACGGTTGGGATCGGTCAGCTTCCGCATAAAGCGGACGAACTTTTCCTTGAATCCCGAGGGCTTTTCCGAGGTCTTCTTTTCCGCATTGCGGGCAGCGCGGGTTCCTACGGAAGACTCCGTGTTTTCGTTGGGTTCCAATTCATCAAATTGACTCAAAACCAAAACCTCCTTGTTGAAGGGAAGAGTGTACAAAAGCATATACATGGTTATTATATACCAAGAACGCAAAAATTTCAAGAGATTTCGGACATTTGATACATTTTATTCCCACATTTAACACAATCAGAGGCCTTCTGAGAGAAAAATTACCGATTCCAGATCGGTCACCCGATAAGAATACCGTTTATCCGCTTTGGACGAATCACAGAGAAAATAATGTCGGTCGGATCGCTCCAGCATGACGGTCTTCACGTCCCGCTCCCCTTTGGAGGAGTCGGAAATCTCCCCATCCCCGTAACCGCGGGCGGAAAAAAAGCAACAATGGGCGTGAATTCCCCGTACATACGCCTCCGCGTCCCGTCCTGCAAGTGCCATGGATTCATGGAGCATTTCCCCGCCCGTGCAGAAATTCTTCACCTTCATTTCCGAAAGCATCACGCAAAGCAGAGGATTGTTGGTGACCACCGTAACGTCCTTTCCTTTCAGATAAGGAGCCAGAAAATAAGTGGTGGAGGATGCGTCGATAAAAACCGTCTCTCCGTCCCGTATCAACTCCGCCGCTCTGGCACAGATACGCTTTTTTTCGGGAATATGGGTGGCGGCACGCAGAGCGAGGGGAAGCTGGTCGGCGTAATTTTCCGTCAGAACCGCCCCACCAAAGCTCCGCTTCACCAGTCCTTTTCCCTCCAGCTCCGCCAAATCCCGACGCACGGTGGCAGGACTGTAGTACAGACGGGCACAAAGCTCCTTTACCGTCAATTCCTTCTCTTCCCGAAGCAATCGCATCAAATCATTCTGTCGCTGAATTTTTAGCATAGATCCTCCAAGCAATCATATTTAATCATTTTTCACCTCTATTATAGATTATTTCTGATCGTTTGTCAAGAGGTGACAAAACCATTGACAAGGATTTTTTTTCGTGCTATGATAAAGAAAAAACCGAGGAGGCTCTTATGGAACTTTCCGAATTGCTCAACCGTGATCTTTCCTGTGCCTGCGGCCGCACGCACCGTTGCGACATCCGTTGCGTGGAGATCGGTAAGGGAGCGTTAAACACCCTTCCCGCCGTGACCGCCCCCTACCAATCCGTCCTTTTGGTGGCCGATCAGAACACCTGGGGGATTTGCGGAGAGACCGTATATAAATTGATGGAAAAACAAACCGAAACGATATACGTTTTTCCGCAAAAAACCACGTTAATTCCCGATGAAAATGCAATATCTGCGATTGATTCCAAAATCACGAATCAAACCGATTTGGTTTTGGGAATCGGCTCGGGCGTCATCAACGATCTCTGCAAATACGTGGCCTTTCAGCACGGAATCAAAAGCGGCATCGTAGCCACGGCACCCTCCATGGACGGCTACGCCTCCAGCGGAGCTGCGATGATTTTGAAGGGGATGAAGGTCACAGACACGGTCAACGCACCCGACGTCATCGTGGGAGACGTGGACGTTCTGCGGCAAGCCCCCATAGAGATGATCCGTTCGGGATACGCGGATATCATCGGCAAATACAGCGCTCTGTGCGACTGGAAGCTGAGCCAAGAGATTAACGGAGAATATCTCTGTCCCTTCGTTTACGATTTGGTTCTGCAGAAAACCGACGAGATCCGTGCCTCCGCAAAGGCCCTCACCCAACGGGACCCGGAAGCCATTCGGACGCTGACCGAGACGCTGGTGCTCATCGGAGCCTGTCTGACCCTTCTGTCCACCACCCGCCCCGGCTCGGGAAGCGAGCACCATCTGTCCCATTATTTTGAGATCACGGGGCTCATTGACGGCAAGCCCTATTTTTTCCACGGCACCGACGTGGGCTATTCCACCTTGGTAACGGCAGAATTGCGGGAACGAATCCGCACCGTGGAAAAGCCCGATTTCGTTCATATTTCCAAAGAAATGCGGGAAAATTGCTACAAAAAGATCTATAAGGGATACTGGTCCGAGGTGGCGGCAATTCAGAATCACGCAAAGCGATACGAAACCCCTGCAGACGAAATTTATCAAAAAAAATGGGCACGGGTACGGGAAATTCTGTCGGAATGTCCCACCCGAAAGGAAATCGAAACGATGCTCACAGACGTGGGCTTTGATCTGAACGCGTTTGAAACCATGTACGGAGCCGAAAAGATCCGCAACGGCGTTTGGTTCGGCAAGGATCTGAAAGACCGTTATTCCGTGCTTTGGCTTTACGGCGATCTGTTTTTAACCGAAGAGGAGGCACAAAAAATCCAATGAAAACTACCACGTTTGATTTTATGAAACAGTCCGTTTTGCGGGAAAAAGAGGCCCTGGAGGCCCTGCATCGGGACATGGATCCGACTCAATTTGAAAAAGCGCTGACCATCCTTCTGGAATCGAGTCTGACGGTGATCTGTGCCTGCGGCTCCTCGGGCTTTGCGGGACGAAAATTCGCCCATTCCCTTTGTTGTGTGGAAAAGCCCGCGAAATTCGTTCCCCCTTCCGACGGGTTGCACGGAGGCATGGGCGCCCTGCAAGAGGGGAACGCCTTGGTGCTGATCTCCAAGGGCGGAAAGAGCGATGAGCTGACGCCGCTGGTTGCCATCGCACGGGCAAAAAAGGCGCGGATCATCACGGTTACCGCTCATCCGGAAGCCCCCTTGGCACAGCAGGCCGATGCGGTATTGCTTCTGCCCGACGTGCCCGAATCCGATCGGTACGGAGTCATGTCCACCGCCAGTTTTTCTGCAACCATCGGGATTTTTGACGCACTGATGATGGGCATTATGGAAGAAACGGACTACGACTCCGCCACCTTCGCCCGCATCCATCCCGGCGGCGCCGTAGGAAAACAGTTGAATCGGTAAGGGGACGGGGAGGAGATGTACTTTTCTTTTCACGAGAAAAGAAAAGTACCAAAAGAAAAGCGTGATCCGACGGATTACATCCGTCGGGGAAATGGAATATTACAAAATAAGACCGAGAGAAAAATTCTCTCGGTCTTTTTTTTCAAGTTTCCGACGGATCATTTTCCGCATCCGCAGCCGCGGACCAAGCCGGAGGAGCCGTTTTGCGGTGCCGTGGGAGTCTTTCCGACGCAGCAGTTTCCGCCGTTGAAGATCTCAAAGCCCGCAAGACCGCAGGGACAATCGTCCACAAGCTCCGCACCGTGAACGAGCATCAAGGTGTTGCGTACCACTTCCACGTAAGCAAGGGGCGTGATTCCCAGAGTTGCGGTGAGGTTGACGGTGATGCCGTTGCAGGGGTCGGTTTCGTCGGTGACGGTGGCGGTGAGCACGGGATTGATCACTTCCCCGAATCCGCCGAAACGGAAGGTCAGCACGGGGGCGTTGCCGTTTTCGGTGCAGGGGATATTGGCCTGTGCCACGGCAAAGGAAGTGGTCTGTTCCACGGGAAGCAGAATCGACTCGTTGTTGGCAATATACACCTTAAAACGGAAGAGGCTTCCGCAGGAGCGCACCACCCCTTCAAAGCCCAGACGCACCCGCAGACGCAGGTTGGAGATGCCCTGCAGGAGAATATACGCCTTGGAGGGGAGACCTTGGGCAAGGCAGGTGGGATTCAGAGGAATTTCGGAAATATCCGCCGTGTATACCCCGTTGCTCTGGGTGACGCCCGCCACGGGGGTACCGTTGACGGTGACGTTTTCGGGGCCGATGACCGCAGAGGCTTCTCCCGCCCCCGCCGTTTCGTTGACCGAGAAGCAATCCAACTGGATATAGCTCTTCTGAATCTCAAAAACCGCGTCAGCAGAAAGGCCCGTGGGGCAGCAGCAACCGCCGGAGCAGGGGGTCAACTCGTAGGAGCTGAGGAAGGTCTCCGTGGCATCCGCCGTATTCAAGGCGTAGAACAGCGAAGAGCCCGGGGCCTTATGAGCGGAAAAGATCTTGTTCACGTAAGCCGCGGCGGCCTCTTCCTTCTTCCAGGTCAGACCGGAAGCGTCGAAGGGGGCTCCGCACAGTCCCACGTCGGGGCAAGAGACGGGAGGGGTCGCCTGAGTGGCGTTGCAGTTATAACATTTCATAGAGAAAGAACGTCCTTTCACGTAGATTACATATCTGACGATATGTAGCCCCTCCAGTTCATTTTATGCAGAGTGCAAAGGTTGGGTGCGTTCTTTTCTCGTAAAAAAGCCTCCCGATTCGGGAGGCTTTCGTTACCAAATAAAAGGGATTAAACGGTATTTCACCCGTTTTTTATAGTCCGTATAGCCCTCCAGTCCTTCCTCCAGAACCTTCTCTTCGTTGCGGATACGAAAGAAAACGATCCCCACGTAAGGGACGAAGCAGAGCAGAGACCAAAAGGAGCCGAGGACGAGAGGAATGGATAAAAAGAGCCATACCGTGACGGCGTACATGGGATGGCGGACGATGCCGTAGAGGCCCGTATCCACCACCGCTTGCCCCTCCTGCACCTTGACCGTACGGGAAAGATAGGCGTTTTCCCGCATGACTTCGGCGTACAAGACGTAAGAAGCCAAAAAGATGGCGGATGCAATTCCCACGAGCCAGAGAGGAACCCGGGTCCAGCCGAAACGGAAATCCAACCCTGCAACGAGGAATCCGATCAAGAACAGCAGTCCCGAAAGGGCGACCACCGCCTTCTGGGAATTCTGTTCCTCCTTCGCATCCAGCGGTTTTTTCAGCAGATCAGGGGCTTTGCGCCACAAAACCAATCCCAATCCCAGCATGGGGAGGAACAGGAGTCCCACGAAAAGCCATCCGTTCCAATAGGCGAGGGTTCCCGCGGGCAGGAACAGAAGCAAACAAACCAAAAGAAACCCGAGAAGATACTTCACGGCGGCGTTGAGCAACAATTTCACGGCACCACTTCCCTTCAAAAACGTTGGAGCACCCGAGGGCACTCCAACAAATTTTCTTTTTTTTATTTTCCGTAAACGGGGATGGCGAAGAGAACGGGGCTCACGTGGCCGATGAGATCCACCTCTGCGATGACGCGATTGTTGGCGGAAATGGCCTCGTTTGCGGTGAGGGTGAAGGAGAAGGAGCCGCTCTCGTCCCGCTGATGGTCGATAAGAATGCGGGATCCGTTGGTGCTGCTGTCAACCCCTTCGGGCAGAATCAGATTGATGTCGGCGCTGATGGGGCAGTGGAGACGGTCCTGGAAGATGATGCGCACGTTCAGGGATTCGCCTACGCCGATGCGGGGTTCCTTGTCGTATTCCACACGCACGCGAACGGCGGCGTCGTCGTAAGCGCGGAAGGTGTAGGGCTTATAAGTACCCAGAGGATCCCGATCGTAATCGTAATAGCGCTTCCGATCCGCCATATGCTGGGGCAGATATTCCTGCAGTTCGGTCTCCCCGTCGGTGAATTCCGTGGGAAGATCGTGAGCAAACAGCACGTTGGGGATCTGCAGCATAACCCGATCGGTCAGAACCGAGCAGGAGGTGATCTTGCGGACGCGGTTATAGCCGTTGTTTACCGAGCAGGTGACGATGCGGTCGCCGATGTATTCCGCCCATTCGGTTGGAATGCCCTTACTGCCGTAAAGAATGCCCAGGAAGGCACCTACGGTAGCACCGGTGCAGTCGGTGTCGTCGCCGCAACTGACGGCGGTGCAGATGGATTTCTTGAAATCCCCTTCTCCGTAGAGAAGACCGATGATGCAATAGCCGATGTTGGCGGGAGCCTGGAACCAGCCGATATCGGCAGACTGGTCGATCAGCTCCTGACGGACGGCTTTCCAATCCTTCCCCGCATCGTAGCCCTCCATAACGGTACGAACGGCCTTGGCTACGCGGCTGGTGGCGGGAATGGCGGCAAGACCTTCCTCCAAAATTCCACGGATATCGTCGCGGAAGAAGGCCAAACTTTCGATGGTAGCAGTAAACTGTTCCGCCACGGTTCCTTCCCCCAGACCGTGGTCGATGCAGGCGTCTTCAAAGGCGTAGCGGCGGGCAATTTCGGGATATCCGGGAGCCAGGCAGGCCCAGATTTCGGAACGGATCCAGGCACCGTTGGAGTGCTTCCATTTCAGATTGTCGAACTCCCCGGACATGGGGGCCAGCATCCCGCCCATGACGTTGGTTTTCCCTACGCCGTATTCGTTCCAGTAGGGAGGAATATAAGAAACCCAGTATTCCGCAAGCTCCTTGCAGGTCAGACGCTGGGGACCCATTTCTTCCAGAGCGCAGAGCCAGACCAGCTGCAGGTCCAGATCGTCGTTGGGCAGGGGTTCCCCCTTCTGGGTGGAGAAGCCCTGCACGTCCATCAGTTCCCGCTTTCCTTCGTAGGGAGCACCGATGGTGCCTCCGATATTTTTTCCGATCCAGCAAGCGTGAATTTTATCGCGGATCAGATCCCGATTCAACTTTACCATAACCGTGTACCTTCCTTTCAGAAAGAAATCTTTTTTTCTTATTGTATCACAGTCTGTACATCCTGTCAACTTCGGATTTTTACGAATTTTCCGTTACGCTTTTTTACTTTTTCGGTATTCCTGAGGCGTCATGCCCGTTTTTTCCTTAAAAGAACGATAAAAACCGGCTTTTCTGGAAAAACCGGAACGACGGAAGACCTCTTCCACCGAAAAATCGGTTTGCAACAACAGATCCATCGCCTTTTCCAATCGGTTGAGGTTAATGTATTCCGTAACGGTCATCCCGTAACGCTCCCGAAAAATACGGCTGAAATAGGAGGGATTGTAAAAGCATTGCTTGGCCAAATCCTCCAAGGTCAATTTTTCGGTACAGTTTTGGCGGATATACGAAAGAAATTCCTCATCCGGTCCGGAATAACGGACCCCAACCGCAGACATTTTCCGAAAGACCATGGTCAAAAGGATCGAAACCTGCGCCTTGAGCACCGTGGAAAATCCGGGTTGGGCGGCCGTCTTTTCTTCGATCATTTCCTGAATCAACGACTCCGCTCTCCGCCGTTCCTCTCCCGTAAAACGCACCAGAGCCGTCCCCGGATCCACGCTTTGCTGGAATTGCGAAAAGGCGGACAGGGTCAGCAATTCAAAGGCGTTTTCCGAGCCGATCAGCCGTTCGCTGAGCCACTCGGGATCCAGCAAAACGTCACAGATCTCCATGGGATTACGCGGATCGGAGCGAAAATAGTGGACCTGGCGGTAATTGATAAACAACAGCGAGCCCCGTCGCACGTGATACTCCACCCCGTCGATGCCGTGCACTCCGCTCCCCCGCAGAACGTAGACCAATTCAATAAATTCGTGCAGATGCTCCGGCTCGCCGCTGTCCACCCGATGAACGTTCAGCTCCACTCCGGACCCATCCCGGAAAAAGGGATCCTTTTTGTACGTGAACATACGTTTCCCCCGTAAAAAACGGCGCCGTTCAAACATGCTTCACGGCGCCGAACAGATTCAGATTTTCAGAGACATGGCGGCCTTGATCTTATCCACCGTTTCGTTTCCGATGGCGTTGGCCCGATCGGAGCCGGAATTGACGATCTCCTTGACCACGTTGGGATGGGCCTCGTAATAGGCACGCTTTTCGCGGAAGGGATCCAGAAGGCCGTTCAATTTTTCGGCAAGACGCTTCTTGCAGGCAACGCAACCGATCTGACCTGCCTTGCAACGGTCGCAAATATCTTCGTATTCTTCCGTATTGAAGACCTTATGATACTTGCTGACGGTGCAGATATCGGGATGCCCCGGATCCTTGGCGCGGATGCGGGAAGCGTCGGTGACGGCCAGACGAACCTTTTCGTTCACCGATTCCGCCGTATCGGACAGATAAATGGCGTTGCCGAGGGATTTTCCCATCTTGCTGTTTCCGTCCAGCCCCATCAGACGGGTGCAGGAGGACAGCATGGCTTTGGGCTCCAGAATATCGGTACCGTACAGATCGTTCATGCGGCGCACCAGCTTGCGGGCCACTTCAATGTGGGGCAACTGGTCTTCCCCAACGGGGACCAGCTCCGCGTTACAGAAGGTGATATCCGCCGCCTGGCTGACGGGATAGCCCAAAAAGCCGTAGGTCATATCGTTGTAGCCGTAATTGGCCGCTTCGGTTTTGATGGTGGGGTTGTGCCGCAAAGTATTGACGCTGATGAGCATGGAATAGAACACGGTCAGCTCTGCGATGGCTTTGATCTGGGACTGTTGCACGAAGGTGACCTTTTCGGGATCCAGACCCACGGAAAGGTTGTCGATGGCAACGTCATAGATACTGCCGTTGATGAGGGAGGGATTTTCAAAATGCGTGGTCAACGCCTGAATATCCGCCATCAAAATAAAGGTTTCGTACTCGTCCTGCAAACGGACGCGATTCTGGAGGCTTCCCACGTAATGCCCCAAATGGAGTTTCCCCGTGGTGCGGTCTCCCGTAAGAATACGTTTCTTCTGTGCCATAAAAAAAGATCCTCCGATCCGTAAAACTCAAACTATTGTATCATTATATCATACTTTTCGAGAAAAATCAAGCCCTTACCGCCGTTTCAGTTTGACGCCGCAATAAGGACAGGTCACCGTATCGGCCTGCAAATCGGCCTCCGTGAGGGGAATACGATTCTTACAAGCGGGGCAGTCGGTGTAAAACCGATTTCCCGCGGCACTCACCTTTCTAACGGCGTCGGAATCGTCATACTCCTCTTCCTCACAGCCCTGCTTTTCTGCGAGGAACCACAGCTTTTCCGTCATATCACCAATGCAGAACAGAACCAGAAAGATCAAAACCGATCCCAAAATCCCAAGGATCGCCAACAGAACGCCCTGCAAAATCGCATGATTCAGCACGGCCACACAAATTCCCGCAGACACGGAAACAATAATCAACAACAGAACCAATGCGGTAGAGAATCCCTTCAAAATCGAACCCGGTCGACGAAACATCCTCAACACCCCGTCCCTTACTTTTACAAATTATTATATCACGAACCGCTCAAAAAAGCAAGTCCCCAAGGCCCTTTATTTTTCCAAGGCCTGCTTCCCGACCAGAGCCTCCAGATTCTCCATAGTCTCCCGGGGATTACACGACGTAAAATACACGTGAAGCACGTCGCCTTCCTCCATTCCGCCGGAGGGAAGATCCTTCGTCTGCGCGTTGCGGGAAACCGAAAGAATTACGCAGGAAGGAGGCCACAGTATGTTGCGGATTTCCTTCCCCACCACGAAAGCACCGGGGCGAACCGTCACGTCAGCCGACACGGTTTGCGACACCTTTCCTACTCTGGATTCCTCCACGAGGCTCTCCGTAACGGTCTCATTAAAGCCCGCGATTCCGCTGACCTCAACGACCAAATAGGACAGCGTTACACCCAAAGCAAAGGGTACAACGTTGGAAAGGCCGCTCAGAGCTTCCAAAGAAAAGGTGACGGCCGTCAGCGGAATTCGGGAGGACGCACCCAAAAAGGAGGCCATGCCGACTGCCGTGAGAATCACCGTATATTCTTCCCCGAGGGCGCCTACGGCGACCAGGGTCTTTGCACAAAGAAATCCCAGAATTGCACCGAATGCAAGGGAGGGCACAAACAAACCGCCCGTTACCCCCACGTTGTTGGCAAAAATCAGGAACAGCGCGCGCAGAACGAACCAGATCAGCAACAGATACCAAACGCCGTGCCCCTCCAAAAGAACGTCCACGATTTCATGTCCCGATCCCAAAACCTCTTGGAAGAAGAATCCCACGGCGGCAACCAGCAGAAACAGGGAAACGGAAAGAACCGCAAAGGGGGCCCTTCTGCCAACCCGATGAACCAAGCGGCGAACCGTGCGATACAGCTTCGTGAAGCCTGCGGCAACAACCCCGCAGACCAAACCGACGATTACCACAGACCAAAGGGACTTCGCGGGAAGCACCGCGTCGATCTGAAAATCAAACAATCTTCGCCCGACCCCGAAGGCATCGCATAAAACGTCCGCCGTTGCGGTACCGAAGATCACGGTAGAGGCCGACACCATAAAAATCATGGGAGAAAAACGCCGGTGCGCCTCTTCAAATGCAAACAGAATTCCCGTCAGCGGAGCCCCGGTAGCGGCGGCAAAGCCGGCACAGGCACCCCCCGTCATCACGTACCGATCCCACGCGGGATTGTTGCGCCCGAACAGGCGCACCGCACCCCGTCCGACGGCCGTACCCATCTGCACGCTGGGTCCTTCGTTTCCCAAAGGAACCCCGCAGAAAAACGTAACCAAAGAAGAAAGCAGGACTAAAACCAAACTGCGCAGCCAACGGAAATTCAACAGCCCCCGCAGTTGCGCGATGGCCGTGGGGATCCCGCCTCCGCGGCAAGCCGGCTCCCAACGCAGGAGCAGGGTCGCAAGCAAGCCCAACAGAGCCGCCCCCAGCAAAAGAAGCGGAAGAAAGCCGGGGTTTGCGCGCACGTGTGCGTAGATGTTCCGAGAAAGTTCCATTATTTCCGAGGCAAGGACCTTATATCCGAAAATCAGACCACAGGTGACAACCCCGGTCATCATGGAGAAGATCACGCAGGGCAACACGATATTTTTCACATAAGTCATGCGGGATCGCTTCAAATTCCGTCACCCTTCCTCCCCAAAAAAATATAATCTGTCTTTACCCGAAATAAGCCGCCATTTCCGCATCGGAAAGTCCGAAATAGTTCTTCAGATCCCATTTCACCCGTTCGTCGCGGACTCCGCCCCGCACGTAAGCGCGCATGCGCTCCACGGCGGATTCCCAGCTTTTCACCGTTTTGCCCCAACGAGCCCGGTCGGCGGGCACCTCGGGACGGATGGTATCGGCAAAGGTATCGATAATGGAAATGATATTGGTCTCGTTCAGATAATCCTTCATAGCCTGCGCATACCGCCGCAGGAAGGCGTCCTTTCCCTCAGCACTTGCCACAAGGGAGCGGAAAATCAGATGATCGCCGCCGGAGGTGGAAATGCTGGTGAGGGGCTTATCGGTTTTGTGATAGAAAGCCCAGTCCAAATCAAAATACATCCAACGCCACAGTCCGTCCCCTTGGGTGGACTGAAACCGTCGCACGTTGGCCGTATCCTTGTCGCCCATGTAAGAACGGCAGATATACCAGTCCATAAGACTGTTTGCGTCAATGCGGGAAACCAGCCACTGATAATTCTCCGTCAGGGACATATCGTGGGTGCTGACGAAGTTCTTGATTTCTTTATACCCGGCGGCACTTCCGCATTCCACGTGTGCCCCCGAAGAGGTAAGGATACTCACCGAATTGGAGTCCACGTCAAAATGATCTTCCACGTATTCGTCGTTGAACCGTTCCCGCAGGAAATAAACGCCCCAATATTCGCCGCCCAAATACAAAACCACGGGCTTGATTGCCTGCACCGAAAGGGCGGTCCCTTCGGCGATATACGTACAGATTTCATCCCGCATCATGGCCGCATTCCAGTCCTCACTGCCGCCCTTCAGCAGCAGGGAATCGTATTGGTCGAAGGGGCGGTTTTCAAAGAGGGGATAATTCAGTTTTCCCACGCCGTATTCCGAACGGAACCGAAGCTGGAAATTTTGTTTGGGCTCCCAGCGGCTTCCGTGTCCGTGAAGGCGGAAGCCCACGGGGGCGGAAAATTTCTCCTCCCCGTTTTCAATCATGGTCACGATGCCGTCGTATTCATAATTGAACTGTCCGTTGGTCAGAATCCCGTTGGGTCCCGTCAGAAGATCCGTTGGCATGGCCACGGAGACCACGGGGAGAGTATGATTTTTATCGATGATATACGTAAAAGCCGTCATGGAGCTGCTTCGCGTTCCATCCTGGCAGAAGGCACGGATGGTCATAACCCCGCTGACGGGAATAGGGCCGCCGTATACGGCAGACGCGGTGGTGGGGCGGGTTCCGTCCACGGTATAATAAATCGTTCCGGGGCCTTCCAGGGTCACGGAGAACCCTGCGGAATACACGCCGGAAGGCTGACTTGCCGTCGGCACGGGAACGCCCGTGGCAAAGCCCTGTCCGTTCGGTGCACCCACGGTGGGGACGGGGAAATAAACCTCACTCATCCCCGAACGCCCGAAGCTTTCGTTCCGCTTCAGGTCCGCAGGAACGGCCAACCGATCCAGAATCACGCCGTCCTTCGCCAGAAAAACCGTCTCGCCGGCAGAGCTGATCTTGAAGGACGCATGATCCGCGCCCAAAGCGGGAGTTCCCGAACAGTACACCACGTAGACCTCGTCGGGCTGCAGAACCACGTTGGGGAAAGCGTAACGCAAAGGCTCGCTTCGTTTATCGGTCAAGGTATATCCCAAAAGGGACAGAGGTGCGTCGGATCGGTTACAGATTTCCACGACGTCGTAATAGGCTCCGTTGACGGGAGCGTGGGAATCGTTGGAGGAGATCACTTCGTTTAAGATCAGGTCGGGCAAGGTCCGAGCCTGCTGGCAGGCCAGATACCCCTCCTCCGTGTTGGCGAATCCGGGGGTGATCCAGGTCAACACCCCTTCGGCACCGAAGGATTCACCCCGCTCCGTTGCAGGGAAGGTCAATTCCGAAACCGTCTCGCCGCCGAAGGTCAGATATACGGTCTCCCCTTTGGAGGAAAGACCGAAGGATTCCTCCTTCAGCTCTACGGCCAGATATCCGTCCGCAGAAAGAGAAAGCCCCTGCAGAGAAAACTTTTCCGGTTGGGCAAGATCGTCGGTCAGATAATAACCGTCCAGCAAAACCGTCATTTCTTCCCGATTGTGCAGTTCCACCCAGTCAAAATCGTGCCCCAGAGACAACGTCTGATTGTCCGCCATTACCTCGGTGATCTGCAGATCGTAGATCACGGGCTCGGGCAAAAACAGTCCGTCGGTGGTATCGGTTTCCGTACCGATTTCGGTAGTAGCAGGGTTCGGCGCTCCCGTGCAGGACGAAAACAGAGCGCAGAACAGTGCGAGAATCAGCAAAAAAGCAATTTTTTTCACGAAAAATTCCCTCGACATTTCGTTGTGTTTGTGTGTTTGTATATATTATAGCATATTTTTGTCGAAAATTCAAGAATAAATAAAAAGTTCGACAAAATGTTGACTTCTCCCCTGCTACTTGACAGAACCTGCCCTATGTGATATAATCATAGCAAAGCCAAAAAAATAATTTTTGACACGAATACGGCGTCCGATTACTATTTCGGACAAAAAAGGAGGACACGTGAGACCCGAATTGAGGATCCGCCCGGTAGAACGGGATTTTACCGTCACCGGCTTTTGCACCGCCTTTCGCTTTTCCTGGGACGGGGAATTCATCTTCCACGGAGAAAGCCACGATTTCTGGGAAGCAGTGTTCGTCACCAAGGGATCGGTGGAATCGGTGGAAGACGAGAACATCTATCGCCTGGACGAAAATCAACTGATACTCCACGCGCCCCTGGAATTTCACCGCATCCGCAGTGCCGAAGGGGAGCGGCAACGGGGGGTCATCATGACCTTCAAAACGGCGGGATCTCTCCCCGAAGAGCTGAAGGACGGGGTTTTTACCCTGCAGCAGGATATGAAGGAAGAATACCTTTCCCTCTGCGATCGGATCGTGGAATTCGTCCACGGAAACGGCTCCTATTATTCGGGGCAAGAGGTGGCTGACCATCTTTCCGCCTTTTTGATCCGCTTGAGCCAACAGACCCCGGGACGCTGCTTTTCCGGATCCGCAGGAGCATCGGAATACCACAAAATCGTGTCCGACATGACCGATCGGGTCTGTCAGAACCTGACCTTGGAGGACTTTGCCCGTGCCCAGAACATCAGCGTCAGCTACCTGAAGCTCCTCTTTAAAAATTATGCGGGAATCAGCCCGAAATCCTACTTCAATCACCTGCGCGCCCGTCACGCGGCAAATCTGTTGGGAAAGGACTACACCATTGCGGAGGTGGCCGACGTGATGAACTTCTCCTCCCAGAATTATTTCACCGTCTTTTTCCGCAACCACATGGGCTGCAACCCCTCGGAATACCGCAAGCAACGATAAACGGAAAACACCCTGCGACGAAGATCCGTCACAGGGCGTTTTTTTGCAATTTTTAATACCGTATCGGTTTATTTTCAACACGAAATCAGATAAAATTCTGATAGTCCTCGTAGTTCTTTTTCAACAACGCAGGCGTGTCCAGACCGTAGGGACAGCTCTGCTTACAATGCCCGCAGTTGACGCATTTTTCGATCTTCTTCATCTCCGCTCGATATTCCTCGGTCAGATAGCTTGCGGCAGGGGCGCGGCGGAGCAAAAGCGACATCCGCGCACAATCGTTGATCTTGATTCCCACGGGGCAGGGCATACAGTACCCGCAACCGCGGCAAAATTCCCCGCAAAGCTCTTCCCGCTCCTTGGCAATAAAGGCCTTCCGTTCCTCGGTAAGTTGAGGCGGATCGTCCTGGTAGGACAGAAACTCGTCCAACTCACTTTCCCGCTGAATCCCCCAGATGGGTGCTACGGGGAATTGGGCCAAATAGGCGTAGGCCACGTCGGAATGGGTGATCAGACCTCCCGCAAGGGCCTTCATGCAAATAAAGCCCACGTCCTTTTCTTCACAGAGGCGAACCAAGGCCTCCTCCTGCTCTCCCGAAAGATAAGAAAAGGGGAATTGCAGGGTATCGTACAAACCCGATCGGACGGCCTCTTCCGCCACGGAAAGACGGTGATTGGTCATGCCGATAAAACGGATCATGCCCTTCTCCTTTGCCTCCAGCATGGCCTCGTATAGCCCCGTACCGTCTCCCGGCTTGGGACAAAAAGAAGGATTGTGGAACTGATAGATATCCACGTAATCGGTCTTCATCAAAGCAAGACTGGTCTGAAGCTGCTCCCAGAATCCTTCCACGGTTGTAGACATGGTCTTGGTGGAAATGATGATTTTATCCCGCACGTCGGACAGGGCAACGCCGATTTTCGCCTCGCTGTCGGTATAAAACCGCGCCGTGTCAAAATAATTGATGCCACCCTCGTAGGCTTTGCGCAACAAGTGCGACGCCGTAGCAAAATCCACCCGCTGAACGGGCAACGCCCCAAAGCCGTTTTTACTCACCACGAGCCCCGTGCGTCCCAAACGAACCGTATCCATAACTATCCTCCGTAGATTCTTTTGTATCAGTATAACACATTCCGACAGACTTTTCAAGGAAAGCGGCCACTTGTTCCAAAAAAGCCACAAATTGGGGGTTGACAAACGGGGAAAATCGTGGTATACTGTTTAAGCATCAAGCGAGTCAGCCGATTTGCCGGAGTGGCGGAATTGGCAGACGCCCGGGACTTAAAATCCCGTGGGAGCAATCCCGTGCCGGTTCGATCCCGGTCTCCGGCACCAACTGAATATCGCGGAGTGGAGCAGTCCGGTAGCTCGTCGGGCTCATAACCCGAAGGTCGTGTGGTTCAAATCCCGCCTCCGCAACCAAGTACCGGTGCCAAAAAAGATGCACCGGAGAAAACCCGAGGTTTCCTCGGGTTTTCTTTATTTTTCTCGCGTTTTCTCGATTTTTCAAAAATCGAATAACATTGCGGTTAAAAAGATGCAAACCTCGGTTTTCGACCGTCGGGAGGGATCTGAACCAAAGAATAGGCACTTTAGGGGCATATTTGACGATATTTTCTCGTCAGATATGCCCCTTTTTTGTTTTTATAATTGTTAATTCTTTGTGTCTTGGACATCCACCTCGTTACGAACGAGATTGGCATAAATATCATAAAGAAAGGAGAAAAAATGTTTACAGCAATTATCGAAAACGAAGGCAACACCTTAGTCATGGAATTCCCGTGCAAGCGTTACCTTATGGCTGACCACCTCGGCTCCATCGGCATCAGAAAGCCGGCACATGAAATCAAGTGTATGGATGAAGAGGAAGAGCCGATCAAGGTGAAGATCGTCGGAAACAACGAGTTTGAGAAAAGGCTCGCCCTGTTGATCTCCCCCACAGATACTCTCTCCCTCGTAAATACCATGTGTGAGTTCTATCAGAATCTGCCCTACCAAAACAGGCTGGACGCTATGGAAGCAGTGATGTCCGGAAAGGTCTCCTCCATCGCTGAGTTTGACAAGTTCATGCTCGAGAGCCGTATGGAAGACACCACCGAATACTTCTACTGTCCATTGGTAGCCAACGTGTACAGCCGTGACGAGTACGGCAACATGGAAGACTATCCCGACGAGTATGACGGCAGCTATCTTGCTCCTTACGAGGAACGAATCCGAGATCTGATCCGCTTGGAAGATGCTCGGGACGAAGATAATCTTGCAGCTTACTTCGACGGTAGCAACGGTGCTGTCGGAAAGCTCAAGGAGGTACACTTCAGTACGCAGAACGTTGACGGTGTTCTCTACGGATGTATTCGTGCCGAGCTTACTGCTCCCTTCACTGCTGATGAGGAAGCAGAATTCAAGGATTGGCTCGAAGGTCAATGCTCGGACGGCTACGGCGAAGGCTTGGAACAGCGATCCATTCGCGTGGAGGACGGCGATATGTACGTCAGCTTCTGGCACGGCGGTGATGATTGGTTCATGCTGAATGGCGACGAGTTTGATCAGTATCTCAGTGAACAGAAGATGGGAGGTATAGAGTAATGGCAATCCTGTTCTCCAAGGTCACCATGCGTGATGATTACAATGAATCCGAATTCTTGGTCGGCGGCTTTCCTCAGGAGGCCGACGATCTCGAAGGCTGGACCGCATACCACGAGTTCCTTGATGAGATCACAGAAGACACCGTTGTAAACGTCAGAGCGCAAGCCTTCCTCTATGGCGAAGGCGAAACGGTCAAAGCAACACCCGAAGAGGTTGCATATATGATGATGCGAGAGCAGCGAGATCCCGACTTCCTGTCCGGTCATTGTTACTGCGTCGGTGAATCGGACTTCAACGTGAATTGGTGTCCCGATGAACTCTTCGGTCAAGGCTTCGTACAGCTATAAGAAAGGAGCAGAAATGGACAAAGACATTGAACACGCCGAAAAAGCCCTTGCCTGTATCGACAAGATGAAGGAAGGTCTGAGTGAGCTTGTATCCCTACTCGATATCGCAGACGATACCTTCGGTGAAATGGATCGGCTTGAGACCTACAAATCCATCAACCGCACCTTGGGTAGATGGCAAGAAAAATATGAGGGCTTCCTCAATGAACAAGGTCAGTCCTTCACACAGACGATGTAAAGAAAGAGGTGAACACCATGCAGTATTTCGATAAAAACGGTGTCGAGATCAAAGCGGGTATGACTATCCGAATGGAGGATGGCAGCCTCGAGCTTGTCTACGACACCACCGACTCCTACGGGAATCCCGACCTTGGCATCAACGCCTCCAACGAGGAATATCTCGAACTGCATCCCTTTGCAAGCCGTGAGTTCTATTCGCTTTGCAACTTCGATATGCGATATACCGAGGTTGTGGACGATCAGACCGTTGCCGAAAACAACTTCGAGCAGTCAATGTGAGGTGATGTGCAGTGATCAAAATGGAACGCGAACTCAGAAGAATGTTTCGTGAAAGCGAGCTCTTCTACGATGCGATGTTCTGTGGAAAAATGATGATCGGAAAGCTCGACAAAGACGTCCGCGCCAAGATCGAATTTTACAGCACAGAGGTTCACAAGCACTACGATGCATTCAAGATCACGATTATGAACCGCACCGAAGGCACGATCGATATGACTGTTCTCAAATTCGGCGACATCATCGGGCCGAGGATCGGCGTAGATCCTTATTATTGGGATGAAGGACACAGCCCCGGCTGGTACGGATTCAAAATGACCGGTGACGAATACGATCAGATATCCGATACCTTCCACGACTATATGTCCATGTTCGCTCAGGAGAACATCGGATACGAGATGAGGACGCTGTGATGAAAACGGCAACAGACCTCAGAGAGATCAAAAAACTTGCGAGAATGTTTGTGTATCTTGATGTCCAGGACACCGAGTTTTCTCCGCTGATCGTTAAGCATCCCTTCACTGATAGCGGAATGATCGCATACAGAACCGAAGACGGAGGTATTGCCCAAGCAGATATCACATCGGATCCCGCAGCTCTTGAACTGTGGCAACAGGAAAAGTTTCGGCAGATCAAGGAAGCACGGACACCCCACGAGATATCCTTCATGATAACCAAATCCTACAGCCTTGCATTTCTGAAATATGCAGCCCCGCACCTTTCAAATCAAGACCTTTCGGAAATGCTCTCTGACGTATGGGTAAGAACCGAGTCTCCTAACAATGACCCGAATATGAGCAAGAACAGACTACTGTCTCTTTTCAAAAAAGCACAACCACAGTTCCTCATGGACAAGGACGAATACGAAGCGTTTCAAAACCTCGAGGATACCGTTACAGTCTACCGTGGTGTGACCTCGCACAATGCGAAGAATATAAAGGCGCTGTCATGGACATTGAGCTATGATACCGCAGATTGGTTTGCACACCGATTCGGAGAGGACGGTACCGTTTACGAGGCACAAATCGACCGAGAGCACATCTACGCATATTTCAACCGCAGAAACGAACATGAGGTCATCGTGGATCCGAAGTATTTGATGGACATTACCGAAGCCGAAACAATGGAACAGACCGGTGCAATTACCCTGTAAGGAGTGGCTATGAGCGAAGAAAAATTACGCCCCGTTGGTCGGATCGACTTTCTTGACACGAAGGGACAGACCGGTGAGAGCTGTTACTACTACAGCGAAGAGGACTTCCTCAAAACTGTCAAGGAAGAAAACTATTACGGCGTCCCGATGGTAGTCAACGTCTTCCGTGATGAAGACGGACAGACAATACCGCTGGACTTCGTACAGGACTTCGATCCGCTACCGCAAGGATTCAAAACCTTAGATTACAAGGAAGGTGAAGACATGAACGATTTCAGAAGGCTTGAACAGCTTGCCAAGCAGTACAAAGCCTTGTATCCGAAAGGAACACGAATTGAACTACAGATGATGGGAAGCG
>JAGBIM010000026.1 GCA_017934975.1 Clostridia bacterium | reverse complement strand
ACTGTTACTTTCCACAATTCCGTATGGAAAGAATCTCTTCGGCGGTCAATCCCTTCCGTCACGGCGATCGGATACGCCGTGCCACCTCCCCTTACTAAGGGGAGGCTCACGATAGCGCATCGTTCGTTTTGTGATGTGGATACCGTACTTGAACCCGCTTACGGGTAGCAGGTAACCCCATGCGTGACCGGCAGGTCAACAAAAAGGCGCACTTGTGCGCAGCCTGTATTATTAGGGCTATGCCCGAAACTGAAATCCCCCCCCGCTATGCGGGAGGGGGATCATTATTCTTTACTCTCTCGTTTTGATGGCTTCCAGATAGGCCTTCATGGGGCCTTCGGGAGGCGTGAAGTCCGCGTGGGAGCTGCAACGCAGGGTGGGCGCTTCCCCGTTGGGGCCGTAGAAGGGGGTCAGGAAATCAGATTCCCACTTCACGCGGTCCTCTTCTTTACGAAAGTCGGGAATATCGTAAGGCATCCCCAATTCCAGAAGGGAGCGGTGGGCCAGAATAGCTACGGCAGACATACGGGTTGCGAAATACACGTCGAAGGGAGGTTTTTTGTCCTCAAGAATGCAGTTCAAAAATTCCTGAATGACCAGGAAATCGCCGCCGCCGTGCCCCTCTTTTTCGATCAGCGCCTCGTCCTTGTGGTTCCATTTGGGATCGTAGAGGTTGTTGGATTCCATCTCCGCGGGCTTGCTCCACTTGTTGTAGCGCAGCATCACCTGGGTGCCCATGCCCCGCAGGTTTTCGATCTGTCCCTCGGTGCCGCAGACCCGATAGGAGTTTCCGTGAGCGCCGAATCCCGCGCAACCGCTGACCTTGAAGACCGAATCGTCGTCGTTCAGCGTCGTGATGATGGCGGCGCGGTCTCCGCAATGGGAGCCGGAAATGGCCATGGAATCGTCAAAGGGAGCGAAAACGGGCAGGGCCGTTACGCGGATGGGATTGGCCCCCGTGGCGTACATGATGGGAGCCATGGAGTGGGTGATATAATAGGTTCGGGGCAGATAATTGCGCCAATGCTCCGCATAGGGCTTGTATTTGCGCATAAAGGCCACGTCGCTGGAGGCTACGGGATGGTTGTATTCCCCCTCCGCGTAAAGGATTTTGCCCAGCGTTCCGCTGTCGCAAATGCGTTTGATTTCCCGATTGAACTTCATGAAGGGATAGTTTTCGCAGAGCATATATTTTGCCTTGGATTTTTCTGCGGCGCGCACCAACTGCACGCATTCCGCCATGGTGCCTGCGGCGGTGCATTCGCTCAATACGTGAATGCCCTTTTCCAGACAGCGGATGGCGAAGGGGGCGTGTTCGTTGAAATAGTTTGCCAAAAGCACCGCGTCCATGGGATGCTCGATGAATTCATCAAAGGACGCGTAATAGGCAACGCCGTCTCCCAGCCGTTTTTTGGCTTTGTTCAGCCAAAAATCGTCCTTGTCGCAGACGGCAACGATGTCCGCGTTGTTGGCCAAAAGGCTGCGGAAATAGTCTCCGCCGCGGTTGCAGCCGAAAACGCCGATTTTGATCTGTTTCATAATACTCTCTCCTTTATTTCCGTTCGTTTATCGCTTCGTAATAGCGGTTGAGCTGACTTTCCATGGGCTTGTAGTCGGGGTGGGAGCAGCAGGGCAGGGTGGGTTCCTCTCCGTTGGGACCGTAGCAGGGGGAGGCGGTGTCGTTTTCCCATTTCTTACGGTCTTCTTCCTTGCTGAAATCGGGAATATCGTAGGGAACGCCCCGTTCCATCATGGAGCGGCCTCCCAGAATGGCTACGGCGGACATCCTGGTGGCAAAATATACGTCGAAGGGAGGCTTTTTGTCCTGGCGGATGCAGTTCAAAAATTCCTGAATGACCAGGAAATCGCCGCCGCCGTGGCCTTCCTTCACGATGAGATCTTCGTCCTTGTGATTCCATTGCGGATCGTACAGATTTGCCGTCTCCATCTCGGCGGGCTTGCTCCATTTGTTGTAGCGAAGCATAATCTTTTCGTCCATGCCCCGCAGATTTTCGATCTGTCCCTCGGTGCCGCAGACCCGATAGGCGTTGTGATGGGCGCCGAAGGTAGCACACCCCGTGAAGCGGAAGACCGAATCGTCGTCGTTGAGGGTGGTGATGATGGCCGCCGCGTCGCCGTTGTGGGTCCCGACGATATCGTTGGGGTTTTGATTCGGAGCGTAAACGGGCATCGCCGTGACGCGGATGGGATTTGCTCCCGTAGCGTACATGATGGGTGCCAGAGAATGGGTTACGTAATAGGTTGCGGGAAGGAAATAGCGCCAGTGGGTGGCGTAGGGCACGTACCGCTGAGGAAAGGACTTGTCCTGCCCATCTCCGGGATGGTTGTATTCCCCTTCTGCGTAGAGGATCTTGCCCAGCGTCCCTTCGTCACAGACCCGTTTGATCTCTCGGTTAAATTTCATGAAGGGATAATTTTCGCAGAGCATATATTTTGCCTTGGATTTTTCCGCCGCCCGCACAAGGGCAACGCATTCCGCCATGGTGCCTGCGGCGGTGCATTCGCTCAACACGTGGACACCTTTTTCCAAAAAGCGGATGGCGTAGGGTGCGTGCTCGTTGAAATGGTTTGCCAAAAGCACCGCGTCCATGGGATGCTCGATAAATTCATCGAAGGATTCGTAATAGGCAACGCCGTCGCCCAGCCGTTCTTTGGCCTTGTTCAGCCAAAAATCGTCCTTGTCGCAGACGGCAACGATGTCCGCGTTGTTGGCCAAAAGGCTGCGGAAATAGTCTCCGCCGCGGTTGCAGCCGAAAACGCCGATTTTGATCTGTTTCATAATCCTCTCTCCTTTATGGTTCCGGTACGGCCAGCAGTACCAGCGTTCCCAGCAGGGAAAGGAAGACCGCGAGCCATTGTTTTTTCGTGGGTTTGTTTTCCGAGAAGGCGGCGATGACGGTGGAAACGATCATCGTGCCTCCCGTGACCATGGGATATTGCACCGAGGCAGGCACGTGGCTGATGGCCACCAGAAGCAGAAAGTTTGCGAATTGGTTCAGCCCGCCGCTTCCCAATCCGAAGAAGACGGCCGCAAGAGGCGGTCTCTTTTTTGCGGAAAAGAAGGAGATCAGGGCAAGGGTTCCCGCCAGAATCAGGGTGCAGGCCGCCGAAAGCAGGGAATAGCCTTCGGTGCTGATTTGCGGGGTTTCGCCCGAAAAATGTGTATAAATTTTTGCGATGACCCCCGACATGCCGTTCAGCACGAATGCTCCGAAAAAGTAAAAGTAGCCGCCCTTTTGCGTGCCCTTCTCCACGGTGACCGCCAGAGCCGCGATCAGAAGCAGATAACAGACGCCCTTCGCCCAATGCCACCCCTCGTCGAAGAACAGTACCCCCATCACCGACGGCAGGGCCATGCCGCCCAGCATCATAAACAGGGAGTAGAGGGAAAGATTCGCCCGCCCCAGCGTTTTCAGTCCGCAGAACATCAAAAGGATCCCGTTTACCGCCGTGCAGGCGGCCATCAGTAGGGGGAAGGGGGCGATTTCAAAGCGGAATCCGTTCATGGGGAACAAAATCACGATTCCCGCGCAGGCGGACAGGGCAGACAGGAAGAAGGATGCAAAAAATCCGCTGCTCATACGCTTCTGATATTGCCCGTTCAGGGCAAAATTCACACCGAACAGCACCACGCTGACGGCGATGATTCCGTAGTACATTCGTTTCACCTCGTTTTTATTATACCATGCCGATTTGTGGTTGTAAATGGAAAAATTCCATCTATATATGGAAAAAACCTTGACAAAGGATGTTTTTTTTGCTATGATAGAGGGGAGGTGAGGCTTTTGGAACAGAATATCTGCAAATTTATCTCCGACGGAATCCGCTCGGAGCTGAAAACCGTAAATTTTATTTTGGAGCGGGACCCCAAAGCCCAGGCACAGCTCTTGTCGCTCCCGGCCTATCGGATGTATCTGATTTCCCGCGGAGACGGGACTCTTTTCTTTGACGGGCAGGAGGAAGCGGCGTCCGTGGGGGATCTGATTTTTTCCTTCCCCTCCGAGGCGGCTCGGGGTGCGGGAAGGGATTTTGAGTATTTTTACATCAGCTTTACGGGGCAGCGGGCGGAGGAATTGTTCCGTCGCTTCGGCATCACCCCCGCCACCCGCCGCTTTTCGGGACACGAGGGGCTTTTGCCCTTCTGGCGGGAGAATATCGCCCGCGCCACGGAGGAAAATCTGGACATTATCTCCGAAAGCGTTTTGATGTATTCCTTTTCCCTGCTCAATCGCGTTCACGAGCCGCGGGAGGACGTGATCAGCCGCCTTTTGCGGCACACGGAGGAGCATTTTCCCGACCCGAACCTCTCCCTTGCCACCCTTGCCGAGGAATGGGGGTACAGTGCCAATTATCTCTCCGACCGCTTCAAAAAGCGCATGGAAATGGGCTTCAGCCTCTATCTGACCAACCGTCGCATCCGCCACGGGGTGTTTTTGCTGGAGCACGGGGTGGAATCGGTGAAAAACGTGGCGTTCCTTTGCGGATTCCGCGATCCCCTTTATTTTTCCAAGGTGTTTCGGGGACAGATGGGCTGCTCCCCCAAAGAATATTTGCATCGGCTCCGTGCCGATCCTTGAAAGAAGGTTGTTTGTTATGGCTTGTTTGAATCCGATTTTTGCGTCCCACATGGTTTTTCCCGCAAAAAAGCCCATCCGCGTGTACGGCACGGGGGAGGGGGAGGTCTCCGTCTCCTTTGTCGGACAGACCCGCACCGTCACCGCGAAAGGCACGTGGGAGGTGGAATTCCCGCCCATGGAATACGGCGGCCCCTACGTTCTGACCGCATCGTTAGACGGAAGCGAAACGGTTCTGGAGGATATTTATATTGGCGAGGTCCTGCTGATGTCGGGCCAGTCCAATATGCAGTTCAAGCTCCGTGAGTCCAATTATCCCAAGGAGGAGATCTGCGGCCATCCCATGATGCGTCTCTTTACCGCACCCCGTCTTGAGGAGGGCGAGCCCTATTCCCCTGCCGACGGCTGGGTAGTCTGCACGGCAGAAAACGCTCCCCAATGGTCCGCCTTGGCTTATATGGTAGGCAAACTGCGGGCCGAAAAGGGCGTGGCCGTGGGCTTGATCTCCTGCTATCAGGGGGCCTCCATCATCGAATCCTGGCTTCCCGAGGGAACCTTGGAGCGTTTAGGGATTTCGATTGCTCCCGAGGGACGGAACGCGGACCATACCGTTGCCAAATACCACGTATGGAACCAAGAGGGCATTCTCTTCCGCAAATCTCTCGCTTGCTTGTTCCCCTTCTCCCTCTCCGCCGTGGCTTGGTATCAGGGGGAAAGCAACTGGCACGACGTGGAATCCCGCTATTATAAGGAAGAATTGACCGAAATGATCCGTGTCTGGCGGGAATCCTTCCGCGATGACGCACTGCCCTTCGTGGTGGTGCAGATTGCCGATTTCGGTCCCCGTCTCGGAGAAGGCTGGAGCAACATTCAGAAGGCACAGGCCGAGATTTCGCAGGAACTGCCCGCCGTCCGAACCGCGATTTCCGCCGACGTCAGCGAAACCGACAACATCCACCCGCCCACCAAGCACCTCCTCGCCGCCCGCATCGCCGATGCCCTGAACGAGTTGCTTTGATTCGAAAAAAAAACAGACCGAGAGGAAAATCCCTTTCGGTCTGATTCTTGTATACAGAAAACTACGCGATCGTCGCGTAGGCGATTGCCGATGAGAAGAACTTGAAGGTTGAAAGAGTTTTGAGGGGAGTCGGTTGTGCGGAAAGTAAAAATTGAACGCGGCGCACCCGTTAAGGCTCCCCTTAGTAAGGGGAGCTGGATTGCCGAAGGCAAGACTGAGGGGATTGACACGGAAAATGTTACGTTCCACAATTCCGTAGGGAAAGAATCTCTGCGGCTGTCAATCCCTTCCAGCATCGCTTCGCTCTGCATTAGTTCGACTTAGCTAAAAATTCGGCGTCTGCGACTTGAATTTTTAGAGTCTCACTGAAACCACTCGTGGTCCCCCTCCCCTTACTAAGGGGAGGCTCACGAAAGCGCATCGTTCATTTTGTGATGCGCGCCTGTAGTATTAGGACGATGCCCGAAACTGAAAGTCCCCCGCATAGCGGGGGATCAGTATTTATTGATAATCAAAACTGCAAACGCGGACTTTATAATAAGCGTCGTCGGGGGCGATGCGGATGATTTTTTTTGCGGTTCCATCGTCCTGCGGAACCAGAACGGTCACTTGATTCATGCACCATTCCCGATAGACGGTCTGTCCGGAAATCACTTGCATCAACGCCATCACGCCGTCGGGGAAGGCTCCTGCCGCGGGGGAGGTGTTGATGCCTGCCGCAAGGTCGGCACAGGGGTAGGAATCGGTAAATTGCCCCGCCTCTTTATCAAAGCGGAAAATCCCCGTTCCGCAGGTGACGAACAGACTTTTCGGATCTCCGTAGCAGGGAACCAGATCGTGAAGCCAATCGCCGGTGGTGTAGACCTTTTCGGGGAGGGGGGACAAATGGGGATTTTCCGCATCCCCCGTCACGGAAAACGCGCTGAGCTTGGTTCTCCCTGCCATCCACACAACCCCGTATTTCGGATCCCACAAGGCCCCGTGAATATTTTCATAGAAAAAGGTCTGGACGGGCTCCACCTCTCCCTTTGCGGCCGCAAACACGCATACCTTGCCGTCCGTTGTGGAGCCAACGAGAAAGGTGCCGTCGGGAAGCAATTCCACCGCGTGGGGATTGACCCCCACCTTGGTGGTAAAATAAAGCATTTCTTTGGTCTTGAAGGACAGAATTCCCGCCCCCTCCGGTCCGCAGAAGAGCACCACCTCGCCCCCGAACAGAGGACTGTTTCGGAACTTGATTCCCGCGCAGGCACGGGTTCTCGGCTCTTTGTATTCCCATACAACCGTCCCGTCGCGGCTCCAATCCTCCACGGCAAGATCGCGGACGATCAAGCGGGCGTTTTTCTGGTCGGTCAGCCCCACCCAATGGGGCGCTTTCTCCCACGTCGTTTCCATCTTCCAAGCCTTCTTTCTGTCTCGTCGGAAATTCTTTCTTTCAGTTTATCACATTCCCCCACCGATGTCAAGAACTTTTGCAAAAAAACATGGATATCCACCGCTGTGGAGATTCCCCATAACCCGCCATCCTCACGCCCCGACGGAAATGGATCGCCTCGCCAAGGCCGATATGAAATCGCCCCTGAACCCGATTTTTATAGACAGATTTTATCTACGTTTTAATAAGGAATCGAATCAAAGTAGGACGAATCAATTTTATGTCCACAGTAGGCATGAATAAAAAACTGATAGCCCAGCCGATTACACCTATACAGGTGAAAATGCGGCCTATATGACTATCAGTAATGGTAGTATACCACAAAACTCCGAAAATGTCAAGTCAAAGCGGGATCGAGAAAATCCCGAAATCACAAAGATCGTCCGTATTAAAGTTGACCCGGAACGAAAGTAGGAGATCGAAAAATTATTCCCGAGAATATGCGGAGATCTCATCTTCCGATGAGGATATGGGACGGGGAGCCAAACGCTCCCTTTATTTTTTTATAAAATACGTTTTGTGTCGGAATTTGTGGCAGAATGGATTCCAAAAACGCAGTAACAGATTGTGAAATTGTTGCTGATATTTGCAAGATTGCAAAATATTGGGATGGAAAAAAGTCGATAATGACAAAGAAAAATCCCGCAACCGTTGTGGTTGCGGGATTTTTGTGTTTTGGTGGAGATTACGGGAGTCTTTTTGCCTGCGGGCAAAACGCGGGGTGGCTCTGAGGCTCCCCCGGAGCCTCATTCACTCCCACCCCTTTCGACTCCCTCCATCTCTTTGATCAGATAATAAAATACCCACCCATGAAGGGTGGGGCTTGTTGTAGTGGAGATTACGGGAGTCTCCCTCGCTGCGGCTCGGGCGGCCCTCGGCTCTGAGGCTCCCCCGGAGCTTCATTCACTCCCACCCCTTTCGACTCCCTCCATCTCTTCGATCAGACAATAAAATACCCACCCATGAAGGGTGGGGCTTGTTGTTGTGGAGATTACGGGAGTCTTTTTGCCTGCGGGCAAAACGCGGGGTGGCTCTGAGGCTCCCCCGGAGCCTCATTCACTCCCACCCCTTTCGACTCCCTCCATCTCTTCGATCAGATAATAAAATACCCACCCATGAAGGGTGGGTATTTTATTATTGGTGGAGATTACGGGAGTCGAACCCGTGACCTCCTGCTTGCGGAGCAGGCGCTCTACCAACTGAGCTAAACCCCCGGATTTTTCCCGGGATAAATATGGAGCAAGAGGGCGGAATCGTTCGATTCTATAAAGAACACCGACGGGAAAAGGTCCTCGTTCGAACGAAAGGCTAATAAAAAAATGGAGCAGGTGAGGGGAATCGAACCCCCGTGGCCAGCTTGGAAGGCTGGAGTTCTACCATTGAACTACACCTGCACGTTTATTGCCTAACTATTATAATACATTTTTGCCCGCTTGTCAAGGGGGAAATTGCAAAATTATTTTGTTATTTTTCAAAAAAGGCGTCGAAAGGGCAAAAAAAGAAACGAGATGCAGCACGAATTGCAGGCTTTTGAAACGCGAGGTCTGCGGTCAGGGGGCTTGTTGCGGAGTGATTTTTGCGGAATTACGCAGTTGGGTCGGAGTTTTTCCGAAGATATCACGGCAGATCTGATTAAACGAGCGAATGCTTTGAAAGCCGCAGGCAAGGCCGATGTGGGACACGGGAAGGTCCGTATCCTGCAGCAGAGCAAAGGCCTGTTGCGCCCGATACTGATTCAAAACCTGCTTAAAGTTCATGTCAAGATAGCGGTTGAAGATGCGGGACGCGTACTGATAGTTATAGCCCCGTTGCGCCGCAATTTCCTTCAGAGAAACGTCGCGTTCAAAATTGTCGGTAATGTACTGGAAGATCTCCAAGGCGAAATTGTCAACCTTCGGCGTTTGGATCAGCGTTGCCCGGCTTAAAAATTCTCCCCCCAACAAGTGCAATACGCCCTTGATTTCCATGCGCTTTTCAAAGGGTTCGACCCGCTTCAGGTTGCAAGCCTCCTCCCCGAAGCAATCGTTCAGAAAGTCCAGGCAAAATTGCAGGATCTTCGGATTTGCCCGAAATACCGGATTTTGGGGGACGCGCCCCATCAGGGATTTGGATATGGTCAAAATCAGATGCTCGTGATAGGTGATCCTTCGGATGGCGGAATCCTCCGATACGGTGAAGCTGTGAACCTGCAGGGGGCAGATAAAAACGGCTTGCCCCTGCGAAAGGCGGTAATCCTGATTGTTGATCTGGCATTGACAGGTTCCCCGAACGCAAATCAAAAGCTCCGCGTTTTTATGAAAATGCTTTGCGGAAAATTCGTTGCGATGGATTGCGGTGGACAAATCGGACTTAAACGTATTGTATACCTGATGCGTAAGCGTTTCTTTCATAAAAACCACCTCAAAGTCAACTTCCTGCTATATATTATACAGGAAATTTCTTGCTTTGTCAAGGGGTATGTGTTACAATACGGTTGGATACGTATTTCCAGTTATGAAAGGAAGTTATCAATATGAAAAAATGGATTGCCGCGATTCTTTGCGTTGCAATGGTCCTTCCCTTTCTCGGATGGGCTCCTTGGACGGTGAAGTCCGCGGCGGAAGAGGTTGCCAGTCCGATTACCTATGAAGAATCCTTTGACTACAGCGGATTCGGGGCTGCCATCTTCGATGCCTCCAACGTGTGGCAGACGGAATATCTGGACACCAAGTCGACGGAGGCCTACGGATATTACGACGCAACCCAACCGCAACCTGCCTCGGGGGTGTTGCGGTTCAACGAGGGGGACGGCGTCCGTCTGAACTGGACGAAACTGCAAGATTTTGCCACCTTCAGCGCGGACAAAACGTATACGCTGACCTTTGACGTTACGGTTGTCGATTTTGGGGACAACAAGACGGTCAGCACGTCCGACCCCAACGACAAAACGTGGAACCGAGAACTGTTCTTCGGGCCTGCGGGATACTACAACCAGATCGAAATGCGAAGCGGAAGAACCGCAAACGATACCGGTTCTTCTCCCAAACCGCTGGGAATCCGTGCAGGGAACGTGGACGGCGGGTCTACCGAATCCTGGTGCGACGTCAGTCTTTATAAGGAGAACACCGTTTATTCCTGCACCGTTCAATGGATCCCTGCAGAGAAGAAGATTGCAACTACCGTGAAAAACGGGGACACCGTAGTCGTTCAAGGCTACCGCACCAACGATAATTACGCTACGCTGAACAAGTACACGAATTCCTTCGTCTGGCGTTGTGAGGACGGTGTGACGAACTTGGACAACGTGGTTCTGACCGACGGGACGAAGACCTATACGCAGAATTTTGACGGTCCCGGCACCATGGCGTATTCCGGCCTTTGGGGATTGGAAGACGTACAGAAAACCGACGCGATTGCCCCCGTGTTGGAAAACGGAATCATGAAGATGACCGACAAAACCAGCGTTCGGTTCAACTGGATGAAGGTGCCCAACGTGGGGGGCTTCGATCCTGCAAAAATATATACTTTTGAATTTGATTTCAACGTGACCGACAGCGGTGACGGGAGTCTGTGGAACACCAAGAACTATACCCGAGCCCTGTACGTGGCCTTCGGGGGATATTATACCGCCTTGGAAATAAACAGCACCGACGGTTTGGTAAAATGCCCCGACAATCCCTCCGACACTTATACGGAAGAAAAGTACGCCAACCAGACCCTGCATTGCAAGATCATCTGGGAGGGTGCCGTCTTCACCGTGGCAGTGACCAACGCGAAGGGGGACCTTCTGTTCTCCGGGGTTCGGTCGAACGGTAGCTTTACGGACATGACGGCACAGAGTGCCTCCATGACCAATCTGGTCCTTCGTTGTGAAGACGGCGGCGTGGAGATTGATCATTTCAAATTTACGGCGGAGACCACCCCCGTCATTCAGACCGCGGATCTGGAAATTGCCTCCGGAACGCAGGCGATATACAAGACCACCGTTCACTATAACGGATCGGAAAAGGTTTCGGTCAAACTGGGTGCAAGCGAACTGTTTTCCGTGGGCCCCGCTTCGTTGAGTGTGGGGGGTAAGAAGGTTTCCGCTACCTTCGGCACGGGGGAATATCAGGTGACCGCATGGATCAATCCCGACCAGGAAATGGTCTCGGTTGAGGCGATCCTGCCCGACGGTGCCGTGGTTCGCAGAGGGTTTTATACCCTTTTGGGCGGGGATCGGATCAACGTGTATTCCACCGATGCCGATGCGGCAGGTGCGGCAACGCTGAACTATCAGAACGTTTCCGTTACGGATTACGAGCTGACCACCGAAGAGCCTCAGTATACCGGTTTTCAGGCAAACGTTTATAATCTGGTCTCCTCCTTCTCCGATGCGGCCACCACCCGTGCCTTTGCATGGACGGCAACCGCCGCCTATCTGGGCGAAGACGCCATGGCGCTTCGATACCGTCTTTCCGGCGAAACCCAATGGACCGTCGTGGACGCGGTGAAGGAGACGGAGGCCGTGGAGACCACAGACGAGGATTATTTCAAGTGCGATCTTTTCGGCTTGACGGCAAATTCCACCTACGAATATCAGATCGGAAAAAAGGACAGCACGAGCGCGGAGGATTGGAGCAAGGTTTACACCTTCCAAACCGCCTCCGGAACGGAAGATTCCTTCACCTTCCTTGCGGTGGGTGACACCCAGGGCATTACCTGGGACGGCACCGAAAAGTCCGTCAAGGGCTTCATGTTTGCCAAAGCGGCCCTCGACCTTGCCTTCGCTGAGGTTCCCAATCCCGCATTTCTGCTTCATGCCGGCGACGTGGTGGAAACCGGAAGTGACAAGGGTATGTGGAATATGTATTTCAAGACCCTGGGAGAACACGGGGCAACGGTTCCGCATTTTGCGACCCTCGGAAACCACGATGCGTGGATTTACGGAAACCCCTTCTATTTCGATCTTCACTTCAACCACCCCAACAACGGGGGAACGGCCGCCCTCGACGCCACGCAGATCGGGAAGATTACCAATTCCAATTTGCTTGACGTGGCAGGGCAGGCGGATGAAACCATCTATTCCTACGATTACGGCAACGCACACTTTATCGTGCTGAACACCGGCTCCTACTGTGCCGACGATCAGTATCTTCTGGAAGCACAGCGTCAATGGTTGATTAACGATCTGGAAGCAAACAAGGATGCGGAGTGGACCATCATGCTCTTCCACGAACCCGTTTATCACCGCTTGGGCGGAAGCGAAAGCAGGCCCTGGCTTTACGACGTCATTGAAGGCTACGGCGTGGACCTCGTTCTGCAGGGACACTCCCATCTCGTCACGCGTTCCTATCCCATGAAGAACGGGGAGATCGTGACGAAAACCCTCACCGATACCATTCCGAAGGGCACCGGAACGATTTATGCCACCCTCGGTTCCACCGCGCTGAACCACGACGGCACGTCCGACACGTCTCACGTGGAGGAAATGTACAGTATTATTACGCCTCAGCTGACCCAGCCCACGTATACTGCGGTCCGCGTGGAGCAGGATCGATTGGTGATGACTGTGAAGCAGGCGAACGGTTTGGTGGTGGATCAGTTTACCATCCGGCAGGAAACTCCCGGCCTGACTCCCGAAGACAACGATCTGACCGTGCAAATCGACCCCTACGTTCCCGCAGACGCGGTGTATTCGCTGGATATTCTTTGGGAAAACAGCGATTTTGCCTTTGACTACGCGGCAGGGGCGGAAGGCGTTTGGGATCCCGCGAAGCATGAATTTATCGACGCCGTCGCCGGCGGCTGGACCGATAAGGATCTGGCGGTTACCGTTGTCAACCATTCCAACGCCGCCGTGGATGCGACCTTGTCCATCACCGACGGGGACGGGGCCGACGGGCTTACGGTTCAGTCTGACAAGGAAACGGCAACCCTGCCCACCGCGGAAGGAACCACCGTTGAAAACGCCCCGAAGACCGTTTATACCCTGACCATTGAGGGTACGCCCACAGGTTCGGTAGCAAAGGTTGCCTCCGCCACCGTCTCCTTTGCCAAGGCGGTGAAGCTTCCCACGAAGCTGACCTTAAAATACGATGACCGTTATCAGTTCCCCGATGCCATCGAAAGGGTAGAGACCCTTACCGTGACCTCGCAAAAAACGGGGACCGACAGTGCAGACGACAACGTCATGAAGGCGAAGAGCACCTTGAACCGTGACGTGGGCGTTGCCTGCGGCGTCGGTACGGCCCTCGTCACGCTGGAAAACGGCGACGCGTACGAGGTTACGGTGGAAAAAGCGCCCATTTCCGTATTCCTGATTATCGGTCAAAGCAACGCAGAAGGCTCCACCGTGGGAGACGATGCGCTCGTTTATCAAAAGGCGCGCAATCAGTCCATCGTTTGTGACGCGGGGCAGGTTTACACCACCTACGCATGGTCCACCACGAGTCACGCCACCGCCGTTGCGGGGATCTCTTCCGCAAAACGGCTTTCCGCCGACAACGCTTCTTCCTTCGTGGCACGGTCCCTTACCTCCGACCTGTCCCGAAGCGGAACCGTGCTGGAATATCCCTTGGATTCCTTTTCTTCGGGGAATCTGGGAAAAGCCGGTTTTGACAGCGGACTTGCCTGGAATTGGAATAAGTTGACCGGCGAAAAGGTCTGGGTGGTCAACTGTGCCGCAGGATCCTCTGCCATCGAAGCCTGGCAACCCGACTTCGTGCCCGCGGCGGGGGAAACCACGCCCGCAAAACTGAACCGCTACGAAATGTGCGTGGCAATCATGGAAAACGTCAAGGCCACCATGGACGCGGAAGTTGCGGCCGGACATTACGAGTTGAATCATTTTGCTTATTTCTGGCTGCAGGGCGAAAGCAACAAGAGTGCAACGGAGGCCGATTATCGGGCAAAACTGGACAATCTCCACGAGAATTTGAAACAAGACGTGGTCTTGACCGGAAACAAACAACCGGAAGCCTGCGGAATCATTCTGGTACGTGCGTTTGAAACCGGAAACCCCTCCATTGATACCGTGGACAACGGTCCTCGCCTTGCACAAAAGGCCTTCGTTTCCGAGACCTCCGACGCCTTTATGGCTTGTTCCGTAAACGATCAGTGGATTTCTGCAAGCGGCGTTACCAACTATTGGGAAACCGCCTATCCGAATTCCCAATATCCCTTCTCCGTTCATGCGCAAGCCTACGGGAATCCCACCGAAATCGCTGCGGTCCACACGGGGATTCACTATCTCCAGCCCGGATACAACGAAATCGGGATCGTTGCCGCACGGTCGGCCTCTGAATTTCTGAATTGACGAAAAAGAAAGAGAACTCTCCGAAATCGGGGAGTTCTCGTTTTTTATACGAAGGCTTTTTCCAAAAATTCCCGCAGGACGGGGGTGAGGGCTTCTGCCCAGACGCGGCAGCCTTCCTCGTTGGGGTGACCGCCGTATTTGCAGGTGCCGTTTTCTTCGGGGCCGTCGGTCAGGAGGGGGGCGACGTCGAAAAACGCGTCGGCCTGCTTGGCAAGATTTTCGCGGATATATTGATTCACGTTGCGCCAGATTTCCAGTTTTTCATTCTGCCAGTTGAAGGGCGGCAGAGTCTGAAGCAGGACCTTGATGCCTGCCTTTTGCAACGTGGACAAAATTTCGGTCAGGTCCGCAATAATTTGTTCTTGGGTGTGGTTTTTGCCGATATCGTTGGTGCCGAAGCAAAGGACCATGGCGTCTACGTGCTTGGCCTTGAACATCCAGGCCCCTTTGGATGCGGCGTCCGATGCGCGGGCGTACCCCAGCCCCAGATTCCAGAAGGCGTACTCCTCTCCCATGGCCTCTGCCGCAGGGGCGTTCCAATGGGCGTAGGCGTTGCAGGGGGTGCCGCAGCCCTGGGTGATGGAATCCCCCCAAAAGCCCACGGTTCCCTTGGTTTTGCGGTCGCAGCCGATCATGCCGGGAAAGGGGAAGTTGCGGGAGGGCTTCCATTGATTTTCCGCCCATACGAAGGCGGGCAGAATGCTTTCCTCGTGGATGGGGACAACGCTTCCGCGGTAGGTGATTTCCACGCAAAGGTACTGTCCCTTTTTTGCGGTGATCTTCACGGGGTCCGAGGTGAAAAATTCCCCGGGAGCCACGGTTTTTTCCGTTTTTCCGCCAAAGGTCAGCGATACGGCTTCAACGGGGTCGGCGGCGGTTTTTCCGTCGCAGAAATCGCAAAGACCCACCTTCACCCCCAAAAGCTCCCATTCGTCGCAGATTTGATTGCATCGGCTCACCGACCCGTCGGCGAAGGTGCTGTCGGTTACGTTGGAATAGAGCAGGGAATATTCGTAGGTTCCTCCTGCGAAGATCCGATAATAGACCCGTCCCCTTTGCACCTCGTTTTTCTTGGGGCGGAAAACGAATTGATTCCCCCCTGCCCCCAAGGTGTTGGATGAATATTTTGCAAACCATTCCACGGCCGATTCCTCGCATTCGTCATACTTTGTTCTTCCTATTGTATCACGCCGCAAGGATTTTGTCAAGATGCTTTATTTGCGGAAAAGATAATAGCATTGGGAATCCAGCTGGGAATATCCCTCCACCCCGTTATAACGGGTGCGGAGCCACTGATAGCCGTCGGGCTGGAGACCGGGGATGAATTCCAGAACCTCCATTTCCCTTCCAACGGGGCAGAAGGCCAGGGTTTTGCCCGAGGCCTTGTTTCGGCTGTTGAAGGTCAGACTGTCCCGCAGGTACAGTCCGATCTTTTCCACGTGCAAAAAGGTTTTCAGTTCGGGTTCCTCCTCTCCGTATTCAATAAAGTTCAGTTTCCCGTGGCGGGTCCAGTTGCGGCGGGATAAATCGGAAATCACCACCCCGTCCCGCTCGTAGTCCAGAGTGGCTTCGATGACGGTGCCGTCCCCTGCGTAGACCCCTACGTGACCGGGATAGAAGAGCAATTCTCCGAGGCGAAGGTTGGAAAAATCCTCCGACAGATCGTAGCAATTCCGCTCCAGGCCGCTCACGTTCAGATCGGGTACCCCGTTGGATTCGTATTGTGCGCCTCCGTAGGAGAGCGTGGGATTTCCTTCCCAGCCCCACAGAATGCCTTTGATCAGCCCCGCACAGTCCCACGCCCAGGGTTGATCGGGGATCTGCGTACGCAGATAATCCACCCGCTGGGGGGAATATCGGTTGGGATACTGAGCCATTTTTTGTTGAATCAGATTCTCGGTAAGCCGCATGCCGAAGGTTCCCCAAAGATAGATTGAGGGTTGGGTTGCCGCAAAGCGGAGCTTTTCGAGAAATACGGTATCTTTCATATTATCGTTACACCTCCTTTCCTTCCATTTTATGAATAGGATAAAAAAATGCCCCGCGTTTTTGCCGCGGGGCGTTTCCTTTGTTTCGGTTATACGTAAAATTCCCCGTCTTTACGGTGAAGGGGAAAGAGAACGGGGCGTTCTGCGGTGGGGGGCTTGTTGGGACGGTGCATGACGAAAAAATCTTTCCCGTCAAAGGCGGTGAAGATCATGCCGTGACCGCCGTTTTCCGCGGAAAGAGGACGGTCAAGAACCGACCAGCTTCCGTCAATTTCCCCGTTGTCGCTTTTGCAAAGCAGCTCCACGTATCCGTCGGCGTTGAAGGAGGACCAGATTGCGTAGAGATCCTCTCCCTCCCGGAAAAGGAAGGGGCCGTCGGTGACGAAGCGATCGTTGTTTCTGCCTCCGTGGCAATCCTTGTAATCCGTGGCCTTCCATAGTTGAAGGGGTTCTCCGATGGGGGCGGAAAGGTCTTCGGATAACCGTACGGCACAGACGGTACCGTTTCCGATCTGCACCCATTCGTGGCAAAAGACCATGTAGGGCGTCCCTTTTTTATCCACGTAGAAGGTGCCGTCCAGACATTCCCAATCCAAGGGGGTGGCAGGGGCTTTGGACAGGGGGAGGAAGGTTCCGTCGGGGGTGTCGCAGACCAGGATATGGGTGCCGCGTGGTCTTCCTTCTGCGATGAAGGATCCGAAAAGATAGAATTTATCCTTATAATAATGGACCTCCGGGGCCCATGCATCCTTTTCTCCCCAAAAATCGGGGGAGATCTCGAAAATACTCTTGGGCTCGCTCCAATTTTCCAGGTCTTCGGAAATATACACGTCGAAGCCCGTCTGGTCGCCCCAGGATTTTTCTTCGGAAGGAACGCCTACCCGCGATCCGTAGAGGTAATATTTCCCTTCATAAGGCAGAATAAAGGGGTCGCGGATGTTGATTTGATTCAATTTCATCCTATTTCTCCTCTTTATTGAAGCAAAACCGCCGCAGGAAACGCGGCGGTTTTTGCGTGTTGATTACTCAATTTCTCCGGCTTCCCGCTTTTTGTCCAGCTTCGTGTTGCGGAAATAGAGCAGGATGTCGATGGTGATTTCGATGAAGTTGAGGAAGTAGAAGGCCCAGCCCAGATAGAAGATCCAGGGCAACGATCCTCCTGCTTTCACCGTTTCGGTGAGGGTGACGAATTTTGCGATGATTCCGAAAATGTAGCCGATCCAGATGAACACTTCAAAGAACAGGCTCTTGCCCTTTGCGGTGCGGGAAATCCAGGATTTGCGGATGGAAATGGGCCAGGAGAGGCCGAACAGAAGAATCATTAACGCTTCCAGAAAATGTGCCATATCAATCAGTTTCCTTTCTGTGCCAAATAGTTTGCGGGGCCGAATTCGTAGAGGTTGTTGCCTTCGCAGTCAATGATGACCACCAGGGGCATATCCTCCACGTAGAGCTTGCGGAGGGCTTCCGCACCCAGATCTTCGTAAGCAACCAGCTCGCTGCTCTTGATCTGCTTTGCCAGCAGAGCGCCCGCTCCGCCGATGGCGCCGAAATAAACGCCGGAATATTTCTTCATAGCCTCTACGACCTCAGGCAGACGGGCACCTTTCCCGATCATGCCGCGGGCACCCACGCTCATCATGGTGGGGGCGTAGGCATCCATGCGGCCGCTGGTGGTGGGGCCTGCGGAGCCGATGACCTGGCCCGGCTTTGCGGGGGTGGGGCCTACGTAATAAATGGTGGCGTCGGTGGGGTCGAAGGGAAGGGGCTCCCCTTTTGCGAGGGTTTCGCACATTCTCTTGTGACCTGCGTCACGGGAGGTGTAGATATAACCGGTCAGAAGAACCGTATCTCCCGCTTTCAGGGTCTTGGCCAGTTCTTCGGTCAAGGGAAGTTGAACACGTTTTTCCATAATTACAGCACCTCCGATTTATGACGGGTTACGTGGCAGTTGATGTTGATGGCGCAGGGCATGCCCGCAATGTGGGTGGGAAGGGTTTCGATGTTCAGCCCGATGGCCGTGGTCTTCCCTCCGAAGCCCTGGGGCCCGATGCCCAGCTCGTTGACCTTGTTCAGCATTTCGGTTTCCAGATCCGCGTAATAGGGATCGGGATGATGGGTGTCCAGAGGACGCATGATGGCTTTCTTGGCCAACAGGGCGGCCTTGTCGAAGGTTCCGCCGATGCCCACGCCGATGACGATGGGAGGACAGGGGTTGGGGCCTGCCGCCTGAACGGTTTCGATGATGAAGTCCTTGATGCCCTGAAGTCCCGCAGAGGGCTTGAACATCCGTACGGCGCTCATGTTTTCACTGCCGAAGCCCTTGGGGCCGATGGTGATTTTGACGTTTTCGCCGGGAACGATTTCCGTGTAGATCATAGCGGGGGTGTTGTCTCCCGTGTTGCCGCGACGGACGGGGTCCTTGACCACGGATTTACGGAGATATCCGTTGGCGTAGCCGCGACGGACGCCCTCGTTGACCGCTTCGGTCAGGTCTCCGCCCACAATGTGAACGTCCTGTCCGATTTCCAGAAAGACGCAGGCCATGCCCGTGTCCTGGCAGATGGGAACGTTTTCCTTGTCGGCGATGTTGTAGTTTTCGATGATGTTGTCCAGAATTCCGCAGGCGATGGATCCGTCCTCGCAGGCACGGCACCGTTCAATGGCATTCTTGACGTCGCAGGGAAGGTGGGTGTTGGCGTCGATACACAGTTTTTCGATGGTATCGATGATGCTGTTTACGTGGATCTCTCTCATAATTTCCTCCAGTTGATGACGTTTCTCGTATAATTGGGGAACAGACGGGGGGAGGGCTCGTAGCTGTCGATGCCCGCTTCCTGCCGTTCCGTTTCGTACCGTACTACGTGGTCAAGGTTCAGCTTGCCTACGGTGATGTCCTTGACCCGTGCTCCCGCCTGCTGACCTGCACTGCGGCCGAACACGATAATATCCAGAAGGCTGTTGCCCATCAGACGGTTGCGGCCGTGGATGCCGCCCACCGCTTCGCCGACTACGTAAAGATTCTTCACGTTGGTCATGCCGTCGGCGCCGATCTCCAGACCTCCGTTCTGATAGTGGAGGGTGGGATAGATGAGAATGGGGGTCTTGCGCATATCAATGCCGAAGGTCAGATACATCCGCAGCATGGCGGGCAGACGCTTTTCCAAGGTGCCCTTGCCGTGGATCATATCGATCATGGGAGTATCCAGCCACAGGGCCTTGCCGCCGCTGGGGGTGGAGACGCCCTTCCCGTTGGTGGAGCATTCCCGAATGATGGAGGCGGCGGAGACGTCGCGGGTCTCCAGAGGATGCATGAAGCATTCCCCTTCGCTGTTGATCAGCTTGGCTCCCATGGAGCGCACCTTTTCGGTGACCAGCGCTCCGAAGATCTGTTGGGGAAAGGCGACCCCCGTGGGGTGATATTGCAGGGTGTCCTGATAGAGGAGCTTGGCCCCGGCACGGTATCCGATTACAAGCCCGTCGGCGGTGGCTCCGTAATGGTTGGAGGTGGGGAAGGCCTGATAGTGCATCCGTCCTGCGCCTCCCGTGGCCAGAATGACGCATTTTGCGCGGGCGATGAGGATTTCACCCGTTTCGGTGTTCTGCAACACCGCACCCGCCGCGTTGCCCTTGTCGTCCAACAAGAGTTCGATGGCCGCGGTGAAGTCGAGAACGGGGATCTTGCGGTTGAATACTTCGTCCCGCAGGGTCCGCATGATTTCCGCCCCCGTGTAGTCCGCCGCCGCGTGCATGCGCTTGCGGGAGGTTCCGCCGCCGTGGGTGGTGATCATGTTGCCTTCCGCGTCTTTGTCGAATTCCACGCCCAGCTCGTTGAGCCATTTGATGGCCGCAGGGCCGTCCATAACCAACTTGCGGACCAGCTCGGGACGGTTGACGTAGTGTCCGCCCCCCATGACGTCGATATAGTGGTGGGCGGGGGAGTCTCCGGGCTTGTCTGCCGCCTGGATGCCCCCTTCCGCCATCATGGTGTTGGCGTCGCCGATGCGCAGCTTGGTGGCGATCATCACGTTTGCCCCTGCCGCGTGGGCTTCAATGGCTGCCGCAGAGCCTGCTCCGCCGCCGCCGATGACCAGAACGTCCACATCGTAGTCGATCTGGTTGGGGTTGATCAGAAGATCCATCACGCGGCTGCGGCCTTCCAGCACGTCTACCAGTTCAACGGGGGCCTTTTCGCCCTTGTTGGGGCCGATGTGGATGGTGGAAAATCCGCTCTTTTTATAGTCGGGGTGATACTGCTTGAGGAGGGCGTCCTTTTCTTCCGCCGTCATGCGACGGGGTTCGTACTTGATGTTGGCTTCCCGCGCGGCTTCTACCTTCCGCATGGACTGAAGCATTTCTTCGGTAAAAATCATCGTCGCTCCCTCCTTATTTCTCAATATCGCGGTTGTTGTAAAGTTCTTTGATCTCTTCGATGGGCTTTGCCATGAGGGCCTCGATGGCTTCGGAGCAAAGTCCGTCCTCGATCTCCTTCACCCGTTCGGTGAGATGCACCGCTTCGGGAGACAGGTATTTGCCGTTCAGTCGGCGGGCCAGCATGGCCACCTGGGGGTGGGAGATGCCTGCGGGACAACGGGCGGAGCAGATGCCGCACATGACGCAGTCGAAGGACATTTCGGCGCATTTGTCGTATTCTCCCCGCTGGGCGTGAGCGATGTACTGCATGACGTTCAGCCCCTGAGAGCAGGTTTTCGTGCAGGCGTTGCATCCCACGCAGGAGTAGATCTCGGGATACAGCTGCATCATGATCTGCTCGTCGGGACGCACCTTTTCGATGTCGTAGGGCTCCTTGACCAGGGGGAAGAAGGGCAAGGTGGCGATGTACATATCGTCTTCCACGGTGGTGGAGCAGGCCAGACAGGCCTTCAGCTCCCGATCGCCCTTGATGCGGTAGACCGTGGCGCAGGCGCCGCAGAATCCGTTGCGGCATCCGATGCCGCGGACCAGACGGTATCCCGCGTATTCCATGGCCTCCATGATGGTCAGGCCGGCGGGAATCTCATATTTTTTTCCGTATATATATACGTTCAGCGTTTTCTTTTCCATACGATTCTCTCCCTTAATACTCTGCGGGCAGCTCGTCCAGCTCGTCGAAGCGGAAGACGGGGCCGTCCTTGCAGACGTATTTGTCTCCGATGTTGCAGCGGCCGCATTTTCCCACGCCGCACTTCATCCGCAGTTCCATGGTGGTGTAAACCTGAGTCTTTTCAAAGCCCAGAGACGTGAGGGCCTCCAGCACGAATTTGATCATGATCGGCGGACCGCAGACCAGAACCGTGCGGTCGGGATGGAAGTCCAGCTCCTTGACGAAATTGGGAACGAATCCCACGTGTCCGTCCCAGCCCTCCTGTTCCCGGTCGATGGTCAGATGCACCTTCATGTCGCTGGCGGGATCGGCCCAGACCGATTGAATTTCGGGCAGGTCCAGAAGATCCTCCTTGGAGCGGGAGCCGTATACGATGTCAACCTTTCCGTATTTGGAGCGGTTGTCCAGCACGTAATTGATTACCGAATGGAGGGGAGCCAGGCCCACGCCCCCGGCGATGAACAGAAGATCCTTGCCCAACAGCGCGTCGTCCACGGGGAAGGGTCTGCCGTAGGGACCGCGGATGGTGATCTGTTGCCCCACGTCCATGTGGTGGAGCCATTCGGTGACGCATCCGCATTTTTTAATGGAGAATTCCTGATAATCCTTCACCGTGGGGGAGGAGGTAATGGAGAACATGGCCTCGCCCACGCCGGGGACGGAAAGCATGGCGCATTGTCCGGGCATATGCTCGAAGCACTTGCCTCCGTTCACCCCTTCCACGCGGAAGGTCTTGATGTCGGGCGTGTCGGTACGGATGTCCGTGACCACGCCCAGCATGGGAATAATATTGTCATGCATCTTCCTTCACCCCCAGAGTTTTGATTACGTTTACGATATGGTTGGATTGCGGGCACTTTTCCAGGCATCGCCCGCATCCTACGCAGGAATAGATCCCGTCGTTGTTGGAGGGGAAATAGACCAGCTTGTGCATAAATCTTTGACGGAACCGTTCCTTTTGGGTGGGACGGTTGGTTCCGTGGGCCATGAGGGTGAAATCCGAGAACATACAGCTGTCCCAGCAGCGGAACCGCCGGATGCCGTTCCCCGAATCGAAGTCCTTCACGTCGTAGCACTGGCAGGTGGGGCAGACGAAGGTGCAGGTGCCGCAGCCCAGACAGCCTCGGGAAAGCTCTTCCCAACGGGGATCGTCGAATCTTTCCTTCAGATGATCTCCTTCAAAGCCCGTCAGATTCAGGTTGGACAGGGGAAGCTTGTTGAGAATTTCACGGATGGAATTTTGGGTTTCGGTAATTTCCCCGTCGTCGCAGTCTGCCAGCCCCGCAACCAGGGCGGCACCCTTTTCCGTGTTGGCCTGAAAATACAGGGTGTCCTCGGTCATCCAGGCGGAAAGGTCTCCCGCAGGATCTGCCCCGTCGATGCCGAAGTTGGTGCAGAAGCAGGTCTCTTCGGGACGGTTGCAGGCCAGAGTCACCACGGTTCCGTGGGCACGGCGGGCGGCGTAGAAGGGGTCGGTGGGATCGGAAAGGAAAACCCGATCCAGCAATTCAAAGCTGCGGGCATCGCAGGCGCGCACGCCGAAGAGGACGAAATCCTCCGTCAGCACCTCTGCGGGATGGATGTCGATGTTCTTGCCCTGCATTTGGAAATGAACGATGTCCTCCACCTGGGGGAAGAAGGCACCCTTTGCACTCTTGACGGTCTTCAGCACGTCCAGCCGCAGGGTGGAATCCTCCGTCCAGAGGTCGAAATTCACCTGACCGCCCTTTTCCACGGGGGCCACGAGGGTTTTGGTTTCCGAAATGCCCTTCAGAAAGGCGGGCAGTTGTTCCAAAGGAAGCTTTTTCATCATTTTCCGCCTCCCTTCCGTTCTGCGTTGGGTTCCGAATCTTCAAAGGTGAAGTCGGTGAGGGGATGGCGCTGGCCGATGGCGTCTCCTGCCTGATAATCTCCGTAAAACTCGTTGACGTCCCGAATGATCTTTCGGTTCAGCAGGTGCAGGGGGATTCCCTGGGGGCATACGCGGCTGCATTCTCCGCAGTCGGTGCAGCGACCCGCTACGTGGTAGGCGCGGATGATATGGAAGAGATTTTCTTCAAAATCGTCGGCGGCGGCTTTGTTCTGAACTCCCGAGTTGGGATTGTCGAACACGCACTTGATGCAGCTGCAGGCGGGGCAGGCGTTGCGGCAGGCGTTGCAGCGGATGCACTTGGAAAGCTCTTCCCGCCAGAAAGCAAAGCGCTCGTCGGGCGTCATGGCTTCCAATTTGGCCACCGTTTCGTATTTATCGCCCACGCAGGTGTCTTCGCTTTCGCCCAGAACCTCGTCGGCGCATTTGTGCTCTTTGCCCTTGCAGGCAAGGCATTTGTCCAAAAGCACGTCCTTGCGGGGGATTTCCGTAGTTCCGTAAAGGGTTTCGATCTTCAGCGTCTCGCCCTCTTCCCTTACGGACAGAATTCCCTTGATTCCCGTTTTGCGGATCTTTTCTCCGTCGATCTTGCCCTTGCATCCCACCCCGATGACGTGATAGGCGTCCCGATTCAGACGGCGCTCGGTGCAGAGCTGGTTGAAGCTGTAGCTGTCGCAGGGCTTCAGCAGGACGACGGTTTTCTTGTCGGTCTTCTGTGAGAGAAGATATTTGGAAAGGTTACTTCCGCAGAAGGAATCGTAGCAGAGATTGCCGAGGGTTTCCGCGGTAAAGGTCTTGGGAGTGCGGTCGAAGGGCGTTTCTCCCTTTTCCCAACCGACGAATTGCAGGTTTTCGTCGTCCTGCAAAAGCTCTTGCAGACGGTTTACGATCATTTCTTGCATCGCAGATCCCCCAATTTCTTATTCTCGCCCAATTCCGTGACGGTTTTAACGAAATCGTTCATGGTGGCGGCAAATTTGGCTCCCTCCGCGGCGGAGACCCATTCCACCCGGGTGCGTCCCCGTTCGATTCCCATGTAGTCAAGCAGGGAGAAGAGGACGGTCATGCGGCGGCGGGCGTAGTAGTTGCCCGTGGAATAGTGGCAGTCCCCCGGATGGCATCCGCAGAGGATGACCCCGTCGGCGCCCCGCTGGAAGGCCCGCAGAATGAACATGGGGTTCAGACGGCAGGAGCAGGGGATGCGGATGATTTTCACGTTTGCGGGGTAGTTCATACGTCCCGACCCCGCCAGGTCCGCCCCTGCGTAACTGCACCAGTTGCAGCAGAAGGCGACGATGTTCGGAGTCCATTCCCGATTCATCGACATATTGCATCCACCTCCGACATAATCTGACTGTTGGTGAACCCTTTCAGGTCCATGGCGGCAGAGGGACAGGTGACGGTGCAGGCACCGCAGCCCTGACAGACTGCCTCGTTGACCACGGCGATGCGGCGCACCCCGCGGAATTCGGGAGAACGGATTTCCCGTTCTTCATAGGAAATTGCCCCGTAGGGACAAACTCTTTCGCACTGAGAGCATCCGTTGCAGGCGGCCTCGTTGGCGTGGGCTACGCAGGCGTTGCAGGTCAGCTCGTTTTTGCAGAGAAGGCCGATGACCTTCGCCGCGGCGGCACCTGCCTGGGCCACCGTTTCGGGGATATCCTTGGGTCCTTGGGCAACTCCCGAGAGGAAGACCCCTGCCGTGGGGCTTTCCACGGGACGGAGCTTGGGATGGGCTTCGGTGAAGAAGTCGTTGGTGTCCATGCTGGCGGTCAGCATCGTCCCCAAGGCTCTTGCGGTGGGGTCGGGCTCAATGGCCGTGGCAAGGACCACCATATCCGCATTGATGTGAACCTGCTCTCCGTTGAGAAGGTCACTTCCCTGAACGTGAAGCTTCTTGCCCTCCACGGAGACCTTGCCCACCATGCCCTTGATATAATCCACGCCGTACTGTTCCACGGCGCGGCGGTAGAATTCGTCGAAGTTCTTGCCCGGAGTGCGGGCGTCGATATAAAAGACGTGTACGTTCACGTCGGGATATTTTTCCCGCACCAGCATGGCGTGCTTGGCGGTATACATACAGCAGATCTTGGAGCAGTAGGGCTTGCCCTTTTCCGCATCCTCCGTACAACGGGAGCCCACGCACTGAATGAAGACGATTTCGTGGGGATGCTCCCGATCCGAGGGCCGGACCAGCTGACCCTTGGTGGGGCCCGCCGCGTTCATGATACGCTCGAATTCCAGGGAGGTGACCACGTCGGGAGAATCGTTGTAGGCGTATTCGTTGAAGGCGGAGGCGTCGATGGGCTTGAAGCCCGTGGCCACCACGATGGCGCCGTACTGACGTTCGATCAACTCGTCCTTCTGTTCAAAATTCACCGCCTTGGCGGAGCAGACCTTCTGACAGAGTCCGCATTTTCCCGTCCGCAGTTTCAGGCACTGTTCCGGGTCGATGACCGCCACGTTGGGGATGGCCTGGGCGAAGGGAATGTAAACGGCGCCCCGCTTGTTGAGTTTCATGTTGAAGTCGTCCAGACCCTTGCGGGAGGGGCATTTCTCCGTGCAGACGCCGCAGCCCGTGCATTTGTCCTCGTCGATATAACGGGCTTTTTTGCGGATGGTTGCCGTAAAGTTTCCTACGAAGCCCGACAGGGAGTCCAGCTCCGCGTAGGAAATGATGTTGATCTTTTCGTGCTGAGCCGCTTCCACCATTTTGGGGGTGAGGATGCAGGCGGAGCAGTCCAGAGTGGGAAAGGTCTTGTCCAGCTGGGCCATGCGGCCGCCGATGGTGGGGGCCTTTTCCACGATGTCCACCTCAAAGCCCGCGTCGGCTACGTCCAGCGCGGTCTGAATTCCCGCAATGCCGCCGCCGATGACCAACGCCCGCTTGGTAACGGGGCTGGTGCCTGCGGTGAGGGGGGCGTTTTTGTGAAGCTTTGCCACCGCCGCCCGTGCCAGAACGATGGCCTTTTCCGTGCCCTCCGCCATATCCTTGTGGATCCAGGAGCATTGCTCGCGGATGTTGGCGATCTCCACCATATAGGGGTTCAGCCCTGCGGAGACGGCGGTCTTGCGGAAGGTTGCCTCGTGCATACGAGGGGAGCAGGAGCAGACGACGATGCCCGTCAGCCCGTGCTCGCGGATGGCCTGACGGATCATGGCCTGTCCGTTTTCGGAACACATATATTGATAATCGGTGCTGAAGACCACGCCCGCTTCGCTCTTCAGGGCTTCCGCCACTGCTTTCACGTCCACGGTGGCGGCGATGTTGCTTCCGCACCAGCATACGAATACGCCGATTTTCTGCATAATGCTTTCTCCTGTTATTTACTGTACTTGCGCATGGCGCTGACGATGGCCTGCTGGGGCAGTTTTTCGTCCAGCTTTTCGGGGATGGAGTCCGCCTTCATGTGGTTTTGCCCCTTCTGACGGATGACCGTCAGCCGTACCGCCTCGATAAGCTTGGCGGGCTCCACGTTGCGGGGACACCGCTGGGAGCAGGCAAAGCAGGAAAGGCAACGGTAAATGGCCTGAGATTCCATCAGTTCGGTGATTCTCCCCTGCCGCACCATGATGGCGAAGCGATGGGGCGGAATATCCATTTCGTCGTAATTGGGGCAGGCTCCCGAGCATTTGCCGCATTGCATACAGCGACTTGCGTCCACGCCGCTGATGCGCAGAATATCTGCCGCTGTTACTTGGTTGGTCAGACTCATACTTCCTCCTTCACCCCGAGGGCTTCCGCCAGAATTTCGGTAAAGTATTGAACGGGAACCGATCCTTCGGGAACGTTCGCGTCCAGATTATACAGACACAGGGGGCAGGCGGTAATCATCAGATCCGCACCCGCCTGCTCGGCGGAATCCACGACGGCTCCCGCACGCTTTTGGGCGGCTTTTTTGTTTTCCAGCGTCAGATATCCGCCGCAGCATTCGTTGCGCTGGGAATATTTCACGGGAGTGGCGCCGATGGCACGGATAAAATCCTCCATAATGCGGGGATCCTCCGGGTCGTCAAAGGCCATGACCTTGCCGGGACGGAGGAGCAGACATCCGTAATAGGGGGCGATCTTCCGATCCGTTTGCGGATTGACCACGGCTTTTTTCAGGTTGTCGAAGCCCACCTTGTCCCGCAGCATTTCCAGATAATGGATCACGTTGGTTTCGCCCTGATAGGGGGAGTCCAATTTCAGGTAATTGTTGGCCCGCAGACGGATGGTTTCGTTCTGCTTCATATCGTGATTGACCCGCTTGAGCACGTGGTGGCAGGCGGAGCAAAGGGTCACCAGATCCTGCCCCTTTTCCTTGGCGTCCGCAAGGGCGCGCACCGAGGACAGTTTGGTGGCGATTTCGTCTTCCCCCTGGGGATAGACGCCGCCGCAGCATTGCCAGTTGTCGGGTTCTTCCAGAATGATGCCCAGTTTTTCCGCACAGAGCCGACCGTAGCGGTCCAGATCCTTGGCCTTGGTCTTCAGGGTGCAGCCGGGGTAGTAACTGTACTTCATGTTCTCCTCCCGTTTTCCGTATCTTTAGTGATTATATATATTACAAACGCCCCTCATTATAGCACGGTTTTCCGCATTTTTCAAGAGATTTTACAAAATTGTCGAAGAAGGAAAAGGTTTGTCGGAGGAAGGGAATTACAAATCGCGATCACTGCACGGAAGAGAAATCGTGCACAAGCGTAAGCCTCCTCTTAGCAAGGGGAGGGTAACATTTTCCGTGTCAATCCCCTCAGTCATCTGCGATGACAGCTCCCCTTACTAAGGGGAGCCATGCCGATGTGCCGTGCCTCGCGTTTGTTCCCCTTTCCGAGAGAACCTCTCTGTGAAATCAGGTTCGGCGTACCGCGCACCCGAGTTTGCCGTCCACTTTCCCGCCATGGGAAAGGGGAAGGGGGACCGCCGCGCCTGCCGCAGTGCGGCGTGGTGGGGGAAGGGGTTTTTTGCGCCTCTTTGGACCGCGAAGAGGTGGACGGGATTGACCGCCGCAGAGATTCTTTTTCGGCAATCGTCTTGATTGATTTGCACGGCGATCAAGTGATTTTCGGTATGCAAAAAAACTCTGCAGCCGAACGACTGCAGAGCGTGAAGTTTATTCGATTGTGGGGGAAAGGGCTTCGTGGATGGCTTTTGCGGCGGTTTTTCCCGCTCCCATGGCGGAAATAACCGTGGCTGCCCCGGTCACCGCGTCTCCTCCTGCGTAAACGCCGGCGCGGGAGGTCAGCCCCGCTTCGTTGACCACGATGCCGCCCGTTGGGGTCACCGCAAGGCCTTGGGTGGTGGATTTGATGAGGGGGTTGGGGGAGGTGCCGATGGACATGATCACCGTGTCCGCCTCCAAGGTAAAGTCGCTTCCCGGAATGGGCACGGGACGGCGGCGCCCCCGTTCGTCGGGCTCGCTCAGTTCCATTTTGATGCAGGAAATTCCCGTAACGAAGCCGTTTTTCGGATCCCGTGGATCGTCGGGGTTGTGATAGCCTAAAATTTCCGTGGGACTGCAGAGCAGGCGGAATTGAATTCCTTCTTCCTCTGCGTGCTCCACCTCTTCCCGTCGGGCAGGCAATTCCTCCATGGAGCGGCGGTACACCACGGAAACCTGCTCCGCACCCAGACGAAGGGCGGTTCTTGCCGCGTCCATGGCCACGTTTCCGCCCCCGACCACCGCCACCTTGCCCCCCTTCATGATGGGGGTTTCGGGGTTGCTTCGATAGGCCTTCATCAAGTTGCTTCGGGTTAAAAATTCGTTGGCGGAATAGACGCCGTTGAGGGTCTCTCCGGGGATTCTCATAAACTTGGGAAGTCCCGCCCCCGAGCCGATAAACACGGCCTTGTAGCCCATTTCAAAGAGCTCGTCCACGGTCAGGGTCTTTCCGATAACCACGTTGGTTTCGATCTTGACCCCCAGCTTGCGGAGGGTCTCCACTTCCTTGGCCACGATCTTTTTGGGCAGACGGAATTCGGGAATGCCGTATACCAGAACGCCGCCCGCTACGTGAAGGGCCTCGTAGACCGTCACGTCGTAGCCTTTTTTGGCCAGATCTCCCGCACAGGTCAGTCCCGAGGGACCCGATCCGATGATCGCCACGCGGATTCCGTTCTGAGGGGGCAATACGGGATCTTCGGCGCAGTGGGCGTTGTGCCAATCGGCCACGAAACGCTCCAGCCGACCGATCCCCACGCTCTCTCCCTTGATGCCCCGCACGCATTTGGCTTCGCACTGATTTTCCTGGGGGCAGACCCGACCGCAGACCGCGGGCAGGGAGGAGGATTCGGTGATGATTTGATAGGCTCCTTCGTAGTCCTTATCCCGTATTTTTGCCAAAAATTCGGGGATGCGGATCTTAACGGGGCATCCCGTCACGCAGGGGGCGTTTTTGCAGTTCAGACAACGCTTTGCTTCGTCCAGCGCCATTTCTTCGGTATATCCCAGCGCCACCTCGTCGAAATTGCGGGCGCGGACCGCGGGGTCCTGGGTCGGCATCGGATTTCGGTTGGGATTCATGTTTGCCGTTGCCATGGTCATTTTCCTTCTTTTTTGAATAGATTGCAGGTTTCTTCGTGGGCGTGCTTTTCAAAGGCTCCGTACATTCTGCCGCGGAGCATTGCCTCGTCGAAATCCACCTGATAGCCGTCGAAATCGGGACCGTCCACGCAGGCGAATTTCGTCACCTTTCCTGCGGGGGTGTTCAGGGTCAGACGGCAACCGCCGCACATGCCCGTGCCGTCGATCATGATGGGGTTCATGGATACGGTAACGGGAATGGCAAAGGGCTTGGCGGTCAGTACCGTAAATTTCATCATCACCAAGGGGCCGATGGCGATGATGCGGTCGAATTTTTCGCCTTTTTCCAAAAGCTCCTTCAAGGGCAGGGTGACGTTCCCCTTTTTGCCGTAGGAGCCGTCGTCGGTCATGACGGTCAGGGTATTGCAGCAGGCGCGGAATTCCTCCTCTAAAATCACCAGATCTCCATTGCGGAATCCGATGATTCCCGTCACTTCTGCTCCCAAATTTTTCAGCGCCTGGGCTATGGGCAGGGCGATGGCGCATCCCACGCCGCCTCCCACGATGCAGACCTTTTTCAGCCCTTCCAGCTCGGTGGCCACGCCCAAGGGTCCCACGAAATCCTGCAGGAAATCCCCCGCTTCCTTGCGGGCGAGCTTTTCCGTGGTGGCACCCACGGTCTGGAAGATGATCTTCACCGTTCCCGCCGCAGGGTCGGTGCCTGCCACGGTCAGGGGGATCCGTTCTCCCTCTTCGTCCACCCGCAGAATGATAAACTGACCCGCCTTGGCTTTTTTTGCCACGAGAGGGGCTTCGATCTGCAATTGGGTGACGGTGGGGTTGAGGATCTTTTTTTCGGCGATTCGGTACATAATAGAAAACCTCTTTGGGTGGGTTCGTTTTTTCGTGCGTTGCCGCAGAATTATTATATCACACGGAATTTCTTTTGTCAAGAGAATGTTTTTTGAAAAAAAGGCTTGACTTTTCCGCGGAAATCCGTTATAATTTCGGTAAGAGACAAACCGAAAGCGAGGTTCTTGCCATGAAAAAGGGATTTCACGCAAGAGATTATCAATTTTCCCCCACGTCCGTGACCTTCCGAACTGCGGACGAAGCCTTGCAAAAGGCTTACGATCGGGCGGAGGAATTTCTGAAGGGCAACGAAATGACCTACAACGACCGCCGCGTCATCCGTGAGGGGTCGAATTATCCCTTCGTGTGGCTGGAAACCCAGCCTTTGGGGGGCGAAATGTACGCCAAACGCAATCTGGAGGTCGGTCTGAATAACGTGCTGATTTTCCTGCAATATCAACGGAAAGACGGCCGTTTCCCCGGCATGATTTCCGATGCGGGCAAGGGAAAAGGCATCGTGGGACACTACGACTGGATCCAGGGCTTCTATTTTGCCCTGCCCGCTTTGAAATTGGCTTATATGCTGGACGAAAATCCCCTCTATCTGGAGCGGCTGTACAGTGGATTGGAGGATTTTGACGATTACCTCTGGACCCATCGGGACAGTGACGGGGACGGATGTTTGGAGGTCTGGTGCACCTGGGACACGGCGGAGGACAACTGTACCCGCTATCTGCGTCACGGCGCACGGGACAACGGGGACGGCAGCTTCGGCGGCGAATTGCCTCCCACGGACATGGGAGATATGCCCCAGGAATCCCCCGAATATATGAACTATTCCTACACCTGCCGGGATATTCTGGCGAAGATTTCCGCCCTTCTGGGCAACGGAAAAGAGGCCTATTGGCGGGAAAAAGCCGAGGAGATTCGCACTTATTTCAAGGAATCTCTTTGGGACGATTCCCAACACGCCTGCTTCCATCGGGATCGGTACGATCGGGTAATTCCCTGTCTGGACCACACCAATCTGCGGGCCATGTATCACGGCACGCTGACCCCCGAAATGGCCGACGATTTTCTCTATTACCACCTCTTCAATCCCGAAGAGTTCTGGACCCCCTCACCCCTGACCGCCATCGCCGCAAACAACGAATATTTTCTCAACGATCCCTGCAACAACTGGTCGGGAGCCTGCCAAGGGCTGATCTATCAGCGGTCGGTGGACGCTTTCCACAATTACGGCCATTACGCCGGTGCCGTTGCCGTGGGACGCCACGTGGTGGACCTGTGCAAAAAGCATCAGGTCTTCCATCAGCAGTACGATCCCTTTACGGGGGAACCCGATCCCCGCAGAGACGGATACGGACCCATGATCTTCGCCTTTTTGGAATACCTCTCCTTCCTGTGGGGCGTGAATTGTTCCATGGACGAGGTCAGCTGGTCCAACCTTTCCGCAGGAGAGGATTCCGAGTATACCCAGACCGCCTTCGGAAAAACCTATACCCTCCTGCGCAAAAAGGGTCTTGCCACGGCGCTGCTGGAGGGCAAGGAGCTGTTTACCCTTTCCGCGGGGCTTCGTGCCGTCACCGATCGGCAGGGCAACCTGCTGCGGGTGATCTGTGCCGAGGAGATTTCCGAAGGGGAAATCTGCGTCAACGGCGCGGTTTTCCGCGGGAACGTGGAGCCCAACGGCATCTATGAATGTGCCGAGGGTAAATTGGTAAAAATCGGCGGCGCGAAGTATTTCAAGCCCGGCCAAAAGCCTGTGAAATAAACAGAAAAAAGGAGATACGGATATGAACGCAACGGAAGAACAAATTCAACGCTTGGAAGCTCATTACGAAGGACGCAAGGCTTATTTCGGAGACCTGCACAACCACGCGAAAACCTCCGATCGGGCCGACGGGACCCGCACCCTTTCCCATTGGAAGGGCGCTTTGGAAGCCCTGAAGCTGGACTTTGCCGCCATTCTCGACCACGGTCAGGTGGAGCACATGTACGCCCCCGAGTGGGAGGACGGTCTCTTCCTCGGCGCCACCGAGCCGGGCACCTGGATCACCGACAGCAAGGCGGAGAAGGGCTGCATCCATTATAACATTCATTTCGACAATCCCAAGGCTCTGGAGGATATGCTGGAAGCCTTCCCCGAATACGAATTCACCGGAGGCATCACGGGGCGGTTTAAGTATCCCAAATTCACCTTTGCCCGTTTTTGCGAGCTTGTGGATTATATCATGGCGCACGACGGATTTTTCGTCCATCCTCACCCCAAGCAGGTGATGATTTCCGACGATCCGCTGGACTATCTCTTCCGGGAATATACGGGGCTTGAGGTCTTTTACGGAGACTATCGCAACGATATGACCGCCGCAAACTATCAGCTTTGGCTGGATCTTCTGGCGCTCGACAAAAAGATCTACGCCACGGGGGGCAACGATAACCACGCCTGCGCCGCGGATACGGCTCTGACCTGCATTTACGCCGACGAAAAGAAAAATTCCGCCTATATCGCCCGCCTGCGGGAAGGGGATATGGTCTGCGGTGCCGTGGGCATCAAAATGTGTATGGGAGACACGAAAATGGGCGGCGAATGCTCCTTTGACGGACAGACGCTCCTGGTGGGTGTAAACGAATTCCATCGCAGCGTGAAGAACCCCGAGCATACCTACCGCCTCGACCTCATCGACGACAAGGGCGTGGTCTGTGGGGAGGAAATTTCCTGCACCGAGCCCGCTTATTTCGCCTTCGACGTCAATCCCGACGCAAAATTCTACCGCGTCGAAGTGGTGGACGTGAACACGGGCTTCCGCATCGCCCTCGGCAACCCCATTTGGAATAAGTAATTCGATTTTACAAAGCACAGAACGCAAAAAAACTGCCCGAATCGGGCAGTTTTTTCGTTTTCTTAGGTTTACTGAATCGGTGTGGGTTCCCCGTTTTTCATTTCCCATTCTCCTTCAAAGAATACGTTTTTTTGCGTGTTCTCTGCGGGGCGGGTTCCCTCTTTGAAGAAAAACGTTTCTCTTTCATTCTTGTGGATCTCTGTTTCGGGGGTCCATTTTTTCAAGATGATCTTCTTTTCGGAGGGGATGCCAATACCCGCATCATAGCGGATCTCGGTAGGAATGAAAGAAGGGATCTTTACGATCTTGTTTTCCGGGTCTCCTCGGCTTACGGTTGCGGTCAGCTTTTCCCCGTCTTTAGATAGGGTAATGGTGTGTTTGTTTTCCAGATGATAGATGAGCTTTGCTTTCCGTTCCCCTTCCGAATTCAAGGGATCTTCTTCGTTAAACCAAGCGGGTTTTTTGTTTTCTGCAGGAGCGTAAGAGAAATCCACGCGAAGGACGCGGAAGGGCTTTCCGTTGACTTCTCGGCCCATTTCCAGCGAGGTCAGAGTCCCCGTTTTGTCCGCTTTGTAGATCACATCCGAAGGACTGATATATTCATGCGCGTCTCCTCTGCTGCTGAATTCCCCGAGTTGATAGAGGGCCTCTGTCCCGAGGGGGACGGTCAGCGTGTAAGAGCCGTCTTCCTCGACGGTGAGGGTTGCTTCGTCGGTCAGATAATCACGAACCGTTCCGTCCAGGAAGTTCTCTTCCAGTTTTCCCCGCAAAACGCAGAGCTCCAACGGGGAGTTGCAGGGTTCGTATAACGAAGGGATTTTGCCGTCTCCGAGGTTTCGGTATGTGACCGAGGTTCCCTCGGTTGCGGCCCGTGAAAAAAGATTCCCCTTTCCGTAAAAGATCCACGAACCTTTGCTTTTTTTGTTCGTGATCGTGCCTGAAACGGTCTGTTCGGCGGTTCCGATTTCTTCAAAAAATACGTCGACAATCCCCTCTCGTTCCGGCTTGTCGGGGTAGGCCTCGGAGCGGCGGTGATAGGAATACCGTCCGTTCAGATCTCCCAATACCGTTTCCAAAAAGTCTTCCGGGGTTTCGGGGTGGAAGGCGGTCACTTGTCCTTCTGCGGAATTTCCGCAGGCGACGAGGGCCAGCCCCAGCGTCAGGACCAGAAGCAGGGCAAGGACTTTTTTCATAGGTAAGGCCTCCTTTTTATTCTGCGGTCAAAAAGGTTGCGTGGGGGATCAGCACCCGTCCGTAAGCATCCAAGCAACGGTCCTCGACGAAGAAGATGCCGTCTCCGCAGTAAGAGACGAAATTGTCGTTTTGAATGGTGTTGATCCGTTCGCCCTTTGCGTTATAGACGTGAACGGTATCCTCTTCCTTTTCGTCATACAGGAAGAACGTTCCGTCTTCAAAGGACTTCCATCCAAGACTGTAGGTGTCCGGCGTTCCGTTGACTCGGAATTCCGGCTCCTCAATGGGATCGCAGAGGGGGGACCCATTCAGATCAAAAAGTGCAAGCTTGTGTTGGCCCTTTTCTTCGGTTTTGTAAGCGACGGCACAGTAATGCTCTGTGATTTTGATCAGCATTTTTTCCGTAGGCAGATTGAAAGAGAAGGTTTCTCCCGTGATTCCGTTGGTCACGATCGTTTTTCCTTCCGTTTCCTCGCTCCCGATGCAGATAAACCAGTCTCCCTGGGGGCGGACAGAGGTTTGGAATGGGGGAACCTGCTCCACCTTACCCTCTTTGGTAACGCGGAAGCTGTCAAGCTCCACGGGGGTTGCGGGGGAGGTCCAGTCGGATGCGAAGGAGTACCGTTCCTCGGCGGTGGCATAGAAGACGGGACCGGACTCCAGGCGGATGTCGATGTCGCCGTTTTCGGGGGCTTCTACGCGGAATTTTTCCCCGCTTACGGGGTTGAAGAAGTAATAGATTCGGGTTCGTCTCCCATCCGTCCCCGGGGCGAAGGTGTCATGGTAAAGAAGGCCGTCCGCGTGGTTTACGTATACGTATTCCGTAAATGCGGGGATCTCGCCCTCGGCTCCTTGTCTTTCAATGGGAGCCCAGTCTACCACGGCGTTTCCTTTTTTGTCATAGACGGCGTAAACAACTCCGTATCGGGAGGAATCGTTCTTGATCAGGATCACGTGTTCTTCTCCCGATTGGAAAATTTCTTGTCCGACGGCAACGGCTTTCCCCGTGGTGAAATTCGTGATGCCTTTATCAAAGATCAGCAGGTCTCCGAAGAATTCCACACGGCCGAAGGCGGCGTTTTCCGGAACGGAAAGAGCCAACCCGTCCCGATTGATGACGGCAAGTGTGGCGGGTGCGTTTTCTTTTCCCTGACTGGAAACGGCAAGGCCCTGATGGAAGAAGCTGACGCTGTGAAGGGGCAGGTTTAATCCTTTTTCAAAGCGGGACAGTTCTTCTTCCGTTGCGCGGTGGAATTCTCCGTAAGGACCGAAGGTGAGGCGTTCTTCCGAATCTTCCTTTGCGTAGGTTGCGGAGAATGTTCCGTATACGTCGGTGCATTCCGCATCGGTTTCGCTTTTCTTTTCCCACTTTCCGCCTTCCACCTCGTCGGCAAGCAGATAGGTTCCGTCGCTCTTCAGTTCCAGCTTCCGTCCCGCGGAGTTATACCATATTCCGCCGAACCCTTCTTGGACGGAGAGGTCATCCGCGTTTTGGGGGACTTCTCCGGTACAGGCTGCAAGCGGAAGGGCAAGAAGAATCGTCAATAAAAATGCAATCCATTTTTTCATCGGTCAGATCTCCCGTTTATTTTTTCTTGATGGGGGTCGGAATCCCGTTTTTCATTTCCCATTCTCCTTCAAAGAAAAGACCTTTGTTGGTTTCCCCCTCGGGACGGGCTCCTTTGACAAAGAAAACGTCCGTGGTGGTGTATCTGCCGAAATCCATTTCGGGTTTCCATTCGGAAAAGATCACGCACCGTGCGTTGCTGTTTCTTGAATCGAATCGGAAATCGGTCGGAAAATGATCGGGGATGCGGACCACGTCGTCGGATTTCTGTGCCGCGCCCACCGAAAGAACCAGTCCTTCCGTATCTTCGGAAAGGTAAATGCTTTTGAGTCCCTTTTCCAGCTTGTAGCAGATCGAAGCACGGAAGGATTCCCCGCTTTCCAAGGGGTTTTCCTTGTTAAACCATGCGGGCTTTTCCGTCGTCTCGGATCCGTAAGAGAAGCGCATGATCATGATCGTTCTTTTTTCGGACCGTTGCAGGGAATACTCCAGCGACGACAACGCCCCCGTTTTATCTGCGGTGTAAACGATTTCCGTGGGATAACCGTAGTCTACTTCGTCAACGATCGATTCAAAATCGTTGAGATTCAAAACGTCTTCTTCCTTGAGCCGTACGGTCAGCGTAAAAGCACCGTTTTCGGCAGAAGCAAGAGTTGCGTCGGTGAGATATTCCCCGATGGAACCGTCAAACAGGGTTGTTTCCATAGACGCCGGCAACAGGCAGAGGGAGACGTTGAGGGTCTCCAAATGCAGCGGAACCGCACTTTCTTCCGTAACGACATACTGCACGAGGTTTTGGGTGGCAAGAGAGGGGCCCTTTGCCAACGTGTTCCCTTCCCCGTAAAGAGAGTTGATCGCACCGGTTTCTTTCTCCTTCAAGGTTCCCGAAAGAGTCTGCTCTTCGGTCCCGGCGTTCGTAACGTACAGGTCGAGAATGTCCCCTTCTTCCGGTTTTTCCGGATAGGACTCACTGCGGCGGCGGTATTCCGTGCGGCTGTTAAAATCATTGAGTACCGCTTCGAAAAACTCCTCGGCCGTCTGAGGTGCGAAGGATACTGCTTCTTCTTCGCTTTCTTCTCCGCCATCTTCTGTGGCCGCGTCTTGGCAGGCAACCAAGGACAAAGCCAGGACGAGGACCAGGAACAGGGCAAACATCTTTTTCATGGTGCGTTCTCCTTTTTATGTTGTTTTTTCGAATCATGCAAAAGTATACGAACCGGACCGCTTTTGCCGGCCGTTGAATACTTTTATTATAATATACTTTTCTGTCTTTGTCAAGGACGGGACCGAAAACTTCGGCAAGTCAATGCGTTTTGCTCTTGCATTTTGCGGGAAAGTGTGCTATAATGAAGACACTTGTTACGATTGGGAGGAAATTTGCATGTTTGATACCAACGCAACCATCCTCTTTATTCTCGTCGCCGTGATCATTGCCGTGGTTTTGGGGCAATCGGTCTTTTTCCTGGTCAAGGCCTGGAAGCGGGGCGTGGAATTGGGGATGGATCGGAAAAAATTACGGAAAATTGCCCGTACCGCCGCCATCTTTACCGTGGCCCCTGCGGTGGCCATCGTCATCAGCGTCATCGCTCTGTCCAAGAAATTGGGAATTCCCCTGCCCTGGCTGCGGCTGAGCGTGGTTGGATCTCTGTCCTACGAGACCATCGCCGCGGAAAACACCGCCCTTGCCATGGGAATGACGGGATCGGTTTCCACCGCCTCCCAATTCGTCACCATCGCTCTGGTCATGACGATTTCCATTATGGTGGGCATCTGGTTGGTGCCCGTCCTCTGCAAGAAGATGCAGAAGGGCATGTCTTCTCTGGAAAAGCGGGACAAAAAGTGGGCGGACGTGTTCCAGAATTCCCTCTTTCTCGGTATGATCTCCGCCTTCGTAGGCTACGTGTTCTGCAACGTGTCCCGTCTTTGGACGGCGGACGCCTCGGGACTTGTGACCCAGACGAAAACCGTGGTGGAGAACGGAGAAAAGATTCAACAAACCGTACAGTATACCGCAACCTCGGGACTGGTTCCCGTCTGTGTCATGGCCGTTTCCGCGGTGATCATGGCGGTGTTGGGAATTCTGTCGAAAAAGTTCAAAAAAGTCCATTGGATCGCCGATTACGCGTTGCCCGTCAGCCTGATCGTCGGCATGATCAGCGCCATTCCCTTTACGGCGCTCTTTGGCGGGGAGGTGTAAACGATGAAGCAACAAAAGCCTTATATTGAACGGGTCTATCGCTGGGGGTTGATCTGGAACCTTTCGGTGATGGGAATTCTGATGGCGTTTCCTATTGTGGTAGCCATTCTTTATCACGCGATGCCCGACTGGCAGGGCCTTTTGGGTGGGCTGATGGCCACGGCACCCATGTATTGGGCCGTGGGTGTGGTGGAGGTTATTTCTTACATCCCCATGCTGGGGGCAGGCGGATCTTATCTGTCCTTCGTAACGGGGAATATTTCCAACCTGAAGCTCCCTTGCGCCCTCAACGCCTTGGAACAGGCGGAGGTGAAAGCCTCCTCCGAGGAGGGGGAAGTGGTGTCCACCATCGCCATCGCCGTTTCTTCCATCGTCACCACCCTCATCATCATTCTCGGGGTGGTTCTCATCGTTCCTCTGACGCCCCTTTTGGAGAACCCCGCTCTCACGCCTGCCTTTGATCAACTGGTGCCCGCCCTCTTCGGCGGCTTGGGCGTGGTCTTTATTTCCCGCAACCGGAAGCTGGCGATCGCCCCCATTTTGCTGATGCTGATCCTCTTTATTTTCGTCCCCGCCCTCAACGAAGGCACCGTGGGAATCATGGTTCCCGTGGGGGTCGTGTTCACCTTGATTCTGGGGCGGATCCTCTATAAAAAAGGCGTGGTGTAACGATGGTGTATCTGTGGATTTGTCTGGGAATTTTCGCTCTGTTGATCGGAATTTTACTTCTGCGCGCCGCTCTGTTTCGTCCTAAGACCGCCCCCGTGCTCTCTGCGGAGCCGGAGGAGTTGGACGGGGATGAGGCGGTTTTGGCCCTGCAAAAGCTGGTGCAATGCCGCACCGTGTCCCGCTATAATCCTGCGGAAGAAGAGGATGAAGAATTTGAAAAGCTCATCGCTCTGTTGCCCGAGCTGTATCCCGAGGTTTTTCGGGTCTGTTCCTTGGATCGGTTGCCCGATCGGGGGCTTCTGTTCCGCTGGAAAGGACGGGAGGAAGGAAATCCCTCCGTGCTGATGGCCCACTACGACGTGGTGCCCGTCAATCGGGATCAATGGGAAAAGGACCCCTTCGGCGGGGAGATCGAAAACGGAATTCTGTGGGGACGGGGGACGCTGGATACCAAGGTCACCTTTAACGGAATCCTGTTCGCGGCAAACACCTTGATCTCCCGTGGATTTGTCCCCAAACGGGACGTGTATTTTGCCTTCTCCGGCGGAGAAGAGGTCAACGGCATGGGCGCCGTGCATATCGTGGATTATTTTGCGGAAAACGGGATCGATCCCGCCCTCGTTTTAGACGAAGGGGGCGCCGTGGTGGAGAAGGTTTTTCCCGGCGTCAAAGCTCCCTGCGGCGTGGTGGGAATTGCGGAAAAGGGCATGATGAACGTGACCTTTTCGGTGAAATCCCAAGGCGGGCACGCCTCCGCACCCAAGCCCCACACTCCCGTGGGAATTCTTTCCAAGGCCTGCTGTGCCGTAGAAAATCATCCCTTCCCCATGCGGTTGACCAAGCCTGCGGCGGAAATGTTCGATACCCTGGGACGCCACTCGTCCTTCCTTTATAGGATTATTTTCGCCAACATCGGTCTGTTCGGCTGGGTGTTGGATCTGTTGGGCAAAAAGCAGGGCGGCGAGATCAACGCCCTTCTGCGCACCACCGTGGCCTTCACCCAAATGGAAGGAAGCTCCGCCCCCAACGTGATTCCTCCCGAAGCAACCATGACCGCCAACCTGCGGCTCAACCCCGCCGATTCGGTGGAAGGGGCGAAAAAACGCCTGGAAAAGATCATCAACGATCCCAATATCACCGTCACCGTGGGCAGCCACATGGAGCCCAGCCGCATTTCCCGTACCGATTGTGAAGGGTGGAAAATCGTGGAAAAGGCCGTTGCGGAAACCTGGACGGGGTGCTTGGTTTCCCCTTATCTCATGGTCCAATGCTCCGACTCCCGCCATTACGGCCGCATTTCCGACAAGGTCTACCGTTTTTCCGCCATGGCCCTCTCCTCCGAGGAACGGGCCACCATCCACGGAAACAACGAGCGGATCCCGCTGGAAAAAGTCGGAAAAACTGCGGAGTTTTATGTTCGGCTGATGAAAGAGTGCTGATAAAATAAAACGTTTTTGCGAATGGATGGGGGACCGTTGTATTATATCACAAATTGAGATAAAAGTCAAGATGCGTCCCCACCGGCGCATAAAAAAGAGCAGAGGAAAGTTCTCTGCTCCCTCAGGGGGCCTTGGGGTAGGGCTTTTTCTCGTCGGTTACGCGAAGAACGTAATCCACCGAGACCCCGTAGTATTCCGCCAGCTTGATCAGCAGGGGAATGGGAATCTGCCGCTGCCCGTTTTCGTATTGGGAATAGGTATTTTGCCGGATGTTCAGCAGGGCCGCAATTTTTGCTTGGGTCAGGTCTCTGTCTTCCCGCAGGTCTCGCAAACGCATGATTTTTTTCCTCCATTTTTGAAATTTCTTGAAAATATTATACACAATCTCACCCTGAGATATTGACATTTATCGCATAATGTGATATAATATTAATAAATCTTTTTTGGAAAGGAAGAAAGAACCATGAAAAAAATATTGGCACTTACCTTGGCGCTTCTGCTTTCTCTGACCTGTCTTGCGGCCTGCAACGGCGGCGGAAACTCTCCCGAAACCCTGACCGCGGAAAGCATCGTGGGAACGTGGAAGGGAAGCATGGAGGGGGACGTTTTCGGAGTCGCGCTCGACACCGCCGTGACCATCGTCTTCGGGGCGGACGGATCCTGCAAGCTGACCTTGGACAAGGACGATATGACGGATTTTTACGGCGATCTTTTCAAAAGCGACGGATTTCTTTCGGAAATGGGCGTTACCTGGGCCCAGTTTGAGCAGGCTCTTGCCATGCAGGGGCTGACCCTGGACGACGCCATTGCCCAAGGGGTAAAATCTGCGGGACTGTCGCAGGAATCGGAATATTCCTTCGACGGGGAAACGCTGAAAATGGGCGGTCAGAAAGAGGCCTTTACCTACGAGGACGGGGAATTGATTCTGCAAGAAAAGTTGGAAGGGGAAACCGTCAAGATCGTTTTGACCAAGCAATAATTTGCTTTGATTCAACAAGTGGGAACTTTCCTTTTTTGCATGGAAAAAAAGCCTCCGAAGATTTTTTCTTCGGAGGCTTTCGCGTTGTTCCGTTGCTTTACAGGTTGTTCCACAACTCCGTGGTTTCGTTGATCCGGGCGCGGAAGGCGACCTTGTCGGGGGTGGTATAGGGATTCCAGAGCTTTTCGCAGAGGGCGGGGAAGCGCAGGGCGATGCAGTCAAATTCCTCGTTGCACATTTCCTGCTCCGTGCCGAAGGGGTTATGGGTGGTCATCTTGTCTCCCCAGGAGCACATCTGGCCGCCGTCGATGGCGGAATCCTTGGGCACGACGATGGGTTTTTCGTATGCGCGGGAGACCTCCCACCAGTTTTCCCAGCGGTTTTTGTCCCAGTCCAGAATGTCCTCGGGGTCCCACATTTTACTGCGGGTCACCACGTAGGCAGGCTTCCAGGAGGCGTTGAGAATCGTAAAGCCCGCTTCCAGCAGTTCGGGGGCAATCTGATAATAAGATTCCCAGGCGAAGACCAGAATGTCCTTGGGCAAAAATTCGTTGCATTCCTTGCCGAAGCCTTCCCACACCACGGGGGTGCGTCCCAGATCCTTGACGATATTCACCAGGCGCAGGATGTAGTTGCCGTAAAGCTGATGCTCGTCGGCCAGGTTATGCTTCGCCATATAGGCCTTGCTTTCGTCGCATTCCAGCCACTTTTTGATGGCCGCCTCGTCGCCGCCCACGTGAATGTAAGGGGAGTCGGGGAAGAGATCCGCCACCTCTTGATACATGACGCGCAACGCGTCGAAGGCTTTTTCGGAGGCGCACATGATCCCTTGCTGCTGCCCGAAAATTTCGGGATAGGCCTTGGTAAAGGGGATGGCGTGGCCGGGAGCGTCGATTTCGGGCACCACCACGATGCCGCGGTCGTTGCAGTAGGCGATAAAATCCTTCAGTTCTTCTTCCGTATAGTGCTTTTCATGCACTGCCTCGGGGTAGGCGCGGAAGGGGAAACGGATACCCTGATCGTCGGTCAGGTGCAGCTGCAGGCGGTTTGCCTTGTAGAGCCAGCACAGGTCGGCGGCACGGTAAAGATACTCTTTTTCATGCCAGCAGCGGGAAAGGTCCAGCATCAGCCCCCGCCAGCTGCTTCCGCTCTCGTCGCGGATTTCACAGCAGGGGATCCGACCGTTTTCGGTGATCTGCAGAAGCGTGGCAAAGGCGTGATTCGCGCCCTCGTTGTCTCCCGCGGCGACGGTGACCTCGTCGGGGGTGACGGAAATTTCGTAGGCCCCTTGGGGAAGCTCTTTTCTGATCATCTTTGCGGCAACGCAATCGCCCTGCGGAAGGGGTTTTGCGAGGGTTTCGTACACTCTGACGGCGCCTGCAAAGCAGGGATCCGCAGGGGCAATTTTAAGAAGAGCGGGGACGGAACCCGCGCCTTCGGTAAGGCTCTTGGGGGTGGGAATGGGCATTCGCATGGGGATACCTCTTTCTCATTTTTTTGTTTTACACCCTATTTTACCATATTTTGCACCAAAAAGTCAAGCGGTTTCCTTGACAGATCGAAAAAAAAATGATATACTGTAAGTATATCATGCGGAATTTTTGTTTTTTCGTCGGGGAACGGGGCTTGTCCGTCCCTGCGGGAAAGGAATCATATGACCAGAAAACCGGCGCTTCTTACGCAGGCACTTGCCCATTTTGCGATAAGCTTTATTTGCTTCGCCCTGCTGGCAGGCCCCTTTACCTCTGCCGCAGGCGGAGAAGAGGTTCCCCGCTGGGCGGGCTTCGTGATTTTTTTGCTTCTGTCTTACGGACTGCGGCCTTTTCTCGGCTTGGTTCTGGACGAATATCCCCGTTTGCCCACGCAGACGGCGGGATGTCTGACGGTGGCGGTGTCCTGCCTTTTGGCGGACCCCATGCCCTGGTTCTCCCTCTTTTTGGCGGGGATCGGGTACGCGCTTTTCCTGACCGCCGCAGGAGGGGAAAGCCTTGCCTTTGCCCGCGGACACTTTTTGCGAAACGCTGCCGTGGTGGCTCCCGGAATGGTGGGGGCTTCCTTCGGGGCCTATTTCGGAAGAGGATTTTTTTCGCCCTGGATCTTTGGCGGACTCCTGCTCCTCTGCTCCGTTGCCTGCTTCTTCTTTGCCATGGCGCGGAAATATCCCCGCCGCATCCGCTCCTTCCGCCACAGTACCGCCCGCAGAATGCCCGCCTGGGGGATTCTGGCCTTGACGGCCGTTCCCGCGTTTTCGATTTCTTTGGTACGCTCCCTGCTCCCCGTGACGGAATTTAACGGTGCCCTTTCTCTGCTTCCTTCCTTGCTTTACGGTGTTGGAATTTTGGGCGGCGGAATTCTTGCCGATCGATTCGGACCCCGACGGGTTGCGGTGCTGGGCTTTTGCATTGCCCTGCCCCTTCTGACCGTGTTTACCCATATTCCGTGGCTTTTTTGTCTGGGCTTGGTTGCGTTGTTCTTGCCCACGTCCGTTCTCTTCGGCGGGGCTACGGCGGCCTTGCCCTCCCATCCCCACTTTGTGTTCGGGTTTTATTCCGCGGTGATGCTGCTGGGATCGGTTCCCGCCCTGTTCACCATTACCGTTACCGGGACGGTCCGCACGGTGGCCGCGGTGGCGCTGATTCTTTCCGTGGCGGTGGGACAGGTCCTGTATACCGACTACTGTAAGCCTTCTGCGTTGATCCGTCCTTGGGAGAAAGGAGAAAAATGATGGAATTTTTGAGTAACGTATTCAATCTCCCCGCCGATCTTCCCTTATGGATGCCCCGGGTCGCCGTGGGGCTGATGATTCTCATCGGGGGCGTCTCCGTCTTTTTTGCCTGTCGCGTCTTGCGCGACGAGGGCGGAAAAAAGGACCCGAAGGATCCTCCCGAACGGTTATAAATATTTTTTGATCTCGCCCAAGGCGTTTTTCTCCAGACGGGAAACCTGGGCTTGGGAAATGCCGATCTCCGAGGCCACCTCGGTCTGGGTCTTGCCTGCGTAAAAGCGAAGGGCGAGGATTCGCTTTTCCCGATCGGACAGACGGGAAATGGCCTGTCGCAGGGAAATTTCCTCCACCCAGTTGGATTCGGTTTCGTGAATGTCCCGCACCTGATCCATCAGATAAATGGTGTCACTGTCGTCGTTGTAAACCGAGTCGAACAGGGATACGGGGTCCACGATGGCCTCCAGAGCGATGACCACCTCTTCCCGCTTCATGCCCAGCTCTGCGGAGATCTCCTCCACCGTGGGCTCCCGATGAAGGGTTGCGGTGAGCCTCTCTTTCGCGCCCAGAGCCTTGTAGGCCGTATCCCGCATGGAGCGGGAAACGCGGATGGGGTTGTTGTCCCGCAGATAGCGGCGGATCTCCCCGATGATCATGGGCACCGCGTAGGTGGAAAAGCGCACCTGCTGGGACAGATCGAAGTTGTCGATGGCCTTGATCAGCCCGATGCATCCGATCTGGAACAGATCGTCCGGATCCTCTCCCCGATGGGCAAAGCGTTGCACCACGCTGAGCACCAGCTTCAGATTTCCGTTGACGAAGGCCTCTCTCGCCTGCTCGTCCCCCGCCTTGATGCGGTGGAGCAATTCGAGTTTTTCCCCTTCCTTGAGCACCGTCAGCTCCGCGGTGTTGATCCCGCAGATCTCTACTTTGTTCAGCATTGTTTTTTCATCCCCTTCGTGGAAAGTATTTGTCGTTCGGAGATGTTTTATGCAAAGAAAAATCAGCCGCTCCCGCCTTCTTCGGATGGGGATATACTGTGCGGTTCTTCTGTTTTTTGCCCTCTGCCCTCTTTCGGCGGCGGAGGAGGGGCTTTTCGTGTGCCCCTCCCGTCTGTTTGGGCGCCAATGCTTCGGATGCGGGATGACCCGCGCCTTTCTTTCGGTGATGAAGGGGGATCTTTCGGGAGCCTTTTCTTATCACGGAATTTTTACCGCCGTTCTGTTTCCCGCCTTGCTTTTGCTGATGGGGCAGGATCTGTTCGTTATTCTCACCCGACGCCCCCTTTCGGTGGTGGAATATCTTTGGCGGGGAGGCAGGAAATGAGGGACGTTCTTCTGATTCTGTTTGCCCTGTTTGCCCTCGGGGAAGGGATTCATATTACCGCAGGGTACCTGCGGACTCTGAAGGGGCTTGCCCCGTGGCGGTCAAGTCGGTTTCTTCATTGGTTTTTTGCGTTGAGTTTATTGGTCTTGTGGTTGGCGTGGAATCGGTTCCGCGTCCTGCCTTAATTGCACGGAAAGGAGGGTTCGTTTATGCCCATGACGCTGATTCTCGGCCGCGTCGGATGCGGAAAGACGGGATATATGGCCCGTCGGATTACCGAAAAGCTGGAAGGTCTGCGGGAAGGGGAGCAGATCACCCTGGTCGTCCCCGATCAGTATACCGTGGCGTCGGAAAATTATTTTCTGGACCGCGTGGGGGAGAAAAATTTCCGTCGGCTGAACGTGACCTCCCTCAAATCCCTTGCCCGCACGGAATTTGCCGCCCACGGGATCCCCTCCCGCTTTATCGGCGAAGGGGGCAAGACCGTGTTGCTGAAAAAGGCCTACGAGGCGGTCTCTCCCTCTCTGAAGCATTATCCTCCCGATTACCGCAATCCCCGATTTCTGCCTCTTTTGCTGGGTGCGATCAAGGAACTGAAAACGGCGGGGATTTCGGCGGAGGATCTGATGGACACCGCCTTGCGGACGAAAAACGAAAAGCTTTACGACCTTGCCATGATCCGACAGGTCTACGAAGGATATCTTTCCCAAGGATATTTTGATCCCGACGACGTCCCCGAACGCCTCTGCAAGCTTCTGGAGGAGACGGGGGATTTTGAAAACGAGTGGGTATACGTTGCCAACTTCCGTTCTTTTTACAATCGGGAGCGAAACATTCTTTTGCAAATGGTGAAAAACGGCGCCAACGTGGTGATTTCTCTTCCCACGGATACTCTGGATCCCGAAGCGGGGGGTGCCACCGCAGACGCCGCCGCCGAGGGGCGGGAATTGACGGCACGGTGCCGCGCCCTGGGCGAGGAGTGCAAGGTGGATCTTTTGCAGGATCGCGCGTCCTTCCCTTCGGAGGAATTTGCCCTGCTGGAGGCGGAGTTTTCCCGTTCCACGGAGAAAACCTATGGGGAAAAGCCCGCCCACGTGCATCTTTTTCGGGGGGCGGATCGGTTTGACGAGGCGGAATACGCCGCTTCGGTGATCGCCCGAAAGGTGCGGGAAGAGGGTTACCGTTATTCGGATTTCGCCGTAATCGTTCGCACCCTTTCCGATTACGCCGAGGTGCTGGACCCCATTTTCGATCAATATGAAATTCCCTTGTTTTATCACCGCCGCACCCCCTTGCGGCAACGGAGCCCCATGCCCTTTATCGAGGCCCTGTTTTCCATGGCCGCCGAGGGCTTGAGTCGGGAAAACGTTCTGGCTTTCGTGAAAAGCGGCTTTTGCACCACCCCCGAAAAGGCCTCCTGGTTTGAGCGTTACGTGAACGTGTGGAAGGTTTCTTACAATCGGTTTCAGACTCCCTTTTTGCGTCCCATCGAAGGCTTCGTGAAGCAGGAAACGCCCCGCCAGACCGTTATGCGGGAAGGGGCGGAGGAGGTGCGCCGTAAGGTGGCGGACACCGTCCGATCCTTCCAAGAGAGGACGCAAAACGCCACGGTGCGGGAGATCTCCACCGCCTTGTACGAAACCCTGCAGACCCTGAAGGTCCCCGAAATTCTGGACCGGAACGCCCGCGATTATCGGGAGCACGGGGAATACGAGCTGGCGGAGCGGCAAAAAAAGGTTTACGAGCAGTTGATGCTGGCGCTGGACGAAATCGTTCTGACCGCAGGGGACGATCGGTTGTCCCTGCAGGAATACCGAGATCTGTTTTTTGCGGTGGTGGATACCCACGACGTGGCCATTTTGCCCACGTCTCTGGACGAAGTGACGGCAGGATCCCCTGAAACTCTGCCCATGACCTCCCCCCGCTGTGCCTTCGTTTTAGGCTTGAACGAAGGGGTTTTCCCCCTCAATATCCGCGACGACGGGCTTCTCACCGACGAGGACCGTCGGCAGTTGTCCCCCTTCGGCATCGGGGAGACCACCGACGATAAGATTTTACACGAAATGTTTTATACCTACACCGCCCTCACGGCCCCGCGGGAGGATCTGTATCTAACCTACGCTACGGTGGTGGGGGGAGAGGTCATGCCCTCTTCCGTCGTGGATCGGGTCAAAAAATGCTTCCCCGCCCTGGAGACCGAATCCTTTTCTCCCTCCGATCCCGCTTCCCTTTCTCTGCGCCTGCAACGGGAGCGGGCGGCCTTTGCCCTGCATACCAAAACACCCGTTTCCGAGCTTTCGGAGTATTTTGACGGGGTGCCCTTTTATCGGGATATTCTGGCCAAGCGGGAACGGGTCACCGATCTGTCCGAGCAGGCGGCTCTGCGGCTTTATCCCGAAAATCTGCAGATTTCCGCCTCCAAAACCGACAGTTATCACCAGTGCCGCTACGCTTATTTCTTGCGGTACGGGATGGGGATTTCTCCCCGACGGACGGCGGAGCTGGATCCCATGCAACGGGGGACGCTGATTCACGACGCTTTGGAAAAGATCATCGCCCAAGGGTTGGACTGCTCCGACGAGGAGCTCCACGCACGGGTGGCGGAATTCGGGCGTCAGCAGATCCGAAAGCTTTACGGAGACGAGGCGCCTCCCGAAAATATGCGCAGTTATTTCGCGGCTCTTCTGGATAAGATCGAGCGGCTTCTGAAGCTGTTCCGCAAAGAATTGACCTTGACTCAATTCGTTCCCGTTGCCTTCGAACAGAAGATCGGCAAAGAGGAGGGATCCGTCCCCACGGTGGAGATTCCTCTGGAGACGGGGACCCTGTCCCTCATCGGCGTGGTGGATCGGGTGGACGTTTACGAAAAGGACGGCGTCAAATATCTGCGGGTGGTGGACTATAAGAGCGGCGCGAAGGAGTTTTCCCTGCGTAAGGTGGAAAACGGCCTGGACGTGCAGATGCTGATGTATCTGTTCGCTCTGCAACAGAATTTTTATCCCGATGCCAAGGTGGTCCCCGCAGGGGTACAGTATATCGGCGCCAACCCCGCCGTGGCCGGCGTTTCCCGCAGTCTTTCCCCCGAGCAGGCTCTGGTGCAATGGGAGCGCAACACGCCCCGATCGGGGCTTTATCTGAAGGACGACGGGATTCTGGACGCCATGGATCCCACGGAAGAGCGTCTGTATCTGAAAATTTCCAAGAAAACCCAGAGCCGATCGGACTATCTTGTGACCCAGGAGCGGTTTGGAGAGATTTTCGAAGGGATCGTATCCACGCTGCGTAAAATGGGCAACGAATTGCACGGGGGGAAATTGGAGAAAAATCCCATGCGCATCGGCTCCAAATACGATTCCTGCGCCCATTGCGATCTGAAATACTATTGCCGCGCCCCCGAACCGCGGGACGTGCTCGCCGAGGAAGAGGCGAAGCGAGCGGACGCGGAGAAAGGAGACCCCTCCCATGCCTGAATGGACCGAGCAACAAAAACAAGCCATTTTTACCAGGGGAGAGGATCTTCTGGTTTCTGCCGCCGCAGGGTCGGGAAAAACCGCCGTGCTGGCCGCTCGCGTGGGGGAATTTATCGCCGACGGAGGAAATCTGGATCGGTTGTTGGTCGTTACCTTCACCAAACTTGCCGCCGCGGAAATGCGGGAGCGTATTGCGAAGGAACTGCGGGATCGGGCCTTTGCCAAACCCACGGATGCCCATCTGCGCCGTCAGAGTTTGACGCTGTATAAGGCCAACATTTCCACCATCGACAGCTTCGGCATCGATCTTTTGCGCCGCAATTTCCACGCGGTCGGAATCTCCCCCGATTTTTCGGTTCTGGACGAAAGCGAAGTTGCCGTGATCAAAGACGCGGTATTGCAGGGATATCTGGAAGAATGTTATCGGACCTTCCCCGAAGGGTTTTCTGATTTTCTCGCTTTGTTCGGTGGAGGCACGGACGATCGGGAGTTGATGCAGGTCATTACCTTCGTGGCCGATCGGGCGGAATATATTCCCTTTCCCGACCGCTGGCTGAAGCGGCAGGAAGGGGGATTCTGCGACGCGCAGACCGTTTCGAAGGCAGTTTGCGAACTGATCCTGCCCGTAGCGGAAGAATATTGCCGTATTCTGGAGCAGGCCTTGCAGGAGCCCTATAAAGAAAAAAGCCTTGACAACCTGAACGCAGATTACGAATTTTTCTGCCGTTTGCGGGATCTTTTGGCCCAAGGAAACTGGGACGAAGCCTGCCGCGCCGTCTCGGCTTATACGCCTGCCCCCGCCGCCTCCCGTCCCAGGGGAGTAACAACCGCGGGGATGGAGCTTTACGCGGAATACCGCAGTAAATCCAAGACGCAATCGGAGAACGCGGCTTATCCCGCCTTCCTCAAATCCGAATGGTTTACCCTGTCCTCCGCCGTGCTGGAGGAGGATCTGTCCCGTTTGCGGGGAGGGGTTCGCTTTTTGTTGCGGGCCGTGGCAGCCTTCCGCGCGGGAGTACGGGCAGAGATGAACCGCCGCAGTGCCTATTCCTTTGCTGTGATCTCCGAAATGGCGCTGGATCTGGTGGTGTCGGAATACGATTATACCACGGGGGAATTCGTCCCTTCGCAGACGGCTCTGCAGGAGCGGGAACGGTACGACGAGGTTCTCATCGACGAATATCAGGACGTGAACGATCTGCAGGATCTGTTTTTCCGCGCCATTACCAAGGACAACTGCTTTGCCGTGGGGGATGTCAAGCAGAGCATTTACGGCTTCCGCGGCTCCAATCCGGGGAATTTTCTGCGCAAAAAAGAGACTTGCAAGGTGATTGCGCTGAATAAGAATTTCCGCTCCCGTGCGGGGATTCTCGATTACGTCAATTTTCTCTTCCGCGGCTTGTTTTCCAAAGCCGTCGGCGGCATGGAATACGACGAAAACGAAGCGTTGTTCCCCGGTCGGGCGCCCGACGGGTCGAATCCGTACCCCCAAGGGTATGCGGATTCGTTGCCGCCGGCTTTGGGGGAAGAGGTTCCTTCCCCGAAGGAAAAATTCCCCGAGCCTCACGCGGAATTTTTGCTCATTCCCACGCCCTCTCCCAAGAAACGGGATCCCGACGAGGGGGATCAGGCGGAGGGAGAGGCCCGTCTTTGTGCCAAGCTGATTTCCGACGCCATAAGGGGCGGTGCCAAAATTTTTGATAAAAAAGCGGGAAAAGAGCGGGAAATGACCTATTCCGACGTGGTGATCCTCATGCGGGCGTCCAAGTCGGTTCCCGTGTTCGAGAAGGTCTTTCGGCAGGCGGGGATCCCCCTGCTTTCCGCCGACGGCGGAACCTTTCTGGAGACCCCCGAGGTGGGAGGCATTCTGGCTTTTCTGCAGGCGATCAACGATCCCTGGGACGATCTGTCCCTCTTCGTAACGCTGACGGGCAATATTTTTGCCTTCACCCCCGAGGAGGTTTCCTATCTGCGGGATCCGCGCCGTCCCCGCCCCCTCTGGGAGGGGCTTCTGTCCGCCGCAGAGGAATCTCCCCGCTGGACGCAGGTGATCAAAACCTTTGAGAAATACCGTATTCTTGCGGAAAATATCCCCGTGGCCCGTTTGATCTGGCAGATCTATACGGCGACGGACTATCTGGCCTTGGAATCGGCTTCCGATCCCAACGCACGCAGGAATCTGATGAAATTTTACACCTTTGCCTGCCGTTATCCTCGGGCCGACGGTCTGTTCGGATTCCTCGATTACGCCGACCGCGCCCGCCGTTCGGAGCAGGTGAAGCAGAACGACGCCGCCCCCGAAGGGGATTTCGTGCGGATTATGACCATTCATAAATCCAAGGGATTGGAGTTTGCCTGGTGCCTTTTGCCCGAAATGGGGAAGACCTTTGCCGCCGATCGGGCACCTCTTTTGGTGGATGGAGAATACGGCGTGGCACCGCGGGTGCGCAACGAGGCGGGGACCGCTTCGTATACCACCCTTCTGCGGGAATTGATCAGCCTGCGCCAAACCCGTCTGAACGTGGCGGAACGCCTGCGGGTGCTTTACGTGGCCCTGACCCGTGCCCGCGACCGATTGACGGTCATCAGCCGCTGTTCGGTGCACTTGGAAGAATTGGACGCCCACGCCCTCCATTCCGAAAAGGGGAAGGTGCGCCTTTCCACTTTGCTGACCCAAAGCAATTATCGGAAGATCCTGCTGGATCGGACGGTTTTCCATCCCAAAGCCACGGCTCTGCAATCCGCGTGGGTGCACCCCGAATCGGTGGAAACCGAGGATCTGCGGGTGGCCTTCGTGGGAATTCCCGAAACGGTTTCGGGCGGGGATACGGAGCGGAAGGAAGCGACCTGCGGCCTTTCTTCGGAAGATCTGAAGACGCGGTTTTCCTTCCGTTACGACGGGCGTCTTTCCACCGTCCCCGCCAAGGTTTCCGTGACGGAGATCGCCAAGGATCCGCCGCCGCCCGACGCGGCGATTCTGCTGCGGGATCCCCCCGTTGCCAAGCCGCAATTTCTCAACGAAAAGGCCCTTTCCGCCACCGAGCGGGGAACGGCCTTGCATACCTATTGCCAGTTTGCCGATTTCCACCGTCCCGTGGCGGAGCAGAAGGCCCGTCTCGTGCGGGAGGGGCATCTTTCCCAGGCCGCCGCCGAGGCCATGGAAGACGAATTACTGACGGCCTTTTTGACAAGTCCTCTGATGGAGAAGATCCTTTCGTCTTCGGACTTCCGTCGGGAGGTTCGCTTCGTCTGTCGGATCCCCGTTTCCTATTATTCGGGCAATCCCGGCGACGAGGGAGAAATGCTGATGCAGGGGGCCATGGACCTTTTGTACGAAACCGAAGAGGGCTACGTGATCGTGGACTTTAAGTCCGACCGTGCCACGGAAGCGGAGCTTCTGGAGCGGTATTCCCGCCAGTTGAATCTCTACGCCGCCGCCGTGCGCCGTCTGTACGATAAGCCCGTGCTGGGTTGCGTGATCTGGTCCTTTGCGCTGAAAAAGGAAATTCCCGTTCGGGAGGAAATGCTATGACGGAACTGCGATTGTATCAGCCTCAATATCACGAGTTGTTCTTTCGGGAGCAGCTTTTGTCCGACCCTGCCACCATGGCCTTCAATCGGGGAAAAGAACCCTCGGAGGATTATCATCCCGATACGGGATGCATTGATTTCCCCCGTTCCCACTGGGCACTTTGGTATACTTTCTGGATGGAGCGGGAGCCCGAAACCTTTTACGCCGTCGTGGCAGACGGACGAACACCCCTGGGAGAAATTTCCTGGTTTTTCGACGGAGAGGCCTATCGGGTGGGCATCATTCTGAAAAAGGAGCATCGCGGGAAGGGGTACTGTGCCCCCGCGCTGGATCTTTTGGCGCAAAAGGCCTTTGAGACTTATGGGCTTCCCGCCCTGTCCGTCACCCTTTCCACCGCCTTTTCCGCCGCCGTCAAGGGCTTTTTGCGGGCGGGATTTTGCCGCGTGCGCCGTTCGGGGGGAACCTGTGATCTGGTTCTGACCCAAGAAGCGTGGCGCGAAAAACGAGAAGAAAAATAATTCGATATACGGGAGGATTTAAAATGGATCTGGAAACTCTTTGCGGAAAAATGGAAGAAACCGTCCGTCGGGCGGGGGCTTACGTACGCACCGCCGTTCCGCAGGCGATTGATGAAAAAAGCGGACACAGCGATCTGGTGACGGAATACGACGTGCAGACCCAGCGTATGCTGATGGAGGAGCTGTCTGCCCTTTATCCCGAGGCCGAGTTTATGGGAGAAGAGGAGCATTTGCAGGCCGACGTGACGGTGGGGGACTGCTTCGTGATCGACCCCATCGACGGCACCGCCAATTTCGTGGCGGGCTATAACCGCTCCGCCGTCTCCGTGGCTCTTTTGCGGGACGGTCAGCCCGTTCTCGGGATGGTTTACCACCCTTGGGCGGAGGAATTCTTTTCGGCGATCAAGGGAAAGGGCGCTTTTCTGAACGGAAGAAAGCTGACCCTTTCGGACCGCCCTTTGGCCGACAGTCTGGTGGGGTTCGGATCCTGCCCGTATTATCGGGATCTGGCGCAACGGACCACGCGGATTCTGGGGGCGGTGCTGGACGTGGCTCCCGATATTCGCCGCATGGGCTCTGCCGCGTTGGATCTTTGCGACATTGCCGCAGGACGGACGGGGGCGTTCTTCGAGCTGAAGCTCTCTCCTTGGGATTACGCCGCCGCAGGACTCATTGCCCAAGAGGCGGGGGCTAAGGTTTTTGATCTGCAGGGAGAGCCTCTCGGCTTTTCTAACCCTTCTCCCGTGGTGGCAGGAGCCCCTTCCGCCGCCGAGGAATTGCGAACTCTTATTAACAAAACCAAGTAACTGAAAAAAACCACTTGATTTTTTTGTCGAAGGATGTTATACTGAAACTGTAAATAAATTTTTTCGATATGGAGGAAAAGACATGGCATTTTGTACCAATTGCGGAAAACCCGTTGCAGACGGTGCGGCCTTCTGCACCAACTGCGGAAAAGCGTTGGCTGCGACCCAGCCCGCCCCCGTTGCACAACCCGCCCCCGTTGCACAACCTGCCCCCGTTGCGGAAGAAACTCCCGTTGCGGAGGCGGCTCCCGTGGTGGAAGAAACCCCCGTTTCGGCTCCCGCAGAGGAAGCGGCTCCCGTGGTGGAAGAAACCCCCGTTTCGGCTCCCGTAGAGGAAGCGGCTCCCGTAGCAGAGGAAGCTCCCGCCGCTCCCGCGGAAGCTCCCAAAACCTTCTGCACCCGTTGCGGTGCCGCGCTGAATCCCGGTTCTGCCTTCTGCACCGCGTGCGGACAGAATCTGGGCGCCCCCGCAGCTCCCTCGGCAGCTCCCGCAAAGAAAGCAAACGGGAAGCTGATCGGTCTGATCGTCGGCGCCGTTGCGGTGGTCGTTGCGGTGGTGATTCTTCTCATCTGCCTTTTGGGCGGTGGCGGAAAAGCCGGCAGCTACGAAGAAGCGGTGGACAATTATTTTGACCGTATGATTTCCTGCGAATTTACCGAATCCGACATTGAAGACGCCGTTCCCGAAGCCGTTCTGAAGGCCGTGGAAGGCGGTGCTCCTGCCCTTTCTGCGAAAATGGTCAAAGAGTTCGCCTCCACGAAGGTGATGATGGAGAGCGTCGATATCGATTGGGAGATCGTGAAGGTTCATGAACTGAGCGCCTCGAATCTGGAAGAAGCCATTGAGGATCGTGATCTGGATGAATTCGCCATGGACGTGACCGCCGGCTGCAAGCTGAGCGTAAAGATCACCATGGAAATGTTCGGAATGAGCAATTCCGACAACGAAACCTTCTACGCCTTTGAAATCGACGGAGACTGGTATCTGTACGACGAAGTGTTCCAAGAAGCCATGGATATGGTGGACTTCGACTGATTGACGAAACCAAAACGAGAGCCCGAGCATTTCGCTCGGGCTCTTTTTTCGTCTTGCTTTCGATCAGGATTTTTTCTTTTTCAGGAAGAACCAAAGTCCCGTACCGCCTCCGCCCAGGAGCAGAACTCCCGTAACGATCAGAACGGGGAGAAGAATGCTTCCGCCCTCGTCTTCCTGCGGAATTACGTCGGAATCTTCCCCGTCGGTGAATTCTTCTTCCGTGGGGGCAACGTCGGTCTTGTCGGAATCGGTTCCGTCGGTGACCGTTTCCGACGCGTCGTCGGTCGTAACGTCGGTCGCGTCGTCGGTCGCGTCGTCGGTCTTATCGGTTGCGGGATCGGAGTTCGTGGGCTTTTGGGACGTGTCGGAGTTTTGGGTTCCGTCCGAATCCTCTTCGGTATCTCCGGAAGTCTGCGTCAATTGCGTCAGATCCCGTCGGATGGTGTAGGTTCCCAGCTCCGTCACGCCGTCCACGGCGGTTTTTACTCCCGCGTTGTGGAAGGAGAAGGTGATATGATCTTCGTAGAATTCCATCAGCATGAACTGCACGATCTGGGGTTCGTCCGCTTTCAGTCCGCCGGGCTGGAATTTGTTATCGTAGTAGCCCATGGAGCCCATATGGCAGGAAACGAAGCCGTTCGTGGTGTAGGAATTGTCCGCGTTTTGGACGGTCTGTCCCGAAGGAACGATCTTCTCCGCCGCGGAATAACTGGCGTACTCAGAATCTGCGTGGTGGACGTGTCCGTAGCACCAAAGGACGTTGGGGTACTGCTTCAGAACGTCTTCAAAGGCCTTGCGGGCGTCGCCTCCCCCCGAAACGGTGGTGATGGGATATTGACCGTGCACCACGGGATAATGGCACAGAACGATAACCGTTTTGTCCTTGCCGATGTCCTGAAGCTGTTCCTTCAGCCATTCGGCCTGGCTCGTGTAAAGTCCCGAAGAGCGGGTGGGCAGATAGGGGGTGTTGATGCAAACGAATTCCATGCCGAAATAACTGTATCGGTATCCCAGAATTTCGTTGAATTTGCTTCCCGTGTTGCGGGATACGGCGTCAAAATCCCCCGCATAGTCCAATAAGTAGGATTCCCAGTCTCCCGAATAAATTTTTCCGCCTGCCGCGTTGCCCGGCTCCGAGTCGTGGTTTCCCGTAACGGGGAAGACCAGCCCCTCCGTGGAGCCCTTCAGCAGGGTGTTATAGACGGCGTCTTGGGACGCCTTGATCAACTGTTCGGTCCAGAGGGCACTTGTATCGTTCGTGCTCAGAATGTCTCCGCCTACGAGAACCACATCTGCCCCGCCCATGTTTACCAGCTTGTTTACGGCGTTGACCGTCCCCTGGCGGATGGGGGTAGGCCAGGATTGAATGCCGTAGTCTACGTGCAGGTCTGCAAAGCAGGCCACGGTTAAGAGGGGCGTCTGTCCGGCGTTGTCATATTCCCCCACTACGTTTTTGTCCGCGGTGGTGTACAGGGTGAAAAGATTACTGCTGGTGAAGTGTCCCGAATGCAGGCAGGATTTCGCGTGCAGGTTCGTGAATCGGAAATAATAATTCGTCCCGTCGATTACGGTGTAGATCTGAATCTTGCCTCCCGATACGGTGGCCTGCAGGTCCTGGGGTGTGTCGGCGAGAAACGCGCGACCGGCGTTTTCGTCGTTCACGTCGGGCTCCAAGTGGAGATATTCTTCCGTTTCCTTAGAATACACCGTCACGGATCCGTCCTCTTTTTGGGTTATGGTCCAGAGAAGCAGGTTGGATTCCGCTTCCGCGCGGGTTTGGGGGCGTTTTGCGTAATCCAGCCCGTATTCGTTTGCGGGGGCCGCCGCGGGGCAGGCTTCTCCGAAGGGACCGTTTTTATCGTTGATGTTCGCAAGCCCCAGAACGTATTCTTCCCCCGAAACGAAGGAGATTGCGGGAACGAGGGTATCGTCGGTTTCCGCATTGCCTGTGAACGTCGCGGGCAGAAGGAGGCTTAGGATCAAAAGTGTGCACAAGATCAGTTTTTTCATAGGCGTGCTCGCTTTCCGGAATGTTTTCTTATTTTCATTATACCATATTTTTCATTCCGTGACAAGATTGGCATTTTCGACAAAAAAGAGAGGGCAGATTTGTCTATAATACACAATCCCCACGCGGAAAGTGTGATGTCCTTAGCGGAGAATTTGAAAAATCACTTAATTCTTGTTGAGAAGACCCAGCATCGCATTTGTATGTACAAATACAGTTGGGCAGTAGCCCAAACCCACTAACAACAAGAAAGAGAAGATTCGTTTTTGCAACGAGTCTTCTCTTTCTTGTTGTCTGTTAAGTGATATGCTGACTATCGTCAGCGTGATATTTTCGCGTTGCGAAAGTGATATTAAGTCCTTTGGACTTAGTGATATTCTATTCGCCCATAACTTGCAAGGCAAAGAACACTCGGCGGAAAGCCGAATATCACTGCGTAGCAATATCACTCGCCGCAGGCGAATAGAGTTGCGTGATGCTCCGTTAAGAGTATCACGCTAAAGGCGTGGGGATTGTAAAATGAAACGGTTTATTCTGCGATAACCTTCATAAAGGCTTTCTTGCCGCGACGGAAAACCTTTCCGTTCTTCAGGTCTTCTTTGGTGAAGACCGCGCGGTTGTCGGTGCACTTTTCCCCGTCCACCGAAACACCGCCCTGATCCACTGCCCGACGGGCTTCGGAGCGGGAGGGGTTCAGCCCTGCCTTGACCAAAACCGCAAGAATGTCGATCTTGCCCTCGGTGAAGTCCGCGTCGGTGAGGGTGTAGGTGGGCATGTTTGCGCTGTCTCCCTGAGAGAACAGGGACTTTGCGGCGGCCTGTGCCTTTTCGGCTTCTTCTTCGCCGTGAACCAGCTTCGTCAGCTCGTAGGCGAGGATTTCCTTGGCCTTGTTCAGCTGGCTTCCTTCCCAAGCGTCCATTTCGTCGATCTGCTCCAGGGGCAGGAAGGTGAGCATGCGGATGCATTTCAGAACGTCCGCGTCTTCCACGTTGCGCCAGTACTGATAAAAATCAAAGGGAGAGGTCTTGTTTGGATCCAGCCACACGGCGCCTTTTGCGGTTTTGCCCATCTTTTTCCCTTCGGAGTTCAGCAGAAGGGTGATGGTCATGGCGTGGGCGTCCTTGCCCAGCTTTCTGCGGATCAGCTCCGTGCCGCCCAGCATGTTGGACCACTGGTCGTTTCCTCCGAACTGCAGGTTGCAGTCGTAGTGCTGATAGAGATAATAAAAGTCGTAGGATTGCATGGGCATATAGTTAAATTCAAGGAAAGAAAGGCCCTTTTCCATACGTTGCTTGAAGCATTCCGCCCGCAGCATGTTGTTTACCGAGAAGCAACCGCCGATGTCGCGGATGAAATCGATGTAATTCAGGTTCAGCAGCCAGTCGGCGTTGTTGACCATACGGGCTTTTCCTTCGCCGAATTCGATGAACCGTTCCATCTGCTTCTTGAAGCAGGCGCAGTTGTGGTCGATGGTCTCTTTGGTCATCATGGAGCGCATGTCGGTGCGTCCCGAGGGGTCTCCGATCATGGCCGTACCGCCGCCGATGAGGGCGATGGGGCGGTTGCCCGCCATCTGCAGGCGCTTCATCAGACAGAGGGCCATAAAGTGTCCCACGTGAAGGCTGTCCGCCGTGGGGTCAAAGCCGATGTAAAAGGTGGCCTTGCCGTTGTTGACCAGATCGCGGATCTGTTCTTCGTCGGTGGTCTGGGCAATCAGCCCCCGGGCCACGAGTTCTTCGTAGATTTGCATGAGTTTCTGTTCTCCTTGAATCGAAATGTCGTTCTTATTATTATAGCACACCCGTGACGAAAAGTCAAGGCTTTTGGCCGTGATCTTCTTCGCGGAAGGGGACGAAAACACCCTTTTCGTACGTTTTTACCGTCAGGGGACGGGTGGATTCCCCGTCGGTGGTCCACGCCAGGGTTCCCGTCACGCCCTTTACGCTGATCTTGGTCATGGCGTCGAGGAGCTTTTTTTCGGCATCCTCTTCGTCAATTTTTTCGGGGGAAAGACCGCTTTTTCGGATGCTTTCCGCCAAGGCGTACACGGCGTCGTAGGCGTCGGCGGCGTAGGGATGGGGCGATTCCTCGTAGAGGGACTGATACGCTTCGGTAAAGTTTCGGACTACCCCTTTCTCTTCCGTGGGGAAATAGGAGGAGAGCAGGGCGACCCCTTCGCAATCGACTTCGTCTTTGGGCAGGTCCATGGTGAGAACCTGCGTTTTTTCGGAGTCAAAGGAGGTGAAAAACGCGGGGAGATATTCGGGGGACAGGGCCAGAAAAATTCCGTCGTAGGATTCCTGGGCAAGGAGGGAAAATACTTGAATCAAATCAGCCTCGGACATGTTTGCCGTGAGGCGGATTTCCGTGGTGAACACGTTCTTCTTGTTGCAGGCCTCCAGAAAGCTTTGGGCGATCTGCAGGTTGCCGAAGGCGTCGTCACAGTAAAGAACGGCGGGATTTTTTGCCTGACACCGATCGGCAAGAAAAGTTGCGGCGGCTTCCCCCGTTTTGCGGTGATCGGGGCAGACGCGGAAAAGATTGTCGCCGCCTTGCAAAAGGCCTTCGTCCCCTGCGGTGGGAATTACGGTGAGGATTCCGTCTTCGGCGGCTTTTTCGGTCAGCGCCGCCGTTTCTGCGGAAAGCACGCCCCCCAAAAGCACCTTCATTTCGTTGGTCTTCAGTTTTTCGTAGACCGTTACCGCCGTGTCGGGATCCCCTTCGGAATCCTGGAAGTTCAACACCAGGCGAAACCCGTTGACGCCGCCCGTGGCGTTGATCTCGTCCACGGCCATCTGGGCGCCGTTTTTGACCGCGTTTCCGTAGGGGGCGTATTCCTCGGTCAAGGGTCCGATGCCCCCGATGACGAAGGGCTCCAGTCCGGAACTGTCCACCCCCACGGTGGGGCGGGGAGAACAGGCGGAAAAGACGCCTGCCGTAAAACACAGAAGCAAAAGCAAGGAAATTTTTTTCATAAAAACCTCGTTTCAGAAGGGTTAATCACAAACGCGTACGCTTACTTCTCCGTAGGTCAGGGTGCGAAGCGTGCCGTCCTGCAGACGAAGAATAAGCCCTCCGTCCTCGTCGATTCCCAACACCGTAGCCGTCCCGTGAAATGCGTTCGTGGGGGAGAAGACCCGTTTTCCCGTCAGAAGGGATTTTTTTCGGTATTCGTCCAGAATTTCCGAAAAGGGGCGGAGCAAAAGCGTTTCCAGTTCGTTGAGAAATTCCGCCGCCAGCCGAAGGCGCAGGTTGGGATCGAAGGAATCCTGCAGCGTTCCCGCGATTTCCCGGATCTCTGCGGGAAACCCTTCCTTGGGCGGGCAGAGATTGAATCCCGCGCCCACCACGGCGTAGGATAACTTCCCCGTGACGGGATCCGTTTCCCCTTCCGTCAGAATTCCGCAGATCTTTTTCCCGTTGCGGTACAGATCGTTGACCCACTTGATTTGCACTTCGTCTTTGCAGAATTTTTGTGCCGCGCGGCAGGCGGCCACCGCCGCCGTCTGGGTGATGCGGCCGCAATCTTCCGCCGTGCAGTCGGGGCGCAAAAGCACCGAAAGATACAGCCCCGTGCCGTCGGGGGAGAAAAAGGAGCGTCCCAGCCGTCCCCGTCCCGCGGTCTGTCGCTTCGCCAGAATGACCCGTCCGTGGGGGGCTCCCCGTTGGGCGAGGATCTTCAGATCTCCGTTGGTGGAGGCGGTTTCTTCCAAATCGGTAATTTGCCAAAGCTGCGGATGCTTCAGATCGCGTTCCATAGGGGCTCCTTTCTCGGTTTCTTTTTTTTATTTTACCACAAAAAAACGCGCCTGTCAACGGGATGGGACAGACGCGTTGGATTTTTATTCCGCTTTTTTCGTCTTTTTTCGGGGAGCGGGCAACTGCGCCAGCACCAGTGCACCCAGAAGCAGCGCGCATCCGATCCATTCCCGGGAGGAGGGGATCGTTCCCAGAATCAACGCCGTGGCGGCAAGGCCGAAGACCGACTCCACGGAGAAAAGCAGGGAGACGATGGTGGGGTTGGTCCCTTTTTGGGAGATGATCTGCAGGGTGTAGGCGATGCCGCAGGAGAAAATCCCCACGTACAGAATGGGCCACGCGCAGGCAAGGATGGCCGAAAGATCCGTGTTTTCAAAGAGGGCTCCCAGCGCGGAGGTCAGGGACATGGCGACAAACTGAACGAAGGACAGCTCGATGCCGTCCGCCTTCTGGGCGTAGTAGTCCAGAATCAGAATCTGGAAGGTGAACATGACGGCGCAGGCCATGAGGAACAGATCTCCCGTGGCGACGGTGAACCCTTCCTTGATGCTCAAAAAATACAACCCCACGGCGGCGAGGACCACCCCCGCCCATACGGTAACGGGGGGCTTTTTCTTCAGGAAGAGCCCGAAAATGGGGACGAGAACGATGTACAGCGTGGTAATGAACGCGGCTTTTCCTCCGCCGCTGTCCCCGATGCCGAACTGTTGCAGATTCGTAGCGGCGCTTAAGAAGATCCCCGAAAGGATCCCGCCCGTCCAAAGGGCTTTTTGGTTCCGTTTCGGCGTCGGATAATGTACTTTTTTGCGGATCACGTCCCGGGTCAGCAGGAAGATCCCCAAAAAAATCATTCCGATGGCAGACCGCAACGCGTTGAAGGTAAAGGGACCTATCGTATCCGAGCACATATCCTGTGCCACGAAGGCCGTTCCCCAGATCAGGGCGGCCAGTAAGGCGCAGGCGTATTGTTTCCAAAGGTATTTCATAGATCGTCAGTTGCTCCTGTCAGCAAAAAATATCGTCGCTTCCGTCTGCGGGATAAAGGGGAATCTGATCCCCCGCGCAGCGTTCCTTCAGGTATTCCCGGAAAACCTCTCCCGCAAGAACCCGATCCACGTGGGGCGCCACGAAGAGGTATCCCCGCCATTTGCTGCGGTTCAGCGTGTCGGTCCATTCACGGATTCCCTCGATGACGGGGGAGGCGTCCACCGCTTCGCCGTGTTTGTCGGTGACGGTGAGGTGCAGGGCGGTTTTCAGCATGGGCTGAAAGGAGACCGAAAGATCGAAGGCGTCGAAATCGGGTTCCCGACCCTGCTTTCGGTAGGCGTCGGCGATGCGCTCCGCGATCCGCTGTCGCTCCTCGATGTATTCTTCCGTGGTGCAACGGCGCAAAAATTCAATATAAGCGGTAACGCCTGCGGGAAAATCGGCCGATTCTTCTCCTTCGGCGTATTCGGAAAAATTCTGGGGCGTCAGCAAAAAGGCCCGTTTGGACAGGCTTCTGCGGCCGAAGGCGTCGTAGAGGGACGCAAGGGTTTTTCCTTTTGCTCCGAAGGCGGTAAAGGGTTGGATGCGGGATTTGTACAAAAGTCCCAGGTCCTGATTGGTCAAAAAGAGAAAATCGCAGGGATGGGTGATGCGTTTTGCCTGCACCAGTGCGTAGACCGCGTCCCGCATCTGGGCCTCCGCCGCCAGAACCTTCTGATGACGGTACATATAATGATAAAGCATGGAGCGGTTGAAGATCAGCTCCTCCACCGTGGACAGGGCGTCTTCTCCGATGGCAAGGCGGTAATCGGTCTGCCCGTCGGTTTCGGTTTTGCAAAGATCCAGCTTCAGCAAAAACCGTTCCACCCCGTAGGTCAGAGCGATTCCCGCCGTATAGCTGTCCCGCTGGGTGTAGTCTAACTTGTCCGCGTCGAAATTTCCGTTGAGGATTCCCGTCAGAAAGGAGAGCTTTTCGCCCTTTTCGTTTACGTTCACCGCTCCGACGATGAGGTTTGCCGCCCGTTGCAGAAGGGCTTCCGCCTGCTTTCTCGTGCGGATTCCGGGGAAGCGGATCTGCCGCAAAAAGAAGGAAACGAAGGCGTCGGAAACCACGATGAGGTAAGACAGAATTTCATGGGGCGAGGGGGTGATGTCCTGCCCCGTTTGCTCCAGAACCGTCCTTCGCAACTCGTCGAATTCGGGCATCCGTCCGTAAATCGCCTCGGAAAGATGGGAATAAGGGCCGTGTCCCAGATCGTGCAGAAGGCCCGCAAGGCGGAGAAGCAAAACCTCCTCTTCTCCCACGATATGCTGCAGCTCTTTCCGCTTTTTTGCCCGATCTAACAGGCATTCGGTCATGCGGGATGCCACGGCGGCGGTTCCCAGAGAGTGTTCGAAGCGGGAATGGCGGGCGGCGGGATAGGTGGATTCCGCCAGACCGACCTGATTGATGCTCCGCAACCGCTGGAACAGGGGTGAGTCGATGAGTCGCACCTCCCACGGATGAAATACCACGGATCCCCAGATGGGATCGTGAATGATTTTTTCTCTATTGGCGGTGGGGGTATAATCCTTCGTCATGGAACGGACGAATCCGTTGATACGCTTGCGAAAATCGGTTTCCACGGCACCGTGCTCCCTTCCTGCTTTGATTGCCTTGTTTTCGCCTTTCATTATCGCATAAAAAACCGATTTCGTCAAGCGGTTTTTTTAACATTTTTGCAACGAAACGCCCCCGTTCTTGACAAAATCCCTCTACCTATGTTAAAATGAAAAAAAAGAAAGAGGGTGATGGCCGTGGTTCGCCGCGAAAAAGCCAATTATTATCTCGATATTGCGGGGACGGTCTGCGAGCGCAGTACCTGCCTGCGGAAAACCTACGGTGCGGTGATCGTGAAGAACGACACCATTATTTCCACGGGGTACAACGGAGCTCCCCGCGGAAGACAGAACTGCTCCGACCTGGGCTGGTGCCTGCGGGAAAAGCACAATATTCCCAGCGGAGAGCGTTACGAGCTCTGCCGTTCGGTTCACGCGGAGGCCAACGCCATTATCGTGGCCCCTCGGGAGGAAATGATCGGTGCCACCCTGTATATGGTCTGCCGCGATCCCAAAACGGGGGACGTGGTTTCCGGCACCAATTCCTGCTCCATGTGTAAACGCCTGATTATCAACGCGGGCATTTCCACCGTCGTGATTCGGGACACCATGGACGAATACCGCACGATCGACGTTTTGTCGGAATGGGTTCTGAAGGATTCTTCTCTCGAGCTTCATTCCGGGTATTGATTTTTTTTATTAAGGAGTGAGTTTGCATGAAAAAACGTATTCTCTCTTTGCTTCTCGTTTTGTTGATGGCTCTTTCTCTCGTGGCCTGCGCAGGCGGGGAAACCCCTGCGGAAACGGATGCAAAAACCTCTTCCCAAAGCTCCGTGAAGGACTCTGCGGAGGATCCTTCGGCGGATTCTTCCGTCACGGAGGATTCGGATCTTCCTTCCGATTCTTCGGTTCCTTCCGACTCGGACTTGCCCGAGGACGGTTCGGATTCCGACGTTTCTTCCGAGAAACCCGACGGGTCGGACGTGATCGTGGACTACGGTCCTTCCGATTTCGTGCCGCCGGAGCCCCCTTACGGAGAAATGGCGGGGAAGGAATACACCGTCATTCAGCACGAGGTGATCGGAGACCCCTTCGGCTACGGACAGGATACCCGCGAAGCCCAACTGGTGCAGGACCGCATCGATGAGGTTCAGAGCAAATACGGTTGCTCCATCTATTTCACCGAAATGGCTTACAGCGATCAGTTTGCCACGGAGATTCAAGGGCTGCAGTTTGCAGAATCCGGGGGAGATCTGATCTTCTCCACCAACAACGCCCAGTTGCGCAAAACCGTCGGTACGGGCCCTTCGGATTCCATGATGGTGGATCTGTTGACGGTGGACGATATTATCAATTTCTGGGATTTCAACAAGTGGGGCAATATCACCTCCCGGGAAACCATGATGTCGGGCGGCGTGTTCTACGGTGTAACGCCTGCGTTGTGGTATAACCGCACGCCTCTTCCCTATTACAATCTCGTTTACAATAAGACCCTTCTGGAGCAGTTTGATCTGGACGATCCCCAGGAACTTTGGGAACAGGAATCCTGGGATCGGGACGCCATGCTTGAGCTGGTTACCTCCTGCTACGATGAGGCGGGCTCCGTTCCCGTCTGGGGTATGACCGCGTCCATGATGCATATGGTGCGTGCCGCCTATCTTTCCTCGGGCGTTTCTGCCGTGGAAATCGGCAAGATTTACGCCAACGGCTCCGTGGACTGGACCCACGGCATGGCCTCGGACGAAGCGGTGGAATCCTTGCAATGGCTGAAAAATTCCCTTACGGCGTATGCAAAATATTTTAACAACGGTAAGGCCAACTGGGCCAACTGGAGCGCCCACGAGCCCTTCCTGGAAGGGCAGACCCTCTTTGCCCTGACCGCACCCTCCGTGGTTCTGAATCATATTTCCGTTCAGCACGATAACTTCGGTCTGATCACCTGGGCGGGGGTTGACGCCAACGCGATGACGGGCTTTTATGAAAACTGCTGTTCCGTTTCGGTTCCCATTTTTGCCCAAGACGCGAAGCATTCCGCGTATCTGATGTACGATCTCTTTAAGGGACTCGGCGAGATTGAGACGGCAAGCGATATGGTCAAGCATTATCGGGACACCTATTTCACCTCCGACCTGGACGTGAAGTTCCTTTTGATGAACGGGGCAAAACTCAACTATTCTTACTGGCCCAACGGCGGCGACGAAGCACTGAAACGGGTTTCTGCCGATCTGTTGACTTCCTCTTCGCTCCGCACCCTCGTGGATAAGAGCGTCCCCGTGGATACCGCCACCGTGGAGACCTATCTCGTTCCCAATACCGTACAGTTGGAAATCTACCGCCAGAACGGTCTGATTCCGTAATTTTGAATTTTTAGCGGGCACGGCGCCGACCGTGCCCGTTTTTTCTTTTTTTGTTCAAAAAGTTTCGGGGAATTCTCGTTAAATTGCACAAAAACAAACGGTGAAATTTGGTGAAATCGCCGATTGTTGTGATGAAAGTTCGAGAGTTGAAAAAATCACTTGACATTTGACCCTAAAACTGGTATAATTACAATAGAATAGCCCCGAAATCCCTTCGGGGGAAATCTTATGAAAAGAGGTACACACATGAAGACAGCAAGAAGAGTGTTCTCCCTGTTGCTCGTTCTCGCTATGGTGTTCGCGCTCGTCGCTTGCGGCGGCAGCAGTGAAACCACCGATACCGACAGCGGCAGCAAGAAGACCACTTCCAACGCCAAGCCCAACTCCGGCAGCCAAGCCGGCAACGAGGACACGGAAAACACCGACGGCACCGACGTGTCGCAGGACACCGGCTCCGGTGAAGGTCCCACCTCCACGAGCACCATCACCACTCCCGTGACCGGTACGCAGGACCTCACCACGAACACCGAAATGACCGAAGACACCTTCGAGCCCGCAGATCACAACGCCGACGATTTTGCCGACAAGATCTACACCATCATTCAGCACGAGTCCATCGACACTCCCTTTAAGTATTCTCAGGACTCCGCTCTGGGCTCTCAGGTTGCAGACCGCATCGTGGAAGTTCAGTCCAAATACGGCTGTGAACTGGTCTTCTCTCAGATCGCTTACGGCAGCAACTTTGCTACCGAAATGCAGGGTCTGCAGTTTGCAGACGACGGCGGCGACATGGTCTTCTCTTCCAACAACGCTCAGCTCCGCAAGACGCTGGGTATCGGGGAAGACAGCCTGATGGTCGACCTTCTGACCGTTGACGATATCATTAACTTCTGGGACTTCAACAAGTGGGGCAACATCACCGCTCGTGAAACCATGATGTCCGGCGGTAAGTTCTTCGGCGTTTCTCCCGCTCTGTGGATTGAAGCGACTCCCCTTCCCTTCTTCCAGGTTGCTTACAACAAGGATCTGGTTGAATCCTTCGGTATCACCGATCCTCAGGAATTCTGGGAAAACGAAGAATGGGACCGCGACAACATGATGGATCTCATTTCTTCCTGCTACGACGATACGACCGGTATGGCTATCTGGGGTATGACCGCTGACCTGGGCAACATGATCCGCGGTACCGCTCTGACCACCGGTGCTACCGTAGTTGAAATCGGTAAGATTTACGCCAACGGTGACGTTGACTGGTCTCTCGGTCTCATGTCCAAAGACGTGGAAGAAGCTCTCCAGTGGCTGAAGAACAACCTTTCCGTGTACGCCAAGTACTTCAACAACGGTAAGGAAACCTGGACGAAGTGGCAGGAAGACGACGCCTTCATTGCCGGACAGTCCGTGTTCTGCTTGACCCGTCCTCTGGACATCTTCGGCGAAGGCTGCATCTCCTCCGAAGTTCCCAACTTCGGTCTGATCACCTGGGCCGGCGCAGATGCCAACACCATGACCGGTTACTATGAAAACTGCTACTCCATCGCCATTCCCACCTTCGCTCAGAGCGCACAGCAGACCGCTTATCTGATGTACGACCTGTTCAAGGGTCTGGGCGAAATCAAGACCTACGGTGACGTCATTCAGCACTACCGTGATACTTACTTCACCTCTGACATCGACGTTATCTGCTTGTTCCGTGAAGGCGCAAGACTTCAGTACTCCTACTGGCCCAACGGCATTGACAACATCTGGGCCAGCATCACCTCTTCCTTCTCCACCACTGCTTCTATTGCAGCTCTGTTGGAAAAGGTTGAACACACCGTTGATACTGAAATCGAAACCTACATGATTCCCAACACCGTTCAGTTGGAAATCTATCGTCAGAACGGTCTGATTAAGTAATCAAACCCTTTTGCTTGCGGTGCAACTTCGGTTGCACCGCAAATTTTTTGTCAAATTTTACGAATCCTTCCAAAAATTCCCTTGACAAACGGAAAAAAATATTGTATAATAACAACTGTGAGGGAGTAGCAAGCGGCTCTTTCCGTCGGAACAAGTCAACATGCATGGCCATACGGTCTGGCTTGTTTTAAACTGCAAGACTCACGTATAACGGTTTCGCTATGCGTGGTGTCCCCAAAGAAACCCGATACCGAGTATAGTGAAAACTGTACTCGTTTTTTTATTATAATAGGAGGAAAAGTAAAACATGACAGTGCATCATTTGAGCCGGGAAGCGGTTCTCAAGTCCTGTGGAGTCAATCCCGAGACGGGGTTGGACGGAAAGTCGGTTTCCGCTCTGCGGGAAAAGCACGGGCTCAACCGCTTAAAGGAAAAAAAGAAGAAAACCACCTTTCGGCGATTTTTGGATCAATTCAAGGACGTGATGATCCTGATTCTTCTTGCCGCCGCCGCGGTTTCCTTCGTGACGGTGGGCGTAGAGTTCAGCAAGGGCGAAGTGGGGGCGATTGAGTTCTTTGAGCCTGCGCTGATCGTCTTTATCGTGGTCTTTAACGCCGTTATGGGCGTGCTGCAGGAGAGTAAGGCGGAACGGGCCCTGGACGCGTTGAAAAATATGTCCGCTCCCCACGCCCGCGTGTTGCGCAACGGCACGGAGCAGGTGATTGCCGCGGAACAGTTGGTTCCCGGGGATATTATTATATTGGAAGCCGGGGATTTCGTTCCTGCCGACGCCCGCCTGCTGCGAAGTGCGGGTCTGAAGAGTGAAGAATCCGCTCTGACGGGGGAATCGGTTCCCAGTGAAAAGGATGCGGAGGCAGAAGTTGCGGAGCTTGCACCCTTGGGGGACCGCCATAATATGGTCTTTTCCGGTTGTGCCATTACCTACGGCACCGCCACCGCCGTGGTCACTGCCACGGGGATGGACACGGAAATGGGTAAAATTGCCAATCTCCTGGACGACGAGTCGGACAGCCAGACGCCCTTGCAGAAAAAGCTTGCCCAGCTGGGTAAATATCTCGGCGTCGTTGCCCTTGCGGCCTGCGCGATCGTGTTCGTGGTGGGGTTGCTCAATGAGATCCCCGTAATGGAGATCTTCATGACCTCCGTTTCTCTTGCGGTTTCCGCCATTCCCGAAGGGTTGCCCGTGGTAGTGACCATCGTCCTTTCCATCGGCGTTCAGCGGATGGTGAAGAAAAACGCGCTGATCCGCCGTCTTCCCGCCGTGGAAACCCTGGGAAGCGCTTCCATTATCTGTTCGGATAAAACGGGGACCTTGACCCAGAACCGCATGACCTTGGTCAAGGCTTACGCGGACGGCTTCGGTGAAGAAGAGATTTCCTCCGAAAACAGTGAAACGGTGCGTAAATTGCTCACCTACGCCACCCTTTGTTGCGACGGAACCGTTTCCTTTGAGGGAGGCGAGGAGAAGCACATCGGGGATCCCACCGAAACCTCCATCGTCCTTGCCGCCCATAAAAACGGGCTGGAAAAGGAGGACCTGAACGATATGTACCCCCGTCTGGCGGTCATTCCCTTTGACTCCGATCGGAAACTGATGACCACCGTCAACCGCATCGACGGGCAAAACGTGGTCATCGTCAAGGGTGCTTTTGATATGATGGCCTCCCGTTGCGTTGCGGGGGATCTGGAAGCGGGGCGTCTGCATACCGAATCCATGAGCCAAAACGCTCTGCGCGTTCTGGCCGTAGGTTATAAAGTAATTGATTCTCTGCCCGTCGAAGCCACCTCTGCGGAACTGGAGCAGGGGCTCACCTTTTTCGGTCTGGTGGGGATGATCGACCCTCCCCGTCCCGAAGCGAAGGTTGCCGTTGCAACCTGCCGCAAGGCGGGAATCAAGCCCGTCATGATTACGGGGGACCACGTGGTCACCGCCTCTGCCATCGCCCGTGAATTGGGCATTCTCTTGCCCGAAGACAAAGCCATTACGGGGGCGGAGCTGGACGCCATGAACGATCGGGAATTCGATCAGGTTCTGGAACAGATTTCCGTGTACGCCCGGGTTTCGCCCGAAAACAAGATCCGCATCGTCCGCGCCTGGCAGCGAAAAGGCCAGGTGGTTGCCATGACGGGAGACGGCGTCAACGACGCGCCTGCTCTGAAGGCCGCCGATATCGGATGCGCCATGGGCATAACGGGCACCGACGTGGCGAAGGGCGCCGCCGATATGACCCTGACCGACGATAATTTCTCCACCATCGTGGACTCCGTGCGGGAGGGGCGCGGCATTTACGCAAACCTGCGCAAGGTGGTGGGCTTCCTGCTGGGGACCAACATCAGCGAAGTGATCACCGTCTTTTTTGCCATGATGGTCTGGCACGTTTCCCCCTTCCTGTCCATGCATCTGCTTTGGATCAATCTGGTGGGGGACAGCCTTCCCGCCGTCGCTTTGGGCATGGAGCCCATCGAAAAGGGCGTGATGGAGCAGAAGCCCAAGCCCAAGAGCGAGGGATTGTTTGCCCACGGGCTGGGGGTGCGCATCGTCCTGCAGGGACTGATGTTCTCGGTTCTGACTCTCTTTGGGTTCTGGTACGCATGGCACGTTACGGGCTCTTTGAAGGCAGGCCAGACCATGGCCTTCATGGTTCTTGCCCTTTCTCAGGCGGTACATACCTACAACATGCGCACCGACCGTTCGGTCTTTTCCATCGGATTTTTCAACAATAAATTCGTCAACCTTTCGGTGTTGGCCGCCTTTGCCCTCATGGCTGCGGTTCTGTTTACCCCGTTGCGACACCTGTTCGGTCTGGAACTGCTCTCTTTGGAGCTTTATCTCATCGGCGCAGGTCTGATCGTGGCGCCCCTCCTGATCGTGGAGGTTGTCAAGCTTGCGGGACGGCTCATCCGAAAAAAGTAAAGCAAGCAAGAGGGTCCCCTTCTTCGGAAGGAGACCCTCGGTTTCTTTTTGAATTTGTTGAAATTTTTTTACATACGCCCCTTGCATTTTCGGAAAATTTGTGCTATACTGTTAAAGTACCGAAAAACGGAGGCATAGCTCAGCCGGTTAGAGCGCTCGCTTCACATGCGAGAGGTCATGGGTTCGAGTCCCTTTGCCTCCACCAGAAAAAAGCACTTGCTTCGGCAAGTGCTTTTTTCAACGAAATTTGCCCTTCGGGCAAGTGAAATAGCTTCGCTGTGAAATATTTGCTCCGCAAATGTGAAATATTCGCTTCGCGAATGTGGGCAAATTTCATTTCACATTGCGACCAACGGGAGCAATATTTCACAATTTCCGTAAGGAAATTATTTCACCGTGAGCGCAAGCGAACGATTTCACTATAACCGCAAGAGTTCGAATTCATACGCAAAACTGCCAAAAATATCTTTTTTGTAGCCCATAGACAAGAATCGACAGGTTTCGACCTGTCGATTCTTTATCCATGGCGAAAGCAATGGCATATCATTACGCGGTACGCGTGTATTTCATCACCGAAGGTGTATCTCATCAGCCGCAGGCTGCATTTCTTTTCGCAACGATGATATACCGCAACAAGTTGCGGATATAGGTTTGCTTCTTGACTTATTGATGAAAGTATGATATAATAAAGGTACTTAATGAAACGGAGGGAACACGATGACGATTTTCAGCTCTCGTAAAGGTGAAACGGCGCCTCGTGCCGATATGTTTTTACCCGATTTTTTGAAATATTTCAGTTTGTTCCTTGATGCTGCGGCAGTTGCATTTCTGGTAGCAACGTTTGTTACACAAATTTGGGGATTGATGATTGGAGTTCTCCTTTGCGGAGGACTTGGGGTTGCAATGTGGCTTTGCTGGAAAAATCAAACGATCCGGATTCTTGACGACGAGAAATTTGAGTACACAACCTTTTTAGGAAACACAAGGGTATATCGTTTTTCCGATATACGGGAATTACGCGTAAATAATGATTCTTTGACTTTATTTTTAACGAATGGCAAAGTGCATATCGAAGCGATGGTATATATGTCGGAAACGCTTTACAATAAAATCAATGCGGAAGTTGCTAAGCGATAACCCTTTTGTGAATTATATTTTATTAAAACTACAGTTACGGTTTTATAAAAGCCTGATCTCTCTTGGAAAGATCAGGCTTTTTGCGTGTTTCAGTTTTCTTCGCTCTTCGGCACGACGATGGAATATGCTTCGGGGATGACGGAGATTTCCGCAAGATTCGGCTCTCCGCCGAATTCTCCGTCCAGGGTCCAGGGGAGGGGGAGGTTTTCGGCAGTTTCAAAGGTGATGCGTCTGGTTTTGAGGGTGGTAAAGAAGCGGGATTTCATATTCATGCGCATCAGATCTGCCAAAAGGGCGCTTTTTTCCGCTACGGTCTTGGGTTCCTTGACCAGCACCACTTCCAGAAGTCCGTCGTTGAGCGCCACGTTCAGATCGTTGAAAAATCCGTCGAATCCGCCCACGGAGGTGGCGTTGGAAACCATGCCGTAGAGATATTTCCCCGAAAAGGTTTCCTCGTCGGTCTGCACCGTCAGATTCAGCCCGCGGATGTGGGTCAATTCCTTTGCCCCTTCAATGATATAGGCAAAATGCCCGAAGAGATTTTTGATTTTCTGGGGGGTGGCGTAGGAAACCTTGGTGAAGGCCCCGAAGGCCGCCACGTAGGTGAAGGGGTGTCCGTTAAAAGAGCCTGCGTCGCAGGGGAAGAGATCTCCGGTTACGGCGATTTTGGCCGCGACCAAGGGGTCGGAGGGAATTTTCAGGGATTTTGCGAAATCGTTGGTGGAGCCCGTGGGGATGAAGCCCAGCTCGGGACGCCGTTTTCCGTCTGTCGCCGCGTTGCACACGCCGCAAAGTGCTTCGTTCAGCGTGCCGTCGCCTCCGCTGACCACGATGCGGTCGTAATCCTCCGCAAATTTCCGCACGAATTGCGCCGCGTCTCCCGCTTTTCGGGTGGGGCGGACGGTGACCTCGTAATCGGCGTCGTCAAAAACGGCGATCAGATCACCCAAAAGGCCTCGGATCTTTGCTTTGCCCGCGTGGGGATTGTAAACAAACAACAATTTTTTCACGGTAGTTCCTCCCTGAAAGGATCTGTAAGACTATTGTATCACAGTTCGACGGAAAAAGCAAGGGAAAACCCAAAAGATTTTCATTCTTTTCCGAAATCTTACAAGCTTTTTTCTTGACAAATTCCTTGGGATATGGTATTATATAGGGTATAGAAACATTTTTCCCTTGCTTGGAAAGGACGAAAGACCATGAAAAAGATTGACCGTGCCGTTTGGAAAGAAACGGTCTACGTTGCCCTGTGGACGCTGATTTTAAGCGCGCTGATGCAGGCGGTGTTCTTGATCCTCGGAAAATGGGGATTGTCGGTTTTGCTCGGCAATTTTTGGGGCGCAGCCGGTGCGGTTTTGAATTTTTTCCTGTTGGGCATTGGCGTGCAGCACGCGGTTTCCCAAAACGATCCGAAGAAAGCCCAGACGGTGATCCGTCTTTCCCACACCCTGCGACTGCTGATGCTGGTCGTCTTTGCGGCTGTGGGGGTTCTGGTCCCCGTCTTTCAGACGGTTGCCGCCGTGGTTCCTCTGATTTTCCCGCAAGTTGCCATGTTGTTCCGTCCCAAGTTCGGTGGGATTGATGAAAACAAAGAAGGAGGTGCCTGACGTTGGATATCAAAAGTCGCCGCTTTAAAGCGGTGGATGCGATTCTTTTGATTTTAATGATCCTCCCTTTGGTGTGTGCGCTCGTGTTGCAGGTTTTGACAAGCCCGCCTTCGGAGGGAATATCGATTTCCGGGGCGAAGGTTTTTGCAACGGTAAGTTTCCCCCTGCAAGATTTGATTATTTCCGAAGCGCAGGTGAATTCCTGGCTTTTGATCGTGTCTCTGTTTTTCCTGTGTTTGTATCTGGCCCACGGACTTTCTCCTAAGGCTCAGACCAAGCGACAGTTGCTTTTGGAATGGGCCTTCAACGCACTGGAAAATATGGTACATAGCAACATGGGAGAGCGCTTTTTGCAGTTCATCCCCTTTATCGGTGCGATTCTGGTTTTGTCTTGCTTTTCCAGTCTTTTGTCCCTTTTTGGGCTCTTTTCTCCTACCTCGGACCTGAACGTCACTGCCGGATGGGCCTTGGTGGTTTTTGCGCTGATTACCTTTTACAAATTTAAGTGCGGACCTTGGGGATATGTGAAATCCTTCGCGGATCCGGTTGCGGTTCTTGCCCCCATGAACTTGATCAGCGAAGTTGCGACTCCCGTTTCCATGGCTTTCCGTCATTACGGAAATATTCTTTCGGGATCCATTATTTCCGTGCTGATTGGGACTGCCTTTGCGGGACTTTCTTCTCTGGTTCTGGGCTGGTTGCCCGGGATCCTCGGGGAATTTCCGTTCCTTCGGATCGGAGTCCCGGCCGTCCTTTCTCTGTATTTCGACGTGGTCAGCGGCGTTTTGCAGGCCTACATTTTTGCAACTCTGACGATGCTCTACGTTTCATCCGCTTTCAACGTGGATGAATTTGAGGCTCGAAGAGCCCGCAAAGCCCGAAAAAAGAAAACCCTGTAAAAAATATTTATATATAAAACGGAGGAATTTATTATGTTGGAACTTGCTATTGGTATTATTCTCGGATGCTGCGCCCTGGGTGCCGGCTTTGCTATGATCGCCGGTATCGGTCCCGGTATCGGGGAAGGTAACGCCGTTGCCAAGGCTTGTGAAGCCATCGGCCGCCAGCCTGAAAGTAAAGGTGCCGTTACGTCCACCATGCTTATGGGGTGCGTTATCGCGGAGACGACGGGTATTTACGCTTTGGTTATTGCCATTCTGCTGATTTTCGTTGCTCCCAATATGTTGGTGGACATTCTGCTGACCGCCATCGGCGGCTAACCCGTGGGAGGAATGCGAAATGCAACCCTTGGATATTCAAACGCTGGATGTGATTTCCGTCAATATCTGGTCGGTTTTGATCTCCATTGCCAATCTTCTGATTATGTTCCTGATCCTGAAAAAGTTCCTTTATAAGCCTTTGAAAAAGGTTTTGGAAGAACGGCGCTGTGCCGTGGATCGGGTTTATTCCGCCGCCGATGAAGCCAAGGCCGCCGCAGAAGCGGATCGGGACGCCTGGGCGCGGAAAATGGAAGGCGCCGAGGAAGAGGCCGACCGCATCGTCAAAAACGCGGAGGCCAACGCGGAACGCCGTCGGGACGCCATCGTGGAGGATGCCAACCGCAAAGCGGAGGGGATCCTGCGCCGCGCCGAAGCCAACGCAGAACTGGAGCGTCGGAAGGCATCGGAGGACATCAAAAAGGAATTGGTGGACGTTTCTTCCGCCTTGGCGGAAAAGATGCTTCAGCGGGAAATCCGTCGGGAGGATCACGACGCGTTGATCGACTCCTTCCTCCGTGACGTGGGAGGCGACGGCGATGGAACTGAATAAGGCCTACGCTTCCGCCCTGTTTTCCCTTGCGCGGGAAGCGGGAAACGCCGCTGAAATCGGGGAAGGTTTGAAGACCCTCACGCAGATTTTTGCCGAAAATCCCGAATACGGGCTTCTCTTGGCCTCTCCTTCCGTGCCCAAAACCGAACGGACGGCGCTGGTTCATCAGGCCTTTGACGGGAAATTGCCCGAGGATCTGATCTCCTTTTTGTTGCTCCTTTGTTCGGGAGGACATCTGAAGGAATTGGACGCCTGCGCCGAAGAATACGAATTTTTGTATCAGGCCTCCCTTCGGGTTGCCACGGCGGAGGTTTGTTCTGCGATGGAACTGACCGAGGAACAGAAGCAAAAATTGCAAAATCGCCTGGAATCCCTTTCGGGAAAGCAGGTTACCCTGTCCTGCACCGTGGATCCGACTCTGGTCGGAGGGCTTACGGTGGCGCTGGACGGGAAAGTCTACGACGGTAGCTTACGCCGTCGCATGGACGATATAAAGAAGGTGATGGAACAATGAACGGAAAAACCGAAGAAATCAGCAATATTATCAAAGAACAGATCAAACAGTACCGTGCCCGCATCGACATGAGCGAAACGGGATCCGTTATCCTGGTCGGAGACGGCATTGCCCGCGTTTACGGCCTTGCCAACTGCATGGCGGGGGAATTGTTGGAATTTGAAGACGGTTCTTACGGTCTTGCCCAGAATCTGGAGGAGGAGACCGTCTCCGTGGCGGTTTTGTCCGACCGTGGGGATATTCGGGAAGGCACCGTGGTGCGTCGCACCGGCAAGGTCCTTTCGGTCCCCGTGGGCGAAGGCTTTCTGGGTCGCGTGGTGGACGCTTTGGGACAGCCCATCGACGGGAAAGGTCCCGTGGACAGCGTGGCTACCCGCCCCATCGAAGCGGAGGCTCCCGGGATCATCGAACGGCAGAGCGTCTGCGTGCCCTTGCAGACGGGCATTAAGGCCATCGACAGTATGATTCCCATCGGTCGCGGTCAGCGCGAGTTGATCATCGGCGACCGTCAGACGGGGAAGACCGAGATCGTGACCGATACTATTATCAATCAAAAGGATTCGGACGTGATCTGCATTTACGTGGCCATCGGACAGAAGAACTCTTCCGTGGTGCGTCTTGCCAATCAGTTGCAGGAAAACGGGGCGATGGATTACACCATCATCGTTTCCGCCTCCGCGTCCCAGAGCGCGCCTCTGCAATATATCGCTCCCTACGCCGGCTGTGCCATGGCGGAATATTTCCGGGAGCAGGGGAAGGACGTTCTGATTATTTACGACGATCTTTCCAAGCACGCGGTGGCTTACCGTGCTCTTTCCTTGCTCATTCGCCGTCCCCCCGGACGGGAAGCCTACCCCGGGGACGTGTTTTATCTCCATTCCCGCCTTCTGGAGCGGGCGGCCTGCGTGGCCCCCGAATTCGGCGGAGGCTCTATTACGGCCCTCCCCCTCATTGAAACCCAAGCGGGGGACGTTTCGGCCTACATTCCCACCAACGTCATTTCCATTACCGACGGACAGATCTTCCTGGAAACCGAGCTGTTCCACGCCGGCGTTATGCCCGCTATTAACCCGGGTATTTCGGTCAGCCGCGTGGGCGGTTCTGCCCAGCTGAAGGCCATGAAGAAGGTTTCGGGGGAATTGAAGCTGCTCTATTCTCAATATCTGGAACTGAAGGCCTTCGCCCAGTTCGGCAGCGATCTGGACGCGGACACCAAAGCCCGTCTGGCGTTGGGGGCCCGCATCGTGGAGGTTTTGAAGCAAAACCGCAACTCTCCCGTTCCCGTGGGATGTCAGGTGGCCATCGTGTACGCCGTGACCCACGGATATCTGGACGCGGTGCCCGTAAATAAGGTTAAGGAATACGAGGCCGATCTTTACGCGCTGCTGCAGCGGAAATACGGGGATCTTCTGACCCGCTTTGCGGAAGGGTATTACGAAGACAGCGACGTGGAAATGCTGGAAACGGCACTGAAGGAATTGGCAGGTTAAGGGTATGGGACAGGATATTAAAACCCTGCGCACCCGCATCAAAAGCGTAGATTCCACCCTCCATCTGACCAAGGCCATGGGGCTGGTGGCCTCGTCGAAAATCCGCCGCGCCACCGACGCTATGCTGAAGAGTCGGGAATATTCCGCGGCTCTGTCCGAGGCCGTATCCCTTCTGACTCTTTGCCCCGATTGCAAGAAAAGTCCCTATCTGCGTAAGGCGGAGGGGGACCGACTTTGCATGGTGGTCATTGCGGGAGATCGGGGTCTTGCGGGGGGCTACAACGCCAACGTGTTCCGCCTCATGCGGGAGTATCCCGAGGCGAAAATTATCCCCCTCGGAAAACGTGCCTGCGAGCGTTACGGAGGCGAGATCCGCTCCTCGGAGCACTTTTCCGCCGCCGAGGCCATGACCTTGGCTCAGGACCTCTGTAAAGCCTTTACGGAAGGGGAATTCGACCGCCTTTGCGTGGTAAGCACCGAATATGTTTCCATGCTGACCCAAACGCCCCGTGTGACCCAGCTGTTGCCCTTGGTTCCCTCGGAGCAAAAGGGACGGAGCGTGATTTTTGAGCCCGACGAGTTGACGATTCTCAATTCGGTGGTTCCCACCTACGTGGCGGGGCTTCTGGTGGCTCACGCACGGGAAAGCTTTGCCTGCGAGGTTGCCGCCCGCCGTGCGGCCATGGATTCCGCAGGAAAGAACGCTCAGGAAATGATCGACGAATTGCAGCTTTCCTACAATCGGGCCCGTCAAGGGGCGATTACGCAGGAAATTACAGAAATCGTTGCCGGAAGCGGCAATTAAAAGGAGGAACATCCTTTGGAACAGAAGAACGTGGGTAAGGTTTCTCAGGTTATGGGTCCCGTGGTGGACGTGCGCTTCAAGGAAGGGGAATTGCCCCCTCTGCTCAACGCCCTCACCGTTCCCATCGGAGATAAAACCCTTACCGTTGAGGTTGCCCAGCATATTGGGGACAATACCGCCCGTTGCATCGCCATGTCTTCCACTGACGGGCTGATGCGCGGTTCCGACGTGACCGACACGGGAGACGCCATCCGCGTGCCCGTGGGACGGGAAACCTTGGGGCGCATTTTCAACGTTTTGGGCGATGCGGTGGACAACGGTCCTGCCCCCGAAAACGCAGAAAAATGGAACATTCACCGTCCTGCTCCCGAATACGACGAGTTGGCCACTTCCACCGAGATCCTGGAAACGGGCATCAAGGTCATCGACCTGATCTGTCCTTACTCCAAGGGCGGTAAGATTGGCCTGTTCGGCGGCGCGGGCGTGGGAAAAACCGTGCTGATCATGGAATTGATCAACAACATCGCCAAGCAGCACGGCGGTCTTTCGGTCTTCACCGGCGTGGGCGAACGCACCCGCGAGGGAAACGATCTTTACAACGAAATGAAGCAGTCGGGGGTTTTGTCCAAGACTTCCTTGGTCTACGGACAGATGAACGAACCTCCGGGAGCCCGTATGCGGGTTGCTCTGTCGGGACTTACCATGGCGGAATATTTCCGCGATACGGAAGGGCAGGACGTGCTTCTCTTTATCGATAACATCTTCCGCTTTACCCAGGCAGGCTCCGAGGTTTCCGCCCTTTTGGGACGGATGCCCTCTGCCGTAGGCTATCAGCCCACTCTGGCCAACGAAATGGGTGCTTTGCAGGAACGGATCACCTCCACCCGCAAAGGGTCTATCACCTCCGTACAGGCGGTTTACGTGCCCGCCGACGATCTGACCGACCCTGCTCCCGCCACCACCTTTGCCCATCTGGACGCCACCACGGTTTTGTCCCGTTCCATCGCGTCTCAGGGTATTTATCCCGCCGTGGATCCTCTGGAATCCACCAGCCGCATTCTTTCTCCCGAAATCCTCGGGGAGGAGCATTACGCCGTGGCCCGGGAGGTCCAGCGGATTCTGCAGCGTTATAAGGAATTGATGGATATTATCGCCATTATGGGTATGGACGAACTGTCCGACGAGGATAAGCTTCTGGTGCAGAGAGCCCGCAAAATCCAGCGTTTTCTGTCCCAGCCCTTCGACGTGTCCGAGAAGTTTACGGGCATCCCCGGTACCTACGTACCCCTGTCCGAAACGGTTCGCGGATTTAAGGAAATCATCGAAGGCAAGCACGACGATCTGCCCGAATCGGCCTTCCTCTTCGTGGGAACCATCGACGAAGCGGTGGAGAAAGCAAAGAAGGTTCGCGCATGAAGACCTATCTGCTTACCGTTTCCACCCCCGACGGAAACCGTTTTCACGGACAGGTTCTCTTCCTCTCCCTGCGGGGTGCGGAGGGGGAACTTGCCGTCATGGCGGATCACGCCCCCTTTATTACGTCGGTGCTCGATTGTGACGTCCATATTGAAACGGCGGAACAGACCGATCTCTATGGGCATACCCAAGGCGGGCTGTTGACCGTTGCCCCCGAAGGGGTTACCCTTCTTGCCGGAGATTTCGTCTGGCAGGACGAAAAATCTTAAAAAATGGAACACGCCTCTCCCGGTTTGCGGAGGGGCGTGCCTTTTTTCGCAAAATGGTACGTTTTTGAAACATTATGTTGAATGTAATTGAAATTTGTCGCGGTTTATGGTACAATTGTAGCATAATCAGTGCAATTATTCGGTCGGAGGGCGTTTCTGTGAAAATCGAATCCATGCAGGACTATCAAAACAAAATCAAACGGGTGGTCATCTCCAAAGAAGAGATCGACGCCGCCGTAAAACGGGCGGGACGTTATATCGACTCTCTTTACGACGGTCGCCCCATCCTTTTGGTCAGTATTCTCAAAGGGGCTTTCGTCTTTATGGCGGATCTTTGCCGTGCGGTGACCGTCCCCTGCGAGGTGGGCTTTATGTGTGCCCAGAGTTATTTTGATTCCACCGAATCCTCCGGGTCGGTGCGGATCACCATGGATCTGACGCAGGATATCAGCCAATATCACGTGGTCATCGTGGAGGATATTATCGACACGGGACGCACCCTGTGTGAGGTGGTCAAGATTCTGCGGGGCCGTAATCCCCTTTCCCTGCAGGTGGTGACCCTTCTGAATAAGCCCTCCCGTCGGCAGGTGGAATTTGACGCGGATCTGGCCTTGATCACCATCCCCGACTATTTCGTCATCGGCTACGGTCTGGACTGCGGGGAATATTTCCGCAACCTGCCCTACATCGCCGAATTTAACGCGGAAGAAGAATAATTCGAAAAAAAATTGCCTCCCCAAACGGGGAGGCATGATTTTTGTGCAAGTATCCGTGTTTTTTCACGGTTCAAGAGCTTCTCTCGGATCAGGAAGACGAAGGTGGTTCGCGTACAACCGTAAGGCTCCCCTTAGCAAGGGGAGCTGGCACGGCGTGTTCGACCGCCGTGACTGAGGGGATTGTTTTGAGGCTTATCGACAAAAGTGTTGCCTCCCCAAACGGGGAGGCAATTTTTTTTATAGAATTTCGTACTGAAAGTTTTCCCATTTCAGCTTGGTGCCCACGTCGGTGCCGAGGGGCAACAGGGCCAGAGCGAGGAACAACTCCTCGGTTTCGGGGGCGTGGTCGTCCCGCAGATAGGCGTATTCTCCCTCAATGCGGGTGACGGTGTAATATTTCAGCATATCCACCTCAATCGCAGTAGAACAAAATGTCCGTGTAGGTGGGATAGGGCCAGGTGGTGGGCGGGATTTCCGGTTCGATGGCGTCGATGACGGTACGGATGGCTTCCATGCGGGCGAAGATCACGTTCCGATAAAGGTCAGCCGTCTGCTTTGCGTCGCCTTCCGACGTTTTTGCGGTTTCCAATTCGGTCAATAACCGCTTGGTTTCCTCGGACAGACGGTGCGCCAGGGTGGAAAGCTTGGTCAGAAGGCCGTATTCCGGTTCGGGCGGAATGGAAAGCTCCTTCTTCTTCAACACGCCGTCGGAGAGGGCGGCGCAATATTGCATCACCGCAGGCAGAATCTCTCTGCGGACCATTTCCGCAAGGGTCTGTCCTTCGATGTTGAGGATCTTGGAATATTCGTTCAGCAGAATTTCCCGACGGGAAAGCAATTCCTGCTCCGTATAAACGTGATGCTTTTCGAAGAGCTTCACGTTCTTTTCGTCGGTCAGACGGGGAATGGCCAGGTTTGCGGAGGGGATATTCAGAAGACCGCGGCGGGCGGCTTCTTCCACCCATTCGTGGGAATAATTGTCCCCGTTGAAGAGGATACGGCGATGCTCCTTGACGGTGCGACGCAGCAATGCGGTCAAGGCTTCGTCAAAGTTTTCCGCTTTTTCCAGCTCGTCGGCGAAGGAGCAGAGCTCGTCGGCCACGATGGTGTTGAGAATCACGTTAGTTTCCGCCACGGATGCGGAGGAGCCCAACATACGGAATTCGAATTTGTTCCCCGTGAAGGCCATGGGGGAGGTGCGGTTGCGGTCGGAGGTGTCCTGAGAGAAGGTAGGCAGCACGTCAACCCCCGATTCCATGACCACCTTACCGTGGCTTTCGTAGCGGTCGCCCTGAACCAGCATATCCAGAATTTCGCACAATTCGCTTCCCAGATACATGGAAACGATGGCGGGAGGGGCTTCGTGTCCCCCCAGACGGTAGTCGTTGTTGGCCGATGCGGCGGAGATGCGCAACAGATCCTGATGCTTGTCCACGGCGGCCATCACGGCGGTCAAAAAGAGCAAAAACTGCTTGTTTTCCGCGGGCTTTTTGCCGGGCTTCAGCAGGTTTTCCCCTTCGTTGGTGGAAATGGCCCAGTTGTTGTGTTTGCCGCTTCCGTTAACCCCTTCAAAGGGTTTTTCGTGCAAAAGGCAGGCGTATCCGAATTTGGGTGCCAGCTTCTTCATCACCGCCATGGTGATCTGGTTATGGTCGGTGGCCAGATTGGCCGATTCGTATACGGGGGCAAGCTCGTGCTGGGAGGGGGCCGCCTCGTTGTGCTCGGTCTTGGCGGGGATGCCCAGCATCCAGAGTTCCTTGTTCAGGGCTTCCATGAACTGAACCACGCGGGGCTTGATGGTGCCGAAATAGTGATCGTTCAGCTCCTGTCCCTTGGGGGGCTTGGCGCCAAACAGCGTCCGTCCGCAGAGGATCAGATCCTTGCGCTTCTGATACATGGACTCGTCAATGAGAAAATATTCCTGCTCCGCACCCACGGTGGTGTCCACCCGCGTGGCGGTGACGTTGCCGAACAGACGCAGAATCCGCAACGCCTGCACGTTCAACGCTTCCACCGAACGGAGGAGGGGGGTCTTTTTGTCCAGAACCTGTCCGCCGTAGGAGCAGAAGGCGGTGGGGATGCAGAGGGTATGATCCTTGATAAAGGCGTAAGAGGTGGGGTCCCAGGCGGTGTAGCCGCGGGCCTCAAAGGTGGAGCGTAAGCCCCCGTTGGGGAAGGAGGATGCGTCCGATTCGCCCTTGATCAGCTCTTTGCCGCGGAATTCCATCACGATTTTTCCCTCGCCGATGGGAGAGAGGAATGCGTCGTGCTTTTCCGCCGTGGTGCCCGTCATGGGCTGGAACCAATGGCAATAGTGGGTCGCCCCGTTGTCCAAAGCCCAGTTTTTCATGGCGTCGGCCACGGAGTCGGCAATATCCTTGTTCAGCGCAAGTCCTTCGGAAACGGTCTTTTTCAGAGCGTCGTAGGTTTCGGCGGGCAGGTATTTCTTCATGCTCGCATCGTTGAATACCTTCGCTCCGTACAGGGCGTTGAAATTTTCCATAATCGGTTCTCCTTACAGTAGATCCACGCCTTTTTCGGCGCAGATCCGCTTGGTTTCTTCGTCCCAGAGGGAAACCTGCACTTCTCCGATGTGGGCCTTGCCCAGCAGGAGCATACACAGGCGGGACTGTCCGATCCCGCCCCCCACGGTGAGGGGAAGACGGTCCTCCAAAATCATTTTATGGAAAGGCAGATTGCGACGGGCATCGCAGTTTGCTTTGGTCAACTGCTCGTCCATGGCCTTGGCGTCCACGCGGATACCCATGGAGGAAAGCTCCACGGCACAGTCCAGAACGTCGTGCCAGAAGAAGATGTCTCCGTTCAGAGACCAATCGTCGTAGTCGGGGGCTCTTCCGTCGTGCTTTTTGCCCGATTTCAGCAGGTCGCCGATCTGCATGATGAACACGGTGCGGTGTTCTTTGGTGAAGAGGTTTTCCCGTTCCTTCGGGGTTTTATCGGGATACAGATCCTCCAGCTCCTGGGAGGTGACGAAGGTTACGTCGGGGCAGAGGTTGGTTTTGATCTGGGGAAAACGCACCCGCAGGTCCAGGCTGGTGGCCACGATGGCGTTGACGATGGACTGGACGGTGGATTTCAGATATTCCACGGTGCGGCAGTCGGCGGTGATGACCTTTTCCCAGTCCCATTGGTCCACGTAGATGGAGTGCAGGTTGTCCAGCTCTTCGTCCCGACGGATGGCGTTCATGTCGGTGTAAAGTCCCCGACCCACGCGGAATCCGTACTGATGGAGGGCCATACGCTTCCATTTCGCCAGAGAGTGAACCACCTGTCCGTCCTTTTCCGCGGCGGGGATGTCAAAGGTGACGGCCCGCTCCACCCCGCTCAGATCGTCGTTCAGACCGGTTTTCGGGTCCACGAACAAAGGGGCGGTTACGCGGCGCAGATGCAGAGCGCGACTCAGATGGGCCACGAAAATCTCTTTGATGCTGCCGATGGCGGTCTGGGTGTCGTACAGATCCAGTTCCGAGCGATAGCCTTCGGGAATGTAGGTCTTGTTCATAGTCAAAAGTCCTTTCGGATCGTTGATGCGTCTTATAATATTTCATTATATCTTATAATTTATATCTTTGTCAACCCCCGCGCCGAAAAAAGAGGGCAAAATTCGGGAAATGTTCGGATTTTACCATATTTTTCTCGGCTTTGGCATTGACATTTTTTTCTTTATATGATAAAATAATGTAGTATATAAAATAGGGGAGTGTTTGCTATGCGGAAAAACGAGCTTGTTACCGTTGCGATTACCGATATGACCTTCGACGGTGCGGGCATCGGTCACGTGGAAGAAGCGGGGCGGAAGGTTCCGATTTTCGTCCGTGCCGCCGCCGTGGGGGATACGGTGGAGTGCCGCGTGATCAAGGTTCTGAAAAATTACGCCGTGGGCATCATCTCCCGCATTCTGACCCCCTCCCCCCATCGTATCGACCCTGCCTGTGCCGTGGCGGAAAAGTGCGGCGGATGCGCCTTTTGTCACGTGTCCTACGAAGGGGAGCTTTCTTACAAGACCCAATCGGTGCGGCAGGCCTATAAGTTGAATTATCCCCACGAAATCGCCGTTGCGGACTGCCGACCTTCTCCCTTGGAGTGCGGATATCGCAACAAAATCCAGCTTCCCCTTTCCCCCGACGGCACCTTTGGGTTTTATTCCCTTCATTCCCATCGGGTGATTCCCTCGGAAGGGTGTCTGGCGGCACATCCTGCCTTTCTGCCCCTGCAGAAGGCGGTGGAAGAATGGATTTCCCGCAACAACCTGACCCCTTACGACGAGGAGACCCAAAAGGGATTGATCCGTCATCTCTTCCTCCGTCGGGGCCATCATTCGGGGGAGACGATGCTCTGCCTCGTTCTCAATTCCTCCCGCCGTCCTGCCGATTTTCCCGTAGAGGATTTGAAAAAATCTTTGGGACAACGTTCGGATCTGAAGAGCGTTTGGCTCAACTTCAACCCCAAAAAGACCAACGTGATTCTGGGAGAATCCTTTGAATTGCTTTGGGGGGAAGAACGCATTGAGGATACCATGAACGGCGTGAAATTCTTTATTTCCCCCCGCTCCTTTTATCAGATCAACACCGCTCAGGCGGAGCGGATTTACGCCCACGCCGCCTCTTATCTTTCCCCCGAGGACGTGCTTTTGGACCTTTACTGCGGCATCGGCACCATCGGGCTGACCTGCGCGAAGAAGGTCAAGGAGGTCATCGGCATTGAGGTGATCGAAGCGGCCATTGAGGACGCAAAGGAAAACGCCCGCCGCAACGGCATCGAAAACGCCCGCTTTTTTGCCGCCGACGCCGCCAAAACTCTGGAAATTCTCGCAGCCTTGCCCCAAAAGCCCACGGCGGTCATCGTGGACCCGCCCCGCAAGGGCCTTTCGGCCGACGCCGTCGCCGCCTTGAAAGAAATCGCCCCCGAAAAGATTGTTTATATCTCCTGCAACCCCGCCACCCAAGCCCGTGACTTGGCATTGCTCAAAGATGCCTATATCCCCGGCGAGGTTACTCCTTACGATATGTTCCCCCGTACCGGACACGTGGAAAGTTTAGTTTGTCTGCAAAGGCAGACAAACTAAAGCGATATAAATCCCTTATGGGATTTGCGATATACGTCGCATTTCATTCGCGTGCGATATGCCTGCGGCGCGATATGTGCCTTCGGCACGTGAGCGCACTGCGTGCGCAAGGACGCGGGGATTTATATTCGCGTACTTTCCGCCACGTTCGCCATAGGCGAACATATCGCTATTCTGCACCGCAGAAAAATATCGCGCTCGCGGAGCGAGTATATCGCGCACCGAAGGTGCATATCGCGGGAGCGAAGCGAACTTAAAAGAGGTAAATATTATGAATAAAACGATAAAAGAACTTTCCGTCGAGCTTACCATAGAAATCACTGCCGTTTGTGACACGATAAAGGGCAGAGCGGTATTTGTTAATCAACTTTTGCGTTCCTGCTCATCGATCGGAGCGAACAGCTATGAAGCCAAATACGCGCAAAGTACCGCCGACTTTGTAAACAAACTTGAAATCGCCTTGAAGGAATGCTACGAAACAGATTATTGGTTGGAAATTCTTTTCAAGGTTGGCTCGATGGATGAAAGTACATACAAAACACTTGCAAATAAATGCGGTGCGATTCGCAGAAAGCTCATTGCCTCCATTACCACCGCAAAGGGAAACGGTTAAGGATAAAAAAGGAGCCCCATATGGAAAAAATCTGGGATGAAATGTACGCGGCGGCGAAGGCCGTGTTGAAGGAGCGGAAGATTTCGGACTATATGACCTGCGGCGAGGTCTCTGCGGCGGTCTGCTCCAAATCGGGAAAGATTTACACGGGCGTATGCGTGGATACCTGCTCGGGCTTGGGGGTCTGCGCGGAGCGAAACGCCATTTTCAATATGATCACCAACGGAGAAACGGAGATCGACAAGGTGCTCTGCATCCTCCCCGACGGGAGCAACGGCGCCCCCTGCGGTGCTTGCCGCGAAATGATGGTACAGTTGATGGCGGGACATTATCACGACGTGGAAATTATGCTGGACTACGCCACGGGCCGTACGGTGCGGCTGGGGGACATCACCCCCGAATGGTGGATTCAATAAGAGAGAAGGACAAAAGGAATGAAGACTTCGGATTGGATGAAAAAAGCGGAATCTCTGCAGGAAGATGCCGTGGCGTTGCGGCGGGAATTTCACCGCTATCCCGAATGGGCTTTGGGGGAATACCGCACCGCTTCCCGCATCGTGGAGATTTTGCGGAAATACGGCTTTCAGGTGGAATACGGACCTGCCGTCATGGACCCCTCCGCCCTCGTTTCTCTGCCCTCCCGGGAGCAGACCGAGGGCTGGATGAAGCGGGCCTTGGAGGAAGGGGCGGACCCCGAAACGGTGAAGGCCATGCAGGGGGGACTTACGGGCATCGTGGGGATCTTGCAGGGCTCCGGTCCCGGGAAAACCGTGGCCTTCCGCTTTGATATAGACTGCAACGCCATCGACGAAGCCACGGCCGACCACCGTCCTGCGGAAGAAGGCTTTGCCTCCTGCCACGCCCGTTCCATGCACGCCTGCGGACACGACGGTCACGTGGCCATCGGGCTGACCCTGGCCCGTCTTTTGGCGGAAAACAAGGATCGCCTCTGCGGAAGGGTAAAACTGATTTTCCAGCCTGCGGAGGAGGGCGTCCGTGGGGCCGCCGCCATGGTTGCGGCAGGAGTTGCCGACGACGTGGATTTCTTCTTCGGCGGGCATATCGGCATCAACCAGACCGAATCCCACACCTTAGCCGCTTCTGCGGGGGATTTTCTGGCGGTACGCAAATACGAAGGAATTTTTCACGGCAAGAGCAGCCACGCGGGGCTTGCACCTCAGGAGGGACGCAACGCCCTTTTGGCGGCGGCTCACGCAACCCTGGCCCTCCACGCCATTCCCCGTCATGCGGACGGGGCGACCCGCATCAACGTGGGGGTCTTTACGGCGGGGGGAAGCATCAACGCCGTCCCCGATCGGGCTCGCATTGCCTTTGAGGTGCGGGGGCAGACCTCCGAAATCAAGGATCATCTCTGCGGCGAGGCGGAACGGATTCTGCGCGCCTCTGCGGACCTGCAGGGCGTTTCCGTGGAGATCCACACGCTGGGAGAAGGAGAATCCTTCGATGCGGACCCGGAATTTGCAGAAGATGTGGCGCGCACTGCGGAATCGGCGGGAATTTACCGTCGGGTGGACCGCTATCGCCCCATGCGTGCCAGCGAGGATTGCACCCTCTTTTTGCGGCGCGTTGCAGAACGGGGCGGAAAAGGCTCTTATCTGTTGTTCGGTACGGAGCTGAAGGCGGTGCACCACAACCCCAAATTTGATTTTGACGAATCGGTTCTTGCGGAATCGGCGGCTCTGCTGGCGGTTTTGGCGGAACGGTATACCAAGGAATAAAGGGAGGAACCAGTATGAAAATTCTTTCGGTCTCCAACAGCTTCGGCGTGGACGCCACCCGCTATCTGCACGGAATTTGCCGAGCGGCGGGGGAACGGGTGAAGATCGTCACCCTATACATCGGCGGATGCAGTCTGGCACGGCATTACCGCAATATGCTTTCCGAGGAAAAGGCCTACGATTATTACATCAACGGCATGGACTCGGGCCTGAAGGTCTCTCTGAAGGAGGCGATTCTCTCCGACGAATGGGACGTGATCGTGACCCAGCAATGCAGTCCCCGGTCGGGGAAATGGGATTCCTACGAGCCCTATCTGGCGGAGCTTGCGGCCTATTTTCGCCGCTGCTGCCCCAAGGCCGCCCTGTGGTGGCAGGACACTTGGTCCTTTGAGGAGGGATGTCCCCGTTTCGGACTGACGGGCTTTGCAAATCGGGCGGAAATGATCCCCGCATTGCGGGTTTGTTACGAAAAGGCGGCGGAAACGGTGGGTGCCGCGGGTCGGATTCCCGCCCTGGAGGCCATGAACCGTCTTTACGGTGCCGTGGGAGCGGAGACCTATCGGGACGGCTTTCACGCATCTCTCGGAATCGGACGGTACACCCTTGCCTGTCTGTGGTTTGCCACCTTCTTCGGCAAGGATCCCACGGGCAACGGATTTCGGGATTTTGACGTGGAAATGACGGAAGAAGCCATTGCCCTCGGGGAGAAAATTGCAAAAGAAACGGCAGGGATTTGATATGTTATTGGATTTTCACGTACATTCTTCGGGAATCAGCCAATGCGGACGGATTCCCTACGACGAGACCATCCGTCGGGCCAAGGAAAAGGGGCTGGACGGAATCGTTTTGACCAATCACTATATTGACGACTACGTGGAAAAGGGCGACGCGGCCGCCTTTGCCGCCCGCTATGCGGAAGAATTTCGTTTGGCGCACGCCTACGGAGAGCAGGTGGGGTTGGCGGTACTGTTCGGAATCGAACTGTCTTTTAACGCCATGGGCAGAAGTCATATCAAGATCTACGGCGTTTCTCCCGATTTTGTTTTGGAGCATCCAACTCTGTACGATTATTCCCCCGAAAAGTTGTACGAAACCGTCCACGCCGCAGGGGGGATTCTGGTGCAGGCCCATCCCTTGCGTCGGGGAAGCCTGGTGCAGGATCTGCGGTATCTGGACGGCCTTGAAATGAACTGCCATCCCTTCTACGAGGGGCATTTTTACGAAAAACTCGCGCCCCTTGCGCGGGAACACGGAAAAATCGTCACCTGCGGCAGCGATTTTCACGGGGACACCTTCCGCCCCTACTGCGGCGTTCTCGTTCCCGACGGCACCGATACGGGTGAAAAACTGCGGGATTATCTGGTCTCCGCCGCGAAGATCACCTTGGTCCTCAGCGAAGGGGAATTTGATCAGCACGAAGAAATCTTCGAAAGGAACGCGTAAGAAATGTTTCAGGGAAAAAGGAAAGCCATCACCTTCAGTTACGACGACGGGGTTACCCAGGATATCCGACTGGCGGAGTTGTTTCACAAATACGGCATGAAGGCCACCTTTAACCTCAATTCCGAGCTTTTGGGACGGGACGGGGCGCTGGTGCGGGACGGGGTGGAGATCACCCATATCAAGAATCCCGCCGAGGACGTGCGCAAGATTTACGCGGGGCACGAGATTGCCGCCCATACGCTGACCCATCCCTTTCTTCCGAAGATGGAAGACCCTGCCGAGGTGATCCGTCAGGTGGAGGAGGACCGTCTGCGCCTGTCCGACCTTGCGGGATACGAGGTGGTGGGCTTTGCCTACCCCGGCGGCGGCGTCAACCACGATAAGCGGGTGGCGGATCTGATTCGGGAGCATACGGGCATCCGTTACGCCCGCACCACCGATTCCAACGCATCCTTCGATCTGCAGGCCGATCTGTACGAATTTTCCCCCACCGTCTACCATCATCGGGACATGGATGGAATGTTTGAATTGGGTGAAAAATTCTTGTCTCTTACTCCCGACAAGCCGCAGATTTTCTATATCTGGGGACACGCCTACGAGTTCGATATTCGGGACGAATGGGGTCGATTTGAGGAATTTCTGCAGATGATGAGCGGAAAATCCGATATTTTTTACGGCACGAACAAAGAGGTTTTGTTATGAAATTATCCAAAATTCTTCCCGCGCAGATCCGTTCTCTTTCCCCTGAAAACGTGACCGAGATCGTATTTGGCGATTTCGTTGACGATGGGGGATTTGGGCAGGTTGCCTTGATTTTAGGAGGAAATCCAAGGGTCCTCATGGACCGCGCCAAGGCGGCGGCAGCGTTGTTTTTTGCAGGCCGCGTGGAGTATCTGATGCCCACGGGCGGCGTGGAATGGGATTCCGACAAGGGGCGTTGCACCGAGGCGGAATATCTGAAAGCGTGTCTGCTGGAGCTGGGCGTTCCCCAAGAGGTGATTCTCTTGGAAAACGAGGCACGCACCACCCATGAGAACATGGTCTGCTCCACCCTTCTGATGATGCGCGTTTTGAAGATCAAGAACGTGCGCAGGGTCTACGTGGTTACCTCTCCCTCCCATTTGCGGCGGAGCCTGGAATACGCCCGTATTTACCTGCCCCGCACGGTGGATTTCGCGGGGTATACGGACCTTTCCCTCCCCGACGGACCCTCCCGTTGGACGGAGGACCCCTTCTATGCGGAGCGGGTGTATCGGGAAGGGGAATTGCTCTGCACGGGCGTTTTGCGGGGCTGGTTTGACGAAATTGAATTTGGAGAAAAAACGGAATGAAAAATATACTGTTATATCGGGTGGACGATCCTTCCCGTCCCGGAAACCGATTGGAAGGAAGCAATTTTGTTCTGCGTACGGTGGATCCCGATACTGCGGGTTGGGTGCAAAGCGCTTTGCGCGACCATTCCGCCCACGAGTTGGCCTTTTTGCGGTTGCCCGTGGCGATTGGAATCGGCGTGATCTTCTTTTTGACCTACAAGCTTTGGGAGTGGATTGTCCTTTCCTATACGCAGATTCCCTTTCTGTTCGGGTGGCTGCTTTCCGCCGTTTTGCTGTCCGCGATTTTCGTTGCGGTTTATCGGAAAGTTGCCAAGTTGCTTCTTCGCAAGGGAAAGAAAAACCGCGCCTTGGCCGAGGCCTGCAACGAGGCCTTTTCGGCGCGGAAAAAATCCCTCGGGATTCCCGACGATGCCATCCCCTTCCCCGTCTATTTTCTCCCTGCCCACGGACGGGGCAAGGAGCGGGTCGCGGGGGACGTGAAATACGATTTTCACACCGTGGACGGCTTTTTGTTTGAGGAGGATGGGAAGATCTGTATGGGATTGACCCGCGAGGTTCTGGGGTTTTCTCCCCACGTATTCCGTTCCGTGGAGCGTTGCAAAAAGGTGCGTTTCGTATACGATCGGGCCGACGGCGGGGAATACGGTTCCGTTCGTCCCGACCTGCTTCCTTCGGAGCAGCATATCAGCCGCCGCGTGGAGGAATACGCCCGCGTCACCCTGTTCGACGGGGAGGCTTGGGAGTTGTTTTTGCCCACTTCTTCCGGAGAAATTCTTGCAAAATACGGGAATCTGCCCTTTGAAGGAAGTCGGGAGGCGTAAGCGATGGTAAAGTTTTTGTTTTCGTGCCGTCTGCCCGATTGTTTGAAAGAAGAAACCGTTTCCGCGGAATAAAGGGAGGTTTATTATGTCTTTGAAGGGTGCTTTTCGCCATTTTCATACCATCACCAAGCATCGCCATCGGGTCATTGCCCACTGCTTTCGGGCGGGGATCCCTTGGCGGGGGTTGATGCACGATCTTTCGAAATACACGCCTACGGAATTTGGAGAAGGAGCCCGTTGCTATCAGGGCACCCGCTCTCCCAACGAAAAGGCACGGGAGGAAAAGGGCCATTCCGCCGCTTGGCTCCATCATCAGGGGCGTAACCGCCATCACTTTGAATATTGGTTTGATTATAACCCCAAAACCCATCAGCGGGAGCCGGTGAAAATGCCTCTGATTTTCGTGGTGGAGATGTTCTGCGATCGGGTGGCCGCCAGCAAAATTTATCAGGGAAAGGCCTATACCGAGGAGCATCCCCTGCAATATTTTCTGCGGGCAAAGCCCACCCGCGTCATTCACCCCGACACGTCGGATCTGCTGGAATCCTGGCTCGTGATGCTGAAGGAAAAAGGGGAGAAGGAAACCTTTCGTTACCTTCGCAAACTGAAAAAACGCAATGCAAAATACGGAAAAGAGGATTGTTAAAATGTTGACGTCTTTGGACCTTTTGGAAAAAATTGCCGCCACGCCCACGCCTTGGCACGCGGTTCAAAACGTGAAGACCGCCTTGGAGGAAAAGGGCTTTTCGCACCTTCCCGCATGGGAAAATCAGTCCTTCGGCGCAGGGGATTTTTACGTGACCCGTAACGGGTCTGCCCTCATCGCCCTGCGGATTCCCGAGGGCCTGAATCCCGAAAAAGCCTCCTTCCGCGTCACCGCCGCCCACGGGGATTCCCCCTGCTTTCGGGTGAAGCCCGACGGGATGTTGACGGGAAACCAACCCCGTCTGAACACGGAACTGTACGGCGGATCCATTCATTCCTCCTGGATGGACACCCCCTTGGGGTTGGCGGGACGGGTGATGCTTCGCACGGAAGAAGGAATTGTGCCCAAGTTGATTTTCTCCCAAAAGCCCGTGGCGGTGATTCCCAACACGGCGCCCCATCTTCGTCCCATGAACGACGGATTGGTTCTTGATCCGAAATGCGATCTGATTCCCCTCTGTGCGGGAGGCGATCTGAAGGAAATGATCGTGGAAATTCTGAAGGAATCGGGGGAAGATTTCCCCAAAGACGCCGTGGTGGGCTGGGATCTTTCCCTCGTCATCCCCGAAAAGGGGCAGGTGATCGGTTCTGCGGAGGAGGGACTTCTGGTGTCTCCCCGTCTGGACGATCTGGAATGCGTTTACACCTGTCTGGAAGGATTTTTGGCGGCAGAAGGTCCCGAAAACGTCATTTCCGTCTTTGCTCTGTTTGACAACGAGGAGACCGGCTCTCTGTCCTACGCAGGGGCGGCGGGCACCTTTTTGAAGGACGTTCTGGCGCGGGTCCTGCCCGATGAAAGGCAGCGGCAGGCCGCCTTTGCCCGCTCCTTCTTCGTTTCGGCGGACAACGCCCACGCACTGCACCCCAACCATCCCGAATTGAGCGACGGACAGAACGCTCCCCGCATGAACGGAGGCATCGTGATCAAGTACAACGCCGCCCAGCGGTATATGTCCGACGGATTTTCGGGGGCGGTTTTCGCGGAAATCTGCCGCAAGGCCTCGGTTCCCGTCCAGACCTTCGCCAATCGGGCGGATAAGCGGGGCGGATCCACGTTAGGGAATCTTTCCGAGGCCCAAGTCCCCATGCGGGGGGTGGATATCGGCCTTCCCCAGCTGGCCATGCATTCGGCGCGGGAAACGGCAGGCTGCAAGGACGTGGACTACATGGTCCGCGGCATCACCGCCTTCTATTCGGAAGATTTTTCCCTGTCCGACGAAGGCTTACAATGGAATTAACCGAGAGGAGAAGATAACATGAACAAAAATTTGCTGAAAAAGTACGCCCGTCTCATCGTGCGGGTGGGGGCAAACGTTCAGCGGGGCAACCGCGTCATCGTCTGGGCCGCTACGGAGCAGTCCGATCTGGTGGTGGAGGTGGTCAAAGACGCCTACCGCTGCGGCGCGGAGCACGTGGCCGTGGAATGGACCAACGACGCCTTGACCCGTCTGCATTACACCCACCGCATGACCGACGTGATGGCGGAGGTTCCCCGTTGGGAGAAGGAAAAGGCCAAGGATATGTCCGAGCGCCTTCCCTGCCGTATTTTCATTGAATCGGAGGATCCCGATCTGTTGCGGGGGATCAGCCAGGAGAAGATCCGCGCCGTGCAGACCGCCCGTGTCAAGGCCCTCAAGCCCTATCGGGACGCCATGGAAAACAAGCACGCGTGGACCATCGCCGCCGCCCCCTCCAAGGCCTGGGCCAAGAAGATCTTCCCCGATCTGACCCCCGGTCAGGCGGTGAACAAGCTGTGGGACGCCATCCTCAAAACCGTCCACGTTTCCGCCGATACGGACCCCGTCAGGGAATGGGAAGCCATCAACGAAACCTTCCGCGCCAAGTGCGATTGGCTGAACAAGAAATCCTTTGCCGCCATGGAATATGCTTCCTCCAACGGCACAAACCTCTTCGTGGGGCTGATTCAGGGTTGCCAATGGGCGGGGGGCGGAGAAGCCACTCTGGACGGGCATTTCTTCAATCCCAACCTGCCCACGGAGGAAATCTTCACCGCGCCCAAAGCAGGGGCCGCCTCGGGCAAACTGGTCTCCACCAAGCCTCTGTCCTATAACGGTCAGCTGATCGAGAATTTCTCCATCACCTTCGAGGGCGGCAAGGCCGTTTCCTGGGAGGCGGAAAAGGGCAAAGCCATGCTGGACCAGCTTCTGACCATGGACGAAGGGGCCACCATGCTGGGAGAATTGGCCTTGGTTTCCAAGCAGTCGCCCATCAATCAGTCGGGCATTCTCTTCTACAACACCCTCTTCGACGAGAACGCCTCTTGCCACGTGGCGCTGGGAAGTGCCTACACCAATCTGTATCCCGGCTTCGAAAAGCTGACCCGCAAGGAACTGACCGAGCGTGGCCTGAACGATTCGCTGATTCACGTGGATTTCATGATCGGATGCGACGATCTGTCCATCACGGGCATCTGCGGCGACGGCACCCGCGTCCCCGTCTTCCGCAACGGCGACTGGGCCCCCGAAATGCTGGCGGAATTGCAGTAAATCTATAAAATAAAGAGATCCCCGAACGGAGTGTTCGGGGATCTTTTCGTTATTTTTTGTCCGTGAAAAAGCGGAGGGCTTTGCAGGTGGGGAGGATCAGCGTGCCCAGTACCAGGTTGCTGATGCCGTGGGTCACGTCGAAGGGAATGCCGTTTGCGATGTAGATTCCAAGGCTTTCCCAAGGCAGATCCATCAGGAAGGGTTGGGAAAAGGCCCACAGAGTGCCGTATAAAAATCCGTGCAGGCTACAGACCAAGGGATACGCAAGGGCGGCCCATTTGTCGGGGATGTTTTTGGGGATCAGCATGGCCATTCCCCACAAAACCACCCAGACGTACAGATAGGGCACCCACCAGAGATTGAAGCCCAACTGAAGCCCCATCAGGAACACGTAAATATAGAGAGGAATCAGGGCTTTTGCCCGAAACAGACGGGTGAGAATGACGATAAAAATCCCCGTCAGATGAATGTTCGGCAGGGCGGCAAGGGCGAATTGCGCCCCCACCATCAAGGCGGGAAAGAGGCCGAAGAGAACGATCTCTTTCAGCGTCAGAAAGGGCTTTTTCCTCATGCTTTGGTGTAGACGAGCTTATAAACGCCGCCGTCCTTCAGTTCGATCTGATCCACGCCCGTCATGGCCGCGGTTTCTCCTTCGTAGACCGACCAGTAAGCCCCGTCGGTTTCATAATCCGCCGAAATGCCGTTGACCTTTTTAATATACAGACCGTAGGGGCCGTCTTCTCCTTCCACCAGATTTTCCTGTTCCAATGCGCCGCGGAGGAATTTTTCCGAGGTCTTGATGGGAAAATCGGTGGTTTCGCCCTTGTCGTCCACAACCTTCACGGTGATGGAGATCTGTGCGGCTTCGGGCTTTTCTGTGCCGGAAACGGTGGAAACGTCGGTGTTGTCGGTGGATGCGTCTTGACCGCCGCAAGCGGCAAAGGCGAAGGTGGCCAGAATCAGAGCCAGAACGAGGGCGAGGATGCGAAGTGTTTTTTTCATGGTTTTTGTCTCCTTTGAAGATAAAATTTCAAAAAAGAACAAACAGAAAACCACCCTTCCCAAATACCCGAAAGGTCGTTTTCGTTTCACAAGACGAAGAGCATTCCGACTGACACTCCCATACGGCAGGGGGCGATCACGGTAATGGCGGTTGCTCCGGATTTGCACCGGATTTCCTCTTCACGGCAGGGCCGCCGCGCCGTCTGATGCGGCACGGAATTGCGCGTTTATTCGATTTCGCCCCCATTGTATCACGGGGACGGGGGCTTTTCAAGAGATTTCACAAAAATGTCGGAAATTTGTTTTTGGTGATATTGCACAAATAGAGGGGGTGAAATTTCGTCATTTCGACGGAGGAAAAATCGTGTAAAAATCGTTGACCTTTTATCAAATTTATGATATAATTTATATATACTATGTACTGCGGAAAAGGAGGTTGCCGGTGAAACGTCACGTTGTTCTTGCGCAGGTCCTTTTAGCCGCAGTTTTTTTGTTTCTCTTCCTGCCCCAGGGCGGACGGGCCGCCCCCGAGCTTCCTCCCGAAGGATGGACGGGAATCTATAGCCGCTCCGATCTGGAGTCGATTCCTCTGAAGCCCGACGGGCAGTACATATTGATGAACGATATCGATCTGACGGGAAAGGCCTGGCCGGGGCTTTGCTCCGAGGATCTTCCTTTTTCGGGCGTTCTGGACGGAAACGATCATTCGATTTACGGCATGACCGCGGAAAACGCGTCTTCCTCCGCCTGCGGACTGTTCAATTATCTCTGCGGCGGCAGAGTGAAAAATCTTTCCCTTTCGGGTTCAAGCTCCGGCCCCCTTGCGGGTCTTCTCTGCGGCAAAATCAGCCAAGGGGAAATTTCCGATTGCGCGGTGCGGGGCACCGTGACCGCTTCCCAATGGGGCGGCGGCGTGGTGGGACAGATTTCGGGAGAAGACGTGACGGTGGAGAATTGCACCGCCGTCTGCACCGTAACGGGCTCTTCTTCCGGAGAAGATGAAATTTTTCTCGGCGGCATTGCGGGCGGCGCTTACGGCGCGGATATCCGCATTGCTTCCTGCGAGTCCTCGGGGACCTTGTCCTTCTCGGGTGTCGCCGCTTCCGTTGGGGGTACGGTCGGCGTCTTCGACGGAGCGGGAATCCTTTCCGATTGCGGCTCCGAATCGGCTCTTTCTCTCTCCCTTTCCGCGGGAGGCTGCCTGGGCGGCATCGTGGGACGGGGCGGACGGAATTCCCTTTCCATAGACGGTTGTTCCTTCCGCGCCGATTGGACGGTGTCCTGCGCGTCTGCGGACCTGCGGGCGGGCGGCATCGTGGGACTTCTTTCTTCCTGCGGCGATTGCGCGGTGCGTGATTGCGTGTCCTTCGGCTCCCTTTTCGTGACGGCGGCTTGTGCTTCGGTGGGCGGCATCGTGGGGGATCAGATCGCGGAAACGGAAAATTCCTCCGTCTTGCGCTGTTCCTCCTTCCTGCGTCTCTCTGCGGTGGCGGATCCGCTGTACGTGGGCGGGATCTGCGGAACAAATCGCGGGGAATTGGGAACGGCAACCGTTGAAAATTGCCACGCCGACGGATCCATTACCCTTTCGGGGGCTCTGAACGGCGATCCTTCCCGTTTTTCCGGCGGAATCTGCGGATTCAACGGCGGAACGGGGGCTTCGGTTCTGTCCCTCTGTTTTTCTTCCTGCGACGTGTTCGCGGAATGCCCCCTGGCCGACGGAGCGGCGGTGGGGATGAGCGCGCCTTTCTCGGAGACGGGAACCGTGTCCGTGACCCAATGCTATTATCGGGCGGGCCTGCGGGAGGGCTTTGCTTCCCCTGTTTCGGGGGATCAACTCTCCGATCCTGCTTCTTATATCGGTTTTGATTTTCAGCAGATCTGGCGCATGGACGCCTCTTTCGGAATTCCCTTCCTGCGCAGCGCCGAGATCTCGTCCTCCCAACCTCTTGCGGGGGATACGGACGGGAACGGGCGGCTGACCGCCTACGACGCGCGCCTTCTGATGCAATATCTCACCTCCCGCGTGACCCTGACCGACGGACAAAAAAGTCGGGGGGACATCAACGGTGACGGGGTGTTGAACGCCACGGACGTTTCCCTGATTTTGCGGGGAGTGTCCTGATATAAACTTTACCTTTGGGGGTATTTATGAAAAAAACCATTACCAAACTCGTTCTGACCCTGCTTCTGCTGTCGGTGTTTGCGGCCGTCCCTTTGGCTACCCAAGGCGCAGACGTCTGGGTTGCGGATACCGCCATTGAAGACGGCGAAACCTATCTGTTCGTTTACGCCGGCTCCATTACCGACGGGGCGCAGAAAAACTTCGGGGCCTGCGTGCTGAAGAGCGTTTCGGCCAACCAGCACGGCCTTGCGTATGCAAACCGTCCTTCGGGAACGGTCCCGAAGGAATTTCTGTGGAAGGTGGAGTCCGCAGGGGGCGGAAAGTTTTATTTCAAATCCGAAGCCAACGGGAAATATCTGAACATGGCACCCGGAGCGAACGGAAAGGGCTTTGCCACGCTGGAGGATTCTCCCATGGCGCTGAACGCCGTGATTCAAAGCGGGAATCTGAAGATTACCGCGAACCTGGGCGGCGCCACCTATTACGTTCGGTTCACCACCACCTATCACAAGACCGAGGGCTCTTGCTGGGAGGCCAGCACGGGAACCAACAGCAACGAATTCCGCATTTATCGGAAAGGAGAAACCGTAGAGGAGTTTGAAGAATCGGGAAGCCCCTATTTCTCCGTGGCCTGCTTCTCCGACCTGCACGTGGACTACGGCATTCAGGGCAACGCCACGCCCATCCGCACCGGCACCATCAAGGCTGCGCAATACGTTCAGGAAAATTTGGGCGGAGCCCACGTGGTTCTCGTGGGGGGAGACATCCTCAGCAACAACGACTATAACAAAAACTACTGGAACACCGCACGGATTAAAAGCGCCCAGCAAGCGGTGTACGACACCATGAGCATGGCCTCGAAGGACGGAAAGGTCCTTCTGGTTGCGGGGAACCACGACTACGAGGCGGGCACCATGTCCAAGGACGGTGACGTGTACAACTCTGCGGATTACGAACGGTACATGACCGGAGCCGTCGGTTCTTACGACGCGGTGCTTTATCAGAACGATCTGAACCCTTCCTACGGGAAATACAACGAGCTGCTCGGATACCGTTATCGGATCAGCGGCATTGACTTTATCGGAATCAACACCCCCTACCGCACGGGGAAAGTGGACGGCGGACTCTTCCGCGGCCAGATTACGTGGTTGGACGAACAGTTGGACGAGATCGGAAAAGACCGTACGGTTGTCGTCCTGTGCCATTATCCCGTGAATATGATTCCCGATCAGGCGGGAGAAAATTACACCACCCAATACATGCAGGAAGTGCTCAAGAAGTATCCCAACGTGATTTACTGTTACGGACACGTTCACGGCTCGGACAGTTATTACGCCTGGTACAACACCTCGGAATTGATTCTCAACGACGGGAATCGGACCCGCCTGGAGAACAACGCCTACGAGACCGAAGGCTATATTACGGCTCACATGGGCTCCATGGCCTATTACAACACCCAGTTCCAAAGCGGCTGGTTGACCGCGGCGGAACCCATGATCAATCAGAATCTGATGATTGATTTTTACGAAGACCACATCACCTTCAAGTACTACAATCACGGTGTAAAATCCGCCGTGGAGGGAGTTTACGATATTACCTCCTTCACCGTTATGCGGGATCTTCGGGCGCAGTTCGGAAGCGAAGGACAGGGCCCCACCAACTGGGACGAGTATTTTGGGGATTCCGAGGAGGAGGATACGTCCTCCGGCTCGCAAGGGGGCAACTCCTCCGGTTCTCAAGGAGGCAACCCCTCCGGATCGCAAGGGAACGGCTCCTCCGACGGAAGCAATTCCGACCCGAGTGACGGGCCTTCCTCCGATCTTCCCACGGAGGGAACGGATTCCGTGACGGATTCCAATGAAATCCAGAGCGGGAACTGCGAAAATACCGATTCTCAGCCCAAACCCGATTCCGCATCCTCGGAGGACGGGTCTTCCGACGGATCGAAGCATTCCGACGGGAACGGAGACGGGGACGAATCCTCCTCCCTGCTCCTGCCCCTGCTGATCGGCGGCGGCGTTTTGGTTGCGGCGGGCGGAGGCTCGTTGCTCTGGTTCCTGCTCCGCAAGAAGCGGAAATAACTTTGTAAAAATTCGCATTTCGATGCGTATGATAAAAGGAGAAAATCTATGAAACACAATCTCACAAAAACCCTTTTGACGGTTGCGCTTATGGCCATCGTCGGGCTCGGTGCCATGTTTGCCCTGCTTCCCGACACGGCGCAGGCGGCCTCCGACGAGCCCATTATGCGGATTGCACTGTTTTCCGACCTGCACGTGGAATACAATCTGCAGCAAAACGATAAGCCCATGCGTATGTCTACGGCAAAATCCGTTCAGTACCTCCGTCAGTTGACCGACGATGAGGGCGTTGACGTGGTTCTGGTTGGCGGCGATATGTCCGGCGGCCGCGGCACTTGGACCCAGTCTTACATTCCCAAGACTATGGATTCCGTTTATGAATTCATGGCAAAAGGTACCAAGGACGGCAAGGTCCTGTTCGTCACGGGGAACCACGACCCCGAACCCAGTGCCGCTGCAAAAACGCCCAAAGGAGGCGTCTATTCCGGGGACTACAGCTCTTACATGCTGAAAAACGTAGGTAAGTTCGTTTCTTCTCTTTACGCGGAAGACGTGAAGGGCGGAGAAAAGAGTCCCTACAACGAATTGCTCTGCTACCGTTACACCATCAACGGCATTGAATTCGTCGGCGTGAACACGCCCTGGGTGTCCAATCAGGCGACGGTTTGCGGTTTTTACGCGGAACAGACCCAGTGGCTGAAGGAGGAAATGGCGAAGATCGGCAAGGATAAGACCACGTTCCTGATCTGCCACTATCCCAAGGATTCCTTGAAGACCATTTCGAATCCTTCTACTTACGCCGCTTCCAACACTTGCTCCAGCGATATGAAGCAGGTTCTGGCACAGTATCCCAACATTATCTATTGTTACGGACACGTTCACTCCGGCGATACCTGGTGGGCAAAAACCAAGACGCTGGATATTCTGAAGCTGGAAGGCAGAACCTCTCTTGCCGCCCAAGGAATTTATAAGAACACCGGTATCATTTATACCCACATGGGTTCCATGGGCTATTACGAGAACGTATACCAGCCCGGCAGTCTGTCTGCCGCAGATCCTCAGGTCTGCCAGTTCCTCACGGTGGATCTGTACGCAAACCGTATCACATTCCAGTCTCACAATACGGGTGCCAAGTACCACCCCAACGGAACGAAGGAAATCCAGCCCATCACCGTTCATCGCAATCTGGCTGCTCAGTTCGGTCTTCCCGATGAAGAAGGATATATTACCACCAAGAATACCAACACGCTGACCCTCACCGGGGATTCCTCCGATCAAATCAGCGACGTGACCGATTCCGTGGACACTCCCATCACCAACGACGGTTCCGTTTCCGACGTTCCCACCACCCCCGTGGCTCCTTCTACGGGCGGCGACGTGAACGTTCCTTCCGAAGACACTCCCGCGGCGCCCTCCGATGACGTGGCAGACGTGGAAGGAACCGACGCTACCACTTCGGGTACCGACGACGGTGACGCGGTGAAGGACGGCTCTGCCGGCACGGTTCTGATCATCGTTCTTTGCGTGGTCGGCGCGGTCGTGATCGGGGCAGGGGTTGCGGTTGCCGTTCTCGTGAAGAAAAAGAAATAAATCCATAAATTGATCGAGGGGGATGATCGATGAAACGGAATCTTACAAAAACTCTTTTGGTTTTCATCCTTGCGGCGGTTTTCGGGGTCGGGGCGTTTTTCGCTCTGTCCCCCGTGACGGCTGATGCGGCTTCTGACGAGCCCATTATGCGGATCGCACTGTTTTCCGACCTGCACGTGGAATACGGTCTGCAGAAAAACGAGAAGCCCATGCGTCCCGCTACGGCAAAGTCCGTTCAGTATGCCAAAGAGTTGACCGACAATAAGGGGTTTGACGTGGTCCTCGTTGGCGGCGATATGTCCGGCGGACGGGGATACTGGAAGAATCAGGCGGCGGTCACCCGCACCAAAAATTCCATTTACGAAACGCTCGCAAAGGCAAGTAAGGACGGAAAGGTCCTGTTCGTATCGGGGAATCACGATGCGGACCCCAGCTTGATCGTAAAGACGCCTGCCGGCGGAGACTTTTCCGGGGACTACGGTAACATTATGAAGAGCAAGGTTGGGAAATTCGTTTCCGCCCTCTATGCCGATGATGTCAAAAAGGGACTCAGCCCTTATAACGAATTGCTTTGCTACCGTTATACCATCAACGGCATGGAATTTATCGGCTTGAACACTCCCTATCTGGGGGTGGAGGGTAACGAAAGCCTTTGTGCGGAGCAGACCGCCTGGCTGACTGCGGAAATGAAAAAGATCGGGAAGAGCAAGACCGTGTTCCTGCTCTGCCATTATCCCAAAACGAGCATCGGTACGATGGATACCCCTGCGAAAACCTCTGCAAGTCAGTGTCAGGTCGATCTGAATAAACTCTTCTCTCAATATCCCAATATCATTTACTGTTACGGCCACGTGCACAGCGGAAACCTTTATTGGGCAAAGAACAATACCAGCGAACTTGTGAAGCCCGAAGGGAAATCGACCCAGGTAGCAAAGGGAATCTTTTCGAACACCGGGATCGTTGCCGCTCATATGGGCTCAATGGCGTATTATGAAAATACACTCCAGCCCGGCTCCTTGTCCATAGAGGATCCGGTAGTCTGTCAGTTTGTTGCGGTGGACGTTTATGCCAATCGTATCTCTTTCCGGGTGCACAATACGGGGGAACAGACGCCCCCCGGCGGAAAGCGGGAGATCGGCGCTTTGACCATCGCACGGAATATGGCCGCCCAGTTCGGTCTGCCTGAAACCGAAGGCGTTCTGGACAGTGTGAACAGTAATAAGCCTGCCACGAACACTCTGACCCTGACTCTCACCGGGGATTCCCCCGATAAGACCAGCGACGTGACCGACTCTGTGGACACTCCCATCACCGACAGCGGCTCCGTTTCCGACGTTCCCTCCGCTCCCGTCAATCCTTCTACGGGCGGCGACGTGAACGTGCCCTCCAACGTGCCTTCCGAAGAGATTCCCGTTGTTCCCCCTGAGGATGTGGAGGACCGGGAAGACACCGATACTACCACCTCGGGCACCGACGACGGTGACGTGGTGAAGAAGGGCTCTGCCGGCACGGTTCTGATCATCGTTCTTTGCGTGGTCGGAGTTATTGTGATCGGGGCAGGGGTTGCGGTTGCCGTTCTCGTGAAGAAAAAGAAATAATTCCTCAGAAAATCATTTGTAAGGAGAACTTTTATGGTTCACAATAAAAAACTTTTGTCTCTGTTCCTCTCTTTCGCACTGGTTTTAGGTCTGTTTTCCGGTTTATTCTCCTTTTCTGCTGCTACCACGGAGACCAAATACGGAAAAGCTGAAGAACTGGTTTCGGGAAATTTCACCCTCGTCGTGCCTACGGTAGAGCCCACGGGAATGGCTGCGGGACCTTACTACGTAAAGCACGATACGGCGGTCAATCCCGGATTCCTGTTCGCTCCCTTTGACGAGAATAATCACGATTCGGCCGACGTGTGGAAGATCACCAAGGTCTCCGACACCCAGTGCACTCTTCAGAACGAATCTCTCGGAGACGAGGGGTACGTCAATATGCGCGCCGATTACATCGGTTACGGCGCCAAGATGAATCTGAACTACGAGTTCGTGGGCGGAAAATGCCGCTTCTTCGTCAACGAAGGCGGGAAAAACTGGTACATTCGCTTTACCAACAGCAGCATGAACGAGTCCCGCTTCCAGTGCGGAACGGGAACCGCAAGCCATGAATTCTATCTCTACGGGATGATCACGGAGACGAAGGAAGATCCCGCTCCCGAATTGGTCATTCCTCCCGTGACGGGGGATCCCGTCTTCACCATCGCCTGCATCTCCGATCTGCACACCGACTACGGTCTGCAGGGCAAGGATCCTTACGTGCGCCAGTCGATCATCGACTCGGTGAACGCCATTGCCAAGAACGAGAATGCGGACATTCTTCTTTCCGGTGGCGATAACACCTCCGACAACGGAAAAACCTCCGATAAGGGCGGTTGGACCTACGCAACCTTTTCCAAGGTGATTGAGAAATATCGTGAGCTGGGCGAGGACGCCACGGAAAGCGGCCGCTCCCTCTGGGCCTGCGGGAACCACGATTATCAGGCCGGGGAAGAGGAAGGCTACGACGCGTACGCCGACTACGAATCCATCATGGTGGATTCCTGCGGCGAGCCCTTGAGCGTGTACCGTCAGAAGGACGATAAGACCCTTGCCTCCGATCAACGCTATCCCGAGTTCGTTCTGGGAATGCATTTCAACATCGACGGATTTGATTTTATCGTCCTCAACGCGCCCTATCAGCAGTCCCAGACCTATTCCACGGGAACGCTGACCTGGCTGAAGAACCGTATGAAGGCCATCGGAAAGGATAAGACCACCTTTATTCTGACCCATTATCCCCTGACCGACAGCCGCAATATTTCCACCCCCTCTTACGGTACCAGCGGCTCTTCCTACACCAATCTGACCAACCTTCTGCGCAGCTACCCCAACACCATTATGCTCTACGGGCATAACCACGGGGGCTCCGATCACGTGTATATCAACGACGATACTTTTGAACGGATTACCTCTTATAACAAGCAGGGAAAACCCGTTAACGATCGCAACGTGGTACCCACCTCCTTTATCACCGCATTCATGGGCTCCATGTCCTATTACAACAATTCCATCGATAGTGGCTGGTTGACCGAACGGGATCCCAAAGTGGTGCAGGGACTGATGATCTACGTATATCAGGACCGCATTGTCTTCGAAATGAAGAACTACGGGGAAACCTTTGCGGGGAAGGCCCTCAAATCCTGGACGGTTATGCGGGATATGACGCCCAATACCAACCCCGACGCCACCCCCGACCCTGACACGCCGGAAGAGAAGCCCGACGTCAACGCAGAATTCCTCGTTACCACCGAGCTGAACGACAAGGTGCATTACGACAGCACGCAAGGTATCGGAAAATACAACTTCACCGGAACGGCCACGTTGCAGTCCTTCAGTAACGTGCTGACGGCCAACAAGCTCCCCGAAGGGGCAAAGCTGAACGTGCGCACGCTGGCGGAATCCGACGGGGAATACAAGGCACTGAAAACGGCGCTGGATCCCGTGGTCAAGCAGTTCGTTGGCTACAACTTTATCCTGAAGCAGGGTTCGCAGGAGCAGGAACTGAACGAGTTCGTCAAGATCACCATTCCTGCGTTGCGGGATCAGTTCGGCCCCAATACGAGTGATCTGGAGCCTGCGGTGTATTATCTGGACAAGGACGGAGTGCTTCACATGACCGATCTTGCGGTCTCGGAAGACGGCACCATGTCCTGTCTGCTGCCCGCGTTGACTCCCTTTGCCGTTTCCGCACGGGCAAATGTCAAGGATGAGCCTTACGTTCCCGAAGAGAAGCCTCCCGTGATCACGGATCTTCCCATCGAAACCGAAACCGAGACGGAGGAAGAACCCGTCCTGAATGAGGATGACGGTTCTGCCGTCCTCTGGATCGTGATCGGTGCCGTGGCCGTGGTTCTTGCAGCAGGTGGTGTTACGGCCTTCTTCCTGCTTCGTAAAAAGAAGCCCGACGTAACCGAATCGGAAAACCAAGAATAAAATAAAAAGGAAGGGATTTTCGGATCTCTTCCTTTTTTGAAAAATTTCGGCACCTTTCCGAAGGAAATTTGGGAAAAGTATGCCGCACCTTGACTTTAGGGAAAGAATATGATACAATATAAATAGGAAAACAACCGTCGGAAAGGGGAGGAGATTATGCATCCAAAGGACAGTCCCATCAGTGTTTATACGGAGCATTTGTTGAAGGATGACGATATGATGCGCCGTCTGGACGGCTACGTGCAGATGCAGCACGTGTATAACGCCGCCATTCGGGAGGTAACCACGAAACTGCAGATTCTGGACGAAGAGTTTCAATGCCGCTACGATCATAACCCCATCCACCATATTGAGTCCCGTCTCAAGTCTCCCCGTTCCATCGTGGAAAAATTAAATCGCCGCGATGCGGAGATCAGTGTGGAATCCGCCCGTCAGAATCTGACCGACATTGCGGGAATCCGCGTGATCTGCTGCTATATCGAGGACGTTTACCGGATTGCGGAATTGCTTTTATTGCAGGATGACGTGACCCTGCTTCGCCGCTCCGATTACATCGAGCAGCCCAAGAAAAACGGCTATCGTTCCCTGCATCTGGTGGTGCAGATTCCCGTGTATCTTTCCGACCGCACGGAGTTGGTTCCCGTGGAGGTGCAGATTCGCACGGAGGCCATGGATTTTTGGGCCAGCCTGGAGCATCAGATGCACTACAAGGCGGGGAAGGAAATTTCCTGCGAATGGAAGGATCAACTGCGGGAGTGCGCCGAAGATCTGGCCCGCATCGACCGAAAAATGCAGAAGATCTACAAGCATTTACAATAAGAAAAATTCCCGTTGAAAAACGGGAAATTTTTTTGCCCAAAAGGGAATACTGTAACCGAGGTGTTTTTCATGAATTTGTTGTCCGAACTTCAATCTTTTGCGTCTGCCGCCGTTGCGTTGCGGCGACGGCTTCACGCCTGCCCCGAGTTGGGCTTTCATCTCCCCGAAACCATGGGGCTGATTCGGCGGGAGCTGACCGGGTGGGGCGTGGGCTTTTCTTCCCTTGGAAGAGGGGCTCTTGCCGTAAATTTCGGTCCGAAAACGGGAGACGGGATCCTCCTTCGGGCAGATTGCGACGCCCTTGCCGGGACGGAAGAAAGCGGGCTTTCTTTTGCTTCCCGTAACGGAAGGATGCACGCCTGCGGTCACGATCTGCACACGGCGATTCTGCTGGGGCTGGTTCCCTTTTTAAAAGAACGGGAAGCGTCCCTCTCCCGCCCTTTGCGGCTCCTGTTTCAGCCCGCAGAGGAAACTTTGGAGGGGGCCTTGGACGCGGTAAACGCGGGCGTGTGTGAGGGAATGACCGAGGCCTATATGTTCCACGTGACGGTGGGAAGCGATCTTCCCGTGGGGACGGTGATTCTGCCTCCCGCGGGGGTGACGGCTCCCTCGGCGGACTTCTTCGAAATTGAGGTGCAGGGAAAGGGGTGTCACGGAGCGGATCCCGCGTCGGGAATCGATCCCCTTGCGGCGGCCGCCCGAATTCTGCTGACGCTGGAGCATTTACCCGCACGGGAAATTCCTTCGTCGGAACGGGCGGTTTTGACGGTGGGATCTTTTCAGGGGGGTGAAAGCCATAACGTTCTTCCCAACAGGGCTTTTTTGAAAGGGACCGTGCGGTGTTACGGCGAAGGCCTGCGCAAAACCCTGCAAGAACGGATTCGTGCCGTTTCGGATGGAGTCGGTCTTGCCCACGGGACGAAAACGAGGGTAAATTTTTCCTCGGGTTGTCCGTCGTTATGCAACGACGGGGCCTTGCGACAAAGGGCTTTTGATCGACTTTCGTCTCTTTTGGGGGATCGTTTTTTCGCCGTTCCCCCGTCTGCGGACCGTGGTACGGCGGGGTCGGAGGATTTTGCGGTTATCAGCCGCAGGGTTCCTTCTGTGATGATGGCCCTTTCCGCAGGGGGCGGAGGCGGCTTTCCCCTTCACCATCCCAAGGTGGTGTTTGACGAGGAATGTATTCTCTACGGCATGGCGGCCTTTGCATCTCTTGCGTTGGGGACGTGACGAGAGGAGGTCTTTTTCTTTTTTCGAGAAAAAAGAAAAAGACCCAAAAAGAAAAAAGCGAATCCGCCGCAAATCCTTGCGGCGGGGATTTTTTGTCTTTTTCGATGCGCCTTCCCGAAGTGCGATGCGCGTTGATTGCCTCCCCTTAGTAAGGGGAGGGGGACCGCGAAGCGGTGGAAGGGATTGACTGCCGCAAAGATTCTTATCCCATAACCGATTCTGCCCAAAACTCTTTTTTGCTTTGGAGTTCCATTCGTTGGTAATAGCCTCTGTTGAACCTTGCGACGATCCTGTGGTTTTTCGTATACAAAAAGAAGAGCGCGTCTGCACTCTTCTTTTTGCATGATTGCATTAGTCTACTTTAAGCTCTTCCAGAACCATGACGGTGGTGTGGACCGTGTCGCCCCGCATATAAGTGAGGGTGATACTGTCGCCGATCTTGTTTTTGCGGATCTCGGTCTTCAGCTCGTCAATGGTGGAAATGGGAACGTCGCCGGCTTTGATAATCACGTCGCCCCGCTTGATGCCCGCCTTGTCTGCAGGTCCGTTCTTGACCACGGACTCCACGTAAGCGCCCGAAAGGTCTGCGGTCTGATAGGTGTATCCCGTGATGCCGATGCCGGGACGGACGATTTTCCCTTCGGTCATTAACTGTTCCGCAATGGGGAGAATGCTGTCAATGGAAATGGCAAAGCCCAGATTATCGTAATCGCCGAAGATCTTCAGGGTGTTGATGCCGATGATCTGTCCGTAGGCGTTCACCAGAGGACCGCCGGAATTTCCGGGGTTGATGGAGGCGTCGTGCTGGATCAGATCCACCGTGCCGCCCAGGCTGGAGAAGGTTACGTCGTCCCGATGGGCGGAAACGATGCCTTCCGTGGCGGTGTTGTGGAGTTCTTCCGCGTAGGGGGTTCCGATGGCCACCACCCGATCTCCGGGGACCGCTTCGGAGGCTTTTCCGAATTCGGCGGCGGGGAGGTTTGTGCCCTCGATCTTCAGAACCGCAGTATCGGTTTCCGAATCGGCACCCACCAGCGTGGCGGCATGTTCCTTCCCGTCCATGTCGGTGACGGTAATTTCCACGGCACTTTCCACCACGTGCGCGTTGGTGAGAATATATCCGTTATCGGTAAAGATGATTCCCGTTCCGATGGCACCCGTGGTCTGTCCCTGCACCGCCATGGTGGTGGAAACCGTCACAACGGAGGGGTTGAGCTTGCGGATAATCTCCTGGGTGGTCAGCAGGTCGTCTGCGGGAACCTGGTCACGGTAATTGTAGGAGGGGGTGTAGCTCTGGGGAATGCTGGCTTCGGGAAGCAGATTTCCCCCCGTAAGACCGTTCAGCCGCCAAAGAGCGAAGGCGTTCGCCGCAAGGGAGATGATCAGCAGGATGGAGAGAATCACCCAACGGACGTTGAGTTTCCGATTCAGCTTCCGCATTTGTTTCGTCAGACGGGTCACGTCCGTCGTCAGATCTCGGATCCGTCCTTCCTGTTCCTTGTTGCAGAGGAGAACTCGGTCCGGAGGCGTCGGTTCTTCCGTCTCGGCAGGGAGAGACTCCTCCGAATCGGTAACGGGCTGCTCTGCGGGGATTTCTTCCGCGACGGGCGGCTCCTCGGGGATTGCGGCAGGCTCTTCTGCGGGAATGGGTTCGTGGAGAATTTCGTCTTCACGAGGCAGGTTTTGTTCTTCCATAAGTATCTATGCTCCTTTTGGAATAAGATCAAAGTCGTCGGAAGCGGTCGCCGCACAGGGGAAAACGCGCTTGTGAGGCGACCCTTCTCGTAAGAAGGTTTGTTTTCCGAAATCCTTCCGTGCTTTTATTGTATCCCATTTTATCGGGTTCACCTTGACGGAAATTCGGAAATATTATGGAAATCCCGTTTCACATCATGTCCCAACGGGTGATATGGTATTGCTTGCAGTCGGCCGTGTTTCCCCGCAGAGAGATGTAGGCGGGCAGGATTTGCTGAAACTTCATTCCCGCCTTTTCCAGTACGCGGATCGACGCGGGGTTGTCGGGGTGGCAGACGGCAATGATTTCGTCCATGCGAAGGGTGTTGATGGCGTATTCCGTCAGAGCGCGGACGCATTCCGTGGCGTATCCAAATCCCCAGCTTTTGCGGGAGAACCAGTATCCGATTTCTGCGGAACGGTGGAAAAAGTCAATTTTATTCAAGTGGATCAAGCCCAGGACCTTGGCGTCGTCCTTCCGCTCCACGGCCCATTCGCAACAGAGCCCCGATTCCAGTTGCTCCTGAATATTTTCCACCATTTGCACCGTTTCTTCCATGGTGTAGGGGCCCCAGGGCTCGTATCGGGTTACGTAGGGGTCCGACGTGGCTTCGAAAAGATCCGCGGCGTCGGCACGAAAAACACGGCGCAACCGCAGACGGGGCGTTTCCAGGACGGGATAGGGATCCATGAGGCGGTAAAAATCCCGTTCAAACTGCTTTTCGGGTTTTGGCATAGATCAGGCTCCGTATTTGTCCAAAAATTCTTCGAAGGAAATCTTTTCTTCCATCATAATGGTGGCGGCTTGTTTGCCCACGTAGCGGTAATGCCAGGGCTCGTAGATGATTTTGGTAATGTGCTGCTTGTCCTCCCGATACCGCAGGACGAAGCCGAATTCCGCGCAGTTGGCTTCCAGCCATTTGTAGGCCGCGGTTTTGTCAAAGCCTGCATTCAGGCTCTGGTAAGAGGGGGTGACGATATCCACCGCCATGCCCGTATGATGCTCTGAGGTGCCGGGGACGGCGATGATGGTAGCGGTGATTGCCCGAGCCTCTTCCTCGGTTTTTCCTTTGTTGATGTACTCTTGCATCTTGTTATTGAAGTTCGTGGTTTGCCGTTCGATGGTGCGGTAGGCGGAGCAGAGAATCAGGCTCACTCCGTCGGCCTTTGCAGCGGCGATCATGGCCTTCAGATCTTCAGCGCAACGGGCGTCTACGATCCAATCCCGACCTGCAGACTTGATTTTTGCCTGCTCAAAGGTATAGCCTTCGGGGACGGGGTTGTCGGGATTTGCCAGCAACATATACCATTGATCCTTCGCAAAGGACGCCGTGTCGTTTTTCGACACGTATTCCTCCCGCGTGTTGTCGGTGGGGGGGGTCGAGGACGTCCCCGTGTTTTTCGAGGAGGACGTTGCCGAATCCGTGTCGGTGACCTTGTCGGTTTTGGAATCCGAGGAGGATTGTGTCGCCGAGGAGATTTGATCCGTGGTTTTTTGATCGGTTTCGTCGGTCCCCGTTTCCGTGGAAGAGGCGGTTTGGGTGTTATGTACTACGTCGCTTCCATCGGGGACGGGATCTTCACTCTCGCTGTTTTTGAGGAGAGCAATCGCCGTGACGGCCAAAACGCCGATCAGAATGATGCCGAACAGGAATCCTCCTGCCGAGGCGGAATTTTTCTTTTTACTTCTCTTTGCCATAATCCGATTCCTCCAATACGGTCAGATTGCGCAGCATGGTGGCTTTTCCCCGCCATGCAAAGGCTCGTTGTGCGTATTTTTCACGGAACTGACGGTCGGATAATTCTGCAAAATCTTCCTTGCGGATCCGATCGAAAACCGTGTTGGGCGGCAGGGCAATGGCCGCCGTGGGTAAATCCCGATTGTGGGGACAGGCTTCCCCGCATTTGTCGCACCCCCAGGCGATGCGGTGCTTTTTTAAGGCAGTCCGTTCTCCTTCGGTCAAGTCGCCCTTTTTCTGGGTGATGTAAGCAAGGCATCTTTCGTATGCAAAGCCCTTTTCGGTCAAGGCTCCGTTGGGGCAGGCCTTTTGGCAGAGATTGCAGTTTTCACAAAGGTTCTTGGGGGGCGTTTCTTTCAGAGAGATCTCCAGATCGGTGATGATCTCTCCCAAAAACACGAAGGAGCCTTGCTTGGTGATGCAGAGATGGTTTTTCCCCCGAATGGCAAGACCGCTTTCCAGCGCCGCCTTTTGTTCGTCAATGGGGGAGTTGTCCGTGTAGGGGAGGAAGAGCCGTTCGGGATAAAGCGCCTGCAATTCGGCGCAAATCTCCTTCAGAATTCCTCCGAAATACACGTGATAGTCGGGCAATGCGGCAAAGCGGGCCAGGTTGTATCCCTCTTTTTGGGGGAAAAAGTAGGGAAGGGCGGTAATCAAAACCGTTTTTGCCCCGTCAATCGGCTTGTTTGCCACGTGGGAAAAGGGGACGGAAGCCACGGAAAGCCCGCGGGCCTCAAAACGTGCTCGGATGGATTCCATGGCGACCTCCTTTTTTGAATTATTCTTCGTTGGTTTTCGTTCCTTCGGGTGCGGCGGGCTCTTCTGCCTCGGGTTTTTCTTCCGCAACCGGTTCTGCAGCGGCTTCGGATCTTTCTTCCGCCTGCTCTGCGGGCGTTTCGTCCTGCTTTTCTTCGGGTTTTTGGGTTTCCGATTCGGGGAAAACCTCCGCGGGATCGGTGCCCTCCAGCAGGGCGCGGAACTGTTCGCCCGTGATCTTTTCGTGGAGAATCAACTGTTTTGCAATGACGTGCAGCTGATCCAGATGCTCCTGCAGGATCTTCTTGGCCCGTTCGTACTGCTCGTCGATGATGCGCTTGATTTCTTCGTCAATGGTGGCGGCAACCTTTTCGGAATAGGTCTTGGATTCCGCGGTAAAGTCCCGTCCCAGGAAGACCTCCTCCCGACCCGTGCCAAAGAGGATTGGACCGAGTTTTTCGGACATGCCGTACCGCATGACCATCTGACGGGCCATTTCCGTGGCCTGCTGAATATCGCCTGCAGCTCCCGTGGAGATGTCGTTGAGGCACAGCTCTTCCGCCGCGCGACCGCCCATGCAATGGATGATGCGATCCAGCATTTCACCCTTGGACATATAGCTCTTGTTTTCCACGGGCAGGTAAGAGGTGTAGCCTCCCGCCATGCCGCGGGGGATGATGGAAATTTCGTTGACCTTGCTGTTTCCGTCTGCCACTACGGTGACGATGGCGTGACCCGCTTCGTGATAGGCGGTCAGTTCCTTTTCCTTGTCGGTGATCAGGCGGGATTTCTTTTCCACGCCCAGCTCCACCTTCATAATGGCGTCGGTGATCTCGTTCATGGTGATCACCTTGCGGTTTCCGCGGGCGGCAAGGAGGGCCGCCTCGTTAAGGACGTTTTCCAGCTCTGCGGGAGCAAATCCCGAGGTGGCCTTGGCCACGTCTTCAAAGTTGACCTTTTTATCCATGGGCTTTTTGCGGGCGTGAATGCGGAGAATCTCTTCCCGCGCCTTCACGTCGGGCAGGTGAATGACGATCTGACGGTCAAAGCGACCGGGACGCAGCAACGCACTGTCCAGAACGTCGGGACGGTTGGTGGCTGCCATGACGATGACCCCTTCGTTCTGCTCGAAGCCGTCCATTTCCACCAGCAACTGGTTGAGGGTCTGCTCCCGTTCGTCGTTTCCGCCGCCGAGACCTGCACCTCTTTGACGGCCCACCGCGTCGATTTCGTCGATAAAGACGATACAGGGTGCGTTTTTCTTGGCCTGCTCAAAGGTGTCGCGGACGCGGGACGCACCCACACCCACGTACAGCTCTACGAAGTCGGAGCCGGAGATGCTGAAGAAGGGAACGCCCGCTTCTCCTGCGGTGGCCTTTGCCATATAGGTTTTACCGGTTCCCGGAGGGCCCACCATCAGAACGCCGCGGGGAATGCGTGCCCCGAGGGAGGTATATTTCTTGGGATTTTTCAAAAATTCCACGATTTCCTGCAGCTCTTCCTTCTCTTCGTCGGCTCCTGCCACGTCCGAGAAGGTGATCTTGGATTTTTCCGTGTCCGCAAGGCGCAGCTTGGCACGGCCGAAGCTCATGGCCCCGCCCTTGCCGCCGCCCGACATCTGCTTGAGCATGATCCAGCCGAAGAAGAGCACCGCCCCGATCAGAAGGACGTAGGGGATATAGGTGACCCAAAGAGGCAGGGAGGACGCCTGCTGAATGTCGTAAGAGGGGAGAATTCCCTTTTCCTGGGCCGAGGTAATATAAGGATCCACCTGATCCAGAAAACGGGCGGTACTGTAAAGGACGAAGGTTTTCTCTTCTGCGGGAAGATCTCCTTCGGGCTTCAGCTTGTAGGTCAGTTCGTTGCCGACGATTTTAAATTCCGTCACCTGCTCCTGCTTGAAATAATTCACGATATCGGAATAGGTGACTTTTTCGGGGTTGGACAGTCCGGAGATCAGCGAGGTGGCAAGCACGCAGATCAGGATCAGAATCCCCCACGTAATAAAAGGTCGGATGCGGTTGTTGTTTCTCAAAATGGGCCTCCTAAGGTTTTTTGGCAGGGATGCCGTGTATGTTTTCTTATTTTATTCTGCCGAAAGGGAGACGAAATATGCTTCTTCGCCCGGTTTCGGAGCAGTTTTCAAAGGAAGGGGGAGTCCTTCGCACCAAAGGATCTCTTCGCCTCGGGTCAAAAGCCAGAGGCCGTTCCGCTTTTCGGCGGGGATCTTCCGTTCCATCATGTGCTTGGCAAGGGGACGGGTTCCCGCGCGGGTGGCGATCTTGTCGCCGTTTTTGCGGGTGCGAAGGGTCAGGGGTAGGGTTTTCGGAATCAGCGCGTCCCGATTCCGTTCCGTGGCTACGGTGGGAATCAGCCGCAATATCCGCCCGTCGGGCAGAAGGAACCGTTCTTCTTCCACGGAGAAAAAGGACGTCTTCGCGGCGGCTTCTTTTTCTTGCAGAGACAGGCGATTCTGCCCTGCGTGCAAGATCCAGCGGCGGTCAAATTCCACGGTGCCTTCCTGTTTTTGCAAAAGATGCAGGGCTTGCTTGGTCTGCTCGGCGGAAAGGATCTTTCCGAAGGAGGCAAACCATTGCCGCAGAACCTCCGTCCGATCCGCCTCCGTCAGCTCCCGCAGAGCGGAGAGGGGAAGTGCGTGAGAATAGGATTTCAGGAAATCCGCCGCCCGCTTTTCCGCCGCCTGCTGTTGCTTTTGCAGGGCCGACGCGGTGCGGTTCAGCGCTTCCGTTACCTTGGGGTTGATCCTGCGCAGTTCGGGCAGGATCCGATGACGGATCCGATTTCTGGTATATCGCAGATCTTCGTTGGATTCGTCGGTGGCGTAGGGCACGCCTTGTTCCGCGCAATAATTGCGGGTTTCTTCCGCCGTACAACGGATCAGCGGGCGGATGAGGGTCAACCCCTCTTCTTCCCGTTTGGGAAGAATTCCGCAAAGGCCTTTCGGTCCCGCTCCGTGGATCAGATGCAGCAGCACCGTTTCGGCCTGATCGTCCGCCGTGTGGGCGGTGGCGATATGGGAGGCCTTTTGGGTTTTTGCCAGTTCGCGGAAAAACTCATACCGCAGACGGCGCGCCGCCGATTCCTCGGTTTCGTCCTTCCGTTTCTCCTTTCGCACGCGGGTGTGAAAAACGTGACAGGGGATGCGATAGGCTTCGCAGATCTGTCGGACCAACGCTTCTTCCTCGTCGGATGCGGCACGCAGACCGTGATGGACGTGGGCCACGGTAAGGGGGAACGGGAGGGTGCGGGATGCGTACCAGCGGAGCATGGCCATGGAGTCTGCCCCGCCCGAAACGGCGAGAATCAGCCCCGTGCAACAGGCTTCCAGCTCCTCCTCTGCGACGGTGTCCCGCGCAATGCGGTCAAGGGGCATTGTCGTAGCCCTCGGGCACGTTCACGTGGGTCGCCTGGGCGGTGAAGGCCGTGTAGCGGCCGTCCCAGTTCAGGGTGATTTTTCCCACGGAGCCGTGACGGTTTTTGGAAATATGAACGATACAGTTGTTCTTTTTCGACGCGTCCTTTTCGTAATAGTCCCGTTCCAGGAAGACGATAACGTCCGCGTCCTGCTCAATGGAGCCCGATTCCCGAAGGTCGGAAAGCTGGGGGGTCTTGTCGTCCCGCTTTTCAATTCCGCGGGAGAGCTGGGACAGAAGAATAACGGGCACGTTCAGTTCCTTTGCCATCATTTTTAGGGAACGGGTGATGGCGGAAATTTCCTGCACGCGGTTGTCCTTGGAAGCCCCCGTGGCGGAGGACATCAGCTGAAGATAGTCGATGACCACCAGTCCCAGATTGGGCACCTTGTGGAGCTTGGATTTCATATCCAGCGCCGTGATGTTCCCCGTTTCGTCGATAAAGAAGTTCAGATCCCGCAGGTTTGCCTTCCACACCCGCAGAAGCTCGTGCCAGTCGTTTGCGTCCAGCTTGCCGAGACGGAGCTTTTCGCTCTCGATCTTGCAGGAAGTGGAGATGATGCGGCGAACCAACTGCTCCTTGGACATTTCCAAGGAAAAGAATACCACGGATTTTCGGGGATTGTATTGCGAAGATAAGGCAACGTTGTAAGCAATGTTCAGGGCGAAGGAGGTTTTTCCCACGCCGGGACGGGCGGCGAGAATGAAAAGGTCGCTGTTGTTCAGTCCGCCCAGAAAATTATCAAAGTCGGAAATGCCCACCTTGATGGGGGAGAATTTCCCCGTTTCATCCTTTTCCATTTCCGTGAGGCGGTTGATCTCTTCCTTGGCCACCACGCCCAATTTGTGCAGCTGGACGTTCTTTTTTCCTTCGGAAATATCGGAAAATTTCTGATCCGCCAGCCCCAGCACCGTGGTCAGGTCCGTGTTGGAAAAGGCCAATTCCTCCAGATCCTTGCAGGCTTCGATAACCCGACGCAGATTGGCCGTGTCGGAAATGATCTTGGTATAATATTCCACGTTCTTGACGGCGGACGCGTTTTCGGCCAGAAGGTAGAGATATTGCCGATCGTCCTCCGAGGTGAATTCCCCCTGCTCCCGCAAGCGGGACAGAAGCAAAACGCCCTCGATGGGCTCGCCGGAATCGTACATCTCCAGCATCGTTTCGAAGATGATCCGATTGCGTTGGGCGTAAAACAGGGTCGGCTGAAGGGTTTCCGCCAGAAAACCGATGCTTTCCGGATCGATCAGCACCGAGCCCAGAACGATCTGTTCCGCTTCGATGCTGTGGGGAAGCTGTCGGTCAAAATCATATTTCGGTTCCATGTCAGTCCTCTTATCGGGATGAGATTACGCCAACTGCTCCACCAGTACGGACAGTTCGGCGGTGATTTCGGGATAAAGCTTGACCTCTGCGGTGTAGGCACCGAAGCCGCACACCTTCAGCTTGAGGGAAATTTTCTTTTTGTCCACTTCAATGCCGTGCTGGGCCTTGAGGGCTTCCGCCACGTCCTTGTTGGTCACGGCGCCCTGCAGGCATCCGTTGGCACCCACCTTGCCCTTGATGATCACCTTGATGGAGGAAATTTGGGACTTCAGTTCCTCCGCGTGCTTCTTTTCCTCCGCCTTGTGGTGGGCGGCGGCGGCCTGCTGGGAGTTGTATACGTTCAGGTTTTCCGCGTTGGCTTCCACCGCAAGACCGCGGGGGAAGAGGAAGTTACGGGCGTATCCGTCGGAGGTATTGACCAGTTCTCCCTTTTTGCCAAGGGCCTTTACGTCTGCTTTCAGAATCACTTTCATAATATCGAATCCTTTCCGTCGTATGTTTTTATCGAAGGGCAGAGCCGGCGCTTTCGCTGATGTAATCGTCAATGAAGCCCAGCAACTGTTCTTTTGCTTCTTCCAGGGGGGTCTTCGCCACGAAGGCGCCCGCCATGGTCAGATGTCCGCCGCCGTTCTTGAATTTCTCCAGAATCAGCTGGACGTTGATCTCTCCGTAGGATCGGCCCGAAATGTTCACGTTGCCGCCCTTGTCGGAGAAGAGGGTGAAGGATGCTTTTGCGTTTTCAATGGAGAGCATTTCGTCCGCCGCCTGCGCCGCTGCGATCTTCACGTTTCCGTGGGCGTCTCCCTGGAGGGCTGCGATGGCAAAATTCTTGCGGTACATTTCCGCCGCGGAGACGAAGCGCACCTTGTTGCGGTAGGTTTCCATGTCGGTCTGGAAATATTGCTTGACCGTCACCGTATCCGCGCCCGCCTTACGCAGGGTTGCCGAGGCGTCGAAGGTGCAGGTGTTGGTGCGGATGGTGAAGTTTTTGGTATCCAGGAAGATTCCGGCCAGAAGGGCGTTTGCCTCAATGGCGGGGAAGGAATACACGTCCAGATAGTGGAACAGCTCCGTGACGATTTCGCAGGTGGAGGAGGCGTAGGGCTCCTGGTAGATCAGCTCGGGATTTTCGATGCAGTCCACGCCCTTGCGGTGATGATCGAAAACGAGAACGTGTTTTGCCTTTTTCAGGATTTCGGGGGCGACGGCGTTGTCCGCCCGATGGGTGTCCACCAGAACCACCGCCGTGTCTTCCCGCAGAAAATCAAGGGCTTCTTTTTTGGTGATAAACCAATCCGCGTGTTCCGGATCGGATTTCAGAGCGTGGAGCAGGGGCCCCGTCAGATCGGTGCTTTCGTCGATGATGATCTTGGGAACGATGGCCCGTTCTTTGGCAATGCGGGCCATGCCCACCGCCGCGCCGAGACAGTCCATATCACTGTAGAGATGCCCCATGATCAGCATGGTGTTCACCGTCTTCAGATGCTCGGAGAGGGCGTTTGCGATGACGCGGGTCTTTACACGGGTTCTCCGCGCGCCGCCGTTGTTGCGGCCGCCGTAGAAGAAATATCCCCCCGCGTGCTTGACCGCTGCCTGGTCTCCCCCTCGGGACAGAGCCATATCCAGGGCTGCCCGCGCGGTTTCTTCTCCCTTGAGGAAGGATTCCGCGTCGGCTCCCACGCCGATGGAGAGGGTGGGCGTGAGGTTTCCGGGCGTTTTCATGGCACGGATGTGATCCATGATTTCAAAACGGTCCTTTTCAAATTGTGCCAGGGCGCGGTTTTCGAATACGAACAGATACCGATCCCGTTCACTGTGGCAGAGGATTCCCCCCGATGCCTGAGCCCAGGCGTCGATTTTTTCGTCGATGAGGGCCATGGCGGCGGAGCGGTCGCTTTCCTTCATGCCTAAGAACACTTCGTCGTAGTTGTCTACCAGCAGGTGGGCAACCACGGGGCGGGATAACTCGTGCTCCCGATGAAGGTTGTAATAATCGGTGGTGTCGAAGAGATAGAAGATGAACAACTCTCCCGTTTCGCCGAAGGAGTAGCGGTCCATATAGGAGGAGTAGAATTTTCCGTCAAACTTCAGCTCCGTGACGGAATTTTCCAGAATTTCCCGATCCATCTGCTTGACGTTGTGCAGGGTCAGCAGCGTGGCTTCCTCCGTGGCGTCGATAAAGGCCTCGTTGTACCACAGAATGATTCCCTTATCGTCGGAAATGACGATGGGCAGAGGGAAGTCCACCAGTCGCTTCTGGGAGGTCATGTCCAGCATATCCACGATGGACAGAGCCAGACGCTTTTTCTTCCGATTCCGCAAATACAGCCGGATCTCGTTGGCGATCACGTAAAGACCGAAGAGAATGCAGAGGGGAAGCCAGACGGTGGTTTCCGTGTTCAGGAACAGAAAAATTCCGGCGCCCAGAAAAAGCAAATAGAAAATACGGTCGGCAAAGGCGCTGAATCGTTTCATTTATACGTGCCTCCTCCCAAGAATTGTCGGAGATTGTCCGAAGAAAACAGTCCTGCAAGGGTCAAAGCCTGATATCCGCAGGAATCAAACCCCAAAATCAGCGTCAGCACCGAAAGACCGATGCGGGCAAATTTGGAGGTGGCGCGGGTGTTGATGACGAACAGAACCAGCGAAAAGCCCGCAAAGGCGAGGATTGCGGAGGTGACGGAGGTCAGATTCATGCCGACGGTTTCGGGAATCGAACCCTCTTCGCTGATCATATAGAGCAGGAAAGACGCCATATACACGATGAACAGAACGCGGCTGGGAGAGTAATTGTCCAGTCGTCCCATGTGGCGGACGGGGAAGGAATCGTCCTTGCTCACGGCCCACTTGATCAGCCACCAGAGCAGGCACAGGGCGAACAGGGCGGCAATGGCGAACAGGGCAGGCAGGAAGGAGAGCAGGGATTCAATCATCCAGTTTGCGGTCTGTTCGGGAGAGAAGTCCGTCAAGAGGGGGTCCGCAATGGGTTGGGACAACAGGATTTCTTTTGCCTCCGTCAGAAGGGGCAGAATCTTGTCCCGTACCGCGTTGACCGCCAGATCGTAGGCGTATTGCAGGCGGAAGGTGTGGTCGGGGGCTACCTTGAAAACGTGAACCACGCCTGCCAGCAGGGTCAGAACCGACGCGGAGATCAGTCCCGATTGCATGGAGGCGCCGAAGGGGGTTCGGTTCAGGATACAGCGGGCCAGAGGATAACTCAAAGCACCCCAGGTAAACAGGGTCAGCAGGGAATCCAGCACGGAATACGTGAGCCCGGCCACGACGGCGGTGGCGCCCAGGGCAAGAACGATGGAGAGGGCGGGAATGCGGCGCAGGGTGGAGGTGACGGTTTTGGGTTCTCCTTCCCGAAAGGCTTTGGGGTTCGGGATCTCTACCGTTTCCTCCCGCGCTCCGCACACGATGCCCGCGGCAATGAAAAGGTTTGCCGCAAAGAGCAAAAAGAGCCACAGAAAAAGGGCTCCCGGGTTGGTTCCGCGGGACAGAAGGGCTACGGTGCCCCCTGCCGCGCAGACCGTCCCCACGAAGGGATATATGATTTTATAGTTGGTTCGTTTCATGTTCGTGCTCCTGATAAATCTCCGAAGAAAAAGAGTTTTTGCGGATAATTCGTAAAATATTATACTATATATTATTATACTTGTCAAGAGTGCGGATGCAAATACCATAAAATTGTTGGAAAAAAGCGGCTTTTTCGGCACGAATGAGGTTTCACCGAAATGACACAAACAGTTCACAGTTTATCCATTGAAATACCAGACAATTCCAGCTATAATAAGTTTAGCACTTGAAGCGTGAGAGTGCTAATTTTGCAAAGTCACACATAACATAGAATTTGAACGGAGGCGTTTATCATGACTTTGAAACCTTTGCTTGACCGCGTTGTCGTCAAGGCCGTGGAAGCGGAAGAAACCACCAAGAGTGGCATCATTCTTGCCGCTGCCGCCAAGGAAAAACCCCAGATTGCCGAAATCGTTGCCGTCGGTCCCGGCGGAATCGTGGACGGAAAAGAAATCAAAATGAACGTGAAGGTGGGCGACCGCGTCATCACTGCCAAATATACCGGCACCGAAGTGAAGATCGACGACGTGGAATACACCATCGTGCGGCAGGAAGATATCCTTGCCATCGTAGAATAAAGAAGGAGCGATTCCATTATGGCTAAAGTAATTCTTTACGGCGAAGAAGCCCGCAAGGCTTTGGAGCGCGGCGTCAACCAGTTGGCTGATACCGTAAAAATCACCCTCGGACCCAAGGGCCGCAACGTGGTTCTCGACCGCAAATACGGCTCTCCCCTCATCACCAACGACGGCGTGACCATCGCCAAGGAAGTGGAGCTGGACGATCCCTTTGAAAACATGGGTGCCCAGCTGGTGAAGGAGGTTTCCACCAAGACCAACGACGTGGCCGGAGACGGTACCACCACCGCCACCCTTCTTGCCCAGGCTCTGGTGCGGGAAGGCATGAAGAACGTGACCGCAGGCGCCAATCCCATCGTGCTGAAGAAGGGAATTCAGAAGGCCGTTGCCGCCGCCGTTGCGGAGATCAAGGCCAACTCCAAGACCGTTTCTTCCTCTGCGGATATTGCCCGCGTTGCCACCGTTTCTTCTGCGGATGAGACCATCGGCACCCTGATTGCCGAGGCTATGGACAAAGTCACCAACGACGGCGTTATCACCGTGGAAGAAAGCAAGACCGCCGAAACCTACAGTGAAGTAGTGGAAGGCATGATGTTCGATCGGGGCTACATTACCCCCTATATGGTCACCGATACCGACAAGATGGAAGCCGTCATCGACGACGCGCTCATCCTCATCACCGATAAGAAGATTTCCAATATTCAGGAACTGCTCCCCCTGCTGGAACAGATCGTTCAGGCGGGCAAGAAGCTGGTTATTATTGCCGAAGACGTGGAAGGGGAAGCCCTCTCTACGCTGATTGTCAATAAGTTGCGCGGAACCTTCACCTGCGTTGCCGTCAAGGCTCCCGGATTCGGGGATCGCCGCAAGGAAATGCTGCAGGATATCGCCATCCTTACGGGTGGTACCGTCATCAGCGAAGAAATCGGTCTTGATCTGAAGACCGCAACTCCCGATCTGCTTGGCCGCGCAAGCCAGGTGAAGATCCAGAAGGAAAACACCGTCATCGTGGGCGGTAAGGGCGACAAGGACAATATTGCCGCTCGCGTGGCTCAGATCCGCAAGGCCATCGAAACCACCACCTCCGACTTCGACCGCGAAAAGCTGCAGGAACGTCTTGCCAAGCTGGCAGGCGGCGTTGCGGTGATCAAGGTCGGTGCCGCTACCGAAGTGGAAATGAAGGAAAAGAAACTGCGCATCGAAGACGCTCTGGCCGCCACCAAGGCTGCCGTGGAAGAGGGAATGGTCGCAGGGGGCGGAACCGCTTATATCAACGCGATTTCTGCCGTCACGGCTCTCCTTGCCGAGACCGATGAAGTGGACGAACAGACCGGGATCAAGATCGTTCTCTCCGCTCTGGAAGCGCCCGTCCGTCAGATCGCCGCAAACGCAGGCATCGACGGCTCCATCATTGTCGACCGCATCAAGAATTCCGACAAGAAGAACTACGGCTACGATGCCTATAAGGAAGTTTACTGCGATATGTTCGAGGCCGGTATCGTGGATCCCACCAAGGTGACTCGCTCCGCCATCGAAAACGCCGCTTCCGCCGCCGCCATGATCCTGACCACCGAATCCGTGGTTGCCGACAAGAAGGATCCCGCCGCAGAAGCCGCCGCCGCTGCCGCCGCCGCAGGTGCGGGCGCAGGCGGAATGTATTGATTCCGAACGACTGAAGATAAAAAACTCCTCCGCGGAAATGCGGAGGAGTTTTTTGCGTTATGTTGTTTTTAGATGAACAGAACCCCGTCTTCTTCCAGGGTTTTGCGGAGCAGAGTCGTGTCCAGAGTGTTGGCATCGGTGTTGGTTTTGAGGCAGAGGGCGGCGGCGGTTCCCGCACCCTGTCCCGACAGGGCGGCGACGGGAATGACGCGGGTGATCTCCCAGCCTTCTCCCGTGGCGCTGATGATGCGGCCTGCGGCGAACAGGTTTGGAAAATTTTTGTTATAAAGGGTGGTGTAAGGAAGCTGATAATGCTTGCCTCGCTTGCGGAAATCCCCCATCGACCCGACGGCGTTATCAAATTTGATCTCTTCTTCGGTGCCGTCAAAGACGTATTCGCCCACGATGCGGCGGATTTTGCGATAGTTTGGCATGCCGGGAAGGGTCATCAGATCCCGATCCTCTTTGCCCGACTGTCGGATCCTTTCCAGCATCAGTTTTCCGCCGCTGACTACGAAATCGGTTACGTCGTCGGCGGTCTGGCAGGTCAGCATTCCTTTTCCTTCGGGATGTCCCTTCCCCGTCAAAGAGGCCCCTGCCATGATCCATTTGCGTGCCTTGCAGAAGTCCCCTTCCGCCGCCAGAGCGGCCCCCTCCCGATTCAGCGTGTGGGCCACGTAGGTCAGATAATTTTCGCCCAACTCCGTGGGAACCCCCGCCCGATGGCAGACCGAGGCGTCTCCCGTGGCGTCAATGACGAATTTCGCGGGGAAATATTCCCGACCGCCCACCGTTTCCACCAGAATGCCCTTACAGATCCCGTTTTCCACGTCGGGATAGGTAGCCAGAGTGTCCAGGCGAAGGGTGACGCCGTTTTCTTCTAAGTATTCCGTCAGAAGCAGGGCGAAAATCGTGGGGGAATAGTGGGTGGCGTAGCGAATATCGTTGGGACGGGCAAATTCCTCTTTTCCGCCCCGCTCTACGGGCAGATCGTCAAAGGATTCCCGCACGGAAAGACGAATCAATTCTTCGGAAATGCCCGAAATCATCTGCTTGCCCGTGCCGTCGCAGATGGGCTCGTACCAGGAAATGAGACCTAAGGTGGCAAGACCGCCCAGAATTACGGATTTCTCCATCAAAAGGGTTTTTGCGCCCTTGCGGGATGCGGCCACGGCCGCCGAAATCCCGGCAACGCCGCCCCCCACCACGATCACGTCGTAAGCGGGCATCAATTTCGGTTCGGGAATTTTCATAGCGCTTCCTCCAGTTTTTCACAAAGGGTTTCGAAGACGAAATCCACCGCGGCTTTGCGTACTTCCTGCCGCCCCAAGGGGCCGAAGTGTTGGGTTGCCGTGAAGGTCTTCCCGTCAATGCAAAAGCCGAAGCAGACGGTTCCCACGGGTTTTTCCTCCGTGCCGCCTCCCGGCCCTGCGATGCCCGAAATTCCCACGCCCACGTGGGAACGGTTGGCGCGGCAGATCCCTTCCGCCATCTGAAACGCCGTCTCTTCGCTGACGGCACCGTGGAGGGCGAGGGTTTCTTCTTTTACGCCCAAAAGCCCGATTTTCGCCTCGTTTGCGTAGGTGACGAAGGATGCGTCCAAAACCTTCGACGCATCGGGCACGTCCACCAGACGGGCGCAGGCCAGGCCGCCCGTGCAGGACTCCGCAAAGGAGATTTTCCGGTCCTTGGCAATCAGGGCGCGGACGGTGCGGGCTGCGGTGTCGTTCATGGTAAAAACCTCCGAAAGAGCAAAAGGAGACGGTAGCCGTCTCCTTTCTTTGTTTATTTGTCTTTTTTGTTGGTCAGCTTGTTCAGCAGGGACACGGTGAGAATGATCACGCCGGTGACCAGAAAAATGCCCACCATGCCGTAGCCCATATAGGGAAGCGCGTCCAGTACGCCGTCCATGCCGGGCATGCCCGTGGCGGTGTTGACTGCGTCGGTGATCGTAGAAGTCAAAAAGTTCATCGTAAATCCTCCTTTAACCTGCCATGAAGGACAGAATCAAGCCCCCGGCGATCACCGAGGCCACCTGTCCCGATACGTTGACGCCGATGGCGTGCATCAGAAGGAAGTTCTGATCGTCTTCCGCAAGACCCATTTTGTTGACCACGCGGCCTGCCATGGGGAAGGCGGAAATGCCTGCGGCACCGATCATGGGATTGATCTTTTTCTTCAGGAACAGATTCATGAATTTGGCAATCATCACGCCGCCGAAGGTGTCAAAGACGAAGGCGAACAGACCGAGGCCCATGATGAGCAGGGTTTCCCACTGCAGGAATTCCGAGGCGCGCATCTGGAAGGCGATGGTGATTCCGAGGAAGATGGTGATCAGGTTTGCCAGCACCTTCTGTGCCGTTTCGGACAGAGAATCCAGAACGCCGCATTCGCGGATCAGGTTGCCGAACATCAAAAATCCGATGAGGGAAACCGCGTCGGGTGCCACGAAGCCCACCAGAATGGTGACGATGATGGGGAAGAGGATGCGGGTGGTCTTGGAGACGGGCTTTCCGTTGTCTTCCATGCGGATCAACCGTTCCTTCTTGGTGGTGCAGGCCTTGATGACCGCAGGCTGAATCAGGGGAACGAGTGCCATATAGGAGTAGGCCGCAACCATGATGGCGGCGATATACTTGGAGTTCAGCGTCTGGGCCACGAAGATCGCGGTGGGACCGTCTGCCGCACCGATGATGGCGATGGACGCCGCGTCGTTGAGATCAAAGAAATAAGCCGAGAGGCAAAGGGTGAAGAAGATTCCGAACTGGGCCGCCGCGCCGAAGATCATATATTTCGGATTGCGCAGCAGGGGACCGAAGTCGATCATGGCCCCGATGCCGATGAAAAGAATCAGAGGCATCAGCTCTCCGTTGTCAATCCCGATGTCAAAGAGGCGTTCCAGCGTATGGAAAGCTCCGTTTTGCGCCTGTACTTCCCCGCCCACGTTGGCGATGCCGGGAAGGTTGACGAGAATGGCACCGAAGCCCATGGGCAAGAGCAGGGTGGGTTCCATGTCTTTTTTGATGGCGAGATAGATCAGAATTCCGCCGATGACCCACATGGCCAGTTGCTTGAGGATCAAGGTCGGATCTGCTTCCATCTGCTCGATGATCGGCTTGAACAAAGCTTCAATCAGCTGCATTTGTGCATCCTTCTTTCTTTTTCGCCCTCCCTTACGGAGGGAGAGCCACATTATTCCATTATAACTAAGTATACCACATTTTCAAGCACAATGCAAGGTCTGTCACATGAAATTCATAAAAAAACAACGGTTTGGAGCGCGCGCAAAAATAAGCCTCCCCTTAGCAAGGGGAGGGGGACCGCGTAGCGGTGGAATGGATTGATTTTTTGCGTCTTAGTTTTTTATAATGATGGCTTCCATGGGGGCGAGGGCGGTTTTTGCTTTGCGCTTTTTGCCGGTCAGAAGGTCCGTGCGGTCGGTGCCCAGGTCGATTGTTTTTTCCGTTTGGGAGGCGTTGATCGCCACGGTGACGGAGGTGTGTACGCCGTCCCGGCGACGGTAGAGGACCAATCCCTGATTGGCAAAAAGGATTTCCAAATCGCCCTCTTTGAAAACAGGATAATTTTTCCGCAGATGAGCAAGTTTACGCACCAGGGCCTGCAGGTCCTTGTTTTCTCTGCCCCAGGGATAAAACTGACGGTTCAACGGGTCGTGTCCGCCCCACATCTCCGCCTCGTCTCCGTAATAGACCGAAGGGATTCCGGGGAGGGTGAACATCAGCACGTCCGCCACGGTCAGTCGGGCCAGCGCTTCTTCCCGCTCTTGGGGAGTAAAGGCCATTTCCAGTTGTGCCTGCGGGTCCTTCGGCAGGGCCTTCCCCGTCAGAGTGGTCAGCACCCGAGGGGTATCGTGGGTGCCGATGAGGTTCATAGCACAGTGAAGGGCGCAGGGGGGATAATTCTCCAAAAGGCCGCCCATACGCTCTGCGAAGGCTTCACTGTCCCCCGTCAGCACGAAGGCCAGCACCGAATCCTTGATTACGTAGTTCATCACGCTGTCCAGCTGGTCGCCCAGCAGATAGCGGCGGCGGGTGCCGTAGGCCTCCTTGTTGGAGGCGTCCTCCCAGACCTCCCCGATGAACAGGGCGTCGGGATTTTCCTCCTTGATGGCCTTGTGCGCCACGTCCAGAAAATCGTCGGGCAGCTCGTCGGCCACGTCAAAGCGCCAGCCGTCTGCCCCTGCCTTCAGCCAGTGACGGAGAATTCCTTCTTTTCCGGCGATAAATTCCTGATATTCCGGATTGGATTCATCCACCTCGGGCAGCTGCTTGATGCCCCACCAGGCTTCGTAATCGTCAGGCCATTTTTTGAATTTATACCATGGATAATAGGGGGATTCTTTGGATTGATACGCGCCTTGTTCGGGGTAGGTTCCGAAGCTGTTGAAATAGATGCTGTCGTCTCCCGTATGGCTGAAAACCCCGTCCAGCATAATCTTGATGCCCCGCTTGTGGGCGGCGGCGCAGAGAGACTGAAAATCCTTTTCCGTGCCCAGAATGGGATCGATCTTCGTGTAATCCGAGGTGTCGTAGCGGTGGTTGGTGCGGGCCTCGAAAATGGGGTTCAGATAGAGGGCGGTGATGCCTAAATCCTGCAGATAATCCAGCTTTTTCTCGATTCCCTTCAGATTTCCGCCGAAAAAGTCGGTGGTGTCCAGGTCTCCGTTGGGTTCCCTCTTCCAGTTGGGCAGTTCCCCGGATTTGCGAAAGGTTGCGTATTCCTTCCCTGCGGGACGGACCTGCTTTCCCGCGCGGAAAAAGCGGTCGGGAAAGATCTGATAAAAGGTTCCCCCCGTCCATCCCTTGGGTATTTTGAGAGCGGGATCGTAGGAGGTGATCTGCCAGGCGGAGGGGTTTGCCCGTCCGCACACGGGGCGGTTTTTTGCATCCCGTCCGTACACCTGCTCTCCGCGGGAGGTTTTGATGCGGAACGTATACCAGAAAACTCCCGTCCGGTTGGGGGTGACGGTGGCGGCCCAGCGTTGATACTGGCGGATATTCTCCGCAAAGGTCAGTTGGATTTCCTCCGCCGGACTGCCGTCACGGGAGAACCAGACCGACACGGAAAGGGGGCATTCTCCCCTCGGAATCAGTAGAGAAAGACCGATGGCCGTACCCGCAGGTACGGCGCCGGTTGGATATCGGTAAAATGGGTCCCGGGAATCAAAGAGAATTCCCGTCTGGATATCTTGAATGGGAATCACTTCTTTGCTCCCAGAGGCTTCATGTCCCAGATGCCCTCCGCATAGTCCCGGATGCTGCGGTCGGAGGAGAAGAATCCGGCCTTTGCGATGTTGATCAGGGACTTGCGGTTCCAGGAGGTGGGATCGTTGGCGTATTCTTTGCCGATCTGTCCCTGAACCTGACGGTAGGACTCAAAGTCGGCCAGATTCATATAAGGATCGGAGAAGCGGCTGTCTGCCACGAGGCTGTCCGCCAGGTCGGCGAAGGATTCCCCGCAAACCCCTGCCCGCAGGGTATCCACGATGCGGCGGATGCGGGGGTTGGAGTTGTAGTAATCGGCGGGACGGTAGCCGCGGCGGTAGAGATCCGCCACCTCTTCCGTGCGAAGGCCGAAGAGGAAGATGTTCTCGTCGCCCACTTCCTTGTGGATTTCCACGTTTGCTCCGTCCAGGGTCCCCACGGTCAAGGCACCGTTGATCATCAGCTTCATGTTCCCCGTACCGCTGGCTTCGGTTCCGGCCTGGGAGATCTGCTCGGAAAGGTCGGCGGCGGGCATGAGGTATTCCGCCATGGTGACGCGGTAGTTTTCCGCGAAAATCACACGAAGCTTCTGATTCACTGCGGGATCGTTGTTGATCATCTTGGCGATGCAGGAAATGAGCATGATGATCCGCTTTGCCATATAGTAGCCCGAAGCGGCCTTGGCGGCAAAGAGGAAGGTGCGGGGGGTAAATTCCATGTTCGGATTGTCCTTCAGATCCAGATAGAGGGACAGAATGTGCAGCGCGTTGAGCAGCTGCCGCTTATATTCGTGCAGGCGCTTGACCTGAACGTCCAGCATGATTTCGGGATCGGGCAGAATCTCGCAGCCTTCCCGCTTCAGGAAACGGGCAAAACGCTCTTTGTTTTCTTTTTTGATCTCCTTCAGCTTTTTCAGAACCGAGGCGTCGTCCTGATATTTCAGGAAATCGCTCATCTTGGAGGCGTCGTTGATAAAGCCATCCCCGATACACTCTTTCAAAAGGTCGGTCAGTCCCGGGTTGGATTGGCAGAGCCAGCGGCGATGGTCGATGCCGTTGGTGACGTTGATGAATTTGCCGGGATAAACGTCGTTAAAGTCCTTGAAGACCCGATCCTTCAGAATCTGGCTGTGCAGGGCGGAAACCCCGTTGACCTTAGACGATCCGATGACCGAAAGGTTGGCCATGCGCACGGAATTGTTGGCCAGAATCGCCATGCGGGAGATTTTATCCCAGTCTCCGTTGGTTTTTTGGAACATTTCGTCGCAGAAGCGGCGGTTAATTTCGTGTACGATGGAATGGATGCGGGGCAGAATGGCACGGAAGGTGGCCTCGCTCCAGGTTTCCAGAGCCTCGGACATGACGGTGTGGTTGGTGTAGTTGATGGTGCGGCACACGATATCCCAGGATTCGTCCCATCCGTAGCCGCATTCGTCGATGAAGATACGCATCAGCTCGGGAATGCAGAGGGAGGGGTGGGTATCATTGATGTGAATGACCGCCTTTTCGGGCAGAGATTTCAGATCGTCGTATTTTGCCAAATGGGCCTTGACGATGTTCTGCAACGCGGCGGAAACGAGGAAATACTGCTGACGCAGACGCAGGGATTTGCCCTGCAGATGGTTATCGGGGGGATACAGGATCTTGGAGATCATTTCCGCGTTGGTGTTCTCCTCTGCGGCGCGGATATAATCCCCTTGAGAAAAGAGGCTCATGTTCACGGGGTTCTTTGCCGAGGCCTTCCACAGACGCAGACGGCTGACCCCTTCCGTATCGTAGCCGGGGATCATCAGGTCGTAGGGCGTGGCGCGGATGACGTCCGCACCGTAGTGGCGCACCACCAATCGGCCGTTTTCCCAGGATTCTTCAATGTGTCCGCCCAGAGGAACGTCCACCGCCTCGTCGAGACGGGGAGAGAGCCAAACCTCGCCCATGGGCAGCCAGTTGTCGGAAAGCTCCATCTGCCAGCCGTCCACGATTTTCTGCTTGAACATGCCAAGCTCGTAGCAAATGCTGTGCCCCGTGGCCAGATAGTTGCGGGAGGCCATGGATTCCATGAAGCACGCCGCGAGACGGCCCAGGCCCCCGTTTCCGAGACCTGCGTCGGGTTCCAGATTGTAAAGATCCTTGGGCTTGACGCCGTAGGAGGAAAGGGCCTTTGCGAAGGTTTCTTCGCCGAAGAGGGAGAACACGCAATTTTTCAGGCTTCTGCCCAGCAGGAATTCCATGCACATATAATATACGTGCTTCCCTTCCTTTTCTTCCACTTCCTTTTCAAAGGCCAGGCGCTTGCGCACCGCTTCGTCGCGGGCCACGGTGATGGCGCATTTGTAGATCTGCTCCAGATCCGCATCCTTGGGATCGGTGCCGTAATAGCGGAGCAGATTGTCGTCGATGCGACGTTTGAGTTCCGTTGCGGAAATCGTCGTTTTTTTCATGAGGGTACCTGCTTTCTGAAAACTTATATCAAGGGGAAAAGCCCCTGAATATGCAATAGAATCGGGACGAAAAGTCCTTCGTATCAAGGGGGAGATCCGCCGCAGGGGATACGCCCGCGGCGGATCGCAGTTTTTTATCGGATCAGTTCGTTGTACATCTCCATGTATTGGACGGCGGAGGCGTCCCAGGAGAAGTCGCAGTCCAGGGTGCGGACCAAAAGCGTCTTCCACGCCTTTTTGTCCTTGTACAGAGCCACGGCGCGCTCGATGGCGGCCAGCATTTCGTGGGCGTTGTAGTTGTCGAAAGTAAAGCCGTTTCCGCCCAGGGAGGCGTCGAAGACCGAGTCCTTCAACCCGCCCGTGCGGCGGATGATGGGGGCGGCGCCGTAGCGGCAGGCCACCATTTGCACCAGCCCGCAGGGTTCGCTTTGGGAGGGCATGAGAATGATATCCGCAGAGCCGTAAATACGGGAGGCCAGATGACTGTTGAAGTCGATGGTTACCGACATCTTATCGGGATACTGCTCCCGAATGTTGGTCAGCGCCGTTTCGTATTCCGCATCCCCCGTCCCCAGAATGACGAATTGCAGGGGGAGGTTGAGAATATCGTGAATCACCCGCAGGACCAGATCCAGCCCCTTGTGGGAGACCAGGCGGGAAATGATGCCGATCATGGGGATATCCTTGTCCACGGGAAGGCCCAGATCCTTTTGCAGATCCAGCTTGTTTTTCACCTTCTGCGCAGGGGTGCGGCGGGAGAAGGGATGGCTGAGGGCTTTGTCGGTGGCGGGATCGTAACGGACCGTGTCGATGCCGTTGAGGATTCCCGTAAGCTTGCCCTTGTTGCGGCTCAGGATGCCTTCCAGACCGTGGGCGTAGTAGGCGTAGAGAATTTCCTCCGCATAGGTGGGAGAGACGGTGGAGACCTTGTCCGCCGTTTCCACGGCACCCTTCATCAGGTTCAGCCCGCCGTTGAATTCCGCCAGATAAGCGGATTGGTCGGGAATGTTGAACAGATCCCCGCTGCGGTTCAGATCAAACATTCCCTGATACTGGATGTTGTGAATGGTGAACACGGTCTTGATGCCCTTGTACTCGGGAAGCATGGAATACTTCGTGCGGTAGAGAATGGGCACGAGAGCCGTGTGCCAATCGTGGGCGTGGATGACGTCGGGATAAAAGCCCACGTGGGGAAGAATTTCCAGACAGGCGGTGGAGAAGAAGGCGAAGCGCTCGCCGTCGTCGTAGTCGCCGTACAGACGGCTTCCCCGTTTGAAATAATATTCGTTGTCGATAAAATACCAGGTCACGCCGTCTTTGTTGAGACGGAAAATTCCGCAGTATTGATTCCGCCAGCCCACGGGCACGGAAATGCTCTTGAGAAATTCCATTTCGCCGCGCAGCTCGGGGGAAACCTTTCCGTAGAGGGGAAGGATGACGCGGATATCGTTATCTTCGATTTTTGCAAGGGTTTTGGGCAGAGCTCCGATCACGTCGCCCAGACCGCCGGAAACGGCGAAGGGGAAGGCCTCGGAGGCGGTAAAGAGAATCTTTGCCATATTGCTACGTCCTTCTCCGGGGATCAGACCCGGCTTCCTTTTTCAATGACGATGGGATAGGTTGGTGCACCCGAAAGATTCCGTCCGGGGGCCACGTACGCGTTTTTGTCGATGATGGCGCAATCCACGCTGGCTCCTTCCGAAATTGCGACCCCCTGCATCAGCAGAGAATTGCGGACCACCGCTCCCTTTGCCACGTATACGCCGCGACCGAGGATGGAGTTTTCTACCGTGCCTTCAATGCGGCATCCGTTGGCCACCAGAGAGCCCGTGACCTTGGCCCCTTCCGCATAGCAGGCGGGGGCTTCGTCGTGTACCCGGGTGTAGATGGGGCGCTGACGGGGGAAGAGCTCCGCGCGGACGTTGCTGTCCAGAAGATCGGTGCCTGCTTTGTAATAGCCCTGGACCGAACGGATCTGTGCGGCGTATCCTTCGAACTCGTAGCCCAGAATCCGCCAATCGTCGCAGTGACGGCCCAGAACGTCCCGTTCAAAGCTCTTTGCGCCGGAGGTCTGTGCGTCGTCGAGAATCCGGATCAGCAGATCCTTCTTCAGAACCCAGATGCCCAAGGAGTTGCAGCAGGTGCCCTCCGCGGTGCGGGGATCGGCACGGACGGCGCGGATGCGACCGTTGGCGTCGGTATCGTACAGAACACGGTCTCTGGGATTGCGTTCGTTCAGCTCCAGGGTCTGATAGACGCAGGTGACGTCTGCGTTGCTTTCCTCGTGCTGCGCCACGACCTTTTCCAGGTCGATGTTCAGGATCACGTTACTGTCCGCGAGAACGGCGTATTCCTCCCGTGCACGGACGATGTAGCTCATGATGTTTTTCATGGCTTCCAGCCGACCGTGGTAGAGGCCTGCGCCTGCGGTGCTGTAGGGCGGGAAAACGGTCAGTCCGCCGAATTTGCGGGACAGATCCCATTCCTTGCCCGAGCCCAGATGGTTGACCAGAGAATGATAATTGTTGCGGGCGATGACCCCTACGGAGGTGATGCCCGAGTTGACCATATCGGACAGAATAAAGTCGATCAGACGGTAGCGGCCGCCCAGAGGCACGGCGCCGAGGGTACGGTTGCGGGTCAGCTGGGGGAGGGCTTCGTCGTGGATGTTGGCGAAAATAATACCGAACGCATTAGACATTGTGGGCACCTTCCTTCTCCGCGTCCTCGCGGTCGATGATTTCCCCTGCGGGAACGATTTCGTTTTCGTTGACCACGCTGTTGGGGCCGACGACGGTGATTACGGGGGCTTTGCCCTCTTCCGTGGGTGCGCCGACTACGGCACCCCGCTTGATGACCGCCCCGTCGCCGATGATGGCGTTATAAACCTTTGCACCGGGTTCCACCACCGCGTGCTGCATGACCACGGAGGAGTAGATCTCGGAGTTTTCTTTCAAATCCACCTTAAAGAAGATCACCGAGTCCTGCACCTTGCCGCAGACGGTACCCCCTTCGGAAACGATGGAGTTAACGATGGAGGCGTTGGGACCCGTATAATGGGGCGGACAGACGGGATTGCGGGCGTAGATCTTCCAATCGGGATTGTCGATCTTCAGCTCGTCGGGATGGAAAATCAGGTCCATGTTGGCTTCCCACAGACTGTCGATGGTTCCCACGTCCTTCCAATACCCGTGGAAGGAATAGGCGAAGAGCCTCTGACCGTCGTTGAGCATGGTGGGAATGATGTTCTTCCCGAAGTCGTTGGAAGAAGTGGGATCCGCTTCGTCCCGGGTCAGATATTCCTTCAACTTGCTCCACTTGAAGATGTAAATACCCATGGAGGCTTGATTGGATTTGGGCACCTTGGGTTTTTCCTGGAATTCGGTAATGCGTCCCTCGTCGTCGGTGGCAAGGATGCCGAAGCGGGAGGCCTCTTCCATGGGAACGTCAATGACCGCCACGGTGGCGTCGGCTCCCGAGGTTTCGTGGGCCTCCAGCATCTTGGAATAGTCCATGGTGTAGATATGGTCTCCCGAGAGGATCAGAACGTGCTCGGGATCGTACTGTTCAATGAATGCGAAATTCTGATAAATAGCGTTGGCCGTGCCCTTATACCAGTCGGCGCCGCTGTTCTGCTGATAGGGGGGCAGAACGTAAACGCCGCCGTACAGACGGTCCAGATCCCAGGGCAGACCGGTGCGGATGTAGCGGTTGAGCACCAGGGGCTGATATTGGGTCAGAACCCCTACCACGGTGATGTCGGAGTTGATGCAGTTGGACAGGGGGAAGTCGATGATACGGAACTTCGCCCCAAAGGGCACTGCTGGCTTTGCGACGTTCTTGGTCAGGACCTTCAGACGGCTGCCCTGTCCTCCTGCGAGAAGCATCGCAATGCATTTTTTCTTTTGGATCATTACGGGACCCTCCTCTTTTTTTGTCGCGGGTGCCGGTCGGGTTGGTTGCTCGGTCGGCGCTCGTTTGTGTTTTTTTTATTTATTTCGTGCGGCTTGCGCGGGGTGACGGAGTGGCTTTGCGGGAAATTCTTTTGGGCGCGGGTTTTTCGGGGGGCGCAATGCGGGGGATCTTTTTTTCTTCCTTCTTTTTCAGAACCAGGGCGCCCAAGGGGGGCAGGTTGAGATGGACCGATTGCTCCAAGCCCTGCCAGGGGATGGCTTCGGTGCGAAGAAGCCCGTTTTTGATTCCGTTTCCGCCGTAGGCCGTATCGTCGGAGTTGAAAATCTCCTCGTATTCCCCTTCCTCGGGGACGCCGAAGCGGTAATCGTCCCAGCGCTGGGGGGCGAAATTGACGGCAACGATCAGCTCTTCGGTTTTGCATTTACGGCGGAAGACCACTACGTTGTTGCGGTTGTCGTCGGGGGAGATCCATTCAAATCCCTCGGGGGCGCAATCTTCTTCCCACAGGGCGGGGTGCGCCAGATAGAACAGATTCAAAGCGCGGGTGAAATCCTTCAGCTTGCGGTGGGATTCGTAACCGAGCATGAACCATTCCAGTTCGTTTTCGTAGTCCCATTCCCGGAAGGGGCCGTATTCCGAGCCCATGAAGAGCAGTTTTTTGCCGGGATGGGTGTACATATAACTCAAAAAGGCGCGGAATCCGCCGAACTTGTTTTCATAGGGGGCAGGGAATTTATCCAGAAGGGATTTTTTGCCGTGAACCACCTCGTCGTGGGAGATGGGCAACACGTAATTCTCCGAAAAGGCGTACATGAAGGAGAAGGTCAGATAATTGTGATGGTCCTTGCGGAAGAAGGGGTCCAGCTCGATATAGTCCATCATATCGTTCATCCAGCCCATGTTCCACTTGAAGTTGAATCCAAGGCCGCCCTGATCGGGATCCTTGGTCACCTTGGACCAGGAGGTAGATTCCTCGGCGATCATCAACGCGTCGGGAACGTGAGCGTGCACGGCGGTGTTCAGCTTTTGCAGCAGGGCGACCGCTTCCTTGTTTTCCTCTCCGCCTTCCGCGTTGCGCAGTTCGAATTCCTTGCCGAAGCTCAGATAGAGCATGGAGGTGACCGCGTCCACCCGCAGGCCGTCGAAGTGATATTCCTTCAGCCAGAACAGCGCGGAGGAGACCAGGAAGGATTGCACCTCGGGGCGGCCGTAATCGAATACGGCGGTGCCCCATTGGGGTTGTTCCCTCTTGGCAGGGTCCTTGTAGTCGTATAAAAAATCGCCGTCAAAGCGGTAAAGTCCGTGGGCGTCCTTGGGATAGTGGGAAGGAACCCAGTCCAGCAAAACGCCGATGCCCTGACGGTGACACTCGTCCACAAAATACATCAGATCGTGGGGAGTGCCGAAGCGGGAGGTGGGGGCGTAATATCCGCAGCACTGGTACCCCCAGGATTCCTCCAGGGGATGCTCCGTAATGGGCAAAAGCTCAATATGGGTGTATCCCATTTCCCGCACGTAGGGGATCAGCTCCTCTGCCAGCTTGCGGTAAGAGAAGGGATTCCCGTCCGCGTATCTGCGCCAGGATCCGGCATGAACCTCGTAAATATTCAAGGGACTGCGGTAGGGGTTTGTGTTTTTGCGGTATTGCATCCACGCCCCGTCCCGCCATTCGTAACCTTCCAAAGGGAAAACGCGGGATTCCGTGTGGGTGCCCCATCCCGAATGGAAGGCGTAGGGATCTGCTTTTTCCAGAATTTCTCCCGAAGAAGCGACGATGCGATATTTGTACTGATCGTAAATTTTTACGTCGGGAATAAATACTTCCCAGATTCCGTTTTCCTTCTCCATGGGGGAGGCGTTGGGGTCCCATCCGTTGAAGGAGCCGATGACCGAAATTGCCGTTGCGTGGTCGGCCCAGAGACGGAAGACGAAGCCCTCCCGTCCGTTCCGCGTTTCCGCGTGGGCCCCGAAGAAGCGATAGCTTTCGAAATTCGTTCCCTGACGGAACAGATAAATCGGCAGGTCCTTGGACGGCATGGCAACTCCTCCTTTTTCGCAAAACGGGCACGGTGATCCCCTTGTTCCTTCTTATTATAACACAATCAATTTTGCAATGCAAGGGTTTTTTGTGAAATTTTTTATACTATTTTCATAAATTTGAGAAAATGTTTCGGAAGCCTTTGGCAATTTGCACAAAAACGAACCTCCGTTCTTATGTATATTCACAAGAGAGGGGCGCTATGAGCGAAATTATTAAAAAAAACCGACAAAAGGGCAACGTTTTTGTAAGGATTCTTGCAATTTGCATCGTAATGTGCTAATATGGATATGTATCTATCATGAAACCTTAAGAGGGAAATTATGCAATACGATCTGATTGCCCCCACCGCCTTCGGGCTGGAAGCGGTCACGGCGCGGGAATTGACCCGACTGGGATTTGCCGACGTGCACACGGAGGACGGCAGGGTTTATTTCAAAGGGGACGAAAAAGGCGTTGCCAAGGCAAACCTCTGGCTGCGCACCGCCGCCCGCGTGCAGATTCAGCTTGCCCGCTTCAAGGCGGTGACCTTTGAAGAGCTGTTCCAAGGGGTTTACGCGATTCCCTGGGGGGACTGGCTTCCCGAAAACGCCCGCTTCCCCATGGACGGACGCTCGGTGAAATCCACCCTGTTCAGCATCTCCGACTGTCAGGCCATTGCGAAAAAAGCGGTGGTGGAGAAGCTGAAAAAGACCTATCATCGGGACTTTTTCGAGGAAACGGGGGCGTTGTACCGCCTGGAGGTTTCGCTGCTGAAGGATACGGTCACCGTCACGCTGGATACCACGGGGGCGGGGCTTCATAAGCGGGGATACCGCAAAATTGCGGGGGAGGCTCCGTTAAAAGAGACCATGGCCGCCGCGTTGATTGACCTGACCTTCTGGCGTCCCGGTCGGATTCTGGTGGATCCCATGTGCGGAACGGGAACGATCCCCATTGAAGCGGCCCTGATTGCGGAAAACCGTGCTCCGGGGCTGACCCGCTCCTTTCCTGCGGAGGAATGGCCCGCCTTTGCAAAGGCTTTTGCCGAGGCAAGGGAAGAAGCGAAAAGTCTGATTCAGCCGGCAAAGGAAATTACGATTTTCGGCAGTGATATCGACGCTAAAGCCGCCGACGTTTCCGCCACCTGCGCCCGCCTGGCGGGGGTGGAAGGGGCCGTCCGTTTTCAGCGGGCGGATATGCGGACTTTCAAATCCGAGGAACGGTACGGATTTATATTGACGAATCCTCCTTACGGAGAACGTCTGGGACAGGAAGAAGAGGTTCAGAAGATCTATCGGGACATGGGCTCCGTGTTTCGGAAACTGGACACCTGGTCGGTTTACGTGATCACCGCACATCCCGAATTCGAAAAGTTGTACGGCAAAAAGGCGGAAAAGCGGCGCAAGCTGTTCAACGGCCGCATTCCCTGCCAGTATTATCAATACCCCGGTCCCAAACCGCCCCGTCCTCCCAAAAACGAGGATTGAGGGATAAATGGAGGATTCGTTATGAATCGGATTGTTGCGATTTTTCTTTGTTTTGCTGCCGTTTTTTCTTTGGTGGCCTGCGGCAACGGCGCCGAGACCACGGAATCTTTTTCCTCAGGGGGTGACGGCTTGTTTCCGGAAATTCTGACCGATTCTGCTTCTTCCGAAACGACGGAGGAGGCTCTTCCCTCCGATACGGACGCCACGGAAGTGAATTCTTCCACCGATACGGATACGGAAGACTCTGCTCCCACGGAATTGCCCAAGGTTGGCTGGGACCCCGAGATTCCCCATAAGGTGATTATGGACGATTCGGGTACGCGGATCCTGATTGCCGACCTGAATCTCTGCGGCGACGGTCCCGAGGACATTGTGATCGAGGACTGTATCGTGTGGGAATGGGATTCCGTCCACGCCGAAGGTGCGCAAGTGCAGGGAAAAGATCTGCGCATTGACGAAGCGGGGCTGCGGTATTCCTCTTATTGGGAAAAGGACGTGGTGATTTTCTCCGGCTCCGGCGGATGGGTCGGAATTCTGGATTATGAAACCAAGGAGGTTCTCTTTGAGGATAACCCGGGGAACGGTCCCCACTCCGTGGAATTGCTTCCCAACGGAGATCTGGTGGTGGCCTGCTCGGGGAACGGTTCCACCGATCAGGGTGAGGTGTTGCATTATCCCCTGTCGGAAGGAAAGACCTCCGTCGGGTCCCGCGTTCCTTTGAAATCCGCCCACGGAATCTGCTGGGATCCTCAAAATGAAGTCCTTTGGGTCCTGGGTGATACGGAAATCATCGCCTGTTCCGTTCGGAACGGGGAGCTCTCCGTTATTTCCGGCATGGGCGCTTCTTTGAAGGAGATCGGACACGGGGGCGGACACGACCTGGTTCCCGTCTACGGACAGCCCGGAAAATATTGGGTTTCGGGAGGAAAGGGTATTTTCCTGTTTGATTCCGAAACCGAAACCGTTACCGCGAATTACTCCCGTGCGGCAGGGTACAAAGGTACTAACGTAAAGGGGATTGCCTGGTTCCCCGACGGGACCATGATCCAGACGGCCCACGATCAGGGCGGGACGGGTACCTACCGCTCCTCGCTGTTGCGCGTGCTGTATCTGGGCTATTCCTCCGGACGGGTGAAGCAGGTTACGGTGAAGGAACGGATGATCCCCCATCGGGAGGGTAGTCAGACCTATAAAATCCACACTTTGTCTAAGGACTATCAATAAAACGATTTGCAGTTTAAGGAGATCCTCGTTATGAAACGCGTTTTTGCGATCCTTCTTTGTCTTATTACGGTTTTTTCTCTGGTGGCCTGCGGCAACGACGCCGTTGATACGGACACCTCCGCCGCGGGAGACGGTCTGTTCACGGAAGATTTGGCCGATTCCGCCGTATCCTCCGAAACCTCGGACGTCAAGCCCTCTACCGATACGGGGGCGGACAAAACCACGTCTTCGGATCAACCTGACGATAAAGCGGAAGTGATTCTGTACGATCCCAAGATGGAGCACAAATTTATCGCCACGGACATTGCCAACCACAGCATCGTGGTTTACGATCTGAATCTTTGCGACGGAGATTATCAGCTTCTGAAGGACGACGACGTTGCGGTGATCTGGGAATGGGATGCGGATGAAGATCCCAACTGCAAGCTGAAGGATCAAGTGGCTTCGGGAATCGACGCGGCGAAATATCGCTACTCTCCCTATTATAAACGGGACGTGATCGTTGCCTGCTCCTCTGCCGGCTGGGCGGGGGTCATCGATTACGAAGCGCGTACGGTTCTTTGGGAATACAACATCGGCAACGGTCCTCATTCCATTGAACTGATGCCCAACAGCGGAGACGTGGTGGTGGCCTGCTCCTCCGGTCCCAAATCCGGGAAACTGTCCTATATTCCCCTTTCCGCAGGGGAAACAAAACCCTCCCATTATATTTTCTGTCCCAGCGGCCACGGGGTCATGTGGGACCCGCAGAACGAGCATTTGTGGGTTCTGGAGTACGAACAGGTCTTTGCCTGTTACGTGGAAGGGGAAGGCACCAAGAACGCCCGTCTGAAACGGGTTGAGGGGTCCGGCGCAAATTTCAACAAGCAGGACGCTTCCGGTCACGCCTTCTCTCCCGTCTACGGGCAACCCGGGAAATATTGGGTCACGGCGGGAAAGCTCTGGCAGTTTGACGCGGAAACCGAGACCCTGACCCGCACCTTCAGCCGTTCCGGTAAGTATACCGCAAACAGCATCAAGGGCATTGCCGGCTTTGCCGACGGGACCTCCATTCAGACCGTGGCGGAGTTTAGCGGAAAAGGAAAAACCACCTACGATTGGTCCTGCGACGGCTTCCGCATCGTGGTAATGGAAATGAGTTCCGGTCAGGTGAAGCAGCCCACCGCGAAGGTGTATAACGTATATTTTAATACGTCCCACCGCGAATTTTATAAAGTACATCCTTTCACCAAGGATTATCAATAAAACACAAATCAAATAGAAGAGGTGTATTATGAAGCGTTTTCTCTGTTTTCTTCTGACCCTGGTCGTCCTCTTCGGGCTGGTCGCCTGCGCAGGCTCCGTCACCGATGAATCGACCGACACGGGAACGGCTACCGGCCGTTATCCCAACGACGGACTGTATACCGATGGACTTCCCGAGGTAGAGTTGCCCTCTGATACCGACCCCGTCACTTCGGAAACGGGTCCCTCCGCGCCCACGTCCACCACGCCCCCCGTTTCTTCCGACGTTCCTTCCGATACGGATTCGGTCGTTCCTTCCACCGATTCGGCTGACGAACCCACGGAAACCAATGAAAAGATCACCATCGGCAAGGTTACGGTTTCTACCACGACGAATAAACCCATCTTTGACGACGAGGTCAAGGATACGAAGGTCACCCTCGATACCTCCGTGGAACACAAATTCTTCGCTACGGATATCACGAACCACAGCATCTTGATCTTCGACCTGAACAAGTGCGGCGGAGACCTGGCCAACCTGACCTCCGATAAGTCCTGCATCGTTTGGGAATGGGATGCGGACAACGACAGCAACTGCAAGCTGAAGAACAAGGTCGGAAAGGGTATCGACGCCGCGAAGCTCCGTTATTCCAATTATTATAAGAAAGACGTGGTCATTGCCTGCTCTTCCACCGGTTGGGCCGGAATTATCGACTATAACGCCAGAAAGGTTCTTTGGGAAACCGCTACGGGCGTGGGCGGCGCTCACTCCATTGAGTTGTTGCCCAACGGGGACCTGGTGGTGATTACCTCTACCTCCAAGGTCGTTGGCGGGAAGGAAGTGCCCGACGGCAAATTGCTCTATTTCCCCGTTACCGCCGGAGGAACCTCCGCTTGCAGTGAAATCACTACTCCCAGCGGCCACGGCGTCATGTGGGATCCCACGAACCAGAAGCTTTGGGTTCTGGAATACGAACAGGTCTTTGGTTGTAAGGTTACCGGCTCCGGAAACAGCGGAAAATTGGCTAAGGACAACACCGGCAACGTGTTCACCGGAAAAGATACCTCCGGTCACGTTCTCATGCCCGTCCTCGGCGATCCCGGAAAATATTGGGTTGCAGGCGGGGATCTGTGGAAGTTTGATGCTGCGACCCAGAGCCTGACGAGATCCTCTCACTATCAGTCCAAATGGATGAAGGGCGTTGCTTCCTTCTCCGACGGCGTGATGGTGCAGTCCGTTCCCGCCCGTGAGGCAGAACTGACGAAGCTCACCACGGGAACCTGGAATGCAGAGCTGAAGAAATATACCGGATATTGGTCTACTATGGGCTTCCGCATCTGGACCATGGAACCCGTCAGCGGAATCGTGACCACCTACCGTCCCGTTGCAACGGATATTTATTTCTCCAACCGTGAGTTTTACAAGGTATATCCCGTACACAAAGGATATCAGTAATTCGGATAAAGCGGTATCAATATGAAACGTTTTTTTGTATTTGTACTATTGCTTTCCATGATCGGATCGCTCTTTTCCTGCGCTGCGGCGCAGGAAGGGAGCCTGACCGAAACCGCGTCTGATACGGCCACCGAAACGGAGGGACTGTTCTATCCCACCGATTCGGATTCCGAGATTCTTTCTACGGAATCGGTCACGGTTTCTTCTACCGATCCCGCAAGCGATTCGGCGCTTCCTTCCACGGATTCTGCCTCGGATGCGGATTCGCCGGTCACCGATTCCGAGATTGCGGATTCGGACGTCTCTACCAATGAAAAGATTACCATCAGCACCCTTACGGCTTCGGGCGGTGCCGGGGACTCTGTTACGAACGATTCCCCTCCCGATCCCATTCCCAACAAGCTGATGGCCATCACCGACCAGAAAAACGACGAGATCATCGTGGTCAATCTGGATGCGGACGATATCACGTCTTCCTCTGCCGTTGTGTGGCGTTGGTCTATCCGTACCAAAGGGGACGTGACCCACGCAGATCTGTGCAGAAGCCGTCTGGATGACGTCCGTCTGCGGGACAGTGAGGCCTGGGGCGGCCCCGTGGTGGGGTTGACCTCCTCCTCGGGCATGGTTGCTTTGGTGAAATATCCTTCGGGCGAATGCCTGTTCAGTGCTGATATGGCGGGCTACGGGCCCCATTCCATCGAGATTCTTCCCAACGGGGTCATTGCCGTTGCGGGATCCGGAAACGGAAACGAGAAAAAGGCAGTCGTGCGTCTTTACAGCGCTACGCACAAGAACGACACCAATTACGTGGAATTGCCCCTCGTTTCGGCGCACGGAATTCTGTGGGATCCCGAAGAGGAGGTTCTCTGGGCGCTGGGGAATACCGTCCTGAACGCATACGACGTGGGCGGATCCCGTCAGAAGCCTACGCTGACCCTGTTGAAAAAAGCACAGGTCACTTTCTCGGGAGGACACGATCTTTCTCCCGTGTACGGGAATTCCGATCTGCTTTGGATCACTTACGGAAACGGCGTCGGACAGTACAGCAAATCCCAGGACCGCTTCCTTTCTTCGTACGAGGGGAAGGCGGCGATCAGTCTGAAGGCCGTTAAGAGCATCAATACCTACGCCGACGGCGTAACGGTGATGAGCATTGCCGATCCGAACAACGCTACGGCGAATCACGACACCGATAAGGTGCGGATTTTCCGTTACGTGCGGAACGCTTCGGGGGTGTGGCAGTATCGCTTTAACGATGTTTCCTTTAACGGCAAGCGGGATTTTTACAAGGTGCGCGCCTTCGTGGCGGATTACCAATAACGGATTTTTTAATTGTGAAAAAAAAATGAACTAATCCGAAAATCCCTTGCTTTTTTATTCCGAATGGTGTATAATAATCCACGGACCGCGAAAAGGCCCGTGGAAACATGGAGAGATGGCTGAGCTGGTCTAAGGCGCACGACTGGAAATCGTGTACGGACTAATAATTCGTCGGGGGTTCGAATCCCCCTCTCTCCGCCAAAAAAATCCAAGTCGAAAGACTTGGATTTTTTCATTTGTGCCGCAAGGCACAACATCATTTGCGTGCTTGCACGCAACATCATTTGAGTCTTGACTCAACATCATTTCACCGTTCCGCGGCACAAATGAGCGATGTTGCACCGTTGGTGCAAATGAAGTTGCCTTCGGCAAAAGATGTGATGCTTTGCATCAATGATGTTACGCTTCGCGCAAACGGAATTGGACCATTTACTTTGTGTGCTGAAATACCGTTGATTTTGACCGAAAGTATGATATAATGAATTTTAGGGCGGTGGTGTCGTGAGAGAAGATAAGCTGGGTGATCTTTCAATGGAATTATCCGTTGAGGTTTTGCAATTAACAAAAGAACTACGTGCAAAACATGAAAATGTGATCTCCAATCAAATAGGCAGAAGCGCAACGAGTATTTGCGCCAACATTGCTGAAAGCAAATACGCTCACGGTCGCGCTGACTTCATTGCAAAGCTTGAGATTTCACTCAAAGAAACCAACGAAACAAGCAAATGGCTTGAGATGCTCTGGAAATGTGAGTATATCGATGAAGCAAGATACAAGGTGCTGGACCGAAAGTGCTCGACGATAAGATTTTTGCTTGTGAAGTCTATTACAACTGCAAAAAAGAACCTCAATAATACAAGAGGATAATGTGGTATGATGAAGCAAAGAAAGGCAGTGCGACAATGATTTTTAACACGCACGAAAGAACTCCGAAGTTAAAAACCAATAAGGCACTGAAGATTATGTTGATCTTATGTTGGAGCCTTGTTGGAGTTGTCTTTCTCTTTCTCGCCATCGCTGCTTCCATTATAAGTCAACGCATATTGCCTGTCGTAATTATTTGGATTCCCGTTGTCTTTATTGCCGTTTTTGTAACCGTTACAAGTATTGATATGAACAAGGCCTATGTTCAAATTGACGAAGAAAGCATAACGGTTGTAGATTACTACTTTTTCTTCAGGAACGAAAGATGTTTTAAAATTGACGAAATAAAAACAGCGGAAGTTGCTTTTGGCTATTCTTTCCGCATTCGTGGATATCGCTACAGTATGGCGGGATGTTCTTATATCATTTTTAGAGATGCAAATAGCAAATGTCTTTTCAAAGTTATCAATTGTCCGGAGACAAACGAATTTTTCAGCAAATGCTTTGAGATACAATGATAAACCGTGCATATTGATTAAATCGCCGAATGCTGGATGTCGGTTGACCTTTTATCACGTTTGAGGGGTGTGTTGTGTCCGGGTCCAAGCCCGTCCGCAATCGGAGGTTGCGACCGGAATCTGTGCAGGATTGCCAAAAGTGACCTCCCTTTTTTGTGCAAACGGCACATTGTCAACCTTCATAAAATATGTTATAATTATAGAGGTGGAGCGTTTCGTTCCGCCTCGATTCGTTTTTTAAGGAGAGTTTTATGAAAAAATTTCTTTGCCTTGTTCTGTGTTTGATTCTGGGGCTTTCCCTTGTGGCCTGCGGAGACGACGCAGTTTTCGAAACCGATACGGAGAACGCTACGGAGGGGCTTTTTGAGGTGGATTCCGAGTCGACGGAAGGCAACACCGACCTGCTTCCCGATTCTTCCTCCGATCCGAATACCGATTCGGCGGATTCCTCTGATCCGGATACCGATTCTGCGGATTCCTCCGAAAATAAGACAGACACCGACACCGATACCAACGAAAAAATCACCGCCACCATCGGCGGAGACGCGGAGCCGTTGCCCGAGGATAAATATCCCAATCAGGTCATGGCCTGCGATCAGCAAACGGGACGGATCCTCGTGTACGATCTCGATTTGATCGAGCCCGGTGACGATCTGGACGACGCCATTATCTGGTCCTATAACCACGGTTACGCCGCAGGGTTGAAGTTCCGTGAGGATACGGTCTTCGGTGACGTGGTGATCATTGCCGGGAGAACCTCTTCCATCGTTTCCTATCCGGAAGGGAAGGTCCTCTGGTCTACGACCAATCCGGGAAACAATCCCCACTCCATTGAAATCCTGCCCTCCGGCAACATCGTCATCGCAAATTCCACCGGATGCACGGTTCGCTTTTTCTACGCTTCCGCCATTCTGGAGGGAAATAAGAATCAGTCTCAGAAATTCTTTGAGAAAGAGCTGTACGGGGCGCACGGGGTTTTGTGGGATCCCGAATATGACGTTCTGTGGGCTTTGGGAGACGACGAACTGATCGCTTTTTCCGCAAATGGGGAAGGGATGGAGCAGACCATTACCCAGATTTCCGGCATGGGGGCGAAATTCCCCAAGGGGAAGGACGGCGGGCACGATCTTGCCGCCGACCTGACCGACACCCGTTATCTCTATCTTTCGGGCGGCAAAAACGTGTTCCGCTTCGATAAAGAAGAAAACGTGATGATCGAACGGTTCCCGAATTATGCGAAGCTGACCCACACCGACGTGAAGGGATACGGAAACAACCTGAACGGAAACTTTTTCTTCTGCTATCCGAACCACGGACCCGGAACCGCTTGGGAAAATGACGGAAAAGCCGATTGGTGTACCGACGAGATCTGGTTCGTTTATCGAAAGACCGCTAACATGATGTACGCACAGAAGTACGTTTCCTCCACGGCAGCCTTCTATAAATGCCGTACGTTTTACGGTCAGTATCAATAAAAACGAGAGGTAATGTTATGAGAAAAAGATTTTTTGCGTTTTTGTTGGTTTTGGCTACGGTCTTCTCTCTGGTGGCCTGTGCAGGCGCCGTCGATTCCGTGACCACGACCACATCCGGCAGCGACAGCAACGGACTTTTTACCGACTATCTTCCCACCGATTCCATAGAAGACGTGGTGTCTTCGGACGTTCCCGTGGTTTCGACCACCACGACCACCACGCCTCCCACCGTGACGCAGACGGAGCCCCCCGTTACGGAGGAACCCGTAGTGTCTACCGATACCGATCCCGTTTCTTCCGAAACCACGACGACTTCCACCTTTAAGAAAACCTGGTCTTATTCCGATAAGTCCACCAACTCCAACAACAACGGTGCCGCCATCGTGCCCGAAACCTGGGAACCTTTGAACGTGGTGAAAAATCGGGTTCTTGCGCTGGACCAGCAGGCGGGACGGGTCGTTCTGTACGATATTGCAAAAGCTGTGGGCGGCAATCTGGATAAGGCCGAGGAATGGTCCTTCAACTGCGGATACGCCGCAGGGGTTAAGTATCGGGAAGGAAACGCCCGCTTCGGTAACGTGATTATTACGGCCGGATCGAAATGTCAGATCATCACGTATCCGGGCAAGCAGGTGAAGTGGTCCACGAAAAAACCCGGGAACAATCCTCACTCCATTGAAATGCTCCCCTCCGGGAACGTGGTAATCGCATGCTCTACCGGCGGAACGCTCCGTTTGTTTGATACCACCAAGACCAACGACAGCTATAAAGAATACAAACTGACCGGTGCCCACGGGGTTCTGTGGGATCCCGCAAACAAGCTCCTTTGGGCTCTGGGGGATAACGAGTTGATTTCCTATACCGTTACGGGATCCGGTTCTTCCGAGGCGTTGGTGAAGAAGAATACTTACAAATTGCCCCAGACGGGCGGCCATGATCTTGCTCCCGACTACTTCAGCAAGGACCACCTGTACCTGACCGTGGTGAATACCGTATACCGCTTCCATAAGCCCTCCGGGACCTTCCTGATGGGCTTCTACGGCTCTTCCGCCATTGAGACCTATCCGGACGGAAACGGCAACGTGACCAAGGCACGGAACGTAAAGGGGTTCGGCGTCAACGAGAATAACGGATTCTTCTACTGCTTCCCCAACTTCGGGAAAGGAACCTCCTGGGCGAATGACTCCAAGGCGGAGTGGTGTACCGATCAGATTCACTTTATCCGTCAGACCGGTGCCCGTACCTACGCGACCGAGGTTTATAAATCCTCTAAATCGGCCTATTATAAGTGCCGTGTCTTCAGCGGAAAATATCAGTAATCCTCGAAAAAAACTGTGCAGAGTCGCCAAAAAGGAGAAGGCTTTTTTGTGCAATCGGTACATTGTTCTTTTTGAAAATCTATGCTATAATAATGAAGGCGGGATGTTTCGTTCCGTCTTCATTGTTTTTTTGATTGAGGTTTTGTTATGAAACGAACGCTTGCTCTTTTTCTTTGCCTGATTCTGACCTTATCCGTGGTGGCCTGCGGAGTTCCCGAAGAGGTTTTGACCACCGCTTCCTCGGACGGGGATGCGTTTGACGGCCTGTTCACCGATTTCCCCGAAAATACGGAATCGCAGACCGATCTTCCCTCGGTTACGCAGACCGGGTCGGATCAACCGTCTCAACCCGTTTCCTCCGAGCCTCCCGTTTCGTCTTCCGAGCCCGTTACCGATTCGGAACCCGTAACGGATACCGAGCCCGTCACCGACGAGACCACGACTACGGCGGAAAAAATCACCATTACCCTGTCCCATAAGGATCCTTTGTATTCCGATCCCACCACCACCGTAGAGGAGGTCCTCGGAAATTCCAAGCACCTGATCGGACTTTGCGATCAGCTGAACCGTCGCCTGATCGTGCGGGATATGTCTACGGAAACCTGGACCAAGAGCAACGTGGTCTGGGAATACGTGGGCATCAGTGCCGCGGGAATCAAATTCCGCGATTGCGACTATTACGGCGGCGAAGTGGTCATTGCCTGCGGGGATGCCAGTGCCGTTATCGTGGACTATAAGACGAAAAAGCAGATTTTGAAGACGAAGGACGTGGCGCACAATCCCCATTCCGTGGAGATTCTGCCCAACGGCGTGTATGCGGTGGCCTCTTCCACGGGGAACGAAGTCCGCATTTTCGGTGCGGGAAAAACCGTTCATTCCGATAAGGCCACTCTGGAACAGGCCCACGGCGTTTTGTGGGATCCGCAGAATAATTGCCTTTGGATGGCAGGCGGAAACACCCTCGTTGCTTACCGCGTGACGGGAACGGCGGAAAATCCCAAGCTGGAAGCGATTGAAGGGAAGACGTATTATCCCAACGGGGCCATTCACGATCTGTCTCCCCTTTACGGAAATCCCGATTGTCTGTTGATTACGGGCAGCAAAGGGGTGGTTCTGTTCAACAAGAAGACGGGAAAGGTCTCTTACGATTATCAGGGAGGGGCCTTTGCGAAGGGCGAAAGCTACGTGCCCGGCGTGGGGAATTTCCTACAGGATAACGTCCTGGTCTTCACCACCATCCGGGAAGACACGCTGACCTATAAAGAATGGGGAACCGATCAGGTGGGGATGTTCATTCCTTTGGGCGGAAACCGGGGAAAGGTCCTTTATCGCCAGTGTAAATCCGACGCCTATTACAAGGTCCGCGTCTGGAGTACGGATTATCAGTAATATTTCGATCTCCTCCGTTGCGCTTGGGTGCAACGGGGGAGGTTTTTTTTGAAAAATCCGCACTTTTTGCTTGACGGAAGGGCTGTTTTGTGCTATAATAGTATAAGAAGAATTCTGTCCGAAAGGAACGCAATATGGAAGAGTTGAAATTGCTTTCCTCCGAATTCAAAATTCGTGAGGATCTGGCGGGAAATATTATCAAATTGATTGACGACGGGAACACCATTCCCTTCATCGCCCGTTACCGCAAGGAAATGACCGGTTCCTGCGACGATCAGGTGTTGCGGGAGTTTTCCGACCGTCTGCAGTATCTGCGGAATCTGCAAAAACGGCGGGAAGAGGTCTGTTCTTCCATTGAAGAGCAGGGAAAGCTGACCGAGGAACTGAAGGCCGCCATCGACGCCGCGTCGACCCTTGCGGAGGTGGAGGACCTTTACCGTCCCTATAAGCCCAAGCGCCGAACCCGTGCTACCGTGGCCAAGGAAAAGGGCTTGGAGCCCTTGGCGGAGCTTCTTTTTGCCCAGGAGCGGCAGGGGGATCTGCTGGAACAGGCCGCCCCCTTCGTGAAGGAAGAAAAGGGCGTTGCCACGGCGGAAGAGGCCTTGGCCGGAGCTTCGGATATTCTTGCGGAAAAGATTTCCGACGACGCCGCGTTGCGGAAAGAACTGAAGGAAAAGATTTTTGCCGAAGGTCTGCTCCGTTCCGACGCGGCAACGGAAGAGGATTCGGTTTACCGTCTTTATTACGATTACGAAGAGCCCCTGCGCAAGATTCCCTCTCATCGGATTTTAGCGGTGAATCGGGGCGAAAAAGAAGAAAAACTCAAGGTTAAAATCCTCTGCGGTGAGGTTTCTCAACTGATGGAAGCCCGTTTCGTCCGTGGGGAAAGCTACGCGGCGGATTTCGTCCGCGCCGCCTGCGCCGACGCTTGGGATCGGTTGATCTTCCCCTCCGTGGAGCGGGAGCTTCGTTCCGATCTGTTTGCCACCGCCTCCGATCAGGCCATCAAGATGTTCGGCTTGAATCTGAAGCAGTTGTTGATGCAGCCTCCCGTAAAGGGAAAGGTGGTTCTGGCCGTGGACCCTGCCTATCGCACGGGTTGTAAAATTGCCGTGGTGGATCCCACGGGTATGGTGCTGGATACGGGCGTCATTTACCCCACGCCGCCCCAGAACAAAACCGCCGAGGCCGCGGCCAAGATCCTGCAATGGATCGAAAAATACCGCGTGGATTGCATTTCCATCGGCAACGGAACCGCTTCCAAGGAGGCGGAGATTTTCGTTGCGGATACCATTAAAAAGGCCAATCGAAACGTTACTTACATGGTGGTCAGCGAGGCGGGGGCGTCGGTTTATTCCGCGTCCAAGCTGGGGGCGGAGGAATTCCCCCAATTTGACGTTTCCCTCCGTTCCGCCGTGTCCATTGCCCGCCGTCTGCAGGATCCTCTGGCCGAATTGGTCAAAATCGATCCCAAGGCCATCGGCGTGGGACAGTATCAGCACGATATGCCCCCTGCCCGCCTGGACGAGACCCTTTCCGGCGTGGTGGAGGACTGCGTGAACAGTGTGGGCGTGGATCTGAATACCGCCTCTCCCTCCCTGCTTTCTTATATTGCGGGGATCAACTCCGCCATTGCGAAAAACATCGTGCTCTATCGGGACGAGGTGGGCGGATTTTCCAACCGCAAAGAGCTTCTGAAGGTGAAAAAACTGGGGGCGAAGGCCTACGAGCAATGCGCGGGCTTCTTGCGGATTCCCAACGGAAAAAATCCTCTGGACAACACCTCCGTACACCCCGAATCTTATCCTGCCGCGCAAAAATTGTTGGAAATTCTGGATCTGAAGGGTGCGGACGCGGACACGGTCTGCCGTGAGGTTGCCTCCCGCGCCGACGCGTACGGACGGAAAAAAGCGGCGGAGGAATGCGGCGTGGGACTTCCCACCCTCAACGATATTATTCCCGAATTGGCGCGCCCCGGACGGGATATCCGCGACGATCTTCCTGCGCCCCTGTTGCGCAGTGACGTGATGGATCTTTCCGATCTGACTGAGGGCATGGTGCTGAAGGGAACGGTGCGTAACGTCATCGACTTCGGCGCTTTCGTGGATATCGGCGTTCATCAGGACGGACTTGTACATATTTCGCAGTTGGCCGACCGTTACGTTAAGCACCCCTCCGACGTGGTGAAGGTGGGCGACGTGGTGGAGGTCCGCGTGTTGAGCGTGGACGTTGCAAAGAAGCGCATTTCCTTGACCATGCGCAAGGATTCCAAATAAACGAAAAAAGGAAGGAACAAAAAAAATGAAGGGTGTTCAAAAAATTCGTTGGTTTTATCTCGTTTCTGCTTTGGTGATCATGGGCGTTGGACTTCTGCTGATCTGTGCTCCCGGATTTATCGCGTCGGCCTTGGGCTTTATTGCGGGGGGCGGTCTGATCCTGTTCGGGATTGCCAAGGTCATCAGCCATTTCTTCTCCCGAGCCGCGCTGGTGGATTCCATGCTGGTAGGCGTGCTTTTGGCCATGTTCGGCTTTATTCTGATCGTCTGCCGCACCGTCGTGATGGATTACGTCTATATGTTTGCGGGAATCCTGATTCTTCTGGACGGGATGTTTAAGCTGAAAAACGCCTTTCAGGCTCGCCGTGCCAAGCAGACCGACTGGCTGGGGGTTCTGATCTCGGCTCTGGTGGTCATGGCCTTCGGAATTCTGATTGTCATTATCACGAATTTCTTCAGCGGAAACGTGATTATCGTTCTTCTGGGCGTATCGGTTCTTCTGGACGGGATGCAGAATCTGTATTCCGTGGTGCGTTACGCGATCTTTGCCAATGCCCAGGAGGAGCCTTCGGAGGAGCCTAAGCCCGAGCTGGACGGCACCGTGGAGGTAGACGGAGAAGTGGTTGAGGAATAACCGTGGGACGCTTTGACGGCTTTTTGATTTGTTCCGACATTGACGGAACCTTTGCTTCGGGTGGGGAGGTTCCCGCCCGCAATCTGGAGGCCCTTGCCCGCTTTCAGGCGGAAGGGGGACGGTTTACCTTCGCCACGGGACGGATGGCACCCTATTGGGAGATTTTTCCGATCCGTCCCAACGCACCCGTCATTTCTGCCAACGGAACGGTGATTGCGGACGGGGAAACGGGGCGAACACTCTGGACCTTTCCCTTGGACGGCTGCGGAAATTTACTGGAATGGCTGGACGGCTTTGAGGGGAAAATAAATCTGCATTATACGGGCGGCTATGTCACCGTATCCGATGGGAAGGTGTCCGAGGCGTTTTTGAATCAATCCCTCGGGGATCTTTTGAAGATCGTGTGTTTCGCCTTTCCCGATGAAGCGGTGGCCCGTGCTTTTCGGGATTGCGCACGGAAACGGTTTGGCTCCCGCTACGGGATTTCCCGCAGTTGGGATACGGGGGTGGAATTTATTTCTCCCCTGGGCGGAAAAGGCTCCTGCCTGAATTGCCTGCGACGGCTTTGTGAAGACGTTCATACCGTCGTTGCCGTAGGCGATTATGAAAACGACCGTTCCATGCTCCTCGCGGCGGACCGAGCCTTTGCTCCCGCCAATGCCTGTCCCGAAATTCTCAACGAAGCCGTAGAGGTGGTCTGTTCCTGTGAGAACGGTTCTCTCGGGGACGTGATCGACCGCTTGGAATCTTCGTTGTCTTAACCTTTGGAGGTTTTTCATGAACAAGAAAAAATTGCTCTGTTTTTGCCTTGCCCTGGCGGCTTTGTTTTCCCTCGTTTCCTGCGCCGCCGCGCCCGAAACCCCTTCCTTGCAAGGGAAGAGTGACGCGGAAACCGTTGCGGAGCTTCTTGCGGGATACAAAGGGCTGGACCTACCTGCCGTGTCCTATGAGATGGTTGCCTACTACGACGTCGCCGGAGAGAAAATCTCCTCCACCGCCTCCGTTTCCGTGGTGGGAGATCACTGTTCCGTGGATTCCGAAACGGTGGCAGAGGGTGTTTCTGTGCCCTACGGGTTCGTTTACGTGGACGGAATTCTGTACGTGAACGCCTTGGGTGTCCGCGTAAAGGGTGCCGCTACGGCGGAGGATGCGGACGAGGCCTTCGGTCAGCAGGTTCCTTTCCTTCTGAAGGATACGGAGCTTTTCGCCACCCGCACGCTGTTGCGCAGTGAGCAGGGGGATTATCAGGTGGTTTTGTCCGACCCCAAGAGTGATATGACCTCCCTTCTGAATCTTTCCTCGGTTCTGAAGGCAGGGGAAGGGGAAGAGGCGCCCCGTCTGCTGCGCACGTCGGATTTCTACGTGACGTTGGGCTTTTCTGCCCAAGGAGCTTTGCAGAAGGTGACCGTGGGCGGAGACGTGACCTTCCTTTCGGGCGGCGTGGAAGCCCTTCTGACCTTTGAGGTGAAATTCACCGATATCAAGACCGAGGGCGTCACCGTTTCCGTTCCCTCCGATGCGGAGGAATACACCGAGGCGGAGCCGGAAGTTCCTTCAACGGAAGGGACGGAAGATTCCGATACGTCGAATGACGCGGCATAATATTTTTGAAAAATAAAAAGATAGGAGATCTTTTTTATGGTAGATTTGCGCTTGGAATACCCCCGTCCCCAGTTGGTTCGCAAGGATTGGCTTTGCTTGAACGGCGAATGGGAATTTGAAATCGACAACGCTCTGGTGGGCGAAGCGAAAAAGTATTGGAACCGTCCTTCCTTGGATGGAAAAATCACCGTTCCCTACTGCCCCGAAAGCGTTCTGTCCGGCGTGGGAAACACGGATTTCATGAACTGCGTCTGGTACCGCAAGACCGTGACGCTGCCTGCGGAATTTGCAGGAAAGCGAACCGTGATTCACTTCGGCGCGGTGGATTATCTTGCCACTCTGTACGTCAACGGCAAGAAGATCGGCACCCATCAGGGCGGCTATACTCCCTTCTCCTTTGATATTACCGACGCCTTGACCGAAGGGGAGAACGTGATCGTTCTTTCCGCCTTCGACGACGTGCGTTCCTGCAAGCAGCCCGGCGGAAAGCAGAGCCTTGAATTCGGCTCCCACGGCTGTTTTTATACCCGCACCACGGGAATCTGGCAGTCGGTATGGCTGGAGCCCGTTGACGCGGCTCGCGTGGTAACCTATCGGGTCTATCCCGACGTGGCAAACGGCGCGGTGACGATTCAATTCCAGACCACAAGTGCCGCCATGGGCACCCAACTGACCCTTTCCGCCTCCTACGAAGGGGTACATATGGGATACGTTACCGCCACCGTCAACGGCTGTGCCACCACCGTCACGCTTCCCCTGAAGGAGACCCATCTGTGGGAAATCGGACAGGGACGGCTTTACGATCTTTCCGTGATTTTGCGGAAGAACGGAGCCATCGTCGACGCTTTTGACGGCTATTTCGGTCTGCGTGAGGTGGGGCTTACCGACAAGGGCATGACCCTCAACGGCAAACTCTTCTTCGGCCGTTATATTCTCGATCAGGGATTCTTCCCCGACGGAATTTATACCGCACCCTCCGACGAGGCGTTGAAAAAGGACATCGAATATTCCCTGCAACTGGGCTTCACCGGTGCCCGGATGCATCAGAAGGTTTTCGACCCCCGCTACCTCTACTGGGCAGACCGTCTGGGCTATCTGCTCTGGGGCGAATACCCCTCCTGGGGAATCGACATCTCCAACGCCTCCTGCGTGAAGAATTATCTGCGGGAATGGCTGGAGGCGGTGGAGCGGGACTTCTCCCATCCCTCGGTCATCGGCTGGTGCCCCTTCAACGAAACCTGGAATCTGTTCAACGAGGGCAACGCCAATCAGTGTGACGACGTGGTCGACATGATCTACCGCGCCACCAAGTATACCGATCCCACCCGTCCCTGCATCGACACCAGCGGCAACTATCACGTGGTTCATTGCGGCCTTTGGGACGTGCACGATTACGAGCAGAATCCCGAAAAATTCGCCGCAAACTACGCGAAGATCGACGAGGGTCTCGTGGTGGATCAGGTCTATCGCAAGGAACCCAAGCGGCAGGTTTACGACGGCACCCCCGTGTTCGTCAGTGAATACGGCGGCATCGGCTGGGATACGGATTCTCCCACCGATTCCTGGGGCTACGGCGTTTCGGTGAAGAGCGAAGAGGAATTCATCGCCCGCTACAAGGGCTTGACCGACGCCCTGCTGGACAACGAGCATATTATGGGGCTTTGCTATACCCAGCTGACCGACGTGGAGCAGGAATGCAACGGTCTTCTGACTTATAATCGCCGCTTCAAATTCGATCCCGCTATTTTCCACGAAATCAACACCCGCAAAGCAAAAATCGAAGAAGAATAAAACCGCAAAAGGGCCCGAGGAAACTCGGGCCCTTGTCGACTTATTTATTATCTTAGAATCAAGAACGGTTTTCTATTCTTTCTCTTCCAACGGAGCAAAATAGTTGATTAAATATATTACTGTCATCATAATGGCAAAAGACAAAAAGTGAAGCAGAATCGAGAGAATTTCCGGCATGTCACTGAAAAGTGGTGCTACTTTGCTGTAAAGAAAAAACATTCCGGCAAAGGCAGCTACGGTGAAAATTAACGATAGCCCTGCATTGAATTCGTACTTTTTTCCACAATGTTTGCAAGTTAACGTTGGGTTTCTGACTGTCCCAGCCATTTTCCAACCTAAAAGACCGTGTTCCTTACAATTCGGACATTTGCTATATATCATCTTCCTAAAATTCATGTGTTCCACTCCGATTCCACAATGACTTCATAGTTGAAATCCGTTTTTGCCAATTCTTTTATTTTTTGATATCCCCAAGTAGGGTTGTTGTCAAATTCAAGATTGTCATCTATTAAAGAATGGAACATAAAAGGATGTGATTGCTGTCTGCTGTGACGTTCTCTGCTCCATCGTAAGAGAAGACCTCTTCCGTTTCGGTGGTGCCGGACAGAGAAATTACGGTGCGCTTCACCACGCGGGACTGCTTATCATAAGTATAACACATTTTTTGATCTTTTGCAAGTGCTTTTCAAAAAACGCAACCGTGGCAAGGATTTATGATTTACGGTTTTATAAAAAATTCACTTTTTTGCCCTTGACAAATACCCCGTGGGGGTATATAATAAGGGTAGATTCATAACGAGGTGAAACCATGGAACAATGTTGTTGCAAGAAAACGAAAAAACGCACCGCCGCGGAGCAAAAGGGGCTTTTGAACCGCCTGAGCCGCATTGAGGGGCAGGTGCGCGGAATCCGTAATATGGTGGAATCGGAGGCCTACTGTACCGATATCCTGATTCAGGTGCGTGCCGTCAACGCGGCGTTGAACGCCTTTAATCGGGAGCTTTTGGGGGCTCATATCCGCACCTGCGTGACCGACGATTTGCGGGAAGGCAAAACCGAAACGGCGGAAGAATTGATTGAGACCCTGCAAAAATTGATGAAATGAAGGGATGGTTATGACGAACTATCGTGTAACGGGCATGAGTTGTGCCGCCTGCAGCAGTCGGGTGGAAAAGGCGGTGCGGGCCGTGGAGGGCGTGGAGTCCTGCGCGGTGAACCTGCTGACCGGCTCCATGACGGTGGAAGGGACCGCCTCTGCGGAGCAGGTGATTTCTGCGGTGCAGGCCGCGGGATACGGCGCAAGCTCTGCCGACGGAGGGAAAAAGACCTCGGCTAAAATGGCGTCGGGAAGCGAAAGAGAAGAAAAGAATCTCAAAGGACGTCTGGTCTCCTCCTTGGGATTTTTGGCGGTTTTGATGTACGTGTCCATGGGGCACGTGATGTGGGGATGGCCCCTTCCCGACTTTTTGGGGCGAAATCCCATGACCGTAGGGTTGATCGAATTGCTTTTGACCGCCGCAGTTTTGGTGATCAACGGGAAATTCTTTGTCAACGGGGTGAAAGGTGTTCTGCACAAGGCGCCCAACATGGATACGCTGGTGGCCTTGGGCTCCGCCTCCGCTTTTGGATACAGTACCTTCGAGTTGTTCCGTATGGGGGATTTTCTGCTGGATGGAAATCCCGCCGCCGCGGGGCATCTGCTTCACGGCTTGTATTTTGAGTCCGCCGCCATGATCCTTGCTTTGATTCTGGTGGGGAAGACTCTGGAAGCGCGGGCGAAAGGAAAGACCACCGACGCGCTGGAGGGCTTGATGAATTTAGCCCCCAAAACCGCCACGGTGATCCGCGGAGAGCAGGAGATCGTTCTGCCCGTGGAGCAGGTGCAAAAGGGCGATTTGTTTCTGGTACGCCCGGGGCAGACGGTTCCCGTGGACGGCACGGTTCGCTTCGGGTTCAGCGCCGTCAACGAGGCGGCTCTGACGGGGGAGAGCATCCCCGTGGATAAAGAGATCGGCTCTCCCGTCTTTGCGGGAACCTTGAATCGGTCGGGGGTGTTGCGGTGCGAGGCCTCTCGGGTGGGGGAGGATACCACACTTTCCCAGATTATTCAACGGGTCAGCGATGCGGCGGCCACCAAGGCACCCATTGCGAAAATTGCCGATAAAATCGCAGGGGTGTTCGTCCCCGTCATCCTGCTCGTCGCTCTTGGGGTGACGGCAGTCTGGCTTTTGTTGGGACAGACGGCGGGATACGCCCTGGCCCGCGGCATTTCCGTGTTGGTTATCAGTTGTCCCTGTGCGTTGGGTCTTGCCACGCCCGTGGCCATCATGGTGGGAACGGGGGTGGGCGCCAAGCGGGGCGTTCTTTTCAAAACCGCCGCCGCTCTGGAAGAGGCGGGACGGATTCAGACCGTGGTGCTGGATAAAACCGGCACCGTCACCGAAGGGCATCCCGCCGTCACCGACCTTCTCCCCGCCCGGGGAATATCCGAGGAAGAGTTGCTCCTATGGGCCGCTTCTCTGGAGCGAAACAGTGAGCATCCTTTGGCGGAAGCGGTGGTTCGGGCGGCGGAAGAAAAGGGAATTTCTTTCCAAGAAGTGACCGATTTTGAGGCCGTTTCGGGAAAGGGCTTGACCGCCCGTCTGGAGGGGCGCGCGGTCTGGGGCGGAAATCGGGATTACGTGAATCTCTCTTGCCCCATTCCCGTAGAAACCTCTGCGGACGCACTCTCTGCGGCGGGAAAAACCCCTCTGTTTTTTGCCCGTGACGGGCAGTTTCTCGGTATCATCGCCGTGGCGGACCGGGTGAAAGAGGACGGCGCTTACGCGGTGCGGGAACTGAAAAAAATGGGCCTTCGGGTGGTTCTTCTGACGGGGGACAACGAGCAGGTTGCCGCCACCATCGCTTCCCGCGTGGGAATCGACGAGGTGCACGCCCGCGTCCTGCCCGACGGGAAGGAAGACGTGATTCGTGCCCTGCAGAAGGATGGTCCCGTGGCCATGGTGGGGGACGGCATCAACGATGCGCCCGCCCTGGTGCGTGCCAATCTGGGCATCGCCGTGGGGTCGGGGACGGATATTGCCGTGGATTCCGCCGACGCGGTGCTGATGAATCAGCGCCTCACCGCCGTGCCCGCCGCTCTTGCTTTGGGACGGGAGACCCTGCGGAACATCCGTCAGAATCTCTTCTGGGCCTTCTTTTATAACGCCCTTTGTATTCCCCTTGCGGCCGGGGCTTTCGTCTCCCTCGGCATCACCCTCAATCCCATGATGGGGGCCGCTGCCATGTCTCTGTCTTCTCTGTTCGTGGTGAGCAACGCCCTGCGTCTCAATCGGGTGAAATTACCCCAATTCGTTTCCAAACAAGAAAATCATAAGAAAAAGGAGATAAAACCCATGAAAACTTTGATCAACGTTCCCGATATGATGTGCGGCCACTGTGAGCGCACCATCCGCAAGGCCCTGGAAGCCTTCCCCGCCGTGACGGAAATTTCCGTGGACCTGGCGGCCAAAACCGTTCTCGTCACCCACGCGGAATCCCTGACCGCTCAACAGCTTCTCGACGCCATCCGCGCCGAGGATTTCCATCCCACTCTGTAAACGCGTTGCATAAAACCATACCGCCCCGAACCAAACGGTTCGAGGCGGACAGACTGTCGAAAAAGTGTATTCGCCGTTCCGTTATCGTGCAAAACCCCTTCCACCAACGAAAAGCAATTGCTTCGCAATCCCTTTCCGTCGGTCCCCCTTCCCCTTTCCCATGGCGGGAAAGTGGACGGCAGACTCGGGT
>JAGBIM010000025.1 GCA_017934975.1 Clostridia bacterium | reverse complement strand
GTAGAACCGTCCATGTCTTTGTAAGACGTCCGACCCAGAATATTCTGGTTCGTGTTCCGTAATTTTTACGAGTTTACTTCTCATTTGCTTTTTCCGATTTTCCAAGCCCGAAGACTTGTTATTTCGGAATCAACAGGGTACAAAATTCACTGTTTAATTTTCAAGGTTCATCCGCGTCCCGCCGAGAGGAATTTCTCCCCTTTTTTGAGGCGCTTGAGTATTATACCACAAATTTTTCCCTTTGTCAACCCCTTTTTGAAAAAAAGTTTTTGTCCCAAACAAAGCGAAAAAACGCGCAAACCCTTGCGGTTGACGCGTTTTTTTGACGTTATACCATTTTGGAATAAAAAACTTTGTTTATTTTGAACAAAAACCAAAGAAACAATTTGGTGATTTAATACAAAATTACCCCAGTTTTTCGACGAGATCCAACAAAGCTTTTTCGGATTTCCACTTCTTGTTTCCCTTGATGGCGAGGGTCAGGTTTTCGGGACGGAAAATTTCCCGGGCCAGCTGCGAAATCCGTTGGGGGGAAACGGAAGCGAAGGCCTTTTTCCGGTCTTCGTGCGAAGGATAGGCACAATTCAAAATATGCACCTCGTAAGCCCGATTCCAGTTCAGATCCTCCGCATTGTCCAAAAGCAAGCCTCCGTTATCCAGATACAACGGACGGACGTAATCCAATTCGTCGGTCAATCCTTTTTTCAGATTGCAGAGGATTTGACAAACCAATTCCACGGAGCGGACCAGGTTTGCGGGTCGGACCTCGTACCGAAGATGCAGAACCCCGATGTTCCCGTACCGTTCCAGAGAGGGGTCAAAGGAATAGATCAACCCCGTACGGTCGGAAAGCTCCCGATAAATTTTTCCGCACTCTCCGTAGAAGAGGATGTCGTAAAGAAGCATCATTTCCGCGTGGGTGCAAGACGTGGCGTCGAAATCAAAGGAAAAGCGAAGAGACGTTTCGTCTCCGCTTTTGACGAAAATCTCCCGGGGTCGATTTTGAAAGTTGGCGGGGACGGGTGCCGTATTATCCCGAAAGGGTGCCGAATTCTCCAGAGGAACCGAAAGAGCGGAGCAGAAATCCGCAATCCGGGCATCGGTCACGTTTCCCGTCACGTAGAAAAACAGATTGTTGGGCGAAAAGACACGGCGGGCTGCGTCCCGAAGGGCGGTGCAACCGATGGCATCCAGGGTTTTATGCCGTCCGAGAATGGAGCGGGCAAGGGAGGTGTTTTCCCAAACGATGCCGTCGGAAAAATATTCCAGGCTCGTTTCCTCGTTGCTCTCCCGAATTTCCGATTTGATGCGTTGCCGCTCCGGATCGATTTCCGAGCGGGGCAGATCCATGGGGTCAAACAGATGGGAGAAGACCGTGACCGCATCGGCAAAATGGGAAGAAGAGCCCACCAGATAAAACTGAACGAACTCCTTGTAGGTTTCCGCGTTAAAAGAGAGACCGCACCGATCCAACAAAGGATACAGACCGCCGTCCATGCGGCGGTTGATGCTCCGAAAGAGCATATGCTCCACGAAATGGGTCTCCCCGTTGCGCTCCGCCTCCTCGTACATGGCGCCTGCGCGAACGTAGAGGGAGAGGCAAAAGCCGTGGAGGGCGGGATTCCGATAGGCGTAAAGAGGGATTCCCGCGGCGGTGACGAACTTCTCTTCCATATTATTTAGTATCCTTCCGTAAAAACCGACCCGAGACGGTGCTCGGGTCGCAGATTCGATTCATTGGGTCAAATTCCGACAAAGGTCCCAATCGGCAAAAAAGGGAGTCGCAGAGAAGGTTTTTCCTCGCAAATAATTCAGGCACCCCGCGTCCGTAGAAAAGGAGAACGTGATTCGGCAGGAGGATAAAGCCTGAAACTTGAAGGGAAGATCTTGATTCTGCGCCGCCGTGCCGTATTTGGTGTCCCCCAGAAGAGGGTGCCCCAAATGGGCCAGATGGGCGCGGATCTGATGGGTACGCCCCGTATAGAGCTTCACTTCCAGCAGAGAGATTTCCCCGTCAGAAGCAAGGGTACGATAGGCGGTGCGGATCTCCTTGGAGCCGGGCAACGGCCGATCGGTGACGGTAACGGTGTTGGAGGCGGCGTCCTTGCGCAGACAGGCGGAGAAATCCCCCTCGGCGGGATGGGGACGGCCGAAGACCAGACACTGATAATATTTATCAATCTCCCGCACCTTGATTTTCTCGTTGAGAATCATGAGAGCGGCAGAGGTTTTCGCTCCGATAACGATGCCCTGGGTATTGCGGTCGATGCGGTTGCACAGAGCGGGAACGAAGGCGTTTTCGGCGGCAGGATCGTATTCCCCCTTGCGGATCAGATAAGAAACCAGCTGATTGGCAAGGGTGTTGTAGGTCTCCCGATCGTCGGGCTGACAAATCAAGCCCACGGGCTTATCCATGAGGATCACGTGTTCGTCCTCGTAGATTACCCCGAAGGAGGGCCTTACACGCGTCAGGTCTGCAGAAGGAGCCTTTTCGAAAAACTCGTCGCTGATAAAGAACTTCAACGAATCTCCCTGATGAAGCACCGTGTCCGCCTTTCCGTGCACGCCGTTGACGCGAATACACTTGAGGCGGATATATTTTCGGATCAAAGCCGGAGGCATGGTGCGGAAGGTGCGAGCCATAAACTTTTCCAGCCGCAACCCCTCGTCGTTTTTTCCGACGGTTAACTCACGCATGGAGCAGTGCGGCGCCGATGAGCCCCGCGTCGTTTCCGAGACGGGCCGCTACGATTTCACGGTCGGGCAGAAGGCCGGAACCGAAGACCTGTCCGCGGATCTTGGCACGGACGGGATCCAACAGATAATCCCCTTCCTTGCTGATGCCGCCGCCTACGACCACCACTTCGGGGCTGAAGATGTTGATCATGTCTGCAATGCCTTCGGCAATATAGTCCTCATAACGGTCCACCACCGCAAGAGCGGCCTTATCCCCCTTCTTGGCGGCGTCAAAGGCGGTGCGTCCGCTGACCGCGTCCAGGGGAGTTTTGTTCATGATGGAGTCGGGATTGGCCTGCATGGCCTCTTTGGTCTGACGGACCAGAGCGGTGACCGAAGCGTAGGCTTCCCAGCATCCCTTGCGTCCGCAGGAGCACTGTTGACCGTCCTTGACCAGAACGATGTGGCCCAGCTCGCCGGCAGCGGAAAAATGGCCTTCGTAGATTTTGCCGTCGATGATGATGCCGCCGCCCACACCCGTTCCCAGGGTGATCATAATGGCGTTGGTCTTGCCCTTTGCGGCCCCTACCTTGGCTTCCGCCAAAGCGGCCACGTTGGCGTCGTTGCCGATATAAACGGGAATGTCAAAATGCTTGGCCATCAAAGCGCGGTAATCCACCATTTTGCCGAACTTGAAGTTGCCCGCAAAAATCAGGATCCCCTTTTCCGTGTCGATGCAACCGGGGGTGCCGATGCCGATGGAGTCGATCTCGCTTTCCTTCACGCCCGTTTCGGACAGAAGCTTGCGGATGCAGTCGGCCATGTCGGCAAAAATTTCTTCAAAGGGGCGTTCCGCGCGGGTGGGCACGGAGGTCTTTTTCACGATCTCCCCTGCTTGGTTCACGAGTCCCACGGCAATGTTGGTGCCGCCCAGATCAATTCCGATATAATACATAAAACGTCCTCCCGAAAGTTTTCTTTTTTTATGATACCACAATTTTTTACAAAAGTCAAGGAAAACGCAGGGATTTCTGCAAAGAATTCTCAAAAAACCGCTCTTTTCCCGCGGGAGAGAAAAAAAAGTGCCCTGCGGAACAACCTCCGCAGGGCTGATTATTTTCAGTTCGCCTTTGATTTTCTCTTTCGATTATAAAGAACCGCGCAGACGGCACCGCCGCTGACGCACAGAAGCAGGATCCACGCCGAAAGACCGGTACGGTCGGAAGTGGTGGGAACGCCGTACTTGGAAACGGTCACGCAGCCGTTGTTGCCGTGATAGTTGATGGCGTAATATCCCGCATGCCCTTCGTGGTAGCTGATCCGGGGATAGGTGGAGAAGCCGAGGGATTCGGAGGGATTGGAAGCCTTATGGTTATGTCCCTGTTCCCCGTGAACCTCTTCCCCGAAATAGAAGCGGGGCGTGCCCTTTTTGATATACCAGCCGCGGCTTCCGGGAATCTGGACGATGCTGTCCTGATCCTTCAGATTTTCCGCAGAGAGGGTGTTGTACGCCGTTTTCAGCGTTGCGTTATTGCCGGTCCCCTCTACCCATTGGTAGGCGACGCAGTAGACGCCGTTTTCCGAGGGCTTGGGCCCCAGATAGGGATCGTGAACGCTGTCGAGAATGGGCGTGTTTTCCATAAAGTAAAACCGCTGGTTTTCAAGGGAGGGAATAAAATGCGTAACGGTGGTGTTCATAATTCCGTGATCAAACACGTCGGGATCCACCGTGGAAGGCACGGCAAAGGCGTTGCCCGCATCGTCTCTCCAACGGTTGGTATAAAAGACGTATGCACCGTTTTCATCCTTGCGGAAATCTTCCTTCACCTTTTTGGTAATGTTGGAGGGCGTAATTGCATTGTCCAGCCCCACTTCATACAGAAGAGAAATGGGTTTTTTCCGTTCGCAGGTGATCCCCTTGACGTTTTCATCGGTCAACGTATCTCCGTCTACCGTGATTCCGTAGGTCACCAAGGGCAGCAGCGCAGCGGGAATATCCACGTCCAGGATCTGGAGGCCGCTGTTCAGATCTTCTCTCACACGGACCAGCATGTAAAGCATGGAGGTTTCCACGTGGTTCTGCGTCACGTCACCCATGTAGAAATAAGAGCGATCCACATATTTTGCCTTGCTCGGAGCCGTGCCGCCAACCGTATACGGTGCCAGATATTCGTTGTTTTCATCCGCATACCAGGCCACGTAGTTGGAGAATTTCTCGGGGGACGTGTAGGCGATAAAGCCGCTGTTCTTGGCGGATTGAATCAGCAACGCAGCATCGGATTCGGGAATACCGAACCGCTGGGAGGCTGCACTCAGGATTTCATCTTCAAATCCGGCCAGGTCCTCCAGGCCGTATTCGGTGCGGTCATAGTCTTCCACCGTACCGGTGATGGCAAACTCGGCAAACATACCGCCCGAAATCAACTTGTCGGCGCCGATATAAACGCCCTTAATATTCTTCACTTCCATATAGGCGCCGAGTTCGTCCGTCAGAGAAACGAACCCGTCCTGGGTGTAGTTATCGCCGGAAACCAGGGTACTGTAATAGCGGGACTGAATCACGATTTCGTCCACGATGGAGTCGAAGGCGCCTGCCAGCTGGGAAGCCTCTGCGGCCTGCCAATAGCGATCCACGTAATCCATAGAAGTGACCTTGGCGGGAGAGGTGATACGCGTCACGGCAAAGGCGTCTTTGCCCGTCTCATCCTGGAAGGTGGCAGTGGCATTTTGCGCCAGCTTAAGATACTGGTTGGAATAGCCGATAAAGCGAGCAGAAAGCGTATTTTCGGGATTCATGGGGTTCAGAACGTTTTGTCCGTAGGCGTGCTCTTCCGTCAGAGCGTACCCCAGGGTGTAGAAGCACAGGTCGGTGCCGTAATGCTCCTCGATTTCCGCCTTCGCCCAGGCCGCCGTCAGAATGGTGCTGAAGGTGGCCACGTCGCTCTCGTAAAAGCGATCCCAGTCCCCGTTGCTGTTGGTGGCCTTATCGTAGCTGTTGATGGTATAAAGCGTTCCGTCCGTTTGCCCCTTCGTATGCAGAGAAGGCGCGCCGTCCGTCATGAGAACCAGAATGGGCATCCGCGTGGTTCCGCCCTGAATTTTTCCGTCGGGAATGACGGGCTCGGCGGCCAGGAACTGCTTCGTGGCGTCGTTGATCCCGCCCTGGGTATAGGTGCCCAAAATCTGGGCCTTATAATCGGCGGGCACCGCATTCCCGTCCCCATCCTTCACGTTGGAGGCAATATAAATGCGGTTCTGATAGGTGTAGGGATCCGCATCCGTGCCGGAGCCCCCCGTGGTGACCCGCTCAAAGCGGAGCAGGTTTCCGTCGTTATTTCCGACGGTATAACGGTCCAAAGGCAAAAGCACGGTGGTTTCGGCGTTGTAGATCACCACGCCCACACGGTTATGGTTGTTCAGAGAAAGCAGACGTTTGATGGCGTCGTTGGCCCCGTCCACCATATCGTCCAGAGAAGAGGTATCCACGTCTCCGGTACCCATGCTGGTACTGGCGTCCAGCATGAAGATCGTATCCGTGGGGATGGAATTATAGCCCAGCACCTCGGAATTGGAGCCGAGGGCGGAAAGGGCGACCATAAAATTATCGTTGCCGAAGTTGTCTTTTCCGAAGGAAAGCTTTCCGCGGACGTCTTTAAAATATTCATCACTCAGCGCGTCGCTTGCGGTATAGACCGATTTATCCAGGAACACGGACCCCGAATAACGGCTGCTGTTCGCAGGGAACAGCGTCTCCCACGAGCTCAGCGTTTCCGGATCGGCCACCGACGTACTGACGGAGGCCTTGGCCGCCTTTGCGGTCAGGGGCAGAAGGGCTGCGAACAGCGCCACACAAAGAAGAGCGCTGAACGTTCTTTGCAAAACTCTCAATCTCATATCAGAACCTTCTCTCGTATTTTTTCAGGGAATTCAGACTGCTTTTTCTTCCTTCACCTTATTCTCTCTCCCTTATATTGTATCACAATCCCCGCTTTTTTGCAACCTTTTTTACAATTTGTTCCCGTTTCTTCTCCGCTCTCCGGCGCCTTGCGGGAATCAAAAATAACGCGGCGAGCCCTTCGCTTCTCCGCTGCTTATTTTCCGTTCAGCCGAGAGGCTTTATTTCAACCGAAACCCCTTCGCCCGCGCCGTCGGGGGCGCCTCCGTAGGAAAAGCGGTGTTCTTCACAGATCAGCACGCGGCCGTCCTCCAGCTCCAAAAAGCCCTGGGTCACCAGCAACTGTACCTGAGGCTCGGTCAGGGATCTGAAAATCTCCTCCACCGGAGCGGATTCATCCCCCTGCAGGTAGACCCGAAAACTGCTCACCACACCGCTCTGGGCACCGTCGCCATCGGAGATGCCGCCCATGGAAGCAAAGCCGCCGCCCATTCCCGATTCGGGGAACCGGGAGTTCGCCGTCTCGTTGGTAAGAATCTCGTCCCATTGGGCATCGTCAAAGCCCTGCGGGAAGTTGATCTTGCTCTCCAACAGATCCGTGTAGCGGTCGAACAGATTGCTGCTGTCGGTGAGGGGCGTAGACTGACAGACCTTCAGCCGATCCTTCAGAGGCTGCAGACAATCGGGGTTTGCCCGGACATACGCCACGGTGTTTTCGGAATAGTGGAAACCGCGCAGGACGGAAGCATCGTCCAACAGAGGAATCGCCTGATCCGCACCGAAATAAGGCAGACGGGCAAGGGTCTCCAGCGAGTTGGCCGTGTTCGATTCAAAGAAAACGATCACGAAGGCCTCGGCCTCTTTTTGCTTTTGTTCCGCCGTCAGGGCTTGGGTGGGCCAATGATTGGCCACGAACTGCTCCGCACGGTCCCAAGCGGCCTGTTCGGCGCGGTCGCGGGCATCGGAACCGGTGCCGTCAAGCCCGTCGGAATACCGATCCGTCTCGGCGGGCCGATCGAGGAACAGATCGTTGGCAAGGGTGGCAGTGAGGAAATATTTCTTCAAGGCCTTCGCCTGTTCACTGTGATTCAGAAGCGAGCCGAAGCGATCGTAAAACTCTGCGGGGAGCTTGGAATAATTCCCCTCGGAGAGGTTGCTGATGATTTCGGGACGCACGGCGTAGGAAATGAAATCCAACAGAGCGGCGCCGTTGTCTTCAAATTCTTCCGGGGAGACGTCCGCCACGTCCAGGAAAAATTCCGCAAATTCCTTTTCCTCGTCTCCGTCGGGCAGTTTCGCCACTTCCTTGGCGGCCTCGGAACGGATCTGGTGGATCAGTTGATAGAAGAATTCCTCTTCAATCATTTCTTCCCGCAAAAAGTCGCTCAATTCCCCGATGGCTTCGGCGGTCTCCTCTTCGGTTTCCGCCTTCTGTACCCGTTCAAAACGAACCATCGCCTCGTCCAGAAGGGAGGCCATTTCCGCCAGATCCACGTCCATTTCCCCCACGGTGAAGCCCGAAAGTCCGCCCTGAACCCACGCGGCGGGGCCGCCTTTATACAAGGTGACCAGCGCGTTGTCGGAAAGACCGTTCATCAACTCCACCCATTCGGAATCCTTCTTCGTAACCTTGTCGGCAACCTGCGCGGCGGGCGAAACGTAGGTGGCAACGGTGCCGTACAGAGGCAACAAAAGAAGCAGAGAGACCAGCAAGGCGTCCAGCGCGCGAACCCCCACGCCGCCCCAACGGTACCCCTTGGATTCGGGCTGAAGCTCTTCGGTTTTGATATGATTTCCCACGATCTTGAACACGATGAGGAGAATCAACAGAATCAACGCAAAGAAGAGGATGGCCAACACGTCGGAGATCAACCCCTGCACGAACTGGGAGGCAAGATCCTCCATGGCCCCCATTTCCGTAAAGGTTTCCCGGGGAACGAATCCGAACAGAACCCCCGAAAGCAACGATCCCACCAAGCGGGCCAGCAAAATACTCAAAATAATGGCAACGGCGGAAATGCCCAGAGAAATCAAGGCACGCCAAAGCCCCTGCTTATACCCCTTCAAGCAGAAAATTACCCCCGTTACGATCCCCACGATCAAAAAGGGGACGTAAAGCAACAAACTCAACAATTTCGGATCCATACAAAACGCTCCTTAATTATATAAATTGAAGGTCTTCGCTGTTTTCATTGTACCATACTCCCACGGTTTTTGCAACAAATTTTACAATTTGTTTTCATTTTCCCCGAAGGCGGCAATCTTGCTTTTGCATCTTCGGCACAACCGATCTGCAATTTGTTTTCGCTTCCCGAGGAAATCAACCGACACCAAACAATTCGGCCGTCCGAATTTTCAATCCTTCTTTTTTCTTTATTATACCGCTTTTTTTGATTCTCGTCTTATACTGCCGGTATATTGACAAACAGGTCGATTTTTGTTATAATTAGTAGTGATACCATGATAGGGGGCGCAAAATGGGCATGAAGAAAACCACGGCACAACTGTTGAAGGATCTGAAACTGAATCCGGATTTTAAAACCTTTTATCGCAAGAACCAAGATTCGTTTATTACCGAATCCTTGGCGGATCTTTTGAACGATCTTCTGCAACAGTCGGGCAAATCCAAGGCGGCGGTCATTCGGGATTCCCAGATTTCCGAAATCTACGGCTACAAGATTTTTGACGGAGAAAAGATCCCCAAGCGAAACAAGCTTCTGGCTCTGGCCTTCGGCATGGGACTGAACCTGTCCCAGACCCAAAAGCTGCTCCGTTGCGCCGGATACGCCCAGCTTTACGCAAAAATCCCCTTTGACAGCGTGGTCATCTACGCCCTCTGCAAAAAACTGACCGTCCAACAGCTGAACGATCTGCTTTACGCGCAGGGATTCGGGATCCTGGAATAATCCGTGAAGACCTGTCCTTATTGCGGCGCATCCCTTTCGGAAAAAGCCTCCTTCTGCCCCCACTGCGCGAAATCCTTGATTGAAAAAACCGACCTGAAGCCCTATCGCACCCCCTCCATTCACAAATTTCTCTTCCTTTTGATTCCCATTTTGATTTTGGGAAGCCTTTTTCTTCTTCCGTGGGGAAAAGCCCCTGCCCCCGCCCCCTCCGAGAATACGGAAATCTCCGCAACCCTCACGGATACGGACACGGAAATCACCGATTCCGCCGACCCTCTTCCCTCTTCGGAATCGGAACCTGCTGACACCGATTGGCCCACGGACGAAATTTCTTCGGATTCTGCGGACGATTCTTCCCCCACGATCGATTCCGAAACACCCACGGACGGCGAAACGGAAGCGGAAAGCAACGATCCGATTTCCGATCCTGTCACGGATTCGGGTTCCGAGTCCAACACCGCTTCCGTCACGGATTCTTCCACCGATTCCGTCACGGATTCTTCCACCGATTCCGTCACGGAAGAAACCCAAATTATCTACACCCCCGAAACGGCACCCCTCAGCGGTACCTTCATTTATAAAGGGGTGGAATGGTATTACGAGACCCCCGCAACGAATCCCAATCAAACGAAGTACCCCTACAAAACCCGAGAGCTGGCATGCATTACGGGGGTAAATTCCCTGGCGGAGGACGGAATCTACTACGTTCCCGAAACCGTCCACGGAAAACACGTACTTTTTCTTCAAATGTCCGAATACTCAAAAGCCCATTACAACTTTGAATCCACGTTGTTTAAGGAAAACGTGAAGCAAATCTACTTTCCCCCCTCGGCTTACGGGATTACGACGGCATTTTTGACCCAAAACACCACGCTGACGGACGTTTTCATTGCAGGGGAAGACTTTTTTCTGAATTTGTACTACACCAAAGGCAATCTCACGGTTCACAGCTCCGAAACCTGCGTTTATACGGCAAACACGAACAGACCTTTGATGAAAGACGCATGCACCACCTATTCCAATGAAAACAAAACCGTTCAATGGGAGGAATGGGATCCCTCCACCCTTTATCCAAACTCATAAGGAATTGCCATGACGAGAGAAGATTATCAACGGGATCTGATGAAATCCTACGAACAGATCTCGGTTTTATCCCAACGGAACGACGGAACCGTTCTGTGGCTTCGCCATCGGGAAACGGGAAAAGATCTGGTCTTCCGCAGTTTTTCCTATCCCGTGGAGGCCTACGGACGCCTACTGGAAATCCGATGCGAAAATCTGCCCGAAATTTACGAAACCCTCGTGTTGGAGGACGGGCAGGTGGTGCTGGAGGAATTCATTGCGGGAATCACCGTGGCCCAACGGATGGAGACCGAAGAATACACCTACGCCTCCGCAAAGAAGATTCTACAGGGGGTCTGCCAAGCCCTCACCGTCCTGCACGAGCGGCAGATCATTCATCGGGACGTGAAGCCGGAAAACGTGCTGTGCACCAACGACGGACGGGTGGTTCTTATCGACTTTAACATTGCCCGCATCGAAAAGGAAACCGATCACGACACCCAGATTCTGGGCTCCTTGGGCTACGCCGCCCCCGAGCAGATGGGCATCGCCCCCAGCGACGCACGTACCGATATTTTCGCCGCAGGGGTTCTCTTGAACGTGCTTCTGACGGGAGAGCATCCCTGCAACGTGCTTGCAAAAGGACGGGCGGGGCGCATCATCCGAAAATGCATCTCCACCAACCCGAAAGGGCGCTACCCCTCCGCCAAAAAGCTCCACGGCGCTCTGTGAGAGGAAGCGAGGAGGGATGTTCTTTTCTTTCTTTTCAGAGAAAAGAAAGAAAAGAACCAAAAGAAAGAAAAGCGAATCCGCCGCAATGCTTGCGGCGGGGGAATAAAAACCATGGGCATCTCCCACAAATCGGAGATGCCTCTTTATTTTTTGTTTCGACAAGACGCGGAAGAAAACCTACCTCCCCGACGGATGCAATCCGCCGGACTACGCTTTTTTCTTTTTGGTTCTTTTTCTTTTTTCTCGTGAAAAAAGAAAAAGAACACCGCTCCCCTTCCCGCAACACAAAAAACCTCTCCGATTGCTCGGAGAGGTTTCGTTTTTGTTGAATCAGTCAACCAGAGAGATGATTGCCATCTCAGCGGCGTCACCGCGACGGGGACCGCACTTCACGATGCGAGTGTATCCGCCGTTGCGTTCCGCATATTTGGGAGCGATTTCGTTGAAGAGCTTCTTCACCACGTCTTCTTTGGTGATGAAAGCCATCGCCTGTCTCTTGGAATGAAGCGTGTTTTCCTTGCCGAGCGTAATCATCTTTTCGGCGAGGGAACGAACTTCTTTTGCTCTGGTAACGGTGGTCTCGATGGAGCCGTTTTCCAGCAAATATGTGGTCATGCCGCGCAGCATGGCGATTCTGTGGTCGGTAGTTCTGCCAAGTTTACGAGTACCCATTGGCCGGTTCCTCCTTTTTAATCTCTAATTATTCTTTGTCCGTCTGGAAGGAAAGTCCGTAAGAATCCAACTTGGAAATCACTTCTTCAAGAGACTTCTTACCCAAGTTGCGGACACGCATCATTTCCTCGGGAGTCTTGCTGATCAATTCGTCCACGGTATTGATACCGGCCCGCTTCAGGCAGTTGAACGAACGGATGGAGAGTTCCAATTCCTCAATAGTCATGGACAGGATCTTTTCCTTGTCGCCGGAGGGATCGCCCACCCAGATTTCGGGTGCGACTTCCACGTCTTCGGCCAAATCCACGAAGAGGGCCAGGTGTTCGCTCATAATCTTGGCGGCGTAAGAAACGGCGCTGCGAGCGGACACGCTTCCGTTGGTCCATACCTCCAAAGTCAGCTTATCGTAGTCGGTGATCTGACCGACGCGGGTGTTTTCCACCTCGTAGTTGACCTTGGTGATGGGGGAATGGGAAGAATCCATAACGATCAGACCGATGGGAGAGACAGGGGGCTTATTGCGTTCCGCGGGAACGTAGCCTCTGCCCATTCCGATGGTGATCTCCATATAAAAGTGCGTATCTTTTCCGACGGTTGCAATGTGCATATCGGGGTTAAGAATTTCGATGTCGGAATCCGCTTTGATGTCGGCGGCGGTGATTTCGCCTTCTTCCTGAACATCGATGTATGCAAATTTCGAAGAGGTTCCGTGAAGCCGTGCGATCAGACCCTTCATATTCAGAACGATCTCGGTCACGTCTTCCTTCACACCGGGAATGGTGGAAAATTCATGCTGAACGCCGTTGATCTTGATAGAAGTAACGGCAGCACCCTGCAGGGAGGAGAGAATCATACGTCTCAGGGAGTTGCCCAAGGTGATTCCATAGCCCCGTTCCAGGGGTTCCACGACGAATTTGCCGTATTTCCCGTCTTCGGAAACTTCGACGACCTCGATGGTCGGCTTTTCGATTTCGATCATAAATTGTACACCCTTTCATCAGCTTGCACGGTGCAGAATGCCCGTACGTGTTTGTTGCGCAGCGCATCGGCGAGGGGGAAGTTGCCCAATCGTTGCAACGTCCCCTTCCCCTTGGCAGCATTTCACAGGGTTGGTGCGTCGAGGAGACGCACTCAAAAGCATTATTTGGAGTACAACTCGACGATCAGGTGGACTTCGATGGGCAGATCGGTGACGTCTTCGATCTCGGGGAGAGCGTTAACGGTACCGGTCAGGTTTTCCTTGTCCAGAGTCAGCCACTTGGGCATGGGCTTGCTGGCGTTGGCTTCCAGGATGGCTTTGATCTTGGAAGAATCCAGGCTCTTTGCCTTGAAAGCGATCACGTCGCCCACCTTAACCAGGTAAGAGGGGACGTCAACCTTCTGACCGTTGACGGTGAAGTGACCGTGAACGACCAGCTGGCGGCCTTCGGGGCGGGACATTGCAAAGCCAAGACGGGTGACCACGTTGTCCAGACGGGATTCGCAGATCTGGATCAGGTTGTTACCGGTAATGCCCTGCTTCTTGTTGGCCATTTCGTAGTACTTGGCGAACTGACCTTCCAGAACGCCGTAGTATCTTCTGACCTTCTGTTTTTCGCGCAGCTGAACGCCGTAGGGAGTCAGCTTGGTGCGGCGAGCGCCGTGCTGGCCGGGAACCTTTGCACCCTTGGAGATGGGGCACTTCTCGGAGAAGCACTTGTCGCCCTTCAGGAACAATTTCGTATTTTCACGTCTGCACTGTTTGCAAACGGGACCAGTATATCTTGCCATATTCTTTCAATACCTCCGTTATACGCGTCTTCTTTTGGGGG
>JAGBIM010000024.1 GCA_017934975.1 Clostridia bacterium | reverse complement strand
TGGAGCGGAATACGGGGCTCGAACCCGCTACCTCAACCTTGGCAAGGTTGCGCTCTACCAGATGAGCTAATTCCGCAAATATCTTGTCGCTGTCCGACAAGAGTTTTGGTGCCTCCGGTCGGAATCGCACCCACGACACGAGGATTTTCAGGCCTCTGCTCTACCAACAGAGCTACAGAGGCGTAAATGGCGACTCAGAAGGGACTCGAACCCTCGACCTCCGCCGTGACAGGGCGGCGTTCTAACCAACTGAACTACTGAGCCGTATTTGGTGGGAACTACAGGGCTCGAACCTATGACCCTCTGCTTGTAAGGCAGATGCTCTCCCAGCTGAGCTAAGCTCCCGTTTTTGCTGTTCGTTACGTTTCAGCCTGATTATTATAACACAACTTTCCTTCTTTGTCAAGAGGTTTTTGAAAAAAAAATATTGAAAACGTTAGGTTTGTGCAAATCGACCACGCAAACCAATAGGCTCGACGCGACCGTTATACAAAACGCACAAAGAACGCAGGATTTCCGAAAAACCGATGCAGTCGGGGCTTGATTTCCGCTTCGGAATATGGTATACTGATAACAGACTTTGAAAGATAGGAACGAAAGCCATGCAGACGGATATTATATTGGAAGGCAGCATCTCGGTGAAGGCGGCTCTGGAATCGGGACGGAGAGAAATCTACGAACTGTTTCTGGACGACCGAAAGCCCGACCGCAACCGAAACTACATCCGCGCCCTTGCGGAAAAGCAGGGGGTGGCCGTGACGGTATGCTCTGCCCAAGAGCTTTCCGACCGTACGGAGGGGACTTCCCACGGCGGAATTGCGGCGCGGGTGGGAGACCGTCAATACGCGGATCTGTCGACGGTTCTGCAACAGCCGCTCCCCTTCCTGGCTTTACTGGACGGAATTGAAGATCCCTACAATTTCGGAGGGGCCTTACGGTCCCTGTACGCGGCGGGAGTGACGGGCGTCCTGGTTCCCGAACGCAACTGGTGTTCCGCGGCAGGGGTTGTCACGAAGGCCTCGGCGGGGGCATCGGAAAAGATGGAAATTGTCTGCGTGTCCGATTGGGACGAAGCGTTAAACGCGGTAAAGAAGCGGGGGATTCGCATTCTATGTGCAGAACGAAAGGATGCGGTTTCCTTGTACGAATGCGATCTGACGGGACCGATTCTGTTGGTCTTCGGCGGGGAGATGCGGGGAATTTCCTCCAAAATTCTGTCCCATGGGGATCAGAACGTATTTCTTCCCTACGGAAGCGATTTCCGCAACGCTCTGTCGGCCAATTCCGCGGCGGCGGTTTTTGCCTTTGAAGCGTATCGCCAAAGAAACGAATAAAAAAACGACCGGAAGCTTTCGCTTCCGGTTGATTGCTTGTACTGCGTTTTTGAGATCAGTTGTAGGCAACGATGATATCCATCACGAAGACGGAAACCACGAACAGAAGCCCCAGAACCACGGTCAAACGCTTCAAAAGCATTTCCTTCTTGGCGGACTGGCCTCTTCCTGCGGCGTTGCTGTTGCGGCCGGTAAGGGCGGACATTTCGCTCCCGCGGTTGGACTGAAGCACGACGACGACGGTCAACGCAACGGAAAGAACGATCAAAACGATGGCAAACAAAATCATAGCAGTGGACATATTCAAAACTCCTTCGATCAATTACGAATCAATACTATACTCGGGTATTATACCACATCTTTCCGAATTTTGCAATACCTTTTTGGGAAGATGTTACGAAATGTTCATTTTTTACCCGATTTCAGGGTGAGAATCATAACTTCGGGGGGGATAAAACGCACCGGGAGCATGGAAAAACCCAATCCCTGCGTCAGAGCGAGGATGTTTTCCTCTTTCCGATATAGCCCGTGCGAGTACTTCGGGAAAAAATACCGAAGGGAGGCCCGCTTATAGAGAGGGGCTCCGTTTCCGGGAGCAAATACGGCACCGATAAACGGAAGACGAAGAATTCCGCCGTGCACGTGCCCGGAAATCATGAGATCGGGAAGGGTTTGCAAACGGTCGAACTGAAGAGGGTCGTGGCAGACGGCAACGGTGCAGACGGAAGGATCAAAGGTCGGCTGACGGCCCTCACGGATACTGCGCCAGGATTGACCGTAGAGCATCAGAATCTGCCCGTTTCGCAAAATGGGGAAGAAGGAATCCAAAAGAACCTCGGCACCGTTTTGGGCGATTCGGTCCAAATGCTCGGCATAACGGGGGGAAGACATGTTGCGAAGATCGTGATTTCCCTCCGTATAAGTGACGGGAGCGCGGGCGGAAAGGGAACGGATCAAGTCGTAAAAGGGCTGCGGATCATGGGGCGGCTCGTGCATATCGCCTGCCATCACCACCAAATCGGGGCTTGCTTGCAACACCTTTCGCGCGAGGATTCCGTTAGCAGAACCGAAACGGCGATCGTGCAGATCGGAAATAACGGCAATGCGAAATCCATCGAAGGAAGCGGGGAGCTTCGGCAACGTTACGGTATAGGGCATAAACCGAAGACGGCGCCCCACGAAAAACAAAACGACGGCACCGAGGAAAAGCAATCCCGCAAGGATGCAAAAAAACCAAATCCAAAACAACGAAAGATCCCTCCCTTCCAAAAAATCAAAAAAAATGCGGATTTTTCCCTTGAAGATATTATATCATTAAAACATTTTTGTGTCAAGCCCCCGAAAATTAAAAAAAGGGCTTTACTTTTTCATTTTTTTCGTGTATAATAATAAGGTATACTTACTTCAACCGTTTCAGGAGACCTTCTCATGCTGATTGACTGTTTATCCGAACGATCTATCTTCTCTGCCTACGGATTGACTTTATCCGTGATTGCTTACGCCGTTGCGGCGCTGGTTGCCCTGCTTCTCCGAAGAGGGGGACAGGCCCGCGGCGCAAAGAAGTCGGGAACGGAATATCCGAAATTGCCCCTTCTTCTGGTGCAGGATCTTTCCTCCGGGCTTTGGTCGATCTTCTTTTTCGTTATGACGGGTTGTCTGAAAGGTCCCCTGCGGGAAGAGAACCGCACCAAGACCCCCGAAGGAAACCGTAAAATCTTTTGGGGCGGAATTTGCAATACGGCAATCGGAGCCATCGTCGCCGTCCTGCTCTACAACGTGCTGTGGATCTTCGCGGAAAACGCTTTCGTATCGGTGCTGATGCTTTTTGCAAGAGCTTTGGTTTCCGCACACGTTTCTCTTTTGATTTTCTCTCTGCTTCCTCTTCCCTGCTCCGACGCGGAAACCTTCCTGCGCAAAAAGCCTTTTGGAAAGAAAGGTCTTGCGTTACGCAGACAGGGAACCTTTCCCTTCCTGATTTACACCACGTTGTCCCTTCTGTTGGCCTGCATCACCCTCCCCGTATGGGGCACGAGTGTATCGGTCAGCGGACTTCTCACCCTTTTCCCCCTGTTGTTGATCGGAGGATAATTTCGACTTATGTTATTGGATCTGCTTTTCGACCTGTTCAAGGGAATCATCGAACCTTTGGACGCTCTTTTGATTTTGGTCTATTCCGTAACTGCGCTGATGCTGGTCTTTCCCGTTCACGAATGTGCGCACGGACTGATGGCCTACGCGTTGGGCGACAAAACCGCAAAATATCAGGGACGGTTGACCCTGAACCCCATCGCCCACGTGGATTTGAAGGGATTTCTCTTCCTGCTCTTTTTTGGATTCGGTTGGGCAAGACCCGTGGAATTTGATCCGCGCAACTTCAAAAACCGCAGAGTGGGCACGATTCTGACGGCCGCCGCCGGTCCGCTTTCCAATATTCTCTTTTGCTTTATTTCCCTGCTGATATACGGCATTTTACTCGTTTTCGGGATCCAAAACGACGTGACGTGGATGCTTTATCTCGCCGAACTGTTTCAAATCATGGCCGTGTACAACGCAACCTTTGCCGTCTTTAACCTGATTCCATTCCCCCCGCTGGATGGTTCGAAAATCGTAGGAGAGCTCCTCCCCCTGCGCACGAGAATCAAATATTATCAGCTGGAGCAATATTCGTTCATTTTCTTTTTGGTTCTGATTATTACGTTGAACCGCATTGACATTCTGGGCTTTTTCAGCAACGCCATCCTCAACGGATTTTTCCCCATCGTAGAAAGCATTTTGGGAGGAATTTTCGGATGAACGAACCAACCTATCAGCTGGAGGGGTTCGAAGGACCGCTGGACGTACTGCTGACGCTGATCGAACGGCATAAGATCGACATTTACAACATCGAGATCTCCCTGCTGTTGGAGCAGTATATGGCTTGGATGGATCAGGCGCGGGAACGGAACCTGGAGATCACGGCGGACTTTCTGGAAATGGCCTCTCGTCTGGTTTACATCAAATCCTGCTCTCTTCTACCCAAAACGGAAGACGAGGAAGAGGACCCCAAGTGGTTGCTGGAGCAGATGCTCATCGAATACGCGAAATACAAGCGTATTTCCCTGCAGATGCGCCCCAAATATCAAGGGGACAAGATTCATTTCAAGGAACATCTTCCCACGGATCTGCCCAAACCCGATTACGAGGGCGGCAAAGAAGCCACCCTTCTGTACGAAACCTACACGAAGCTACTCAAGCGGCATAAAGATCGGATTCATCCCCCCAAGGAATCCATCAACAGTCTGGTCAGCACGAAATTCATCGCCGTGGGAACGAAGATCGTTTCGGTAATGCGGGTGCTGATCAAAAAGACCACCGCCCCCTTTAAAAATCTGTTCCGCGGAGCAAAATCCCGCTCGGAAATCGTGGCGACCTTTTTGGCGCTGCTGGAGCTGATGCGGTCGGGACGGGTGGAGGTCAAGGAAACGGAAGACGAAAACAACCCGGATATTAAACTGATCCGAAACAAAAAGACGGAGGAAAACCAATGAAAAATTTGTCGGCGCTCATCGAGAGCATCCTGTTTGCCTCCGTGGAACCGGTGAACGCGGAGCAGTTGGCCATCTTTTTGGGCATGGAGGAGGAAGAAATCCTCACCGAGCTGATCGCCCTGCAAAAGGTATATGAAAAGGATCATCACGGTTATCGGCTGGTACGGCACGACAACGATTTCCGCTTTTCCACAAAGCCGGAATACGGCGAAGACGTGGCTCTGTTTCTGGCGAAAAAGCGGCCTCAGCTATCCAACGCGGCCCTGGAGGTTCTTTCCATTGCGGCGTACAATCAGCCCGTGACCAAGCCCTATATTTCCCAAATCCGCGGGGTTGCCTCCTCGGAAATCGTGGAAGCCCTGGAAGAAAAGGGACTTTTGCAGGAGGACGGGCGGCTGGACCTGCCCGGACGGCCCATGTCTTACGTAACCACCGATAAATTCCTGACCGTCTTCGGACTGGATTCTCTGGCGGATATGCCCCCGTTGAATCCCGAAGAAGAAAGTCTCTCCTCTCCCGGCGGAGAAATTCTGCTGACCGAGGCGGTTTTGAGTGAATCTGCGGAGGAATCCGAACCGAAACCCGACGAACCCAAAGAGGTGGAAGCATGAGCCCTTGGTGGTGGCTTCTGATCGTCCCAGGAACCGTCGTAGGGTTGGCGTTGCTCTTGCTCTCTGCGGCCCTTTTCACGAAAACGGCGCTTCTGATACGGTACGATGAAAGGGGCGTAACCCTCCGGTTGCGCGTTTTTTCCCTGTGGTTTACTCTCTATCCCCGAAAAGAAAAGCCGAAGAAAAAGCCGAAAAAGCAAAAGTCGAAAAAGGTCTCCTCCACCCGGGAAAAGCCTGCAAAAAAGAGCGGTTTGAAGGGGGAAGTGACCCAGGCGCTGAAGGAAGCGTCTTTTCGGGATTATCTCGATATTCTGACCACGATCACAAGCAAATTTATCGCAAAATTCCGCTGTGAGAAGCTGAAGATCGATCTGGCCATCGGCGGAGAGGACGCGGACAAAATCGCATTGACGTACGGATCTGTCAACGCGGCGGTCTACCCCATCGTGGGGGCGCTTTCGGCGGTGGACAAGCTGGACCGATGCGAGATTCGGATCACACCCGATTTTACCTCCGAAGAATTTCGGGGCGAAGGGGAAGGGGTCTTCTCCGTGCGGCTTTTCCATTCCCTGGGATGCATTCTTGCATTGACGAAAAAACTGTAAACGAAACCAACAAAAAAGGCGGTATGAAATATGGAACAGAACAACACCAATAAGAAACCCGAAAACGGCAGACGGGGTGCGGCCCTGGAGCACGTAATGGAAACCTCCATTCAGAACGTAAAATCCATGCTGGACGCCAACACCGTCATCGGAGACCCCATCACAACCCCCGACGGAACGGTTATCCTGCCCGTTTCCAAGATCTCCGTGGGCTTCGTGTCGGGCGGATCGGATTTCGCAACGAAGACCAACCCCAAGCTCTGCTTCGGCGGAGGAAGCGGTGCGGGCGTGACCATCAACCCGGTCTCTTTCCTGGTCATCTCCCCCACGGGCACGGTGAACGTCCTGCCCGCAAACCAGAGTTCGGCCTCGGCCATCGACAAGGTTATTGACCTGGCCCCCGGCGTCATCGAAAAGGTAAAGGGAATCTTCAAGAAGGATAAGGACGAAGAATCCGAGTTCTTCGGTGAGGAATAAGCCCCTAAAGGGATAAAACCGTGAAAAAGGAGCGCTTTTGTGCAAGGTATACAAAGCGGAATGGTGTTTCATGGTTATTTTCTACAAGAAAAAAGGGGATTTTTTGCCCTTACCCCCTTGCGAATGTCACAATTTTAGTTTATAATATAGGTGTAAATAAATTATTTTAGGAGGAATTTCCCATGTCCGTAAAAGTTGCTATTAACGGTTTCGGCCGCATCGGCCGTCTGGCTTTCCGTCAGATGTTCGGTGCTGAAGGCTACGAAGTTGTCGCCATCAACGATCTGACCAGCCCCAAGATGCTGGCTCACCTGCTGAAGTATGACTCTGCTCAGGGTCGTTACGCTCTGGCCGACAAAGTTTCCGCTGACGAAGATTCCATCACCGTCGACGGCAAGACCATCAAGATCTACGCTGAAAAAGATGCCAACAACTGCCCCTGGGGTGAACTGGGTGTTGACGTAGTTCTCGAATGCACCGGTTTCTACTGCTCCAAGGAAAAGAGCCAGGCTCACATCAACGCCGGCGCGAAGAAGGTCGTTAT